>NZ_BMXA01000002.1:0-712500 GCF_014651515.1 Arenicella chitinivorans
GATACATGGCGAGCGAATTTCTCACTTGCGTGATGAAGGCTAAGTAGTAATTACTTTTGCTTTAAACGGGTGTTAGAGAACGGCTTGCTGCTTGGGCTAAGTTACCACGGCAAACGCGCCGGTTTATATGTGCACTTCCAACCCAACTCTGAAACCGCGCCTCAAACTCGGTGGTGAGTATTATCCAAGATGCCATATCTAAGTCGAGCCGCTGAAGAATGGGAGGGATCTGGTCTGGAATAGAGCCATGTTTGTCATGTCGAATACTGCGTCCGGTCCAGTCGACTAAATTGAGATAGTCTTTGAGTCTGTAAGGGATACCGATTGCATGCTTCGTTATTCCCACAAATTGTTCTAATCCGGAGCACGCTGAAATGTCGTGTGTCAGCACTTCGATGCGGTATTTGATAGCAGTGTGGTCAGACTCATCAGGCGAATTTGCCATTCGAGCTCGAATTGGGTTTAGGTCCACATAAGCCATACACGATAATAACGCGCGCTCATCCAAGAGCGCCTGGCTCTTAAAACGGCCTTCCCAGAACCGACCTGTACACCGGTCTTCTTTGTTGGCTTGTCGCGCAATTGACTCATTCACAATGCGCATAAACCAGGAAATATCCATCAGCCGATTGCGCCAGCATTTGATATCTCGCCGGAGCACCGCCCATTGTTGTTCACTCAGTGGTTCGCCAGCCAAGTAGCGTTGTGAAAACAGTGTGCCAACAAAAAGGTTGCTCCATCGCTCGACCACTTCGCGTTCCGACCATGCTTCTGCAATATCGGGTCGAACATGTAGCACGACATGGTAGTGATTACTCATCACCGCGTACGAGCAGAGTTTAATAGCGAAGATGTCGGCTGTGCGACGAAGCTTCAACTCTAACCAGTCACGGCGGTGTTCATAGCTCTTCGCTGTCACGCGGTCGAACCCGCATAGATAAGCACGCCGGACGCAGCGCGAAACACAATGATAAAAGAGGGTGTCACTGAGTGATACCAACTGTTTGCGAGGAAGCGCCATCCTTGTCTCCTGTTTCAATCCGTTGAGCTTATTAAAGTCTCATAGAGCCGGGTAGAATTCAAGAGATAAGAAGAGTTAAGTGGGTGTCCAACAAGAAACTCCCAACAAGAAACTCAAAGTGGGTGTCCAACAAGAAACTACATCCAACAATAAACTACACAACAAGAAACTCAAAGTGGGTGTCCAACAAGAAACTAACAAGAAACTAGTTCAAGCAAGAAATCGACTAGTTAAGGTTCAGTTAATCTACGGTTAAGTTTTCATTCAGAGCACTGGCTTAGAGTAGCGAGAGTTAAATAACTCAACCTAAATCGGAACACTCTTATGATTACTTTATTCAGATCAAAAACGACTGCCTTGATGGCTCTCTCGACGTTCAGCGCGGCCAGTGCATTTTCTCTTCCAAGCAACGCAGGCGATGCAATTGGCCCGGGTGACAGTAACAGCAAATGGGTTGTCGGTGCCACACTGGGTGCGTTCAGTAACCCCTACAGCGGTGAAGACGACGATGCTTGGATCTCTCCAAATTTGCGGTACAACGGCGAGCGTATTTTTTATCAAGACGGTAGCTTGAATGTACACATCACGAGAAGCAATGGCTTTAGCGCGGGATTGAAATTTGCGCTGGACGCCGGTTTCTTGCTCGATAGCGACGACTATAAGAAGAATGAGAAGCTAGCCGGTCTAAATGAACGTGATGGCACAATTCTTGGCGGTATTTATGTGAATCATGATACTGATCTAGGCCGCCTGAGTTTTAATGTACTCACAGACGCCGGTAACGAGCACGATGGACGATCGGCGCTAATTAAGTATACGTTTGACCTAAAGGCTGGTGACTGGAACATCAATCCCGAGCTTGGTGCGCAGTGGTTGAGTGCAGACTACGTGAATCATTACGTCGGCGTCAGTGAGAGCGAAGCAACGACTACTCGGCCCGAGTTTAGTGCAGACGATACCTTTGTTGCGTTTGCTGGAATTCGCGCTCGTTATGAGTTCACTGAAAATTGGGATATCAACGTTGAAACTGGCGTCAGCAAGCTCGGTTCTGAGTTCAAAGACAGCCCCATACTCGATGAGGACGTGGTGTACCAAGCGTCAATTGGCATTAACTATAACTTCTAATCAAATCAACGCGATAGATTTACCCTCGGAGTTCATAATGAAGAATTTAACTACCCTCTTTATCTTACTAACTTTAAGCGCATGTGCCTCAACCGTGCTGGAACCCGCGGCCTCAATGGTAAGACTTACCCATACGGAACCCAACCCCGAAAACTGTCAATTCCTAGGTGACATTACAGGTGCTGAAGACAATATATTCATCTCCAGTGAAGAACTCGAGACTGGCGCTAGACACGATCTTAAAAATAAAGCCTACGCCATGGGCGGCAATGTGGTTTATTTGCTCACACAACGGTCAGCACAATCAGGAATCTTCTATGATGACTTTGGCAGCCAAGATCAAACCAGCGTGGTTTTATCGGGCAATGTATACAAATGCTCAAGACAGTCTTGAAGAATGGTCATATCAGCTTGATACCCAGTCTTAGTGAGCGCTAGATGTAGTGGGGTTGTCTGTGGTTATTGGAATTGAAACGCTAGTTTATATAGAGCTTGCATCAATGTTACGATGCATCTGGTCACCGTTACTAAAGCAACCCCATTAACATCTTTATTTCTAAAGGTATAAACGTTGAAACGTCGCTTCCTTATTATTCTGCTGCTCTGTAGTGGAGCCGCAGATGCCGAAGATGCGGAAAAGCAAAACAAGGCTGATCAAGGCCCAAAAAAGGGCGATGAAATATGGTTAGAGGAGAGAATTGCACCGACCACAACTTGGGTTGAAAGTTTGGTAAAGCCTTTGACAAGCTGGATGGAGCGACAAATTAACGAGCCCGAGCAGAAGGATGAGCAACAAGATGGGGGTCAGTCAGCTCAACCGCAGAACACCGTTGAGCCAGACCAAGCAAAGCGAGTTCACCCTGTAGGCGAAGTCGCACTAATTGGAATTGACCAAGCGGGTGAATTTGCCCGACAGCACATCGCCGGCGATGTGTTGTACGTCAAGCTGATAACGAAGAGCAACAGATACCGCGTGAAACTCATTTCTAGAATCGGTGAGATCCACATTATCTATGTTGATGCCGTGTCGGGCAATATTGTTTCACGTGACAAAACAGGGCTCGACCAAGCAACTCAAAAAACAATAAGCCAATCGGCGCCAGAACAGGGAGATTCGCCTGGATCTGAGTTAGGCGGTGAGAGTGAGGAGGACAATCCATAATGCGCATTTTGGTAGTCGAGGACGATCAAGAAATACAGGGGCAATTGCAACGAAAACTTGGCCATTTGGGCTATCAAGTCAGCGTGGCCGAAGATGGCGTTGAGGCGCTGTTTTACCTCTCAGAATATGAAATAGCATTGGCGATCGTCGATCTAGGTCTTCCGCGCATGGATGGCATGCAACTTATCCAACAACTTCGCACAAACAACCATGATCTGCCGGTACTTATCCTAACTGCTCGAACTGGGTGGAAGTCCAAAGTCGAGGGCCTGAATTCCGGTGCGGATGATTATCTAGTCAAGCCTTTTCAGTTTGAGGAGTTAGTGGCCCGCGTCAGTGCGTTGTTGCGCCGATCAACCGGCCGCACAAAGAGCAAGCTGCAGATTGGACCAATATGCCTGGACTTAAGCAGTCAAATAATTTGTGTCAACAATGAGGAAGTGAACCTTACTGCATTCGAGTTCAAGGTGCTCGAGTACTTTATGATGAACCCCCAGAAAATCACCAGTAAGTTCACGCTCATCGATCAGCTGTATGGTGTGGATGAAGAAACGGAAAGCAATGTCATCGAAGTCATTATCGCAAGGCTACGTAAAAAGCTAGACCCAAGCGGTACATTACAACCCATCGAAACCTTGCGTGGACGCGGGTATCGATTCAGGCAACTCGCGGATTGAATCGACGGTCTTGATGAACATGATTCAAACAAAGACACCGCGTCATTCACAAATAACAACCAAGCGGTCTTTGGGTTGGTTGTCGAACACTGCGTCCTCGTTTGCAAAGCTCTCGCTGACTAAGCGTATGTTTGTTCTGACTGCACTGATACTGGTCGTCTTCTTATGTACAACGGCGTTAATGCTGCGCGCCGCATTTTCGATCAGTCTCGAGAATGTTATTCAAGAGAAACTCAGGTTGCATACTTATCAACTGTTGTCCTCTGGCAATAGCGACGATGGCGCAATGCGTTTGCCAGCTCGAATTACCGAACCACGATTTAACCAAACGCGCGGAGACCTTCTTGCCTTTGTTAAACGGCTGGCCGACGACAATCAGCAATATGAGGTCTGGCGCAGTGTGTCGGCGATGGAAAAGCAATTTTCGTTTCCAGCGCCAGACGGTGGTCAATGGTACTTTGGGCGGGCGCGAGGGGGCGATGGCACAGAGTATTATGTGTCTAGTTACAACACCACTTGGTCAAATCGTGACGGTGTTAAAACCAAGTACATTTTCACTGTGATGGAAGACTTCAGATATTATGAAGACGAGCTGTCAAAGTATCGAACCATCATCGCAGCAGGTTTGCTCGCTTTCGGTCTGATATTTCTGTTGCTTCAGACTCTTATTCTGCGCGTCGGCCTTGGCCCTGTCAGAAAAATGGCGGCGGACGTAGAGAGTATGAGCACGGGTCAGGCTCGCTCGCTAGCAGGCAACTATCCTAGGGAATTAATACCACTGACCATGAATCTGAATCAACTTATCGAAAATGAGCGACATCAACGCGAACGTTACCGAGAGCGTATGGCAGATTTGTCTCATGGTTTAAAGACACCGCTCTCAGTACTCAAGGGACTGGGGTCTGATATCGACGATGACGGGCAGCCTATCTCGCGAGTAAAATTGCTCGAAATTCTCACCAAACAAGTGGCTAGAATGACGAAGCTTGTTGAGTATCAACTTCAGCGCGCTATACCCAGTGGTGCTCCTACTGTGGTCTCGAAAATAGCGGTGGCGAATAGCGCCACCGAAATCATTTCGGCGTTGAAAAAAGTGTATGCACAAAAGACCATTCTAGCGGAATTGGAAATAGAGACAGGGCTGTCTTTCTACGGTGACGAAAACGATCTTTTGGAAATGATTGGCAACCTTTTAGACAATGCGTTTAAACACAGCGAGCACAGGGTGCGTCTGACGGCGTTTAAAACGACCATCCAAAGCGGCCAGTCAGTATTGGACTTTATTGTTGAAGATGATGGCAGTGGGGTTCCTGAAGCGAATCGTTCGGCGATTTTAGAACGTGGGGTCCAGTTGGACTCCAGTGGCGAGGGGCAGGGGTTTGGACTGTCGATCGTGGCTGATATTGTTAATAGTTATCGGGGCTCGCTTAGCGTAAAAGAATCCAACATGGGTGGCGCCCTATTTCAAATAACTATGCCAACCTTTTGATGAGTAGAGATAAAGATATGTGTAATAAAGAGAATACTCTCCTTAGAAAAATAACCCTGAGCGTGCTGTTGACGACGTTTATCACCGCGTGCTCCACAGTGACTATTCGACCTAATGGGGGAGATAAAGACAATTCACCTCCCGACTACCTCGACAGTAAGCCGTTTTACTTCGGCGGGCCGATTGGCAAACATAAAGTCGATGTCAATGAAGCGTGCGAAGGCAGTGACGTCACGCAGATGCAGACAGTTACCACGTCTTCTGATTGGTTCCTTTCGTTGCTGACGCTCGGTATTTATACCCCTAGAACAGCGAAAGTATGGTGCAAGGAGGGGCAATGAAAATGCGACCGTTTATTGCTTCTAACCACCGCAAGTCAACAGCAGTATTTGTCGCATTCGCATTGTGCGTACTGTCAGGGTGCAGCACAATTGAGTTTGTTCAACACGAGCAATCGGTAGAAAGTAAAAGCGTCAATCGCTGGCACCATTCCACCCTTAACGGCATGGTTGAGATTAGCAAGCCACTCAACATTGAATCCATATGCGGAAAAAGAGCATGGACGACCGTTACCACTGAGTTCACGTTACTCAACGCTTTACCTGTCGTTCTGGTGCCCAGCACTTCTTTGGTTTCTTTCTACAGCGCATGGACCAATAAGGTCAACTGTTATGAAGTACCAATTGGCGACTATGAGCAAGCGGAGTCGCTAACCCCTTAACATGTGCGAAGGCGTCTCTAAGCCTCCTATCGAGACTTGAGGTGCCTCCATGGTCAGGGTCTTACTTTTCGCCTGTCCAACCATGCTGAGAATTTGGAGGGAGTTTTCTCAAAAAATGTGCCACCATAACTTTTTACATATATTCCCTTCAGGCACAAATCATTGAGCTAGTGCAGGGAAAGGTGAATCTATTTCGAGAAGGAAAAATAGAGGAAGAACAGGACACTCACAGCCTAAGGAAATTAATAATTAGGATGGGTGTCCAAAAGTTGTTACAAAAGTTGGTCATCGAGTATGCATGTTGTCATCGAATGATTGGCTTAATTGGTAAAAACTCGTTATACAGTCGGCAAAAAAGAATCTTAACCACGATTGATTCAGTAGCGTTTAGGTGGCGTCTGAGTCGATTTTTATCTGTGAATTGACTGGTTTTCAGCGCAGGGAGACTGCGTGCGCGTAATCATAATTTCGTGTTACGGACGCACTTCACTCCGCTATTGAAATAACCAGTTTTAGGTACAGAGTAAACGGTACTTCCATTCGAATCATTTGGACTAATCTGATTGAATCGTACTGCCCAAACCTCAGGCGTGTTGGTAACATTGGTGGTTGTCGTCAGCAGTTGTTCTCTATCTCTATAATCGTTATGGTATTCAAAGATGGCGTTTATCTCAAATTCTGTATGTGCTCGAACCTCTACCAAGCTAACTAGCTCCTTCAACGCCGGTACTCGCCAATCGCGAAACCCTCCCAGGTCTAGCTCATTGCAATAATTGGTGGCAGCAATTAAATTGCCGGGTCCTGAGCCAAAGGTGGCTTTCTCCCACATCAAACCAAATGAGAGATCTTCAATGGTGCCGTCATTGTGATCGATGAAAGTTGATCCACTTGAGTTTCCGGCGCGTACACATCGAACGAATCTACTGTGGGTTCTCATTGCGTTACGTACTTGACCGTTCCAAACATCGATCGTCCGAGCTAAAGAACTATTAACAGGGTCGATGGTGTTCGACCAATAATCCCGGCTGGAATTTGGGGACGGAAAAGCTTGTACACTTAGGGCAGGAGCGAACCTGGTGTAGTCAGTGATGCCGATTAACTCTTTAATCGACGGTAAACGCCAATCGTTATGGTCTCGTAGGTTTAACTGGCGGCAATATTGATTCGCGTCCGACCAAGTACGATCAAATAGCGACTGCTCATGCCGTTGCCATTCTAGACCTGTTATCAGATCAACGGCCGTTTCTGAATGAATATAGTAGTCAGACCTAGGGGCTTCATCAGATTTTATTGGCGCATACACAGCGGGTGTACTGTCATCGAACAGAGGGATCACGACAACGTTGTTCTTGGCGTTCACAGTGCTTGCAAAACACAACAGTGTCAACATAGCAAGACAAGGTAATCTCATCTTGAGAAACAGCATAAGCAGGTTCCGTCTTAATCAAACATGCCTCCAGCATAACAATTAAAAATCTAATTTCACTCAGTGTGAATACCTATTTTTCAGCGAGGCATATTTAGCAGGGTGGCATGAGAAATCGGGTTTAGACGCTATTCAAAGATCACGGTACCTGACTTTTCGTCGACTCTGGTTCGGTAACTAACGCCAACACAAATTCTAGTAATGGGAAGTTGCCAGTGGGTGTCCATCTTTTGGTGCATCTTTTGATTCAAAGATCACGGTAACTGACTTTTTGTCGACTCTGGTTCGGCAACTAACGCCAACACAAATCCTAGTAATGGGAAGTCGCCAGTGGGTGTCCATTTTTTTGATGCATTTTTTTGTTCCTTATATTTTGCAAGCACTCAAATAACGCGCATACAATGACACCTGCAATTTGCGTGATTTCCCATTAGAGGCCAGTTGATGGAAGTGATTGTGTCTAGACATAGCATATTACTGATTTGCGCATACTTGATGTGTTGCAGTCAACTTTATCCGGGCGCAAGTGCGTCAACTGGAAAGGGTTCAAGGGGCTCTACCGATATCGCGTGTGTCGAGACCGAGTCGACTATGAAAGGAGTATCGCTCTTCTCGAATCTTGGATACCACGTGGGCGCGAATAAAATTGACGCTGATGATTCACAAAACGGTGTCAACGTACTAGATGATTTTGATTTTGTGGCAGTCAATAGCATATCGAGCAAGAAAGAGGAGACAGTCGATAAAGAAGATAGGTCAGAGCACTGGTTTTTATTTTGTTTAAAAAACTCATCAGACGATACTCATAACTTAGTCTTCGAGCTGGGCCCTCCAACGTTACAGGACGTCTATTTTTATCCGTCGAAGAAAAATTCGTCTTCTTTTCAAACAAGCAATAACAAACTTTTGAGCACTCGAGATATGCCGAATCCAGAATTCGGCTTTTCGATAAATTTGGGAGCCGGAGAAACGCAACAGTTCCTCTTCAGAGTTAAGTCTTCAGAAAATTTATTACAACAACGATTTAACGAGCAAAAAAACTTTTTAAGAGAACCAATATTATCTACTCGACTTTGGGACCGAGTAAGTTATGACCTGAGTAAAAGCGTTCAGGATCACCTCTCGAGTATTTTTGTTGGTGTTTTTTTGACGTTAATGGTGCTCAATTTACTCGTATTTATCATTGCGCGTCAGTTTACGTCGTTGCTCTATGTTCTGTGGAGCAGTTGCGTGTTTATGGTCTGGCTATCGCTCGACGGTCGCCTTGTAAAGTATTTTAGCGCTGACCATCTGCGTTTCAGTGAACTTGGAACCTTCGTCTTCTACCCCTTGGCAATCATTTTAGCTACGTTCTTCTTCAAGCAATTTCAAGATTTAAAAAACTACCCGCGTCTTAATTTGGTGGGCAACGTCATTACCATTGTTTCTATACCTCTGTTTTTCCTGTCTTTCACATACGGTGAGGAGGTTTTTACCATGGTTTTAGATTCAGTGGCTTTGGTATTCTCCTTTTATTTTGCGTTTTATGTTCCTGCCTATACATTAATCAAAGATGGCCAATCGGTTCCTAAGTATATCCTCATCAGTTTTACACCATTAAGTTTGAGTCTGTTGGATCAAGTTGCTTTTAGTTTTGGTATAACAAGCCAATATTATGTTCCATTTCCTATCGTTACTGGCGCAGTGATCGCGATGATTTTCATCTCTATTTTCACAATCCTGATCGCCTATCGTGAAAAGCAAGCGGCACAACAAGCCGCCGTAGAGCAGCTGAATATATCGAATACGTTAAAGACCAATTACAACATTCAACTCGAAGCCGAACTTGAGCAAAAAACAGCTCACATTAAAAAAATAAATTCTGACTTGGAGCAAAAGGCAAACAAATTGCTCAAGATGGACGAGTCTAAGTCAAGGTTTTTTGCCAATATCAGTCATGAATTTCGTACGCCTCTCACACTTATCGAGGGGCCTTTAAAGATGCTGTTGGCACAGAATACTTTTCAAGAAAAATCGACGATTCAGGGCGTTCTTAAGAACTCTAACTCTCTAAAAAATCTTATCGATCAAATTCTTTTACTAAGCGAAATAGACGAGAAATTATTGGGTTTAAAAGCGTCTCGAACGAATATAGTTGGCGCAGTCAAAGAACTATTGGCTCAGTTTACGAACTTAGCAGAGCAAAAAAAGATCAAGTTGGAGCTGGTGACCAATCTCGCTGAAGTTCACGCTTATGTTGATCTTGAGAAACTCCGAATCATCATCAGCAATTTATTAAGTAACGCAATCAAGTTCACGCATGAGAATGGCGAAATCATCGTTGATATTCGATCTACAGCACCAGCTCATAAAGATGAAAACGAGTTCAGTGGCGATGAATACGTCGAAATTACAGTGTCTGATACGGGTGGCGGTATTCCTAGCGATGAAATTCCGTTTGTGTTTGACCGGTATTTTCAATCCGATTCCTCTGAGCTCGCTAAATCAGGCGTTGGTACCGGAATTGGCCTTGCACTGGTAAAAGAACTTATTGAATTGCATGCCGGGGAGGTCTCAGTAACCAACATTTCAGGTGATGATGGAGTACGAAAAGGCGCTTCTTTTAAAATCAATTTACCACTTGGTAGGGCGCATTTAAATGACAATGATATTGCTTTTGAGAGCGAGTCAAATTGGGATGCTCTCGCGATAATTACTCAGTCAGCCGAGCATTCTAGGATAGACGACAATCAGGTAACACCGAGTACCCGAAGGCGAAAAACCATACTCGTCGTAGACGATAATAAAGAGATGCGTAGCTATATTCAGCGCTTCCTGGAAAATGAGTATGAAGTTTTAACGGCAAACGATGGCGTTTTGGCCGAAGAGGTTCTGCATAAGCAGCTACCTGACTTGATTATCACCGACTTAATGATGCCTAATCGAGATGGCCTAGAATTTGTCACGTCTATTAAAAAACAGCCGGTTTTCTCACAGGTGCCGGTGATTATGCTAACTGCGCGCGCAGGTATGCAAGACCGAATGAATGGCTTGATGGCAGCGGTAGATGACTATTTAGTCAAACCCTTTAACGGCGATGAGCTCAAGATTCGCATTCGTAACCTACTCAACAAGCAAGCGCAGTTTGCCGCTTTTTATCGGCAACAAGACTCCACACATGACGGCGGCTCAGAGGGTAAGGTCAAAAATAAATCGCTATCGTTTATTGAAAAAGTAAGAAAAGTTGTTAATCAACGGCTTACAGAGCCGAGTTTTGGCGTTGAAGAACTGGCCAAGGCCTTGCATGTTAGCGAAGCGACGTTGCGCAGAAGGGTAGCGGAAGAAGCTCAATTCACACCGGCTGCGTTTATTAGACATTGCCGGCTAGAACTCGCTCGACAAAAGCTCTCGGAAGGGAGTGTTCGAAGCATTGCTGAGCTCACTCGATCCGTGGGTTTCAGTAAACCAGCTTATTTCGCGAGTCTTTATGAAAAAACATTTAATATGCCGATAGAATTTGCCCCCAGCGCAAATAGGATTAATTCATAGTCTCGTCGATTCACATCAACTAGAAACACCGTAGGAATACCCATGCGTTGAGCCATCCGTTCTTCATAATAGCCTTGGTAGTGGCAATTCAGGCAGTGGATATCGATTGTGTTCTGATTCACCTGTACCAGCTCGCAACGTAACAAGAATAAATATAGTAAAGAAGCCTTGTGATGTCGCTTGCCTCAAACCTGTCAAAGTTAACCCTAAACCTTTCAAGGCGCCAGTTTGCTACTGACAGCACTGAATTGAGTGAGTAACTTAGCCACGGTAATTACGAAATTTACATTCAATGTAATGAGGTTAAAAATGAAATTTAGATCAAAATTTATGGCCATGGCTGTCGGTTTTGTTGCTCTTAATACGCTTAATACTTCAAGCGCAGAGCTACGCCCTAACCAGAAAACCACGTTTCCTGGGATTGCTAACTTAAGTGGTTTGCCGAGCGACAGTCGAGTTGAGCAAACTCATGATGACTTTTTCTTTCCTGAAAAATTCTTCGCCGATGTCGATGCTGACGGCTATAAGGACTATATTGGAATTGATGGTGCTAAGGTGCATATTATGCGCGGCACAAGCAACACAGCTGCGGACGGCCGCAGACGCTGGACAGACAATTTCCCTGCTTTTGAAGATGGCTCATTGTATGAGCACGAGGTTCGTGATATCACGAATGATAATAGAGCTGATTTGATTTCTTTTTCAAAAACCGAAGGCACTGTTATCGTTACGCAGGGTGATTGGACGCAAAGAAGAAAAGGCTTTAAAAAAATTAGATTTGCCATTTTCAACCAGAATAAGCAGGCGATATCACGTAACATCCCTTTGTTAGACTCGAAGCATAAGACCCTAGTCGATTTCAATAATAACGGTTATATTGACTACATTTCCACTTATGCATCGACGGCGGTAGTGATACAAGGAACAAATACAGGCTACTTAGATGCTTCTAAAGGCGAATATTCAACGGGCAGCCATTTTGATTTCAGCTTTCAGCGGTTTATCGATATAAACAACGATGGCTTACTGGACTTTGTAGGGGTCGAAGATGGCACCGCGGTGGTAGCCTTAGCAAACTCGAACGGCCGTTTTAATAATGCCCCTCCCATCCTTAGCGGCGATCACTTGCAATCTGACTTTAAAGAGTTCGCAGACGTCAACGGTGACACCTATCAAGATCTTGTTACCATAAAATATGAACCAGTGGCTGACTCAGGTGAAACGACGATCTACGTCACGCTTGGTACGGCTGAGGGGTTTCCAAGTAATAGCGTCGTAAAGGCAATACCGGTCGGTGCCTTCCCATACGACGCTGTGCAAATTGCCGATATTAATAATGATTCCCATGCTGATTTTATTGGCCTAGTTACTTCAGGTAGTGTTTCTCGTGCTGATTTCATACCCGGCACATCTGACGGGGTGTTTGATTTTAGTTCTAAAGTAGAAATAGTGGACCCTACCTTTGCCGCCACTTCAACTCGAATTATGGATTTTAATCGAGATGGCTATCTTGATTTCTTTGGCCTAGAGGGACGAACAGCAACATTGATACCAGGCATTCGAGCGGGCGGCTTTGATCTCGCGGAAAAGCAGGCCAGCATATCTTCTCATTTTGATGACTCCGTTGACAAACGTATTGAGGACCTTAATAACGATGGCTTTCCAGATTTAATTTTATTAGGCGAGAAGCGAGCACTGAAAAATGGCGAGGTCTTTCCCTGCAGTTGCAAGCGTAAATCTTACCCTGGAACACATTTCGTCAAACGTAATTCGTACATGGGCACAACACATTTTATTTCCACGGCTGATGGAAAACGACCATCAGATCAAATACCTATAATGGCCCAATTTGATACTGGAAACATTTTTAAAGGTCAAAAATGTTATTGCGCCGTTGTGGATAATTTCAACGATCCATGGTACCCCAGTATCGGCAGAAAAAATAAATATGCTTCTTCTTGCATAGGTTTATGTGGAGAACAATGCGGCAAAAATGCGCGCGGCTTGACTGATTCAAGAAGACGCTACTTTGCTCTGGTTGTGCACGACGTTTGCCAAGCGTTTATTGGCTCTACAGCACCGATACATAACAAGGGGCTAGCCAATGCCTGTGGTGACGAAGGCATACGTGGAACCGACGCCTCGATACATAGCAAAATCAATGAGCCTCATGGGTGCAAGGGGGGTGGCGTTCCTGAGGTACATCAAGATTTTATACCACCAAATTAAACCTTGCTTTAGGTAATCGGTTTGCCATCGCGGCAAACCGGTTATTCTAAAAACGGTGAGTAGTACTCCAGGGTAGGGTAAAGTGGCATTATCTTAGGTGATAGAGCATTTCCCTAGTCCTATATAGTTATTTCATTGATTCGAAAAAACATTCTCACTAGGGTTTCTTCATTAGCAAAGATAATCTGGCCAAATTGCGCTAATTTCTAGCCACTTAGAGTCAACCACCTTGATGAGTCAACCACCTTGATGGGTGTCCAGCTAGGGTATTTAACCATGGCGCAATAAAGATTTATGAGCGTTTAGGAGCCAACATCGATATCAAAGGCCTTTTCAGGTGGGATGTGGCATCGTAGGCTGAACGCTGTCGCTTCCTCGGAGCGCTCCGGTTATCGGCGTAACCTCACTGGTGAAAATATGGAACAGATAATAAAAAGTTTACTTGAAAAAACGCCTGATTGCCTCACTGGATTTAAGGTATCCGTTTCCGATATCAAGCTACCAAGAAGTTGGAATACGGGACTGTTGTTCACGACCAAGCAGTTGTCTTGCAAGTGTGGCAATCAAGAACTTGAGTTGAACACTAACCAGCAAGTTCGAGTAAGTGGCTTTTTCAAAAAAAGGGAGAAAACGGAACTTTTCCCACCAGTTAAAGTCAGTTGTCCTAACTGCGGATACGCCGCCACAATATTTGATCCCCAAATCCATGGTTGGAATGGCCAAATTGAGGATCACTCTTGCGAGTCTGAGAATAGCAATCTATCTCCACACCCTGAAAGCCCAGCAAAGGTTTTCGCCAACTATTCCTATCAGGGCGTAGAAAACTACGAAGGTCTAATAGCGGATGGTGTTGCCAACCCCGAGGATTATTTCGATACCTTCACGGTATTAATAGTCGAGCCAAAAACTGGTAACGTCGTTGAGGTTTTGTCTAGTGAGTGTGCCTAGTAGGGCTAACATGCAAAGGCACGAGGAGACCGCAAAAAGACCCGCACATGGACTCTTTAAAATTACGTTCTGTTCGCCTTTGCTTTTGACATTATAGGTATCGTGATGAATCGTAAAGTACCCTTGTGGTTATTCCTACTTTCACTTGTATTAGTATTTACGGGTTTTGGGCTATGGGGTAAATCGAACATCGATAGCTATGATCGTGAATACGGCTTGCATGCTCGAGATTACTACTCCAAAGTTAGTGTCTTGGAACATTTAAATCGAAACGAAGTAGAAGAAGCAAAGAAAATTTTGAAGGAAGAAACAGAAGCAATCGGCATGGCTATCGCCGTGTGTCTAATGAATCGTTGTTCCTTAGAGGTTGAAAAAGTTCGAGATGAGTATAGAAACCGGTAACAGGGCAAGCCACCTTTACGCGCGGTGCTCGCTGGGACGAAGTAAACGGCGCCCGCATTTGCGGTGTTATACAAATAGGTAGGCAGGTAGAGTATGAAGTTAGATAAATTAATTTCTAAAGTGTTCTTGCCAGATGATGAAAGTTGGCTCCGCCATGCAAATCCCTGGTCGATCTGGACCCGATTTGCAACGCTTCCCTTTATGGTTCTCAGCATTTGGTCACGAGTGTGGATCGGGTGGTACTGTGTCATTCCAATATCTATTCTGATATTTTGGATTTGGATAAACCCGACTTTGTTTGGAAAGCCGACCAACTATAAGAGCTGGGGTGCTAAGGCAGTACTGGGTGAGCGTCTGTTTATGAAAAGGAATGAGGTACCGATACCCCAAGGCCACCAGAACATGATAGTGATATTAAATGTACTGCAAACTATCGGAGGAGTAATACTTGTTTATGGTGTCTGGAAATTAGATATTTATCTTACAATTCATGGTACAACCTTCGTGTATTTGGCGAAAATGTGGTTCTTGGATCGTATGGTGTGGTTATACGAAGATTCCGTAACCTAAAATACATAAGAAGTTGTCAATTAGAATGGACGCAACCGTTGTTATGCCACTTTGTTCGGCCTTCTATTTCGGCTGATCAACGTGCAAAAAAAGTGAGTTGGAATGATTGAATTAGTTCTTGTAGTTAATGCAGTTTGGTTTGGTTTGGGCTTTCATCTATTTGCCTTTCGCAGAATGATCTTTGCGAAGATCATTGTGCCGAAGGAGTATCGAGAAACGCCAGTTTTCGAAACCTTGGCTGCGACGGGGCCATTTTTGGGCGGGTTCAATTTCGCTTTCTGCGTTCTAAGCGTAATTTTATTGTTCAATGTCTCTCTATTTCCGGAACTAGAACAACGAATTATTCTCTTTGCTGTAATCGCTATAGCGCATGGATCGCAATTTGTGGCCAACCTTCCAATTGCATTAGAGAATAGAAAAGGCAAAGGAGTATGGCAGATAAAAGGCTTAATGCGGTTTATCTTCATAACGGATTTCTCTTTGATGCTCACCAATGCGGTAGTGGTAGTGATCTATGCTTGGTGATGCCCGACTGTCCCATAACTACCCATTACGCGACTAGGCGAGGAGTAATTTTGCTAACTGGAAAATGTAACTGCGGTTCTGTTGAGTACAATGCTGATACGGATGTATCAGACGTTTTTGTTTGCCATTGCTCTATCTGCCGTTCTTTAACTGGCAGTGGTGGTATTGCCGTTGTTATTGTTAAAAACACAGATTTTCGTTGGCTTAAAGGCCAAGACTCAATAACGTATTGGTCTAAGCCTGAGCATGACTGGCACGCAAACTTTTGTAAGGTATGCGGTTCTTCACTGCCGGGGAAAAATGATGAACATCAAATGTATATTCCGGTCGGCACGCTTACGTCTGGTCACGAAAATTTAAAAGTAGCGCACAATTTGTATGTCGCATCAAAAGCATCTTGGCAGATAATTGGTGATTCAGGCATTCAGCATCCCGAGGGTTATGGTAGTAAAAATGCCTAATAAATTGCGCCAACATCGTTCATGCCCTGAAAAACCAACCACCATGCAGTGCCCGTTTTTGCGGCGCTAGATTTACACCAAAGAGGTTACTAATGAAATACCATTTAGCACAATTGAATATTGCTCGTTTTCGTCTACCTCAAGAACATCCAGATAATAAGGATTTTATTGACAATTTGGATAGAGTTAACGCTCTCGCTGAAACTCAAGAAGGCTTTGTTTGGCGCTTTACTGGCGAAGGTAATGACGCGATGGACGTTCAGGCTTTCGACGATCCGAATATCGCTTCCAATATGTCGTTATGGACTGACCTTAACGCGCTTGGTGCTTTCGTTTACAGGAACAAAGAGCACAGAGAAATAATGCGTCGAAGGAGTTCTTGGTTTGATAAGATTGATTTCTACCTAGTTCTTTGGTGGGTTCAAGCGGGTCATATCCCTACCTTGGAAGAAGCAAAAGAGAGACTTGAATTGCTTTCAAAAGAGGGTCCGACTGAAAATGCATTTACTTTTAAGGAGCCTTTCCCATCACCCAATGAAAGTAAAGTCAGCCCGATTCTCGATGAGTGTGCTTAGCACTCTAACAAACCAAATTGGCTTCGCCTTCAGCTCTGCGGGACGTTCACGTTTTCACTCTCCTAGGTTGGGCGCACCATGCGCAAGATAGTTTGAGAGTATTTATAAGCAATCTAACTTTAATGGTCTCATCACTAGGTTTAAGCGTTCTGTTGGTTATTTGGGGAATGTCTTTGAGCCAAGAGACGTCCGTGCTAACAATGCACGAATTAAGCATATCTGCGCCACAAGACATCCTAGGTTTAGGCTACTGGCCAATTTGGGCAATCATAGCGTCTTTCCAAATTGGCTTAATTATTCTAAGCGCTTTCAGAAAAGTGGCTTGGTCAAAATTATATTTGGGTTGCATTTTTATCTGTGCTGCTGCATTTGTAACCGCAACAGATTCATCTTTTAGCGAGTACGTTGTTTTAGAGGAAAAGGTATTAGGTTGAGGTCAAAAGTAAATAGTAAGGCAAAACATAAACGCTTTTTTTGGGATGCGCTGTCCCTTAAAGTTACGGAGGACATATGTCAAAGACGTTAGAGGAGGTCGCAAATGATCTTGTTGATCTACTTAATGGCGAAACAGATAAGCTAAAGAAAAAATACGATAAGAACGTTGTCGATGAATTAAACGAGATATTCACTGGAGACCCAAAGGCGCTTCAGAAAAAATACCAAAATGAAGCTTACGATAAATATGTTGAAAAGTTCTCTTCCTCCATTCCCTTGTGGAAGTTGAATGATAAAGAGTGGGTGCATTGTAGAAAGGAAGTTTGGCAGCGAATTATTGAAAGAGAGAAAGGGGAGCGTAATGATTTTGTCAAATCCTATTGGGAAGAAGCCGGCCGCTTCTTTCTAAGAGCGAAACCCAGAAAGAACGACTCAGTAATATATGTCTACCGGCGTATGGCATACACGCCGTTTTCATCTGTGGAAGAAATACGAGAGCTCTATATGAACGAGCATGTTTCGCTGAGAAGAAATTTGCATGAACAACTCCTATCCTACGCATCTCGAACATACAGAGCCGTTCCTGAAGAGTTTTATCGGGTAAAACTTATCGCTGATGCTTTGTATTGCAAGGAATATGTGGCAAAAAAATCCCCTATGGGACACGCAAATACACCCAAATTTTCGGTTTTTTATCCTCGAGATTTTATAATTCGTTATACAGGAGAAGTCAGAAAGTACCTTAATCGTTCTGATTCAACCCATCTTGAGAAACTCAGTCAAGTTCAGAATCTGCAATGGAATGGCCATGAAAGAAGCTTTGCGGAAGTCACTATCGATTATTTTCTGGGGAGTTTAGAATACGCAGTAAATAACAACACTGATGAATATGGTGGCGTGATCACTGAGACAGGCATTGAAGGAGTTAATCAAATGTGCGAACTGATTGAATCTTATAGTCCAGATATACACGATGAAAATCGAGATAAATATGTCGAAGTGGCATGCAGTAGTATCCTGGAGAATGATGCGGTTAAGAAAGTTCGTGCAAGGGTGTGACAAGACCATGAAATTTTCTTCCTACGGTCACCGGACGCTAATAGCCTAGCTACGTTTTATGCGTTTAGTGCCGAATACATGATTTCTATTTAGACACACAAAGTCACAGGCGCTCCTCGATTTCCGCAAAGCGGTGTTACGCGAATTTGGAAAGCGAATGATTTAAACAAAGGAGAAGTAAATGGAAAACGTAGTTAAGATGGCTGGTAATTTTGCAGCGCACGCTATCTTGAGCGTATCTGACGGGGAAACGTTAATACCGATAGTTGGATTATTAGACGCTGAAGATCAACAGAGTATGAGAAGAATGGTAATGGGCTCTGTTGAGGCATTGGCTGCGGGTGAACACCTGCTAAACAATTTCACTCCAGAGTACAAAGGTGCCGCTTTTATTAAGGATGGATTGGTAACTTTAGAGACTGGAAAGACTGATTCGCTAATTGTAGATATAAGGTTTAGCGATGATAGCGCAAAGAAAATTCAGTTTTTAATACCCTACAGAAATGCCAATCACGAGAAAGGCTTTGCAGTCCACAGATTAAAGATTTCTGAAGCCACAGGCTTTTCTCAAGATGAATTTAATTTGCTAGCCGATGCATTTTTTGATGGATTAGAGTCTCATCCTGAGGGAGGAAAAATATGGAACGAAAAATATGTAGACCAAGCAGGAGTTAGTACTGGGCATTACGGTGAAGAAAATACAGAATTTTCCAATGAAGATTTCGAAAAGCTAAAACAAGCTCCTTTTTTGATATTCTTTTTAGTTGCAGCAGCTGATGGCAGTATCGATAAAAAAGAAGTGAGAGAATTTATGGAAGTGCTTTCGAATCCAGAGATTTTGAACAACCCACTTTTGAATAGAATAATTACGAATGTAATTAACCAGATACCGAGCGTAATTTCAGATATGGCCACTAAAGAAATAGACTATATTTCGGAACTAGCTCAATTAAAATTTATAGCAGATAGCAGTCTACCTGATGATCAAGCAAATCATTTCAAAATTTCTTTGCTGCTTCTGGGTAAGAAAATTGCTGAAGCTTCCGGTGGATTTTTTGGCTTTGGAAGTAAGATTAGTAAAGAAGAAAAAGGTGCGCTGGCAGCAATTGCTGTGTGTTTAGGTATCAGGGCTTAAGCAATGCACGACGGATGCCGGTTTTGAATTCCGCATAACTTTAAGTTAGTTCTGGATTGGACCAATGGTTGGGACACACAGCCATCAGAGTGCAAAATTTGGCAGAAAAGATTGTAATGCAAACTTAACAAGCACGGTCCATTTAGATGTTTCGCAAGTACGATATCGTTAATTAATAAATTCTAAGAAACATAAAACGAGGCCTGATGATGGAAATTTCACTAAAACAAAACCTTCGTATCATAGCTCTCCTGCTGTTTTTGGTTGTGACCACGCAGGCTGTGTACACGGCCTTGCATGTGGTTGCGAATGACGTCCCACGTCGGTGGCTCTGGGGCTTGGAGGCTCTGATTTTTGTATTGCTAGCGGCCTTTGCGGGCTCTATGTTGGTGCAAATAAAAAACTACGCACTGGGCTTTGCCGCGGTGTTTGCCAGTGCGGTATTGAACGTTGTGCAAGTCGGTGTTGGTTTGACTCAATTTGGTCCATTTTTCGAGGCAGCCAAGAGTGCAGAAGCATTTGCTCCCGCTGCAAGTGCCGTAGTTGCTTATTCGTTCTTTATTTATAACGCCGCTAAAGTGTTGCTGGGTTTATCGGCTGTTGTATTTGGCCTGGTGGTTGCCAAGCAGGGCGCAAACTTCCTGGGCAAGCTAACCGCTTTGGTTGGTCTTGTCGCGATCGTGGCCAATACGATCGCCATGATGTTTGGTCGTATTGACGCCGTACCGTCTGGCGCGACTGGTGTGCTCGCGACCCTATTATTGGCAGTTTGTGTGCTTAAGTTAGAAGCCGAAGACAAAGCAACTTAATTGTTGAGTACGCCGAAAAAATAAGGCAACTAGGGCGTCCAGGGTTCAGATAATTACTGATTCGAGACGCCTTATATCTTGGAAAAAAATCTCCTTGATTCGGGTTCAGAACAATAAGGACGCGATTGCGAGCGTGCACGGTTGTTATCAACGTCAGCTGGATTGAACTCCAACAGCGATTCTTCGCTGCGCTCAGAATGACAAGGATATTTGTGGCGAGTAGAACGGAAATTGTTTTTCGTTTCCTTCCAGCGACCTTGGTTTGATTCGAATGGTTAATAACTAGCTCGTGCTGCCCAGCTAAAACCAATTTTTAATGGTGCACCACCAATCGCACGAGGGGGTATCATCTTCCACTTCGGTATCGGTGTTATCGTCTTCACTCGCTAACACCGCGTTCGAACTAAGCGAACCAATAGTTACTGACATAGTTAACAACGCACTTAGTAGCAAAAGTTTGAGGTTTTTCATTATTTTCTCGGACCTAGGGGCATTTCCATGTTTAGATAGTAGACCTAACATAACAAATGTGGCCGGCTATAGGCTAAATATAAGCGTCTAAGTAATCGCTTTGCCTGACTTTGGCGTTCAATATCGTGGCATCCGATGGGTGTCCA
Organism: Arenicella chitinivorans; assembly: GCF_014651515.1. Taxonomy (NCBI): domain Bacteria; kingdom Pseudomonadati; phylum Pseudomonadota; class Gammaproteobacteria; order Arenicellales; family Arenicellaceae; genus Arenicella; species Arenicella chitinivorans. Next base: position 20,915 of record NZ_BMXA01000002.1, read on the forward strand.
ACTTTAGTTTGTTAACTTTAGTTTGTTAGAATCGATACTTGAAAATTGAGAAAGTGCATAACAAAACAGCTGATGCCTGCCTGCGAGTGAGAACGGACCTCTATATGGGGCTCTTGCTATTAAGCACGCCCAGTGAGCACGGCGGTAGGTATATCTTATGAAAAGCGATAGTTTCACTGAAGAAGAGCTGAATTATATAAAGGAGCTGTCGCTGCAACAGTCTACGTTAAAGCAAGTCTATTTTTATGCTTGTGTTTTAATAGCCCCTTTAGCTTTTGCTATTTACGGGTTCATAAACAGCGACGTGCTTGCAATGCTAATTGCGTTTTTAGGGCTTATGGTATTTGTGGCTTGGTTTTTATCCCAATCATTGAGCGGGGGCAGGTTGTTGAATGTGATCTGTCAAAAAATCGTGCAAAATTTGGAATCCAGTTCCAATGAACAATGAGTAGCTAACAAAGGCGATGGTTAATAATCCACTAGCAAGCTGTGTTTTTATGCCATTCGTGTCTGACCACAATGTGTGCGTCAAACTATGGCTGCGTTAAAAGTGAGGAATAAGGTTTTGGCTCAGCTCTGTTTCTTTCTCCCCAATTTCTATTTGCGACACTAGCCAATTTTCCAGATGAAAGAGATCATTAAATACGCTGCAATTTACTTCATTGTTGTATTTTCTTTCGGGTTTGTTTTGGGAACGATTAGGGTGCTTTTATTGGTCCCCAATCTAGGCGAGCAAACTGCAGAATTAATTGAGGCGCCATTTATGGTGTTGGTGAGTTTTATGGCGGCGTGCTTTATTCGGAACTTGTCAAAAGAAAAGCTGAATTCAAACGATCTCCTGCTGGTTGGCTTTTTAGCACTGGGGTATTTGTTGGCCGTTGAGCTTTCGGTTGTACTCTGGGTGCGCGAGCTATCGGTCAGCGAATTTGTTCAATCAAGATATTCGATTGCGGGTATTGCGTACTTAGTGTCACTAATTCTGTATTCTCTATTTCCGTACTTTGTTTCAAAGCAATCCAAGGTAACTCAGTAGTTGCCAAGCACATAGCCGCATTGTGGCTTCTCGCTTGTTTATTGCAGCTTGTCATCATTTTTATATGTGCCTCCACATCTATCGTTAAATTCTCGGCAGCCACATACCCATAGTTGCGCCGAATATGCCGAGCATCATAATCAGACACAGCATCACGATTGTGGTGGCGGTGGCCAATTTTTGGATTGCCGAACCTGTAGTTTGTGCTCGAAAATAACACTCGAGAAAGAGTATTGGCATGATATAGACCGTTAGGTACAACACGGTTAGGAAGGGACCTGAGAAACTCAGTGGGTCAAAACCAACCGGTTTTCCATGTATGCTCAACCAAGCCATCATTCCCACGCGAAAAAACCACACGCCGCTAACCGCCACAAACAAACGTAAAGCCCAGCGGCGATGATTCGCAAACTTCCTCTGCCGAGCAAACCGAAATGCCAAAGCCGCACAGGTCAGAATGATGGCACCATTAAGCATTAGCGTTACATGACCGACTAGGTCACCGACCACTTTTTCATGGCGCGTGATAATCATGAACGCACCGCTTAAACTCATAATGACGGCGGTTAATACATAGAGTCTGCCGTTCCACCTGTGCAGTGCCGGCACTTTACTGCGGATGACCGGTAAAAGTTGCAACAAACCGCCAAGTGTTATAACGGCCGCCAATAACACGTGGCCAATGACAGCGATGTTCCCCCAATAGTCTCCTTCAATATGGCCAGCTGGCATTACCGTGTTAAATCGGGCCGTGTCGTTGCTGAGCGTGGCTGTATAGTACAACGCCACAATATAGTAGGAAAAAATAACTTGCCCAACGAGTACGGTCGCAAACCAGAACTTGGCAGCCAAGTTGAGCGCTATGGAGGGGAACGGAGCAGATTGCCATTTAGAGAGTGGCGTCGATTGTGTTGTCATAGTTTTTAGGATCTACTTGGTTTTAGTGTGACTAACAGGGTGCCCTATACACCTTAGGCTAGTGTTCCGGGCGATGTGTTAGACTTCTTTTAGGTGCTGTGGTTTTTTCAACAGATTGGCCAAGTATCGTGATGTTAAGAATACATATCTTGCCGTTTTGGAAATCGACCAGTTTTGTTTTCTGCGGCATGTGTCTTGGTAAAGGTTATGAGAACTAATAGTTTAATTCGGCCAGTGAACAGTTCGGCTCCTATGGAGGGTAGTGCGCCAGGAACCGAGGTGGTTTTTGAGAGACTATCCCACCGTTTCAAGCACATTGAACCGCTCGTTCTTGTTTGGTGGTGTTTTGTCATATCCACTCTGTGCTCGACCGCCAGCAGATTCTCCGCAGACCCTCCTAGTTTACTAACGGTTGGCTTGGTCACAGTAGGGTCTGGCGGTTGTGCCTGGTTTTGGTTGCTAAGTCGGTTACTGTTCCGTGACACTCAGAAACTAAGTAGGCGTGTTGTCAGTGTTGTTCCAATCGTTATTCTTATTGAAGCTACTGGCGCTCTGACGTCCGTCTCTGGCCCCGGTGGTTTTGAAAATGAAGCTGGGCGAGTTCTTGGGAACGCGGCCTCCATGGTATGCATTGCGGCGATCGTATTTACGTTTATCGATGTGTTGCACGGATTTAAGCAGGTGCGCTCTGAGTCAGAGCGGCAATTTAGAGTGGTCTATATTGCTGCATTCAGTCTTTTGATACTGGTTGCCATCCTTTGGGCTTCGGGTGCGAATGCGAACTCAATTGCTGCAAAATGGAATGGGGCTTTATTAACCTTCTGCGCCTTGTTTGCTGTGTTCGGTAGTCGAATCGCGTTGCAATATCGGCTGCGTAATCCTCATCCCGCAGTACGCCATGACGCGGCCGACGGTGAGGCAACTGCACAATTAGCACAGCGCATACTGCAGGCCATTAACGACGAGAAGGTGCTGACTACCTGTAATTTAAAAGTCTCTGACTTTGCTGATCAAATTGGTGAGCAGGAATATAAGGTGACGCGCTGTATAACTGGTCACCTTCAGTTCCGAAACTTTAACCATTTTTTAAATAGTTATCGGATTGATCGCGCTAAACGGATTTTCAATGATCAAGCGAAGTCAAATCTCAGTATCGCAACAGTGGCCTACGACTGTGGTTTTAACTCTCTAGGCCCATTTAATCGTGCTTTTCGGCAACAGACGGGCGTCACACCTCGAGAATATCGTCAGTCACAATCTGTGATTTAGTGAGTTTTGAAGACAGTGCGTTTTTGCTTTACATATTCTTATATAGGAATATAATGAGATAATGCCCCGCACCGCGAATACCTACGATACGTTTACGGCGATTGCAGAACCGAAACGAAGAGAGCTGATCGAAAAATTGATCGGCCAAGAGTTGAGTGTTAACGAGTTAGTTCAAAAAACTCAGTGGAGTCAGCCAATGGTTTCGAAGCACCTGAGTGTGTTGAAGGCCGCTGGGTTGGTGACTGAACGGCGGAGTGGACGGCATCGGTTCTATTCTGTGAGAGCGGAAAAGTTGCAGCCCATTCAAATATGGGTACGCCAGTTTGAGCGACATTGGATTAGACAGTTCGATCAACTCGACGAATATCTTTCTGAAATACAAAAAAAGGATGAAATCAGATGAATGCCATAACGGTAGTACCAGCAACATTAAAGCGAGCGTTCAACGCGCCACAAAAATTGGTCTACGAAGCATGGACTCAGGAACAACACTTATGTCAGTGGCAAGTACCGAATTCCGAGGTTTCCTGCGTTTACCGGTCAGCAGACATCCGCTCCGGAGGTTCGGCTTTATATAAAATGGTGATGCCCAGTGGCAAGGAAATGTGGCTATTAACCAAATATCATGACTTAAATCCGTATGATCGAATTGTTTTTACGCAATACGAGTCCAATGAAAATGGCGATGTTTTGTCGCCCTCAATGCCAAACTGGCCGAAGGAAATTCGAGCGACGATTAATTTGAATGAGGTAGACGGTGTCACTTATATGGAGTTCGTCTGGCAACCAGTGAATCCAACGCAAGCCGAAGCAGACGCTTGGGAGTCATCTCGTGCACAGTTTAGTAACGGTTGGGGCGGTAGCTTTGAGTTGCTCGCTGGATACTTGGCACAGAACTGACCGCCCCGAGGGTCGAAAAATATCACCTGGTGTGGCGGTCCTATTATTTAAGCGGGTTAAGATTCACACAAGGAGATTGCAAGCGAACTGCGCTGACGGTCAGGTATGACGACGAAACTTGAAGCAAGCTACAGACTGGCAGTGGCCAATCAGCTGTCGTTTGTGGCGGCATTTCTCGGAGGCGTGTCTGCCATAATTCTGGTGCGCGTGTTGATCTTCACCGCCAATAAAGGAGCAATTGAACATCTCGTCGGCGCGTCGTCAACTATGGCGTGTGGGCATTTGATTGCGGTGATTTCTGCCTAGCGGTTAACGATTTGCTTTAATCCGGACTTGCCATTCGTCCCTGATCCGAGCAAGTTAGAAACTTTATGGAACGGCATGATCGCGGGCTATAGCATTGGGGTTTTAGGGTTGATCGCGAGTATTGGGTGTCTGGCTGGGTTAGGTCAAAGAGAATGGGGTTGATTACCAGCACCTTTGCATTAATCGCGGTGATCTATTTTTCAACGACAAGTATTTACAGCCCATACTAAGCTTTGAAATCTGAGTTGGGCGGCATACTGGTCAAACAAAAAGCCCCCGGCATGCCGAGGGCTTCTGAGTGAAGTCAGTCAAACTCAGCTTAACTTTGCTCTTCAACAATCCGTAGATTGTTGTTCACCTTGGTGACCGACTTGGTATTCTCAGCGATCGCCTCGACTAAATCGCGCTCGGCGTCGCTATTCACTTCACCGTGTAAGGTGACTTCTGAATAGTGTGTATCAACATTGATGTCTAAGCCTTTCACCGTGTCTTCCAGCAGAAGCTTTGACTTAATGGTCGCCGTGGTGGTGGCGTCCTCCCAGTGTTGTGAGAAGCTTTTGCCTTCGGTTTCGTGCTGTTTCGCGTTCATCTCAGTGTCGACCACCAATTTATTGGTGACGCCTTCAACACCTTTGACACCCTTGGTAATCTCTTCGGCTAACTCGGCTTCGACTTCGCTGTTAACGGTGCCGGATAGAATCACGTGGTTTGCCGCAGTTTTGGTGTTGATTTCGAACGAATTCAGGTTGGTATTCAAAAGAAGCGCAGTTTCCACTTTGCCATCCAACCAGGCCTGGTACGCTTCGCCTTGCCATTTTAGAACGGTCTCTTTGTTGGCATTTTTGTGCGTTTTGATCTCATGTTGGCCAGCCAATGCTGAACCTGATACGGCGAGCGCCAAACCCATAGCAAGGGCGACTGGCTTGATAATGATTGATGTGCGTTTTTGCTTATTCATAGAATTCACTCCTGAAAACAATTTGAGTTAAAGAAATCGCGCTGCCTACTGCGGCGCGGGCCTGACACAAAACAAGCAATCGCTGTGCCAATTTAAATAACGCTTTAAATATCAGTCATTTAGAGTGAATCATTTTGTCGCATCCTGTCGTATCAAACGCCAGTGGTGGATATGCCCCAGTCTATTTGGGGTAATACTGTGCCACGATGTCAATTGCGCATTTCAGTGATCTCAAGCACAGCACGCTGACCGCGCAAGATGGTTTCATCAAGATCGTGGTGTGTTACCTGCTGCTGATCAATTCGAGCAACGAGTGACGAGATTGCGACCAGAAACTGCGCGGATCGTTCTCGTTCCTCAGGATACAGAAGCCCGGTTTTGGTGTGTAAGTACTCCAGATTCGCACGCAGGCGAAAGAGGCGATACAGATCGGGCGCTTGGTGGGCCTGTAAGCTGGTAAACACGGGTCCGCCGAGCTCGTTCACTGCGTCAGTCAGTAACGGTATGAGTTTGTTTCTCAGCCAGCGTGCACGTAGCCGTCGAAACGCGCCATGTTTGTATTGATGTATGCCGGTGACAAGCAAAGCTAAAATTAATAGGGCGAAACTGAGCTTGAACCAAAACAGCGAGGACATGCGAATAATCGATCTGGGTTGCGGGATGCTTACTGTATCAGGTTTGCAGGCGTTCGGTCTGAATCAGTCTTAATAGGTGTGCAGTTGCGCGTGCGTCATTGAGTGCGCGGTGTGCGCCGACCAAGTCGATATCGAAATGCGAGGTTAGTGCCCCTAAACTGTAGGATTTTAATCCGGGAAAGGTTTGTCGCGTGTTTTTGACGGTACAGAACTTCGGTTTGCGAAATGACTGACCTAGATCCTCGTAAGCGGCTTTGATAAAGCCGTAATCAAAGCCGACGTTATGCGCAACAAAAATAGCATCATTGAGTTGACCTCGCAGCGTGTCAGCAATATCGGCGAATCGCGGTGCGTCGCGCACCATGGCGTCGTCGATGCCGGTTAGTTGGGTAATGTGTCTGGGGATCGGGCGACCGGGATTCACTAAACTGGACCATTCACTGATAATTTCCAAGCCGCGCACGTGAACCACGGCGACTTCGGTGATGGCATTGCCTCCGCGTCGACCACCGGTGGTTTCGATGTCGACTACCGCGTAGGTCTGATTCGGGTCGGTGGCCCAAGTGACTTGTGTCAGGTCGACTTGAAACCCAGCGCGGCGGAGCCGATTAATGCTGACCAGCTGGTTAGGCCGCAACACATCGCCGGGGGCTTTAACTTCTTCGAATCGCAGTCGATCTTGCTCGAGCACCAACAAATCAGGGTAGCCATCATGTGTATTACGGTAATCTTGCGCCATACGTCTGAGTACATGTGCTATTGCGCCTGGCGGACTGTGTTTTACACACATGGCGATTTTTTCAATTAGGTCCGAACGCCAGCGGAACAGGCCAGTGGGTTGCCCATAATGTTTAGTGGCGCGTTGAATCAGAGGCTGCAACGCGAGCGCTGGTTGATCATAGGTAGTCAATATCGACTCAATTTCGCCTTGGTTACGGCGATAAAAATCGGCCGCCTGCAGCGCGGCTGGCAAATGATCAAACTCGGTATGGGTCAGCTGTTTGTCACCGAGGAGTAAGTCCCAAAAAGCCAGACCAAATAGGGCTCGCCATAGTTTGTTCTCACTAAATGTGGCTTGGATGCCGCGACGCTGATAGGCATCAATCACACCGGCTTCGACGTCGTTAATGTAGGCTTCGTCCAGGTCGACTTGGTGCGTTGCCTCGCGCAGCATATCGGTATACACGCTGGTGCGCTTACCATGGTATTTGCGGGCCACAAAATCTTCGATAAATACCCGGGTGCTGGCCGGAAGCGCGGTGTCCGCAAGTTGTTCGAGCGTTGATCTCAGCGTGTCTCGGTCACCCGAGCGATACCACTCGCGCACCCATTTCTCGATCGCTTGCGGGTCATCCGAACGACGCCAAAGGGCGATAGCTTGCGCTGGGTCTTCTCGCACGTAAGCATCCCCGAGTGCGAGCACCAAACGGTCATGGGCGGTCTTTGCCTGGCTGCCGATAACATCATGCTCACGAACCTTGTCGGCGATGGCGTTGCGCAGTTCCGGCTGTTGGCGAAAATCTCGATGCCAAATTTGCAGCCGAAAAGTACTGACTGCGTCATGACGAGTGGCAAACCGCGCACTGGCTGGATTGCTGTTATTGCGGGTACGTAAAATACCCAGATCACGCATGGCGAACTTTTGCAGTCGATGTTTTAGGCTGCCGTAGAACAGAAACAATAGGTAATCAATGGTGCTGGTCTGGGTACAGCAGACAAATTCGCCATACAGTTCGGGGCCGACATCGCTCTTAGGGCAAACGTAAGTCTGCACCAGCTCAATGACGTCCGCTTTGGAGCTGCTGCGATTCACCGTCATGCCGCGCGTGGTGAGCACCTTAAGTAGTTGTGGTTTGGTGAGTTGCTTATGGAGTGCCTGCCAGTCAGTGGCTTTGGCCCTGCGTAATAACCCCGCTTGTTGTGCCGCATGGATGGCCTGTGCGGTGTTCCGGATCTCAGGGTAAGCCAATGAACTGGCTTTCAGGTATTTTGGTTTGCGGCTTAAGCAGCGAACCAGTAGACACTGGGCGTCTTGGTTAAGCGCGTCAAAGGTCTCGAGATACTGCGTATGCTCGGGCAGCAAGAGATGTGCACAGGTCTCACGCACATAGGCGAACAATTCCTGAGCATGGTCCAGATAGTATTTCTCCGGCAGTTTGGCGGGCGAGATTGACGGCATTTCTTTGATTCGGTTTTATTTCGATACTATATTTATATACAGTATATTTCAAGCGACTCAGTCAGACGTTTATTCCGCTTGCGGCTCGTGCTAAGTTCTCGCCTTTAAACCTTCAATTCACTCAACATACAGAGGCGACACGGTGGCACAGCAGCGCGCAATGTTTTTTGGTCTGGCGGCCGTTTTATGTTGGTCTACGGTAGCCACTGCGTTTAAGCTCAGTTTGCAGCACTTGACGCCGACCCAATTGATCCTGGTCGCATCATTGACGTCATGGCTATTCTTACTCGGTGTGCTGGCGGTGCAGGGCAAGTTTCGCGCTTTATTCCGCCAATCGTCACGTCACTATCTAAACGCGTTGCTGTTTGGTTTACTCAACCCCGCACTTTATTACTGCCTATTGTTCACTGCGTATGCGCGCTTGCCAGCGCAGGAAGCGCAGGCGATTAATTACAGCTGGGCGATTGTGATGTCATTTTTGGCGGTGCCAATTCTCGGTCAAAAATTAACCCGAGCAGATTTGTTTGCCGCGCTCATTTGTTACTTCGGTGTGGTGATTATTGCGACGCGCGGTGATGTATTAGGCATGCAGTTTGAAGATACATTCGGGTTGGTGTGTGCCTTATTGAGTACCTTGGTGTGGGCATTGTATTGGATTCTCAACCGTCGTCAGGAGCAGGATGCGATTTTAGGTTTGTGCTTGAATTTCAGTTTTGCATTGCCGGTGTTGGGTTTGTACGCGTGGTGGAGCGGTGAATTGCTGGCACTGTTTAATTCGGTTGCCTGGCAGGGTTGGGCTGGTGGTATCTATGTTGGGATGTTTGAAACTGGCTTGGCATTTTTGTTCTGGTTGCAAGCAATGAAATTGGCGACCAATACTTCGCGGATCGCCAATCTGATTTTTATTTCACCGTTTGTGTCTTTGGTGTTGATCGCGGTGATTCTGAAAGAACCAATCTTGATCAGTACCCTGGTCGGTCTGGGTTTAATTCTCACTGGCCTAGTGGTGCAGCAGCGCTATTCGCAGTAGGGTGGATTCGGACCACAGGTCAAGATGTGCTCTAATAGGCGCATAATTCAAACTCGCGGTGTTCGCCGATTAAGCGTGTTCACTGCGTAGTGTCGTAGTCGACGAAGAGGCAATGAATGCGAGATAAAACCAAGCTGGTGACGGTGGGGCGAGATAAAGCCGCGACCGGTGCCAGTGTGAATCCCCGAATAGCACGTGCGTCAACCATATTATTTGATTCGGTAGCCGACATGCAGCGGGCGTTTGCGGGCAAGGACCAAGGTGTGGAGTTTTACGGTCGACGTGGTACGCAAACCACCTTTGCACTCACTCAGGCGATGCGCCAACTGGAAAACGCGGCGGGCAGCTACATTTACCCCTGTGGCACAGCCGCCATCACGGCCGCATTGCAATCGTTTCTAGCGGCTGGCGATCATCTGCTGGTGGTGGATTCGGTTTACGAGCCGACGCGCGAGTTTTGTGATGGGACTTTAGCGCGCTTCGGAGTCGAAACCACGTATTACGACCCCTTGGTTGGCGCCGATATTATTGAATTGATAAAACCCAATACCAAGGTGATTTTCCTTGAATCACCCGGTAGCTTAACGATGGAAGTACAGGACGTTCCCGCGTTAGCTCACGTGGCCCGTCAGCGCGGCATTACCACGATCATTGATAATACCTACGCCAGTCCACTAAATTTTAAGCCTTTGGATGTTGGTGTGGATATTGTGGTGCATTCGGCGACCAAGTATTTAAATGGCCATTCCGATGTGATGCTCGGCGTCGCCAGCGCCACAGAGTCGCACTGGCCACAATTGCAGGCACGCAGTTATGAATTGGGCTTGTGTACCTCGGTGGATGACATTTACACCACCTTGCGTGGATTGCGGACGCTGGACGTGCGTTTACGTGAGCAGGCGAGCAACGCTAAGACCATTGCCGATTGGTTGTCCTCACACGAGGCTGTCGATCACTTGCGGCACCCGGCGTTTGCGACTTGCCCGGGGCACGAATATTTTGTGCGTGATATGGCTGGTGCCAGTGGTTTATTCGCCTTTGTCTTGAAGCAAAACCAAACGGCGGCGGTAAATGCGATGGTGGATGGCATGCGGTATTTCAAGCTGGGATTTTCCTGGGGCGGGTATGAAAGCCTAATACTCGCCGCATCCAGTTTTAAACGACGACGCACGGCGACAGCTTGGGACGAGTCCAAGTGTTTGGTGCGTTTAAGTATCGGTCTGGAAGACCCGCAGGACCTGATTGATGATCTACGCGATGGTCTGGATCGCTATGCGGAGGCACTACAATGACGCAACTTCCTGCCTGGTTAAGCATTCTGCCGGCCTTAGTGGCGATCGCCTATGTGATGTGGCGCCGAGATGTGGTGATCGCACTGGTATTGGCTATCTTCACGTCTGAGTGGTTATTGCTGATGGACGGCGGACGCTACGCTCCAACCACTGGTTTGCTGAATACCATAGAACGCGTGGTCGCCGTATTTGCGGATCAAGGCAATACCCGCTTATTACTGTTCTGTGTGCTGGTCGGTGCGTTGCTCGCTTATATGCGGTTCTCAGGCGGGGTACGTGCCACAGTCAACCGCTTGGTCAAGTCAGGCATTGCCACCACACCACGTCGAACCGGGCTGGTGACCTTCGGCACCGGCGTGGTGATATTTATTGAGTCCAATTTAAGTGTCCTCACGGCGGGAATTCTGTCTCGAGGGCTGTTTGATAAGTTCAATATGAGTCGGGAGCGCTTGGCTTACATCATCGACTCCACCAGTGCGCCGGTGTGTATCTTGATTCTGTTGAATGCCTGGGGCGCATTTGTACTTGGGCTGATTGCATCTTATTTTGATCAACAAGACGCGGTGTCAATTCTGGTATCGACCATTCCATTAAATGTCTATGCGTGGTCTACCTTGCTGCTGGTGCTGTATACCGTGATTAGCGGCAAGGTGCATGGCCCGATGGCACGTACTGAAGCCAGCAATGCGCCTGTGACCGAAGTGGAGTTCGAACATCAGGCTGGCCGTGCGCGTGACATGCTGATACCCCTGGCGGTGCTGGTTGTCTCCATGCTTGGGTTTATGGTCTGGACCGGTGGCGGCGATATTATGGCGGGTAGCGGTTCGAAGTCGGTATTGTATGCCACTGCGCTGGCCACCACGGTTGCGTATCTGATGCTGGTGACGCAGGCGCGTTTTACCGGTCGGCAGGTATTGGACGAGGGGTTTAAAGGCATGGGCGAGCTGCTGCCATTGGTGGCAATTTTATTGTTATCGATTGCCCTTGGGGCCAGTGTCAAGGCGTTGGGGACAGGCGTGTTTATCGCGGGATTGGTGGCGGATTATTTACCCTTGTTTATGGTGCCCGCGATTGTGTTTATTGCCGGGGCATTTGCGTCGTTTACTACTGGCACCTCATGGGGCACGTTTGCTTTGTTGGTTCCGATTGCGATACCGATTGCTTTGAACCTCGGTTTGCCGCCGTCATTGATGTTGGCCGCGGTATTAGGCGGTGGTGTGTTTGGGGATCACTGCTCGCCGGTGTCGGACACCACTGCGGTGTCTTCCCTTGCTGCGGGTTGCGATATTCTGGATCACGTGCGCACGCAGCTGCCTTACGCACTGGTGTGTGGCGTCATTACAGTGGTGGCGTACCTCATCATGGGGTATATGGTGGTATAAATGCAGCGCATTCGTTATAGGGTCGCCGGTTTTTCCTTGCTCGAACTTATGGTCGTGGTGGCGGTGATTGCCATACTGGCGACCTTGGCCTTGCCGTCCAATTTGGGCCGCATCACGCAACAGCGAATGGTTGAAACGATCGAGCTGGTGGAGCCCTACAAGGCTTATGTGGCAGCGTATTACCGTGGCAATACTGGCACATTCCCCACTGATAATGCCGCTGCTGGGCTACCGGAGCCAAGTAAGATTAAAGGGAATTATCTGCGTAAGCTGGAGATTCGGGACGGTGTGATGCATTTGACGCTGGGTCAGAAATTGCCCGAGTCCTTGCACGATAAAGTGCTATCCATTCGACCGGTATTCGTGAAAGACGAACCGAGTACGCCGATCTCGTGGATCTGTGGTCATGAGTCCGTGCCGTCTGGTATGCACGCAGCGGGGACGAATTTGACCGATCTGGATACGATGTTTCTGCCTGGCCGGTGTCGTTAAACCGGCGCCTGCTTACATTGACTCAAGTTCTTCCCAGCGTTCAAACGCGGCATCGAGTTCGGCTTGCAGTTCTTTAAGTTCAGTGCCGGTTGTGGCAATGGTATCCGCATCCTGCTGGTAGAAGCTTGGATCGGCCATGGTATTCGTTAGCGTTTGTACTTTACTTTCCAGTTCACTGATTTTGCCCGGCAGGTGGTCTAACTCATACTGCAGTTTGTAGCTCAGTTTTTTTGGTTTCGCGGCCGCAGCGGAGGGTTTGACGTTGCTTTCTTTGGCGGCCGGAGCCTCGGTTTCCGAGGTGGCGTGATCGCGTTTTTGTGCCAACCAATCTTGATAGCCACCAATGTATTCGTACACCTGGCCATCGCCTTCAAACGCGATGGTTGAGGTAACAACGTTGTCCAGAAAAGTACGATCATGGCTGACCAACAGCAAAGTCCCGGTGTAGTCCATCAAGAGTTGTTCGAGTAACTCCAGGGTTTCGTAATCAAGGTCGTTGGTTGGCTCGTCCAATACCAGGAAGTTGAACGGGCGGGTAAACAGCTTGGCTAACATCAATCGATTGCGCTCACCGCCAGACAATTTGGCTGCAGGGGCACGGGCGCGAGCCGGACTGAACAGAAAGTCCTGCAAATAGCCCATGATGTGTTTGCGTTGACCGTTGATCTCGATTTCAGTGTTCCCGGACACATTATCTTGCACACTTAGATCATCACGAATCGCCGCGCGGTGTTGGTCGAGATAAGCGATCTCAAGATTGGTGCCGATTTTGATTTGTCCTGACTGCGGTGGATTCTCCCCAGTGAGTATTTTGATCAAGGTGGATTTGCCGCAACCATTCGGGCCAATAATGCCGACTTTATCGCCGCGCAGAATGCGGCAGCTGAAATCCTTAATGATGGGTTTACCATCGTACGTAACATGCAAATGCTCAGCCTCGATCACCACCTTGCCGGATTTACCAGACTGGTTCAGGCTGATGCTGGCGGTGCCTTGACGTTCACGCCGCTGTCGGCGCTCTTCCCGCATTTTTTTCAGGGCGCGAACCCGGCCTTCGTTGCGTGTGCGCCGTGCTTGTATGCCTTGTCGAATCCACACCTCTTCTTGCGCCAGTTTCTTATCGAATTTGGCGTTGTGCGTGGCCTCGTCTTCCAGTGCTTTGGCTTTGGTCGCGAGGTAGCGTTGAAAATTGCCAGGGTAGGAGGTGATCAATCCGCGGTCCAGCTCCACGATTCGCGTACACAGCGCGTCAATAAAACTGCGATCATGCGACACAATGATCAGCGTAACATTGAGGCTGAGAAGTAAGTTTTCCAGCCATAAAATGGTATCGATATCCAAGTGGTTGGTTGGCTCGTCGAGCAGCAGGATATCGGGTTCGTCAACCAGTGCGCGTGCCATCAGAACGCGACGTTTCATGCCGCCGGACAATTGAGCAAACGGTGTGCCGGGTTCCAGGTCAAATTTAGAGCACAGAGTTTGTACACGTCGATCCAGCGTCCAGCCATCGTGGTCGTTCAAGGCGTGTTGAAGTTCCTGCGACGCGGCTTGCTGTTCGCTGTCCAATAAGTAATATTGTGCCAGCGTCTCGCCCGCCTCGGCGTTACCCAGCGCGATGACGCTGCGGATATCGTAGTCGATGTCGTTGGGTACTTCCTGAATTAAGCGGCCGGTACGTGCTCCTTGCTGAATCAACACGTCGCCATCATCTGGCAACACGCTCCCGTCAATGAGTTTGAGTAAGGTGGATTTACCGGCGCCGTTGCGACCAATCAATCCGATACGTTCGTTCGGTTCGATAATCAGGTCGGCATGCTCTAAAATAGCATCCGCGCCGAAGCTGATGCTGACGTTCTTTAAGGCGATTATGGACATGGTGTTGTGACGGCGTGCAAAACGGAGTGCAGTGTATCATTAAACCATTGTTTAGGTAGTGAGAGGTAACCATGCTGGTCGAACAAATTGCGGTTGGAAACAGTCTGCGAAATTACATGTATTTGGTGGCGTGCGCGGAAACGCGTGAAGCGGTCGCCATCGATCCACTGGATCATGCAACGCTGCTTGAACGAGCGCGAAACTTAGGCTGGGACATTCGTGGTGTACTCAATACCCATGAGCATCACGACCATATTGGGGGCAACGAACCAGTGATTCGGGCGACCGGGGCGACGTTGTATGCGCATCATCACGCGACTGACAAAATTCCCAATGTGGACGTTGGTTTGCGCGCTGGCGACGGCGTTCAGGTTGGCACGTCGGTCGAGCTGATTACGCTTGATACACCGGGTCACACCTTTTGCCATTCTTGCTTTTACTATCTGGGTGATAACCAGGCCGCGCCGGCGTTATTTAGTGGCGACACCTTGTTCAATGCGGGCGTCGGTAACTGCCACAACGGCGGGAATCCGCAAACCATGTACCAGACTTTCGCGGAGCAGATTTTCAAATTGCCGGACGCCACTAGGGTGTATCCGGGCCACGACTACATCGTTAATAATCTTGAATTCACGTTGCGCTATGAGCCGGATAACGCGGCGGCGCAGAGTCTATTGGCAGCCATGCAACAATGGCCAAGTGACACGCACTTTATCTCCAATATCGGCATGGAACGTTTGGTCAATACTTTTTTTCGACTCGACAGCGGGTCGTTAGTCGCCGGATTGAGTCAGCAATACCCTGATTTGGGTGTGTCGCCCAGTGCGGAAGCGATATTTCTCAAACTGCGCGAATTGCGAAACTCGTGGTGACGAGGCAGCTGTGATCCTAAAGTTGGGTCAGTTTTAATTGCAGGTACGCTTTTTCGACCTGATTGCGACTCAAGCGAATGGCATTTTGGTAGTCGCGTCGGGCCTGCTCAGGCTGACCTGCGCGGGCAGATAGGTCAGCACGGGCCGCGTGAAACGGTTGGTAGTCTTCTAGTGCGGATTCAAGTTGTACAAGCTGTTTCAGTATGTCGTTGACGGGCACTATTTGTGCTGCAGCGACCAATTCGTTCAGTTTGACCACAGGTGATGGTACCAATTCATACAAGCGTTGGTATAAGCGCACAATTTGATGCCAATCAGTGGTGTGCCAAGAGTCGGCTTCACAGTGCACAGCGCTAATTGCTGCTTCAAGCTGGTACGGCCCCGGGTTCCCTTGGCTTAACGCGCCGATCAGTCGTGTTCGGCCTTTTGCGATCTGCGTTTGGTCCCACTGTTGTCGGTCTTGCTCTGCCAGCGGTACATAGGCGCCTTTTGCTGATTGTCGTGCTTGTTGGCGGGCTTGATGTAAGGTCATCAAAGCCAGCAAGCCATTGGCCTCCGGGTGTGGCAGCAACTGACAGACTAAGTGGGCCAGTCGCAGTGCTTCATTCGCTAAATCTGTTCGGCTCAGGGTTTGTCCCTCAAACGCTGTGTGTGATTCGTTATAGATTAAATAGATTACCGCCAGCACGGACGCCAGTCGTGTTGGTAGGTCTTCGCCGCTGGGTACAGCGTAGGCGATACCCGCAGCCCGGATTTTTTGCTTGGCACGGACTAAGCGCTGCTGCATGGCGGTTTCCGACACAAGATAAGCCCGAGCAATCTCACGTGGATTCAATCCGCACAGCGTTTTTAGTGTCAGCGCAACTTGAGCAGCTCGGTTTAAGGCTGGATGGCAACAGGTAAAAATGAGCTTCAGGCGTTCGTCGGGGATTTCTTGCTGTGCTTCGTCTGAGGTCGCTGAATCGAGCGAATCGATCGCGAATTGCTGCTGTAAGGTTTGGTGACGTTGTTGCTGACGCCACACGTCGACCAGGTTGCGCTTGGCAGTGGTGATTAACCACGCCTCGGGTGTATCTGGTAGCGTACCGACCGACCAGTCAGTCGTGGCTTTGATGAAAGCGTCCTGTAAGGCGTCCTCGGCGAGCTGGATGTCACCACACTGCGCCACCAAGTAAGCAAGAATACGGCCCGATTTGGCGCGATACAAGCGCGCCAAATCGGTTTGCCTGACTTTGCTAGTCAAATTGCATGACAGGTCTGACTTCGATACTGCCGTAACGCGCGCTCGGTATCTGCGCTGCCCAGTGCAGTGCGGTATCCAGCGTGTCGCAGTCTAAAATATAGTATCCGCCGAGCTGCTCCTTGGTTTCGGCAAAGGGGCCGTCGGTGATTTCAGCTTTGCCGTTGCGCAGACGCACGGTGGTGGCGGTTGAGACCGGTTGCAACGCATTGCCATCGTCAACCAGCACACCAGCGGCGGCAGCTTTTTCGCCAAACTCTGTGTATTGTTGAATCAAGGTGTTTAAATCAACATCGTCTGCATCTTCTGCTGCATAGATAAGTGCCATGTATTGCATAAAAATTCTCCTGTATCGATTGATGAGCGAAACCGACCATAAAACGGTTTCAGTCATCAGACGAATAAACTAACCGAATTTCGACACTTTTGTTAAAAAAAAGGCTCATATTTTTTTCAATTCCTTATAATCACCGATCTATGCCGCTTTACGGCTGTGTCAAATGTGGTTCACCGCACTCAAATTCAATTATTGGAGAGAATAACAATGTCGTTTGATGATCGTGATGGGTCCATCTGGATGGATGGCGAGTTTGTTGATTGGCGCGAGGCGAAAGTCCATGTGCTGACTCATACCTTACATTACGGAGTCGGTGTGTTTGAAGGTGTGCGCGCATACGCAACAGATCAAGGTCCAGCGATCTTTCGATTGACGCGGCACACTGAGCGTTTGCTGCAATCAGCCAAAATCATGGGCATGACGATTCCGTTTTCGGTGGACGAAATTAACGCCGCGCAATGTGAAATTATTCGTAAAAATCAGCTTAAATCAGCTTACTTGCGACCAATGGCGTTTTACGGCTCGGAAGCCATGGGCTTGCATGCCAAAGGCTTGAAGGTGCATTTGAGTATCTCGGCCTGGGAATGGGGCGCGTATTTAGGTGACGAAGCGCTGGAAAATGGCATCCGGGTCAAAACATCGTCGTTCAATCGTCACCATGTAAACAGCACGATGGCGAAGGCCAAAACCAATGGGCATTACACCAACTCGATCATGGCGCTGCAAGAAGCCGAGAATGCTGGATATGACGAAGCGCTGATGCTGGATACCAACGGTTACGTGGCCGAAGGCAGCGGTGAGAACATTTTTATTGTGCGTCGCGGCAAGGTGTACACGCCGAGCCTGACCTCCGCGCTGGAAGGCATTACGCGCGATACCGTGGTGCAGTTGATGCAAGAGGACATGGGGCTGGAAGTGATCGAGAAGCAGATCACACGCGATGAAGTCTACACCGCAGATGAAGCTTTTTTCACTGGCACAGCGGCTGAAGTGACGCCGATTAATTCACTCGATGATCGTGTGATTGGTAGCGGTAAGCGTGGTGAAGTAACCACGGACATCCAGCGTCGCTATTTCGATGTGGTCAACGGTAGGAATCCGGACCGCATGGATTGGTTGACTGTCGTTTAGGCACGTCCTGGTTGCGGGCTACGATAGCCGCATGTCTGAGCAAACAAAAAAATACCTGATCATCGGCCCAGCCTGGGTCGGTGACATGGTGATGGCGCAGAGCCTGTTCATCGATATCAAGTCGCGCGAACCCGACGCGCAGATCGATGTGCTGGCACCAGCTTGGACGGCCGCGATGACGGACCGTATGCCGCAAGTCGGTGAGCTGATCGCGGGGAATTTCAATCATGGAAAATTAAGTTTAGGCGAACGGATTCGGCTCGGTAAATCTTTGCGTGATCGTGGTTATTCCAACGCCATTGTGCTACCAAATTCTCTTAAATCTGCGTTGGTGCCAGCGGTCGCTCGGATTCCACAGCGCACCGGCTGGCTTGGTGAACAGCGTTGGGGCTTATTGAACGATATCCGACGACTTGATAAACAGCGTTGGCCAATGACGGTGCAGCGTTTTATTGCGCTGGGTGAGTCGAAGGCGGCGCCAGTGCGCGCCATCGACAAGGTGCCTCCACCGCTGCTCGAGGTGGATGCGAACGCGGTGCTGACCGTGTTGCAGGCAAATCAACTTGATACCGAGAAACCGATTCTGGTCTTGTGCCCTGGTGCCGAGTTTGGTCCGTCCAAACAGTGGCCAGCAGCGCACTACGCAGCGGTAGCCAAGGCGTACTTACAACTCGATTGGCAGGTTTGGTTGATGGGATCGGATAAAGATGTGCTGGTGTGCGATGAGATCAACGGAGCTAGCGGTGGCCAGTGTCACGTTCTGGCGGGTAAAACCAGTCTTCCCGAAGCCGTCGATCTTATGTCACTCGCGAGCTTGGTGGTGAGCAATGATTCGGGGTTGATGCACATTGCCGCCGCGTTGCAAAAGCCGCTAGTCGCCGTCTATGGGTCGACTGATCCGGGACATACACCGCCGTTGAGTCATAATCATGCAATAGCGCGCTTGGGATTAGATTGCAGTCCTTGTTTTAAGCGCGAGTGCCCCTTAGAGCACCTGAATTGCCTCACACAGCTGTCGCCGCAACGGGTGATCGAGTTGAGTCAAACACTGTAATGCGGGTTCTGGTCGTCAAACTCACGTCGATGGGTGATGCAGTACACTTACTGCCGGCGTTGACCGATTTGCGGACGCATCATCCGGATGCGGTCGTGGATTGGATGGTGGAAGACAGCTTTGCCGAAATACCGCATTGGCATTCCAGTGTCGATCGAGTTATACCCGTGGCGACACGGCGCTGGCGTCGATTTAATCGCGCGAGTCTGACTGAGTTCACGCAGTTCTGGCGGCGATTACGGAAAGTCCGTTACGACGTGATTGTTGATGCCCAGGGTCTGATGAAGAGCGCGATTTTTGCTCGATTTGCACGGCTTCAGCGTGGTGGTGTACGTGCTGGCTTTAGTGGTGATTCGATCAAAGAGTCACCGGCTGCGTGGCTGTATAATAAATGCGTTCCCGTTCCGCGCGACCAGCACGCGATCACTCGACTGCGTCGGTTGGTTGCTGGTGCGTTGTCCTATCCGGTACCCGATAACGCGCCTGATTACGATATTCATTTGCCAGAATTGCGCTCGCGCACGAGTTTTGACCCTAACGGCCAGTTAAAACCGGTGCTGTTGCTGCATGGCACGACTTGGCCGACCAAGCATTTGCCGGACCAGTTATGGCGAGACCTGGCCGCGCATATTACAACGCAGGGTTTTCCGGTTGCGGTAACCTGGGGCAATGCCGCAGAAAAGGCACGCGCTGAATGGATTGCGCAAGGCGACGCGCCGGTGACCGTTATCCCAAAGGCACCGCTGACGGAGGTCGCACACCTCCTGTCTCGCGCCGCTGGTGCAGTGGCAGTGGACACCGGTCTTGGTCATTTGGCGGCCGCGTTAAGCCTGCCCTGTGTGTCCATTTACGGCTCAACCAATGCCGGGTTAACGGGGACTCGCGGCGCACGGCAGGTACCGCTGCAAAGTGACTATGCCTGCTCGCCTTGTTTATTAAAGAAATGCCCCAAACTTACAGCGCAAATCACAACGCCGCCATGTTATCAGCAGTTTGATGCGGCGATCATCTGGCAACAGTTGCAGCAACAAATTATCTAAACTGCGTAAAAATTAGGCGTATAATTCGCCCAAACAACCCATATTTATAGCCATGCATTTCGCGTTCTGTCTCTACAAACACTTTCCATACAGCGGCCTGTCCTTGGATATGTTGCGCATTGCGAATGAGTGTACGCAGCGCGGGCACAAGGCCACGGTGTTTACCGGCAGTTGGGAAGGGGATATTCCACCTGGGCTTGAAGTGGTGGTCATTAAGCATTTTGGCTTTACCAACCACACGCGTGCGCACACCTTTCACCGCAAGCTGAAACGTGAACTTGCAAAGTACGAATTCGATGTCATCGTCGGTTTTAATAAGATTCCAGGTATGGATATCTATTACTGCGGTGACTATTGCTATGTTGGTCGCTCATTTCTACGACACTCTTTCTTCTATCGATTTACACCGCGATTTTTGTATTTTTCGAGTTTTGAGCGTGGTGTGTTCGATGCGTCGTCCAAGACCAATATTTTGTCGCTCTCAAACCGCGAGAAGCTGATTTATCAGCAGTATTATTTGACGCAGGATTCGCGCTTTTTATGCTTGCCACCGACGCTGGAGAAAGAGCGTTGGGCAAACCTAGAAGACTTGCCGGATCGGCAGACTCTGCGCACATCGCTGGGAATTCAGGAAGATGAGAACCTGGTGCTCTTGATTGGTTCTGGTTTTGCGACTAAAGGTTTGGATCGCGCGATCATCGCCTTGGCCTCATTGCCGTCAGAATTGCTGGCCAAGACTAAGTTGTTCGTGGTTGGTCAGGATAAGATTGATTCTTTTCAACGATCAGCCAAGAGACTCGATGTGGCCGATCATATCCACTTTCTCGGCGGTCGCAAAGACGTCCCTGCACTCATGAAAGCGGGGGATATGTTGTTGCATCCAGCCTACGCTGAAACCACTGGCGGTGTGCTCCTAGAAGCGATTGTGTCTGGCTTGCCCGTGTTGGCGACGCCGGTGTGCGGTTATGCGCCACATATTAAAACCGCCAATGCCGGTTACGTGCTGCGCAAACGATTCTCGCAGGAAGAGCTGAATGAAAAGCTGCAAAAAATGCTGCTGTCGGAACGTAAAGAAGAATGGCGCGAGAACGGTATCAAGTACGGTCAGAATCCGAGTCTGTATGTGATGCCACAACGTGCAGTCGATTTTATTGAGCAGACGTGCGAGCAGTTGCGTTCGGCATTGCCGAATCACGAATCGCAGAAGCGAGATGAATCGCTTTACATCACGAATGAGTTGCGCCAAGCGTTGCAAGGTGAAGACTCGTTCTATCAGATGATGAATATCGAAGGCAAAGTGTACCGTGAGGCACTCGGGCGTCGGACTTTGCGCTTTACACGTGGGGATAAGGATTATTTCTTGAAGATGCACACCGGTGTAGGCTGGGGCGAAATCATCAAAAATATTACTTATCTGCGAGCACCGGTGGTCGGCGCCCTTAACGAATGGCACGGTGTGCACCGTCTTAAGGATTTGGAAATCGACACGATGACGGTCGCGGCCTACGGTATTCGTGGCCGCAACCCGGCAACTAAGCACTCGTTTATTGTGACCGAGGCATTGCCGACTGAAACCAGTCTGGAAGACTTCTGTGCCGATTGGAAGCAAAATCCGCCACGTACACTGAAAGAGATCCGCCTTAAGCGCTGGATACTGAATAAGGTGGTGGAGACGGCACGCGTGATTCATGAGAATGGTGCCAATCATCGTGATTTCTATTTATGCCACTTTTTATTAGACGCGCATTTCGACGTCGATGACACAGTCTCGCCTGAGAGCAAGCTTTATTTGATCGACCTGCACCGTATTCAGATGCGGCGTAAAACACCAGAACGCTGGGCCGTTAAAGACATTGCGGGGCTATATTACTCGAGTAAAGACATTGGCTTAACTCAGCGTGATTTGCTGCGATTTATGAAATTGTACCGAGGCAAGCCTTTGCGTGAAATTCTGCGTACCGAAATGGGCTTCTGGCGTAAGGTAGAGAGTCGTGGCAATAAGTTGTATGAGTCAGAAAAGCGCAAAGCACTGGCGATGGAGAAAGTGCTGCGTCAGAAAGCCAAAGAACGGCTGCTGGAATCATTGCCAGATGACGCGAATCAAGCGACAACGAAGTCTGGTCGAGCCGTTATCGGAAAATAGCCGCTATGGATCACATGCAGTGGCCACAACAAGCGGTTGAGTCTGCGGCTGGTTGGCGATTTTTTCGAATCTGCGAGGCCGACAGTTGTCGTGTATTTGGCACCGACCGTGCTACGTTGGATGCCTGTATGGCGTCACAGGCTCAAACCCTTAAGCATGACCGAACCACGACAGTGTGTCGCTATCAGGGTCCCGGCGGTGCATTGATCCTCAAGCGCTACAACCCGCGTAGTTTCTGGCACAAGATTAAGCGTGCGTTTCGCCGTTCGCGAGCACGACGGTGCTGGCAGATGAGCTATGCTTTCGCCGCCAGCGGCCTGCGCGTTGCCCGCCCGCTCATGATGCTCGAGCACCGCTTTGGACCGATTCGGCGCACTGCCTACTTCGTGAGTGAGTCGGTTGATGGTGATGAAGTATTGCACTGCCTGCCAAACTTAACCGCGACGCAACAGGTGGCCGTGGCCGAGGCCGTTCGAGAGGCGTTTGCACGTATGCGAGCTGCGCGCATTACTCATGGTGATATGAAAGCCAGCAATCTTATCTGGACCGGGTCTGAGTTGGTGTTTATTGATTTGGACGCCGCGCAAACGCACTGGACCACTTGGGGTTGGCGTCGTAAACACGCTAAAGATCGTCGGCGTTTTCTTAAGAACTGGCAAGATCAACCAGACCTCTTGGCTTTGTTCGACAATATCTAAGACATGAACAAACCTAAGCAGGGGATCATAGATCACTGGGATCCAGCAAAAGGGTATGGGTTTATTCAAGCCATCCAAAACTCTAACCGAGTGTTTTGTCATATAACCGATTGTGATTTTCAGCGGCACCCGGAGAAAGGTGAGGCAGTAGAGTTTCGCGAGGCGGTGGACAAAAACGGACGTTACCGTGCCGTGCGGGTTCGGCGCGTTGGCCAGAGCCGCAGCCTGTTTGAGTTTTGGCGAGTTACGTTGGTCTTGTGTTATGCAATCGCGCTTGGTGTGCTCATAGCGCTGCAACGGATCACCGCTTGGGTGCCCGTGTTCGTGTTGTGCGTGAGTGTGGTTAATTACCTGGTTTATTGGCAGGACAAGCGCGCAGCTCAGTTGAATCTATGGCGCACACGAGAGAAAACTCTGCACCTGTTGGCTTTGTTTGGTGGTTGGCCAGGTGCACTGTTTGCGCAGCGCCAGCTACGACACAAGTCCCGTAAAACTCGTTTTCAGATTATTTTCTGGGTGAGCGTGTTGCTGCATTGTGTTCTGATTGCTGCGTTGGCTACAAATTCGGGGCAGCAGTGGCTCAAGCAGGCATGGCACATAGTTGGACCACTGTTTAGCTGATGGCGAGCTGATAATTTTGTACTCAGAATTTGGCGCGTTACTTCTTGAGAAACTCAATAATGTCATCTTTTTGTGCCATGGCATCATCGTAACCGAGTTCGATAAGTTCACGACAGAATGTTTTGGTGAACATCAAGTAGCTAATTAGGCGACGACTATTGGCTTTGGCCATGCCGAGAAAGCGCAGTGCAATGCGGAAGCTCTTGGGGAGTTCTAGAAAATGGCACATGGCGATATTGGCGATGTCTTTGGATGGACTGATCACCAAGTGTTCGATGATACGCAATGAGTCATTATTGTCGTCGCCGCTGGCCTGCAGGGTACGGTTCATACGCTCCATACGTTCGATATCCGAATGCAGACTGTTCAGAAATAAGGTGTCAAGGACATAGCCGGCAATCTGGCCCAGCGTTGGGCGGTAGCGTGGAGGCTCAAATTCATTTGCGGCTACTTTGGTGCGTAAACCGATGATGAGTATTTTTTCGGCACCCAGATGCAGCGCCGGACTGATCGGCGATATCTGACGCATTGAGCCGTCTCCAAAATGCTCTTCACCGATTTTGACCGACGGAAACAATACTGGGATCGCTGACGATGCCATCAAATGGTCGATGCTCATTTTTTCGCGCTGGCCTTCTCGGTGTGTGCGTAACCAGTTTTCGATTTCAGGTACACCGTCGTAGAACGTCGTCGATTCGCCGGAGGTATAACTGCAGGCCGTTAGCGCATAGCCATGCAGGTGACCTTCTGCAATTGATTCATCGATTCGATCAAAACTGATGTACTTATTCAGTAAGTCGCGCAATGGCCGGTTATCTAAGATCGAGCTGGGTCCTTGGTGCCAAGTGCCGGGGCCTAGGTTGGACCACGCCCAGCGCACGATGCGTTTGAAAAGGCTTTTGGCGTCGGCGTAGAACACATGATGCAATTCGAAATTGGACCACACGGCAATAATTTGAGCCACGCCAGCATGAAATCGAGATGCGTTGGACGCCAGCGCCACAGCATTAATCGAGCCTGCCGAAGTGCCACAAATGATTGGGAACGGGTTATCGCATCCCTCGGGTACTAGTTCAGCAATAGCCTTGAGAACACCAACCTGGTATGCCGCGCGTGCGCCACCGCCACCCAAGAGCAATGCCGAACGTCGTTGCTTTGATGCTGGGTTTGGTGAGTCAGTCTGCGGCACAGCGTTGCGTATCTGAGTGTGAAAGAACCCTACTTAGCCAATGGCTGGGATTTCGTGTCCGCGGCGACCGCGTAATGGAATGCGAGGAGACTTTTGCTGGTCCTGGTGACGCTTTTCCATGGCAGCCACTTTGGCCGCTTCGCGCTGTTCCGCAGTTTGTGCAGCATCGTCATCACGCGTGCGGCGTTTTTCTTTTGGCACTCGATTCGGGTTGCCTTTCTCACGTCGTACCCGTTCATCGCTACTGTCGCTTTTGGCGCGGTGTTTGCTGCGTCCTTCCGGTTTGTCCTTCTTGCCGCCTTTGCCTTTTCGATCGTCGCGTTTACGATTCGAACGCAAGGCAGATAGATCCGGTTTGATCGGGTCTTTGAATATTAAGTCAGAGATGTCGCGATTGACCGGTATGCTGTGCTCAATATATTCCTCGATGTCGACGATGTTCATGGCATAGGTTTCGCAGATCAGGCTGATTGCTGTTCCACTGGCTCCTGCACGTGCGGTGCGGCCAATACGGTGGACGTAGTCCTCGGCATCGGTCGGCAGGTCGAAGTTAACCACGTAGTTGACGTCTGGGATGTGCAGGCCGCGTGCTGCCACATCGGTTGCGATCAGGATGTTGCATTTGCCGTCTTTAAAGTTGCCAAGCAGTTTTTCGCGTTTTTTCTGTGGCACATCGCCAGATAATAAGGCGCAACTGAAGTTGTTGGCGTTCAACCAAGCTTCGATTTTTTCCGCCATATGTTTGGTGTTAATGAATACCACGCCTTTGTCGTCACCGGCTTTTTGAATCAAGCCCATCAGCAGTGGGATCTTTTCCTCGTTAGACGGCATGTAAGCGATCTGGTCAATGCGATCCGCCGTGATTTCTGCTTCAATTTTAACTACTTCGGGTTCGCTCATGTGTTCGTATGCCAGTTCCGCAACGCGGTGTGACAAGGTGGCTGAGAACAAGAGATTAAGGCGCTCTTCTGGGGCTGGCATAGCGCGAAACAGATAGCGGATATCCGAGATAAAGCCAAGATCGAACATTCGGTCGGCTTCGTCGAGCACGATGACTTCCAGAGCATCCAGCGCGAACACGCCTTGTTTGAAGTAGTCAATGATACGGCCAGGTGTGCCAATCAATACGTCCACACCTTCTTCGATGTGTTTACGTTGTTTGTCGTAATCTGTACCGCCATAGGCGATTCCGAGCTTAAGATCAGTGAATTGGACCAGCGGTTTGCCGTCTTCCAGAATTTGAATTGCTAGCTCGCGTGTCGGTGCCACAATTAAGGCGCGGACCGGGTTTTTCTTTTTTGATTCTTTCGGTTTGTTGGTTAATAACCGGTGCAGACAGGCAATCAAGAAGGCGGCAGTTTTGCCAGTGCCGGTTTGTGCCTGCCCGCTGATATCCTTGCCTTCAAGGGCCAGTGGCAGGGTCATTGCCTGAATGGGCGTACAAAACTCAAAACCAGTGGCATCGATGCCTTTTTGTACGTCTGGATGTATTGCGAGCTCGGCAAACCGAGTATCGCTTAGATGTGTGTCTGTCATTGTGTCAGGTGTCTATCGTGCCTGAGACCGTCCTGAAGACGGCCAGTAATTTTCTAACTGATTTAAGAAACTGAATCTGATTGGCCTCGGCGACATTGAAATCCATACCGCCATGCAGCTTATTGCAGGGCGCGCCAATTTTTTTCATCGTTGGATCGAGGCGTTAGCCAGAGGTGACCAAATTCGTGATATTTTTATACTTGCAATATATAAAATAATCCGCACACTATACCTTAAGGGAGCTGTGAATTAATCATGAATATTCAATGCTGGTCTAATTTCCTGTCGTTTTTTCGGAAATTAGACTCAATAGCGTGAATACCCAATTGAAAAACCACGCTCAGCGCAGACTTCAGGTGCTATTGCAGTGTATATCGCTGCATTATACGCTTAGCCGGAGACGCTGACACGCGGTTTAGCAGTTTGATTAATTCACCGCTTCCTTTTTCTATTTTAACCAATTCAGGCGAATTACATATGTCTCAAAACACCGTAGAAATTACCGACGCAAGCTTTGAATCGGATGTGCTAAAAGCTGATAAACCCGTGCTGGTCGACTACTGGGCAGAGTGGTGTGGGCCTTGCAAAATGCTGGCGCCAATTCTGGACGAAGTTGCAGCTGAATACGGTGATAAGCTTACCGTAGCAAAGCTTGATATTGACAGTAACCCGAATACGCCACCAAAGTTTGGTATCCGTGGGATTCCGACTTTGATGTTGTTCAAAGAAGGTGATGTCGCGGCCACCAAGGTTGGTGCGATGTCTAAATCGCAATTGACTGCGTTTCTTGACGAAAATATCTAGTGCGATGTTTACCACACCGTGCGTCCATTGACGCACGGTGTGCCCATTGCGCAACGGAGCTGCCCATAGATATCTCACGCATAGCTGGACAACCTAGTATTTTGCGTGATATTGTCGGAAACAATTAAGGAGGGTTTGCAATCGCCGAACCCCTGTTCCCGAAAAGATTTCCAAGAATACGTCGTCAACATACGTGCCGAATGTGGCAATTGGTATGAAATCCGCCATTTGCTGCCCCGTTGAGACGGTATGTGTCCAGCCTTAAAAAACAGGGCTTGGGCGCTCAATAACATTTACGAATTTCATCACTAACAACCCTCGCCTGTGCGCATCTGATTTATTTCTGTTTAATTCCGCATCGTATTGGCCATTCAACCCGTGTAAGCATTCCCAATCATGTCAGCATCTTTAACCGATCTTAAGAAGAAATCCGCCACCGAACTCACTGAAATAGGCCGCTCTATGGAGCTTGATGGCCTAGGCCGCATGCGCAAGCAGGATCAGATTTTCACGATCCTCAAGTCAATGGCGAAAAAAGGGGAGGACATCGAAGGCGAAGGCGTGGTTGAAATTTTGCAAGACGGATTCGGCTTTCTGCGTTCCGCCGACAGTTCGTATCTGGCAGGGCCAGATGACATTTATGTCAGCCCAAGTCAGATCCGCCGCTTTAACCTGCGTACCGGGGATACCGTCGCTGGTTTGGTTCGTCCTCCGAAGGACTCAGAGCGGTATTTTGCACTGCTGAAAGTTGAGACCATCAATGGCTCCACGCCAGAAGAAGCGCGCAACAAAATATTATTTGAAAACCTGACACCGCTGCATCCGAACAAACGTATGAAGCTGGAGCAGGAGAATGGTACGTCGGAAGACTTGACCGGTCGTGTGATCGATTTGATCGCGCCACTGGGTAAAGGTCAGCGTGGTTTGATTGTGTCGTCGCCAAAAAGCGGTAAAACGGTCATGCTGCAACAGATTGCTCAGGCCATCACCACCAACAACCCAGATGTGGAACTGATGGTGTTACTGATTGATGAACGCCCGGAAGAAGTAACCGAGATGCAACGCTCGGTGCGTGGTGAAGTGATTTCATCAACGTTCGACGAACCAGCAGCGCGTCACGTACAAGTCGCCGAAATGGTGATCGAAAAAGCCAAGCGTTTGGTAGAGCATAAGAAAGACGTGGTGATTTTGCTCGACTCAATCACCCGTTTAGCGCGTGCCTACAACACCGTGGCACCGGCCTCCGGCAAAGTACTGACCGGTGGTGTGGACGCCAACGCATTGCAACGTCCAAAGCGCTTCTTCGGCGCAGCACGTAACATCGAAGAGGGCGGCAGCCTCACGATTCTGGCCACCGCGCTGATCGAAACTGGCTCAAAAATGGACGAAGTGATTTACGAAGAATTCAAAGGCACCGGCAACATGGAAGTGCACCTGGACCGCAAAATTGCTGAAAAACGCGTTTACCCATCCATCATCGTTAACAAATCTTCCACACGCCGGGAAGAACTTTTGATGGACCCAGAAGAACTGCAAAAAGTCTGGATTCTACGCAAACTTCTGCACCCAATGAACGAAATCGAAGCCATCGAATTCCTATTGGACAAGCTAAAAGCCACCAAAGCGAACTCCGAGTTTTTTGGATCTATGAAGCGGTAAACTTTGTGAAAATGCGCGCAGTGGTTTGGCTGCGCGTTTGCTGTTGTTAGTTGTTTGGTGTGTGACCAAATACAGTAACTGGCCAGAACTCAAGTGAGGGCCTGACTGATCTTTTGTCCTAAGCGGCCATTCTCAAGTCTCAATTTCATTTGAACCATAGTTATTGCCTAGCAAAAATATTTAAGGTGCTAATGCATTCGATAGCACCTCAAACTCAGGCAGCTCAAAAGCTTCCTCTAACTTGACTATTTTAAAATTGTTCTTTGGCATTTCTATAACTGCACTACTTGAACCAATCCAAATATGCTCGCCCCAGGACCGCGATGCTTGATTAATTGTCTTTTCCAAGTGATAGCTAAGATAGGATCCAAGAGGTACCCTTTTACCTTGTTCTTTATATTGCCTCTTAATGTCTTCTAACAATTTATCGGAGCAGTATTTTGCTAGAAGATTTATGTCGTCTTGTCCATTGATATGTTTTTCGCCCCACTCATTTTTTAATCTACAGCCAGAGTTAAGCTTCTCGAAAATATTCTCGTCTTCTAAACGCTGCTTTATATTTCTGGTTTCTTCGATCTTGGGAACTTTCCATTCCGTCCAGTAGTATGAAGACTGAGTATAAACGCCAGTAATCGGTACGCCGACCTCACATAGCACGTTGAGAAGGTCATTGCTATCTAGGATCAGCACCTCGTCTAAATACTCTACAATCCTGCGGAGCACCATTGCTTTTTCCTTTAGAAACTTAGGGTTTATAAAAAACTTTCGGAATTCTGTAACTGAAAGCAAGTTAAGTAGGTCGTAATGAATGTACTTGTGTAGAACGCTAGCTTCGTTATCCCTACTATCTGAAATGCCCAGGTATTTCAGTAGTAGTTGCTCGAATTCTTCAGGTTTCTCTACGACTTTCAAACCAGCAAAATTTTTATTTAAAAAACGTGATATTTGGTCAAACCCTTGGGCATAAAATAAACAGCCAAAGCCATGCTTATCAATAAAATGAGGCGTTGCACCATACTCTATAAGCAATTTCAGTTGCTTTAAAAAAATGTCTTCATCCGACTCGCTACACCCAACGGCTTGATGAAGGTTATTAAAGAAATATTCAATTGGCTGTCTCCCATGGTGGTCTTTATGGTTTACGTCGACGCCTAGCGACAGCAACGACTGTAGCTCCCTTAGACATTCTTGGTCCGGCGTAAAATAAAAGTCACAAAGTAAATTTTTACCGCTATGGTGGTCAATAATATTTGCATCTCCGCCATTATTTAGCATCTTTATTACTAACCCTGTGTTCATACAGAAGGCGGCTACCACGCCGTCACCTGCTTCCGGACAACTTCCGTCCAAAACGAGGTCTGTAGTTATTTTTCCTTGCTCGATCAATATTTCAAAAATCTTTGTGTCATGATCTGGGTCGTATCGGTCAAAAATACGATCAATATGGCGTTCACCTTGGAATGTGTCCAACACATCAACATCATTGCTTTTTAGGTACGCGGTTGCTTTTCTTACTCCTCCTTGAAAAATTAATCCAGCCTCATAATTTTTAGATATGAGTGAAAACCCGTTGAGCACCAATTTGAGAGATTTTTTTTTCCCATTTTCAAAAGCTAATCGTTTCTCTGATTCATCAGAGAAACATTCTACGATTGAAAGTTTAGGTGAAAATGATGAGAGCCAATCTGTGACCAACTTCGTCTGGTCATGCCCTCCGGCCCATAACGTGAAATTGACTACTTCATCAACGCTACAGTTTTGAATTGAAAAATTTTCATTTTCAATTTCTATAATCTTTTTATTCCTAAGTAAATCAAGCAGTTTCTCTTGCTGTTGAGCATCTTCAAAGTATGCGTCAATTGTTGCTGTGAATTCAGACATTAAGAGCCCTTTTTAGACGAGTGAATGGTTAGATAGATCAAATCCATGAATCGCGTCCTGGAGTATACAGCGGTCAAAGTTAGATATGCCGAACAAGCCAGAGAATGCGAATTACTTTATCAACAAGTCTAATCACCTACAGCATAAGAATGGACACCCATCATAGTAAAGTATTCAAGGACCATTATGTCTACATTGTCAGTACTGTCATGATCCAGTTTAATTAAAAAACGTGGATTCAAGAGAGCAATAGACGCCGATGTTCATAGCTGGTGCCTGAGTATCGATCGACACCACATAAATAGGCACGCCGAACGCAACGCGCTACGCAGTGGTAATAAGGTGTGTCGGCCAACGACACAAGAGTGCTTCTTGGTAAGGTCATAACAATCCTTGTTTATTCATCCTTGAATAACTTTATTCTGTCAGGGAAGCGGGTTTATGGCAAGATGGTTCTGATGGGTGTCCCGGTAAGATCTCGAGCAACGCTTGAATACTTAAGCATTGATCCAATGCTTTTTCAGAGTATTTTTTATTAGCACACATAATTAGCACGATTATTAAACGGAGCAAGCCGCCATCGATGGCCAGGCTGTATTTCCAACGGAAATGAAGGTATAACTCCGCCTTCCTGGGCGGGTTCGTTATCGGGTTTTAACACCCGTCTATTTCAATAGAGTCGGGCTCGTGGTTCTGACTGCTTACCCTAAGAGACGTTTCCGGTCCTTCATATACCATCGTACCGCAGTCACTATAGACGAAAATAGCGTCATGAATGCCAATGCTTCATACCTTTTAGCAAACATCTGCTTTAGAGGTATCTCTATACATTTAGCAGGACCAACCATTGTAAGCTCTGAAACCTGATAAGCACCAAACGTCAAAATTGCGATGAAAGCCAGCATGCCAAAAATCAGCACTACCTGTACTCTTTTTGAAAGATTTATTACATAAAAAAATTCATGAAGCCAATTCGGCATCGCAAACACCTTGTAATTCAACGGAGTCAGACACAGCCCGAGTCAGGTATATGTAATTCGGGTGTTTACCTAGGTACGACTAATCTTTTTTTTTAAATTCCAGATATCCCGGAACCATTTTTTTAATATTGATGAGGGCAATAGCGATTGCAGCAATTACACCAGATAGCACATCAGCTAGAACGCTGAACAATTTCTCAAGAACTAGAAGCAAAATTTCCATAGGACAAGAATACTACCAATCCACCCTAGAAGGAAATGCAAGCAATGAATTTGGACTTAGAGCGTTCGCGGCTGACTGGAAGCATTAAAAATCCGCCTTGTTGGGCGGGTTCATTATTGGTTTTTTAGGCCCGACTTTTTAAAGTAACGAATATAAAGGGACACCCACCATAAGAATGGCTTAAGAAAAGGTCACCAATCCCTACTTTGCGCGCGAGATTGATCGCTTTGTTTTGTTTAAAATTGACGTAGAAGTATCAGGGATGGGGTTTTAGGCAGCCATTTCCAGATTCAAGACGAGCGAAGGCCTCGCTTTACGCGATCCGGTCGTTTATTTGTAGATGCCTCAGCCTAGCAGCTGGCGATGAATAACCGTCGATGGGATTCGTTGATAGTGTTTGTCGGAACACACCTGTCTGACGATGTGTTCTGAGCCGACCCAATACTGGAACTGGGCCTCAAATTGGGTCGTGAGCACTTGCCACGCATCTGCATTCAGGCTGAGTCGCGCTAGGATAGACGGCAGAAAAAGGGTCGGGGCCGATTTAGACAATGAACGAAATCGAAGCCATCGAATTCCTATTGGACAAGCTAAAAGCTACCAAAGCCGACTCCGAGTTCTTTGGCTGCGCGCTGACTGTTGTTAGTTGTTTGGGTGAGCCCAAATACAATAGCGAGGCAGCATTCAAAGAAGCTGAGTGGCTGGTAATTGTCCTTTTCCGTCATTGCGAGCGTAGCGCGGCGACTCTAAATATTTCTGCGAACACTTACACTCGAATTTATCTCAAAACATGCCTAGTTCGATTATATCTTGGAGCTATCCTTACATTTAATATTAGTTATTTCCACAATAGACACGGTATAAGGTCAGGCTGTACACATGGTCTACTTCTGTATATATATATATATATTGAAATTCAATTTATTTGAGAATGGGCTGCGGCTCAAAGAACGGAATGCCGAGAAATAGGTCAAAATTAAGTACTTTTTGGAAATCATTACTAGATACACCTCATAGATGCCGGTTGAGAGTTTTATTAGTAATTCTATTTGCATTTACATTGAGCGGTTGTAAGCAGGAAGGAGTGACCAATGTTCCTTCGGGGCTGAGTGATAGCTATAACGGTATGGCGTTTAACCTCAGTGCGAAAGGCAAGTATGAAGAGGCTGCCCCATTGTTTCGGAAAGCCCTTGAGAATAATCAGCGTATGCTGGGTGAAGCACATCCTGATACGGCCACCAGCTACGATTATGTGGCATCTAATCTAGATGACCAAGGTAAGTTTGAAGAGGCCGAACCCTTGTATCGTAAAGGACTTGAGATCCGTCAGCGTGTGCTGGGTGAAGAGCATCCTGACACGGCCACCAGCTACAACAATTTGGCGTCTAACCTGGGAGACCAAGGTAAGATTGAAGAAGCTGAATCTTTGTACCGTAAAGGGTTCAAAATCCGTCAGCGAGTGCTCGGTGAAGAGCATCCTGACACGGCCAGCAGCTACAACAATATGGCGTATAACTTCAGAGCGCAAGGCAGGTATGAGGAGGCTGCACCGTTGTTTCGTAAGGCCCTTGAAATCCGTCAGCGTGTACTGGGTCAAGAGCATCCTCATACGGCGGGCAGCTACAACAATATGGCGTCTATCCTCAATGCGCAAGGCAAGTATAAAGAGGCCGAACCATTGTATCGTAAAAGCCTTGAGATCCATCAACGCGTGCTGGGTGCAGAGCACCCGCATACGGCCACCAGCTACAACAATGTGGGCTATAACCTCAATGCGCAAGGCAGGTATAAAGAGGCCGAACCACTGTATCGTAAAGGCCTTGAAATCCGTAAGCTTGTGTTGGGCGAAGGACATCCTGATACGGCGGGCAGCTACAATGGTGTGGCATCCAACCTCAAGGACCAAGGCAAATACCAAGAAGCCGATTTTTTTTATCGTAAATCCCTTGAAATCCGTCAGCGTGCGCTGGGCGAAGAGCATCCACTTACGGCGCAAAGCTATAGCAATGTAGGGATGAATCTAGAGAGCCAAGGCAAATATACAGAAGCCGAACCATTGTATCGGAAAGGCCTTGAAATCCGTCAGCGCATGCTAGGCAATGAGCATCCTGAAACGGCCAAAAGTTACAACAATATAGGGACAAATCTAGATGGCCAAGGCAAGTATGAAGACGCTGAGCCATTCTACCGAAGAATCCTTGAAATCCGTCAGCGTGCGTTGGGTGGAGAGCATCCTGATACGGCGATCAGTTACAACAATTTAGGAATGAATCTAGAGAAGCAAGGCAAGTTTAAAGAGGCCGAACCTCTGCTTCGTAAAAGCTACAATATAATTTCTGCGGCGTTAGGCGAGAACCATCCGTCAACTAAAATAATTCGGAAAAACTTAGAATCGAATAGTTCGAAAAATAATTCAATTGAAAAATAGTGAGTTTGGCCCACTCGCTTAAAAAGAACGCAATCAAAATTTCGACGCCCCAGTCGTGTCTAACAACCGCGCAATGGCGGCCTAGAGTATACAGCGGTCAAAATCAGATATGCCGAACAAGCCAGAGACTGCTAATGACTTGATCAACAAATCTTATGCCCTACAAATATAGATCAACCACACGCCTCATCAACAACCCGCATCATAGCGTCATGCTCGCCGCCGCGTAGGCTTTCTTTGACGGGTTCGTTGCGCGGATGGCAATGCAGTTCGAATGGCATGGATAAGGGGGCGATTTCGAGTTGGATTTCCCCTTGCGCATTAATGTGCCCCAACAGGATTTTGGAGTAGTCGCTGTTGGTGAGTAGGTCTTGGTGGCCGAGGCCCTGGCCGACCACGATGTTGTCGATGCCTTGTACTTCGCGACGGTCGTAGATATGAATGTGGCCGCTGATCAAGGTTTTTACGCCGAGTTCGTGCAGGGTTGCAATTAACCAGTCACGCTCACCATCACTCCCTAGGTCGTGATGACTGCCGGGTAGGGGGTCGTACAAGGGGCGGTGCGTGTAGGCGATGGAATGTGCTACGGTGGTGTCTTGCTTTAGGGCGTCGACTAATGCGCCGCGCGAGCCAGCGCCGAACGGTAGAAAATTTGCGGCGGTGTCTAAATTGATAAAGCGCGTCTTGCCGAGCGTAAAGGCGTGGTTCAGTGGGCTGACTTCAGACAGGAATTGATCATAGATCGAACCGTCTTCATGAAAGTCGTGGTTGCCAATGCTTATATAGACGGGAATTGGGCTTTGGTTGAATAGATCAATCGCGCGTCGGTAATCGCCGGGTTGGTAATTAAAATCGCCGAGATGGAGGAAAAAATCAGCGCCCAGTTGATGGCCGCGTTGCAAACACCAGGCGAGTTCTTGATCACCACCGGTGTCGCCGATGGCGGCAAATGTGTAGTTTTCGGTCTGTGGTAAGCGGCACACCAGTTCTAGTTTTTGCTGAGCGGTAAAATCCAGCTCCACGGTGTGAGTGATGCCATCAATCGTATGGCTCACGAGTGCGGCTGGATCGCTGCATTGGATAGTCGCATTGTTTGCTAGATTGCGAATCTGGAGTTGCTTCTTGCCACCGTTTGCGCAGGTCAAATGGAGTGTCGGCTCCGGCGCGAAGGCGCGAAAGTGCGCGACATTGGTGTTGTCTTCGGGTGTGACTAGAATCAGATTGTGTAGCCGTGCGTTCAAGCCATTGTCGACCTCAACCGTGCTAGCAGGGTCGCGTGGGTCCCAATCCAGTGTCGGCAGTCGTACACCGCGATACGCGCTGTAACCCAGTGTTGCGGCAGAACCGCCGAGCAATGACAACAAAAAAGCGCGGCGTGGTAGTTTCATATTTAGTCTGAATTAGTTTGATAAATGAACAGAGCACGCCCCTTTACGCCTTCAAAGATCTTGACGGGGCGTCCGTAGATGTACCATAGGGTTTGGCGAAAATCATCCTCGAGCTTGCTTTTGGGATTCACGCTGAGTGCCACATAGTCATAGTCGTTGAGTTGTTTGGTGTCTAGCAGGAAGCGCAAATGAACGTTGTTGTGATTGCTCATCAGTGTTTCCACCACGTCATCGCCACTGTAGTACATCAACAGTCGGTCATTGCTAAAGTACGATGCGTGTTCCGGTAATTCAGATCTAAGCCAGTGTGCTGCCTCTTTGATGTGCAGTTTCTTACTGGAGACATCCATCCCTTCAAGGGACACAGCGGTAAGCAAGCCGAGGGCCAATATGCTGCCGATCCGCTTGAGCCAGGTGCTTTGCTGATACGACTGCAGTATCCGTTCAATCATAAACGGTGCGAGTAGTAACAAGGTGAGCGCGGTCGCCATTGTATAGCGCCCAACCAGAAAGTTGTTGTACAGGCTGAAGCACACCAACACGATGAAATTGGTGACCACGTAGACGATCCAGATACGCTTGGCGAAGTAACTGTTAAAGCCGATGTTCTTCCAGTAAGCGATCAGCGCAAACACAAAATAAAACAACGCCATTCGACGGATCAGCTCGTAGGCCACGTTGCCAATATTACCTGCGAAGACACCAGCGTAATTCAACAGTGTGAGCTCCTCGCCACCGAGCTGTTTTTTTGTGCTGGCAACAAACAAATCAAAGACAGTGTGAATATCCTTGCCAGAGTCTTGTGCCACCTTAATCATGGCAGCGTATTTATCGTTTACATACCAGGCCATTAAGGCAAGACTAACGGCGAGAATCAGGATCGATAAACCGGTGAACAGTAAGCGACGATTGGTGAACTTACCAGTCGAAAACAGCAGTAGGAAGTACGGCGCGATCAACAAGAAAGCGATTCCTTCAAAGCGAAACAAGCAACTCAATGCGGCAAACGCCAGCCAGCCGATCAGATGTTGTTTATTGAGCGTGCTGCAATAGCGGAAAATGAAATACAGCGACCATAAGTAACAACTCAGGTAGGCAAAGTCACGGATCAGGAATGAACGGAATTTGGTAATGCTCGGAAAAAAGAGAATCACCACCATGGCGATTACAATAATCCGTCGGTTGTTATTGGAAAGCTCGCCAACAATGCACACGTAGGCCAGAGTGAGCGAAGTGACCAGTATGGTATTTAGAATATACGCCGCTGGCTCAACACCGATGGACAATAGTTTTGCGACCCCAGCGATTAAAACCGAGTAATAGGGCCAACTGTAGTAGTCAAAGGCTTGAGACCAGTCTCCACGCAGCATCATCTCGGCAATGGCCAAGTAAGTGACGCCGTCATTATTCATGACTGGGTCTAGAAACACGCACCAGGCCGACAGCGCGATGTTGGCTGCAATCATCAGCAGCACAAGCAGCGGTCGGTCACGATACAATTGGTACATGGCGAATCGGGTGTTGACGTTAAGCGTGGTGTTTGTGAGTGGCTAACACGTCACGCAGGCTTGCGCCGATACTGAGGGAAAAGCAAAGTGTGATCATCGGACGGGTTTTCTAAAGGACACCACGATTATTGTTGTTTAGTAAATGACGGATGGTTAACTCAAGGTTGGTACAATGATCCTCGATTTAACGCGTGCTCTGATACGTACCAAAGACCCTGTATACTGACCCTGACGCAATCAATTCGCCCTACTGCCACGACGGTCAACCCTTCGTTCCGTCGCAAACTTAACTGCTCGAGCGCACGATTGACTATGACCTGTATTTGTCTGACCACCCAATACGGTCGCGACAACCAGCGCTAAATAGTATCATAGTCTGATTGGATTCAACCACTGCCGAGGCAGTGGATTTTGATACGTTAACGGACGATTTTTATGCAAAAAATTCTGGTAACAGGCGGTGCAGGGTATATCGGCAGTCACACCGTTGTGGCGTTGTTGCAGCAGGGCTACGAGACGGTGATAGTGGATAACTTTAGTAACAGTCATCCACGAGTATTGGACCGTATCGCGCAGATTTGTGGTCAGCGGCCAGGCTTGGTTGACGCAGATTTACGTGATGCAAACGCTCTCGACGCGATATTTCAGGCGCATGACATCGCAGCGGTGATTCATTTCGCGGGGTTAAAAGCGGTCGGTGAGTCGGTGGCTGACCCGGTCCGTTATTACGACAATAATGTTCAAGGTGCGTTGCAGCTCATCAACGTCATGTCAAATCATGGTTGTCATCGATTGG
This sequence comes from Arenicella chitinivorans, assembly GCF_014651515.1. NCBI lineage: Bacteria > Pseudomonadati > Pseudomonadota > Gammaproteobacteria > Arenicellales > Arenicellaceae > Arenicella > Arenicella chitinivorans. The sequence continues at coordinate 58,712 of NZ_BMXA01000002.1, forward strand.
TGTTTAGTTCGTCGGCGACGGTATACGGGAATGCATTGAGCATGCCGATCAACGAACAGGCTGGGTTACAGGCAACTAATCCGTATGGTTGGACCAAACTGATGATTGAGCAAATCCTGCGTGACACCTGTACGGCTGATTCCACGTGGCGAGTAGCCTTGTTGCGCTACTTTAATCCGGTAGCAGCACACGAAAGTGGCCTAATTGGCGAGGACCCGAATGGTATTCCCAATAATTTAGTACCATTCGTGGCCCAAGTTGCCGTTGGACGTCGTGAACACGTGGCGGTTTTTGGGGATGACTACGACACACCCGACGGGACCGGTGTGCGCGATTATATCCATGTGCAAGATCTGGCTGATGCGCATCTCAGCGCCTTGCGGGCACTTGATGGTCTGGATGGTTGTCGAGCGTTTAACATTGGTACCGGTAACGGGCACTCGGTACTGGAAGTTATCCGTGCGTTTAGTGTGGCCTGCGGTCATGAAATTCCGTATCAGGTGGTCGCGCGTCGCCCTGGTGATGTAGCAACCAGTTATGCAGATGTGAGTCGAAGTCGCAAAGAGTTGGGATGGCAAGCTAAATTTGACTTGCCGCAGATGATGCAAGATCACTGGCGCTGGCAATCGCGCAATCCGAAGGGGTATGGTTCCGACTGAATGGAAAGCATTTCAGACCTTAGTCTGATACGGTTCGATTGATTTCTTGAGTACAAAAAAGAAACGCCAGGGATGCCCTGGCGTAAAATGAAAAACATGTAGGGTGTAGGGTTACAGAAGAGTGGTGGTGTGGTCTTTCTGTTTTGATCAGAAACTTATTCGGAAGTGTCTGATAAATAAGGACTATTCACTCAATCCTGATTCTAGGCGTAGCTAAGTGACTACAGATAGCTGAGGCGACATTACCGGCTTAGAACCCTCAAAAAAATTGTATGAACAAAGAAGTTGCGTAGAAACCGTGGTTGGGTTATTGGGTTGGGTAGGGGCCACGGTTACTGCGCAACCTCAATGTTCAGACTTTAGTCTAACCGACAGAATAAAGTCGAATCAATAGAAAAATTAAAAAAAATACACCAAAAACTCATTTTATTTGTAGTTACAGAGTGATCACGCGGTCCCTGCTTTGTTGTGCGCTATTTGACCAAAAGCTTATCAAACAAGATGTCTTGATTCAGTGCGCCGCGCAAGCTGTCGCCTGCTTGTAATGGGCCAACTCCGGCCGGCGTACCCGTGAGGACGACATCGCCGGGCTCAAGCGTCACAACTTGAGTTATTTCCAGCAACAGATCAGTCATGGGTGTCAGCATGAGTTGACTATTACTGTGTTGTTTCTGTTCTTCATTAACCCAGAGGCGAAGTTCCAGGTTGTTGGGTTGCCAGCCGTTATCCACGGGTAAAAAAGGGCTGAGCACGCAGCTGTTGTCGAAGGCTTTTGCGCGTTCCCAAGGGAGACCTTCCTGCTTTAACTCAGCTTGCACGTCACGCAATGTTAAGTCGATGCCTAAGCCGACGCCAACCACTGCGCTCAGCAAATTATCACTGAATCTATTCAGGGTATCGCCGATCAGTAGGGCGATTTCAAGCTCATGGTGCAGTGCGCCGAGGCGTGATAAATGGCTGATCTCAAGCGCGTGCTGTGTGCTACAAAGCGCGCTGCGTGGTTTGAAAAAAAGGACCGGTTGGCGTGGCACCTTTGAGTTCATTTCCTGTATGTGATCGGCGTAGTTTTTGCCCACGCAGACTGCTTTTCCGCTCGGTAAACCGCAGGCGGAACCATCGCGCCATAGGTGCTGATAGGGTGTCATCTTAAGCGGCGTCGGTGGCTGGCAGCAGTTGCGCAAAGAATCGGGTCAGGGCAGTTTTACCGCCGCTTTCCCAAGCTTTTAGCGCCGCGGTGCCGATGACGGCGATGTCAGCGTGCTGCCCAATAAACGCCACATCATCAGCAGTGCTGACACCAAAGCCGACTGCCAAGGGAAGATCGGTAAAATCTCGGCAACGATCGATAAACTCAGCGACGGCGCCAGTCATCTCAGTGTGTGTGCCAGTGACACCTTTGCGGGCGACGGTGTATATAAACCCATCGGCGGATTTCGCCAGTTCCGTTAAGCGAGCATCACTGTTGGTCGGTGTCATGAGGACAATTGGGCTAAGCCCCAGCTCGGCGGCAATGCCGTGCAATTCACCGGCTTCTTCTACCGGTAGGTCAGGCAAGATAAAGCCGACGGCACCGGCGTCTTTTAAGCGCGCGAGAAATGCTTGATGGCCCGTTTTAAACACCGTGTTGTAGTAGCCCATCATCACGACCTTAAATGAAAAGTGTTCCGTGACTTTGCGCATGAACGCGAAGCAATCATCGACGTGCACGCCATTGGCGATGGCTTCCTGGTTGGCTTTGACAAATAGCGGCCCGTCAGCCGAAGGCTCGGAAAACGGAAACTGCAGTTCCACCAGGTCCACGCCAAACGATTCCATCACTTCAAGCGCGGCCCAGTTGTCGTCAAACGATGGGTATCCGCACACCACGTGCGTCATGACCATGGCGGGCCGGCTTGATCCGTCAGTCAGCTGTTTGCGCTCAGCTAGATACTTATTCAGTTCCATATTCGTTTGATTTCTGTCGTATGAATTGTTTCCAGTGCTTATCGCCCAAGGCGTCGGCAATGGTGAAAATGTCTTTGTCGCCCCGACCTGACATGTTGATCAGCACCACGTCGTTCGGGCTCATCGATTCGGCTTCTAAAATTGCCTGTGCAAAACCGTGTGAGCTTTCTAACGCCGGAATCAGTCCTTCAGTGCGCATGGTGAGCTTCAAAGCCTCGGTGACTTGATCATCGGTGACCGCTTCGAAGCGTACCCGATTTTGTTCCCAAAGGTGCACTAAGATTGGGTTTACCCCAATGTAGTCCAGTCCGGCGGCTACCGAATGTGTGTGCAGCATATTGCCATCGTCGTTCTGCAGGAAGTAGGTTTTCATGCCCTGCGCAACACCTACCGAGGCGTCTTTGTACGCGAGTCTTGCGGCGTGGTTGCCTTTACCAGGGCCAAAACCACCGGCTTCGCAGCCGACTAATTCTGTGTTGGCATCGTCCATAAAACCTTGGAACAAGCCAATGGCATTTGAGCCGCCGCCAACACAGGCGAAGACACGATCGGGAACGCGCCCAGCAGAAGCCATAATCTGCTCGCGCGCTTCATGGCCGATAATCGATTGAAACCAGCTGACCATTTCCGGGAAAGGGTGCGGTCCACACGCGGTGCCAAGAACATAGTGCGTGTTGTCCATGTTGGTCACCCAGTCACGCAAACATTCATTGATGGCGTCTTTCAGCGTTTGTTGGCCATCTGTGACCGCCACCACTTCGGAACCCATGTTTTCCATCCAAAAAACATTGGGGCGTTGTCGTGCGACATCCACGGCGCCCATATAAATTTTACTTTCAAAGCCAAACCGAGCAGCCATGGTCGCGGTGGCATAGCCGTGTTGTCCTGCACCCGTTTCGGCAATGACGCGGGTTTTGCCCATGCGTTTAACCAGCAGACCTTGCCCCATCACATTATTGATTTTGTGTGAGCCAGTGTGGTTCAGGTCTTCACGTTTGACGTAGATCTGTGCGCCCCCAAGTTTGGCCGACAGGTTGGCCAAATGGGTAACCGGAGTTGGGCGACCAGAATAAGCCTGCATTAATGCCACAAACTCCGACCAAAAATTGGGGTCGTTACGGGCTTTGCGGAATTCGGCTTTCAGCTCCTCAATGGTGCTGTGTAAGATTTCGGGCAGGAAGGTACCGCCATATTGGCCATAATAGCCTTCACGGCCTTCGCTAAAGTTGAATAGATCCATGTGATCGTTGAATCGGTGTGTGGCAGCTAATCGTATCACTGGCTGCAAGGATTAACCAGACAGTGATAGCGGTTTGACCAGCTGGGTTTGGGTTTTTGTTTGCGCCGCTTAGACGGCATGATGTAAGTTACTGGATTGCTCATGATCATGGCGTGACTATGGACACCGTAATTCTGATTAAGCTGATCTCCAATTTGCTCTACCCGCTGGGTCTGAGTTGTAGTCTGTTGGTGCTTGGCTTATTGGCGCGTTGGCGTCAGCGACGCCGGATCGCAGGCTGCAGTATTGTACTCAGTGTGCTGGTCCTGCTACTTTCATCCAACCCGATGGTGGCGCGGTGGCTGGCAGGCAAGCTTGAAAGTCAGTACCCGCAGCAACCGCTACAGTTGATTGCCAATCATGATGCGATTTTGGTTCTGGGCGGCGGTATTCGAATTCCGACTGCGCCAGCCATGCATCCCCAGCTGGGTGTGAGTTCCGATCGATTATGGTATGCCGCGCAGTTGTATCGAGCGGGCAAAGCGCCGCGTGTTTTTTTACTGGGTGGTAACGTGTATCCGCAGCCTGGATTGCAGCCGGAAGCGTTCTATGCCCGAGATCTACTCGTGCAATGGGGCGTTCCGGTGGACGCGATTGTGCTTGAAACGCAAAGTCGAACTACAGAGCAAAACCGCGATGGACTGCGTCCTCTCATTCAGCAGTATGAGCTGAAATCAGCGTTGTTAGTCACGTCTGCATTACACATGCCACGTGCCAAAGTGTTATTCGATGATTTACCCTTACGCTTGACGCCCGCGTCGGCCGATGTGCTGGTGCGTGAGGTGGCGTATCCAACCCTGTTTGAATGGTTGCCGTCGGCGTCGGCGTTGTTGCTGTCGACCAAGGCGTTGCACGAGTACTACGGTGGTTGGTTTGCACGCATAAATTAGAGGTCGCGTATTTGATTGAATGCGCGGATACGTAACGGTGTATGACCGGCGTGCACCACTGCCGAGATCAAATCATCGCCAAGCGCAAATTGCTGTAAACGCCACGCTCGATTTTGCGGATCAAAAAAGTTCAGCGCCTGTGCGTCACCGTTGCTTAAGTCCTGCTCATTCATCTTGAAGTTGATGCCCTTGCCAGTGGCCTTGCCGAACGCTTCTTTGCGGGTCCAGATGGCCAGAAAGCGTCGTGCATCAACATCGCCGTTACGCGTCACAAATTGCTGTTCGGCGTTAGTAAATCGATCTGCTGCGATGGCCGCAAAATTATTTTTCCGAGCGTACGATTCAATGTCCACGCCGACTTCCCGCCGACGACAGAACGCGAACAGGCCGTGGCGTTGACTCTGATGCTGCGTGTCGGTGAAATTAAAATGCAGATCGTGCTCCTTATGGCTGAGGGATGGCTTATTCATTGACGAGTAGCTCAACTGCACGGCATTGGGTGTGGTGGTGGTGTACGCGGCCAACAGGTTAAGCAAGTAGTAGCGCCCGGCAAGATACGCCTCTTGCGCGTCACCTGCGCGTCGACGCAGGTACCGGTCGCGCTGGATGTCGCTCAGTAGTGTGAGTGCATCGCCTTGTTGTTGTTCAGACAGTGACAGCGGTAGCCACCAAAGATGCAGCTCGTCGGCCTCTAAGTTAGGAACCGATGGATGCACGATGCTCTGCCATGTCAGGTTGGTGCCGAGCAGCTCAGTCATGGTGTGAACTAAAATTGAATTTTTGGAAAGCAAACACTGTTACGATAGGTCTAAATAGTGAGCATGAAACTTGTGAGCGAGATCATCGCCACACGGTTGTGACGGAATCGTCCGTAACCAATTGAATACGATACTAATATGAAAACCAAACTTATCCTAGCGGCCATTTTTGTGGCGTTGATCGTGGCATTTTTTGCGTTTGATCTCGGGCAGTTATTCACCTTAGAGAATTTGAAAGCACAACAAGCTGCATTGAGTGAGTATTATACGAACAACACGCTACTGATCATCGCGGCGTTTTTTTTGGTATACGTCGCTGTGGCTGGAATGGGTCTGCCGGCCGCCGCGATTATGACGGTTGCCGCGGGCGCGATTTTTGGTTTCTGGACCGGATTTATTCTGGTGTCATTTGCCAGCACCATGGGTGCGACGATCGCGTTCCTGCTGACCCGATACCTGTTTCACGATGCAGTGCAGCGCAAGTTTGGTGACAAGTTAGCCAAACTGAATGCCGGAATCGAACGCGAGGGCGCGATGTATGTGTTCAGTCTTCGCTTGGTGCCATTTATTCCATTTTTTGTGATCAACTCTGTACTGGCGCTGACCAAGTTGAAGGCGGTGACCTTTTACTGGGCCAGCCAAATAGGCATGTTGCTTGGCACGGCGGTGTATGTGAACGCTGGGACCCAGCTGGCCACGATCGAGACCATGGGCGATATTGTGGATATTCGTATCATTGCGTCATTTTTACTGTTGGCAGTCTTCCCGTTTATTGCCAAGCGGTTACTGCGACTAATTCGACCTGACAACACCGCGCTGGATGAGGAGCAAACGAATGCCTAAATACGAAGCAAATTTAGTGGTTATCGGCGCGGGCTCAGCCGGTTTGGTTAGTGCGTATATCGCCGCTGCGGTGAAGGCTAAGGTCATTTTGATCGAGCGACACAAAATGGGTGGCGACTGTTTGAATACTGGGTGTGTGCCAAGTAAGGCGATCTTGCGTTCCGCTAAAGTGGCCAGCTTGATGCGTCGAGCGGACGAGTTCGGTATCGAGTCGGTGCCGGTGAAGCCCGTGTTTAAGAAGGTGATGCAGCGGGTACAGGATGTGGTGGCAGCGATTGAGCCGCATGATTCGGTTGAACGATACACCGAGTTAGGTGTGGAGTGCGTAAAGGGTGATGCGCAGATAGTGGATCCGCACACGGTGCGTGTTGGTGAGCGTGAAATTACCACTAAAAGTATTATCATCGCGGCTGGTGCCAGCCCGTTTGTTCCGCCGATCGAAGGGCTGGATAAAATCAAATACCTCACGTCTGACAATATTTGGCAGTTAAATGAATGCCCAAAACGCTTGGTCGTTTTGGGTGGCGGACCAATCGGGTGCGAATTGAGTCAGGCGTTTTCCAAACTTGGCTCTGAAGTCACCATCGTCGAAATGGCCGACCAGATCATGGGGCGTGAAGATGGGGATGTGGTTGATGTGGTGAGTAAGCGGTTTGCTCAAGACGGAATTCGCGTTCTCACCGGGCATAGGGCAGTTAAGGTAAGTGATGGGCGCGAGCGACTATTGCATTGTGACACCGCGCAAGGGCAAATTGAAATCCCCTTTGACGCATTGTTGGTGGCGGTTGGACGCAAAGCGAATACCGAGGGAATGGCCTTGGACTCTCTGGGAATTGAATTAAACCAAAACGGTACGATCGACACGGATCAATATCTGCGCACGGCGGTACCGAATATCTTCGCATGCGGCGATATTACTGGGCCTTACCAGTTTACGCATGCGGCTTCACACCAGGCTTGGTATGCCACAGTGAACGCGTTATTCGGCTTTTTGAAGAAGTTTAAGGTCGATTATCGAGTGATTCCATGGGCCACATTTACCGCACCAGAAGTGGCACGGGTTGGGTTGAGTGAGGCAGATGCAAGGCAGCTGAATATCGACTATGAGGTTACCAAATACGGTATCGATGATCTCGATCGTGCGATTGCAGACGGCGAGGCGCATGGCTTCGTAAAGATCATCACTCCGCGAAATAAAGACAAAATTTTGGGTGTGACTATTGTTGGTCATCAAGCTGGTGACCTGATTGCTGAGTATGTTTTAGCCATGAAACACAATATCGGTTTGAACAAAATACTTGGCACAATTCACCTGTATCCGAGTTTTTCCGAGGCAAATAAATACGTTGCTGGGAACTGGAAACGAGCACATCAGCCGCAAACCCTTTTAAAATGGGTGGAAAAGTTCCATAATTGGCGCAGGGGTTAATGGTGAGCGTTACCATAAAAGGGAGCATGTAGGGCAGATTCCCATCAGAAAAATAAGCGTTCACCTCCACGAAATAGCCGTAGCAAATATCCCCCAAGGCTAACGGACAATGAGGTTGAAACCATGTTTTATTGGGTTGAGGAGATGCGCGTGTTATACGCGTTGAGGAAATGGGTTGTCGGGGCGACATGCAGTGTTGCATTACTGGTGTCGGGCTTAGTCTCGGCTGCACCAGGTCCGGAATCAAAAAGTATTGAATTCTGGGATGACTACGAAGAACGCAGTCTGATTAATGTGAATCACGATCCTTGGCAAGCGATTCTAAATAGATATTTGGATGACACGCATCCAAGTGGCATTAATCGGTTTGATTACGCGGGAGTCACCGAAGTCGATCTGCAGCGTCTTGCTGACTATCTCGACTATTTGCAATTACTTGAACCGCGCCAATTAAATCGCAGTGAACAGTTGGCGTATTGGATCAATTTGTATAACGCAAAAACGGTCGAGATCGTGATCCGTTCTTACCAAAATGGCGACGAGGTTAGTAGTATTCGTCAGATCCGTTCTGGAGTTTTTACGGCGGGTCCTTGGGAACGCGAGTCGGTGAAGATTTCGCAGCAGGATCTGAGTTTAGACAATATTGAGCATGGCATTCTACGTCCACACTGGCAGGACCATCGTCTACACTTTGTGTTGAATTGTGCCAGTCTAGGCTGCCCGAACTTGCTCAAAACGGCGTTCGATGGTGACAATAACGAGGCTCTTCTGAACGGCGCAGAACAGGCGTTTATGCAGCATCCTCGTGCGGCGCGCATTGAGAATGGGCAATTAGTTTTGTCCTCTTTGTTCGATTGGTATGGCAAAGATTTTGCGGACGATGAGGCGGGTATGCTAGCGTATCTGCGTAAACACGTGAGTCCAGAAGTCGCCGGTGCCATCGGTGCTGCCGGTGGTCCAGAATTTGAATACGATTGGGATTTGAATAAACCGGACTCCTGAGCCTTGTCTGCAGCGCGTTGCTTGGTGCAGAATCGATGGTCTCAAAACCAAGTACGCATTCAGTCTTAGTGTATGGCTCACGATCACGCAGTTTCAGCTCAAATTCAGCAACAGCTCAGTCAGGCGTTGCAAACGCTCCGTGCCGGTGGCGTAATCGCGTATCCAACAGAGTATTGTTTTGGTCTTGGTTGCGATCCACGTAATCAACGCAGCGTCGAGCGACTATTGCGGGTAAAGCAACGTGATGCGTCGCAAGGTGTCATTTTAATTGCCGGTGACCTCGCGCAGGTCGAAGACTATGCTGAGCTTGCTGGGCTGACTAAGATTGAGCAGATTCAGGCTAGCTGGCCAGGAGCGAATACTTGGTTGTTGCCGGCGAAAGCACACGTCCCTGCTTGGGTGCGTGGCAAACATACCACAATTGCCATGCGTATTCCGGGTCATCCTATTAGTCGTGTGCTGTGCCAAGAGTACGGGCACGCCATCGTCTCGACTAGCGCCAATCGCCATGGCCAGCCAGCGTTGCTAACGACTGAGACGGTGATGGCTGAGTTGGGCGATGAGTTGGATTTCGTCTTGGATGCGCCGGTCGGTGGTGCGGAGTCTGCCTCGACAATTCGGGATGCCATCACCGGACAAATCCTGCGATAATCGGTCGCCAATTGAACAACCTTCTATTAGACGCATGCGAGACCAAGTCGTTCAGTATCTCAAGTCCCTGCAAGACGCAATTTGTGATGGGCTCAGTCAGTTAGATGGCTCGAACTTTGTAGAAGACGCTTGGACGCACCACAGCGGCCAGGGCGGGGGGCGCACGCGCGTTTTGGCGGATGGCAACGTGATCGAAAAAGGTGGCGTATTATTCTCGCACATCATGGGCGACAAAATGCCAGCTTCGGCAAGCGCCAAACGACCGGAGCTGGCAGGTAAGTCGTTCGAGGCAATGGGGGTATCGTTGGTTATTCATCCGCGCAACCCTTTTGCCCCGACGTCGCATATGAACGTGCGATTCTTTGTCGCAGGTGCCGACACCGACGCACCAGTTTGGTGGTTTGGTGGTGGTTTTGATCTGACACCATACTATGGATTTGAAGAGGATGCGCGCCACTGGCATCAAACTGCCTACTCGGCGTGCGAACCCTTTGGTGAGCGCACGTATCGAGACTATAAAACTTGGTGCGATGAGTACTTCCACTTGCCGCACCGGCAAGAGCAGCGGGGCATTGGCGGCTTGTTTTTTGACGACGTCAATACGCCGGGGTTTGATGCCTGCTTTGGCCTTATGCGCAACGTAGGTGACCACTACCTGCCTGCGATCCTGCCGATCCTCGAGCGACGCAAAGATACGCCTTATGAGCAAGCACACCGTGACTGGCAGTTGCTGCGCCGAGGTCGTTACGTGGAGTTCAATCTCGTATTCGACCGCGGGACATTATTTGGTTTACAGTCTGGCGGGCGCACGGAGTCAATTTTAGTATCGATGCCTCCCATGGTGGCCTGGGCGTATCGCGCAGAACCCAAACCTGGAACACCCGAGGCAGAATTGTTGTCCAGATACCTTGTGCCACAAGATTGGTTGTCATGATTTGGCTTTACCGCCTCATTCTAAATTTGGCTATCCCGTTTGGTTTGATCGGGCTGGTGTTGCGCGGGTTTCGCAATCCACAGTACTGGCGTCGGTGGCCAGAACGTTTCGGTGTAGTGCCGCGCCAGGTTCGCGATGCGGGCCCGTTTGATTACTGGATCCATGCGGTCTCGGTTGGTGAAGCGCGCGCGGCGGCACCACTGGTCAAACAGTTGCTAAGCGAGCAACCCGAACTCAAGATTCTGGTGACCACCACGACACCGACCGGCTCGGCGATGGTTCAAATGATGCTGCAGGATCGCGTGCGCCATTGTTATTTTCCGTATGATTTGAGTTGGGCGATGCGACGCTTTGTGGTGGCGGTGCGACCTCGAATCGCGTTGATTATGGAGACCGAAATCTGGCCAGAAATGATAGCCATCGTGAAGCAGCACGATGCCTTACTGGTGTACACCAATGTGCGCTTGTCAGAGCGCTCCTATCGTGGCTATGCACGATTCTCAAATTGGGTTTCACAGACCCTCAGTCATGTGGATCATTTTGCGGTGCAAGGTGATTTAGACGCCAAGCATTTAGCCTTGCTGGGTGTGCCTGAAGCCAAAATCAGCATTACTGGCAGTATCAAATTTGATGTGGCGGTACCACCAAGTTTGTTTGAGTCGGCCGAAGTATTGCGGCGGCAGTTGGGGCAGGATCGCCTGATCTGGATTGCCGGCAGCACGCGTGAGGGCGAAGAGGGCATTATTCTCTCTGTCTACAAAGAACTTAAATCGCGGTTCCCCAGCTTGTTGCTGGTGTTGGTGCCAAGGCACCCAGAGCGCTTTGATTCGGTGGCGCGCAAAGTGCAGCGACGTGGCCTTATCGGTGTGCGACGCACCGATCAACTGCCGCAGATCGATAGTGATGTGGACGTGTATTTGGGCGACACCATGGGGGAATTGTCCCTGCTGTACGCCAGTTCAGATGTGGCTTTCGTCGGTGGTAGTCTAGTGCCACTAGGTGGTCAAAATATTCTCGAACCGTGTGCGCTTGGCGTGCCGGTCGTGTTCGGACAACACATGTTTAATTTTCCTGATATCAGTCGATGGACAATCAAGGAAGGGGCCGGCGTTATGGTGCACAGTGAGCAGGCGCTGGCTGAAACGGTCGCAGAGTTGCTGGCGAACGCTAATTTTCGTGACGAAATGGGGCGTCGAGGCCGCGCGTTTATCGATGCGCATCGCGGTGCGCTGGCTCGAAATGTGGCTTTACTGTCGAGCTTAACCGCGCACCAGTAATCCCGTGTTAAAGAAACGGGTGGTCGGATTCGAGCCGTAATAACAGCGCGAGCGTTTTCGCGTCGTCGATTTCACCGTTCAGGCACATCGCTTTTACTGTCTTCAGCGGCAGCCAGTGTGCGTCCAATTGTTCGGCATCGTCCAAGTTTACTTGACCATCGGCGAGGTCGCGCGCCTCGAATAGATACAAAACTTCATTGCTGAATCCCGGGCTGCACACGATCTTGCCCAAATCCCGCCAGCGGTGGGCTTTTACCCCAGCTTCCTCTTCCAGTTCACGTCGGGCGGTCTCCAACGGTGGTTCATTGGGTTCCAGGCAGCCAGCAGGAAACTCCCAAATAAAGCGCCCAACCGCATGTCGCCACTGTTTCAGCAGACAAACTTCGTCTTTTTCGTTGATCGCTGCAATCACGGCGCCACCAGGATGCTTAACAATATCGAAATAGGTGTGCCCTCCATTGGGAAAATCGACCCGCTCTTTGTGTAAGTCGATCAGGCTACCCTTGTGGATTAGTTTATTGCGCATCCGTGTTTGGGTCCATCCTATTTGAATGTCAGCAAACTCGGCTGATAGTCGTCGGGCGCCTCGAATCCAAGCAGGTTGATGGTTGTGGCGGCAATATGGGTCAAACCAGCATCGGGTGGCGGTGTGAGTTGGTATTCACCATTGTAATTCGGGTCGACGATGGCGAAGGGAACCGGGCTCAGCGTGTGGCTGGTCTTGGGTGTGCGAATGCCATTTTTTTCGGTGTACATGATGTCCGCGTTGCCGTGGTCAGCGGTGTAGAGCAGAATGCCGCCAGCAGCCTCGATTGCATCAATCAGCTTGGCGACGCATTCGTCAACCACCTCCATCGCTTCAATGGCAGCAGCCAAGTCACCCGTGTGACCAACCATGTCACCATTCGCGAGATTAAGTCGTCCGAACTGGTATTCGCCACTTTCAATCAACGCAATCGTTTTCTCAGTGATCTCGCGCGCTTTCATAGCGGGCGCCTGATTGAATTCGATATTGTCAGATGGAATCTCAATGTAGGTTTCCAAGTCTTTATCGATGTAACCAGAGCGGTTGCCATTCCAGAAAAAGGTAACGTGACCGTATTTCTGGGTCTCGGAGATTGCGAACAGTTTCACACCTTCAGCACACAGGTACTCCCCCATGGTACGGTCGATATTCGGCGGGTTGACCAAATAACGCGCTGGAATGAACTCGTCACCGTCATATTGCAGCATGCCCGCGTAGTAGAGGCTCGGATGTGGGCGATGCTCGTCGCGGTCAAATTTGTCAAAGTGGTCGCGTTCGTACGCCAACGAGATTTCGATTGCGCGGTCGCCACGAAAATTGAACAGAATCACGGCATCGCCATCCTGCATCCGGCCTACCGGTTCACCGTCTTTAGCAATCACGAAGGCAGGCAGGTATTGGTCATCTTTACCGGTGGCTTCATACATGGCTTCCACCGCATCGGCTGCGCATCCAAAGGTTTGGCCGATTCCGTGCGTATGGCAGTGGTAGCCGCGGCGGACCATGTCCCAGTCCGCTTCGTAACGATCCATGGTGATTTCCATTCGACCGCCGCCACTGGCAATGCGGAAATTGCTGTCATATTGGGCGTTGAGCTCGTTGATTAAGGCTTCGGTTTGCTCGATGTAGACTAATGCGGACCGAGCAGCAACGTCACGGCCATCCAGTAGGATGTGAATACAGCACTGCTTAACACCTTGTTCGGCGGCTTTGCGCATCAGTGCATAGAGGTGTTGTGTGTGGGCATGAATGTTGCCATCGGAGTGCAAGCCCAGCAGGTGCAGCGTGTTGTTGCGACCATGTTCGATTGCCTCCTGCCAAACATCAGTTTCATATACTTTACCGCTGTCGAGTGCTTGGTTTACTAGCTTGGCACCTTGCGCAAAAATTCGACCTGCGCCTAAGGCGTTGTGACCAACCTCGCTGTTTCCCATGTCATCATCAGATGGTAGACCGACCGCCGTACCATGCGCTGCTAGCTCGGTGTAAAGGGTTTGTGCGGCAAGCTTATCTAGGGTCGGCGTGTGAGCTTCAGTGACAGCATTGCTAGGTCCAGCCGGTGCGACGCCGACGCCGTCAGCGACCAGAATAACAACAGGCCCTTTACGACCAGCGAATTTAGCGTGTTTTTTCAAAGACAAAGTCATGAGTGTCTCAACCTGGGTTACAAGTGATTTAATGCCTGTTGGAGTTGGGCTAGAGCTTGAGCACGGTGACTCAAGGTCCTTTTAGTTTCGGGTGGCAGTGCCGCGGCAGTGCAGCCTTGCTCGGGCACCATGAACAGTGGATCGTACCCGAACCCTGCGCTGCCGGATGGTGCATCAGTGATTTCACCTTGCCAGCTACCTTGGCAAATGATGGGGGTTGGGTCAAGCGCATGTCGCAAGTAAACAATCACGCATTGAAAACGAGCGCGACGGTCTTTCACGCCCGCAAGCGCCGCAAGCAGCTTTGCATTATTGGCCGCGTCGCCTTGGCCTTCAGCGTAACGTGAAGAGTGAATCCCCGGAGCGCCGTGCAGCGCGCGTACTTCTAGCCCAGAATCATCGGCGATTGCCGGTAGGCCGGTTAGCTCGCAGGCGTGACGGGCTTTTTTTAATGCATTTTCCACAAACGTCAAGCCATCTTCGACTGCCTCGGGAATATCAAATTCACTCTGCGGAACGATACTGAAACCCAGGCTCTCAAGCGTGGATTGCATTTCGGCCACTTTGCCGACATTGCCGGTGGCGAGGACGACCTTTTGCATGCCTAACTCGCGAGTGCCTGTGTTTGATACTGGATGAGTTCTTTAATGCCTTTGTCGGCCAACGCCAGCATGTCGGTCATTTCTTGGGCTGTAAACGGTGCGCCCTCAGCCGTACCTTGTACTTCGATAAATGCGCCATTCATGTCCATAATCACATTCATGTCGGTATGAGCTGTGCTGTCTTCAGGATAGTCCAGATCAAGGACTGGCATGCCTTGATAAATGCCAACCGAGACCGACGCTATTTGCCGAGCAATGGGTGATTTGCTAATCATTTTTTTATTCAGCATGTGATTTATCGCGTCATTCAGTGCCACGTAAGCGCCGGTGATTGAAGCGGTGCGTGTGCCGCCATCGGCTTGGATCACATCGCAGTCCAAGGTGATTGAATGTTCGCCCAACTGCGTTAAATCTACGGCAGCGCGTAATGAGCGGCCGATTAGACGTTGAATTTCTTGGGTGCGACCCGATTGTTTGCCGCGTGCAGCCTCGCGCCCCATTCGCGTGCCGGTTGAACGGGGTAACATGCCATATTCAGCAGTGATCCACCCTTGACCCTGTCCTTTTAGAAAGTGCGGAATGCGGGTTTCGACACTGGCGGTACACAACACCTTGGTTTGTCCGCAGCTGATCAATACTGAGCCTTCGGCGTGTGCAGTGTAATTTCGTTCGATGGTTATCGGGCGCAGCTCATCGGCCGCGCGCCCGCTGGGGCGAGAAATCGTCATACTGTTTATTCTAAATTGGTTTTGACCACCAAGGGTCAGAGTAGGGTGGTGTTAGTTTACCACCAGTGCATTACAGCTTTTCGTCTAGTTCCGAAATGAAGCTCTCAATTTCGTAAATCGCATTGTCCAAGTCTTTCATGTCGAATTTCTTGGCCGGTTCGGCTTCTGCTTTTTCTTCGGGTTTGGGGTTTGCGGCAGCAATTGACTCATCCAACAATTGAATCGAATTTGATTCTTCGAATTCGTCGAAATTGGGTGACTCTAGTTGTTTGACGCCCCAAAACAGAATCACGATCGACAGGTTGTCACTCGGTGCCTTATTGCGATTTTCCAAGGTCTGTAGTAGCGAGTCGAGCCCCAGGCTTGGGTGCTGCGGATCGACATAGTCGTCAAGATCTTCTGGTTTGAAGGAGGCCCACGCACCATCGGAAGCTAGAAAAAGGATCTCGCCGTCTTTCATTTTGTGCGGCTGACTTACTTCAGGGCGGGGGCTTTCTAAGCCACCGACGCAGCGATTGATTGGACTGTTGTGCTCACGTCCTGGCTTAATCGAAACGTGATCCTCGGTCGCTTCGCGGATTTTGCGCTTTCGAATTAGGTACAGTCGACTGTCGCCTGAGTGTGCCCAGTGTGCAATACCTTTGTAAATCAGACACACCACGCAGGTAGTTTTCGGGGATTCAACGTTGAAGCCCTGACTTACTGCACGACGATGGATCGTATGGTGCGCGTAGTTGATCGACAGGGTTAGGAAGCTGTCTGCCTTGGCCAGCTGCTGCGGTGTGGCTTTGCGAAACGAGTCACCCATGGCATCCACAAATGCTTGCGATGCGATTTCACCGCCTGCATGCCCGCCAAGCCCGTCAGCGACAACTAGCAATACGCAGTCTTCGCGTTCGTAGATCGCGGTGCGATCCTCGTTATAGTCGCGACCTCCCTGATGGCTTTGTTGGGCGAGAGAATAATGCATGTTTTAATCCAGCAGTGTTTAGCTACCGTGTTGTCATAATTTCCACGAACTCATCTACTGACTGTGGACGTTGTTTCGGATCGAGGTTGCTGGCTTTATCAATCGCTAAAATCAAATTCTTACGATAATGACGACCGTGCGTGTCTTTCAAGGGTCTTAGTGTGTCTTTTTTCAGCCGCTTTACCGCCGACGGGGGCGATTTGTGCGTAATGCAGGCACGCATGGTCATGGCGATGGCATATAGGTCAGAACATAAATCAAGATTGTCTTTTTCGTGCTGTTCTGGCGCGGAATAACCATGCGTTAGCGTGTGTACTTTGTGGCGCTCTTTTTGCGGGAATTTATAGGCTGCGCCCAGATCCAGAATCAGCGGTACACCGCTCGCGCGCAGTAGAATGTTACTGGGTTTGATGTCCAGGTGCAGAAAGTGGTTTTTGTGTACCTCTTTGAGGCCAGCCAACACCATACTGAACACACTCAGAATAAACTCTTCATCCGGCACGTACTCGGTATTCTTAATAAACCAACGTAGATCTTTACCGTGCTCGAATCGCATCACTAAATACGCGGTATTATTACTACGGAAAAAGTTAGATACGTTGACGATATTGGGATGATTAATCTGTGACAGCGTCAGGCCTTCATCAAAAAACCGCTTTAATCCGATGTGATATTTGTGTTCCTGGTCTTTAGGGTAGACATGCAGTGACCCGTCGCGCGCGCGGCGCATGCAGTTGGTCGCGTAGAATTCTTTAATCGCCACCACGGTATTGGACTTGGTATCCAATGCACTGTAAACCACACTAAAACCGCCAACGCCGATTACCTTACCAATTTTGTAATGCTCGACCATCGTATCGGGTCGCAGCGGCATGGCTGGAATATTTTGCGGTTTAGGTTTCAGGATGCTCATTCAGGTATTATAGTCGCTCGCTGCGAAAATCAACAAAATTTTTGTTCGCAACAAATAGCTTGAAACACAATTGGTTGCGGTTTTTCCATAATCGTAACACATAGGAGAAATTATGACGCAAAGCATGACCGCGTACGCCCAGGCGGCAGTCGAAACGGAACTCGGTGAACTTAGTTGCGAGCTGCGAAGTGTGAATCATCGCTACTTGGAAATCGCCCCGCGCATGCCTGAAGAGCTGCGTGTGCACGAGGGCCTGCTGCGTGAGGCTATATCTGCCAAGCTCGCGCGCGGACGCATCGACTGCTTTATTCGTCTCAAAGAAAATGAAGCTGGCGGTTTGGAGCCCAATGCTGACGCAGCAAGTAACTTGCAATCATTGCTCCAAGCGATCAAAAAAGACGTGCCGGAAATGCAGCCGATTCGCGCGGTGGATGTGTTGCGTTGGCCCGGCATTTTACAAGCCAAGAAAGTGGCTCCCGAGGTAATGCAAGCCCATTTGATGACGGTGTTGCATGACGCCTTGGATGGCTTAATTGTCTCGCGCGCCACCGAAGGGCGCAAAATGGCTGAGCTGATTCTACAACGCCTCGCTAGCATGCGTGAGGTGGTGGCCGAGGTTGGTGAGTTTGTGCCCGAGATCGCGACCAATTTTCGTGCACGATTGGAAGAGAAGATGGCCGATATCCAAGATCAGCTGGATCCAGCTCGCCTAGAGCAAGAAATGGTGTTCTTTCTGCAAAAAACCGATGTCGCCGAAGAGCTGGATCGTTTAACCGTGCACATTGACGAGGTCACTGCTGTGCTCGCCAAGCCCGAGCCTGCTGGTCGCCGTCTCGACTTTCTCATGCAAGAGCTCAACCGTGAAGCCAACACGCTCGGCTCTAAAGCACAGGACGCGCGCTTAACGAAGGCGTCCGTAGACTTGAAAGTTTTTATCGAGCAAATGCGCGAGCAGGTGCAGAATATTGAGTAGTTTTCACCTATCTGAAGAATGGCGAAAACCGTGCATTCTCTGGCGCCTTGGTGGAGTAGGCTGGGGTCGTCCTGGACTGCTTCGGAGCTGCCCTTCTGAGTTGATCGCAACCGCGACGCATCAATTATAAAGTAATCCTCGATTTGCAATGGTTGGAAAACGTTATGAACAAGCACGATCAATACATGGCCGACTTTATGAAGGTGTACCAACCGTTAGCGCGCTGGGGGCCTGGCAATGACGCCGACTCACTCAAGGCGTTGTCGTCACTCCCAATCACACCGCGAAACATCCTTGATATTGGCTGTGGTAAAGGTTTTTCCACTCAGTTGCTGGCGCAGCATACCGACGCGCACATCGTGGCAGTCGACAACCAGCAAAGTGCGCTCGATGAACTTGGAAAGCGCCTTGCAGAACGACAGTTAGATGCGCGTATTACACTGAGTTGCGCAAGTATGATGGCGCTACCATTTTCACCGGCCAGTTTTGATTGCATATGGTCAGAAGGGTCCGCTTACATCATGGGTATTGAGCAAGCGCTCGTAAAGTGGCGACCGTTACTTGAGCGCCATGGCTGCATGGTGATCAGTGATCTAGTTTGGCTGACCAATAATCCAAGCGCGGCGGCGATTAAATTTTGGCAGCAAGAATACGCGGATCTGCAAACAGTGGCGACGCGCTTGACGCAAATGCAGGTAGCTGGCTTTGAGGTTGTTGATCATTTTACGCTGAGTGAACAAGCCGGGTTGGATTACTACAGCCCCCTAAAGGCGCGCGTTTTAGAGCTTAAGCCAAGCATGACTGATTCAGCAGCAATTGGGGATCTGGAGCGAGAGATTGCGATTTTTGAGCATCACCCTGGTGAGTTTGCTTATCACATGTTTGTGCTTCAAAAAGGGGCGTAATGTTGAGTGTCTCGATGGGCGAGGCGGCGCGGAATCTAAACCCTACTCCTTTATAAGAGCGGCCTCTCCACTAGTCTGTGGCCAGCGCCAAGGGCACACAAAGGAATGCGAAAGTGGTGTCATAGTCAGTGTCAAACCCGTATCTGTTTGCCCTTAGCGCACCGGCGCGGCTCAGCGTTGCCACGGATGAGCAGCAAGCCTGTATGAATGGTTTCTCCATGTTTAGTTACTGTGGCGTATGAATCGCGCTGCAGCTTGCGGCGCGAGAAGATCGAGTTGGTTCTAGCGTATTTCAGGTAGCCAGATGTGTTGACAAGAACGCCTGCGAGCTTACTTACTTGCTTGGTTTGCTGCACTGAATTACTGACTAGTGTCGGAGTTGGCTAGGGCGCGGACAATCGCTTTATTCCTCCGGGTTGTGGGGCGCAGGCGTCTGCACGTTTTCATTTGTGTATTACAATTATTCTCTTAAGTGTCTGACCATATTATTTGACACTTATCTTGTTTTGATATTAAATCTGCTTTGGTTAGAGGTCGATTGTCAATCAAAAAAGGGTGCGCGCCATGTGCTCTCACGCAGATTGATGGTGGTTTTTGCGCGATAAACAAAAAAAGCAATAATCCAAAATAGCAATTATCTACTGGCTTTGTATCTGTACGCCTCTGACCGTTAGCGAGTCGCTTGCTGTCGTCCTAGACGCTTAACTGTGGATGTGGCGCCCTCTTATTGTAAGACCAATATTTCTATATTTGGTCATACAATATGGGTGCGTATTGATCGCCGTGCGCGTTAACGCAGCAAGGATTTGCCACCGGAGGAGGAATTTCTGTCGTTAGAGATTCCTGCAAAATGTGATGCTCATGCGGATGCTCGCGTGGAAGTGCATCGAGTGGAAAATGCCGTGTAAGTTTCCATGTGTCTTGAATTTCAATGAATAGAAATAGTGTCCATGAACATAAAGCCCCAACGCATAATTTTTACCCTACTGCTGCTCGCCTTTGCGGGTTCGTCGAACGCCGTCGATGTCGTCAATGATGACTTTTTGGTAGATGGTACAGCCGTGACCGATGCCCGGTATTTTGGCTCAAGTACACCAGATGCCATCGAGATCAATACCAATTCGATTGGCTTAGTCAGTGGCGCTTCAGGTCGTCAATTACATGCTTTGTTTGAAACCCAAAAGCTGGTCAACCCCGGCGATAAGCTCGAGGCTGAAATCTCGTTTTTAATGCCGACGACGGTGGCAACCAGCAATGAGGATATTCGCATTGGTTTATTTGATCACTTAGAGCGGAATACGCCCGACCAGCTGGCGCAAAATACCAGTTACAGTAGCGCGTCGCCCAACCCAAGTTTCTCAGGCTTACCGGGTTTTTACGTCGAGCTAGATGTCGAAAGTGCGGATCCTACCTCGGACTTGGATATTCGTCGTTCTGATCCCTCGGCTACCGGCCGTTTGCTTGGTACATCGACGGGTTTCACAGCCTTTGGAAGTGGGCCAGATTTTGGTTATACGATTGCGGCAAATACTGCCTACACGTTGTACTTGAGTGTGACGCGTACAATTTCAGGCGCGTTGGAAATTACGGCGACGTTTAATGGTCAGTCACACACCTCGCTTGATTTGGCGCCAGCATCCTATCACCTAGGCATGTTGGCGATCGGCGCTTCTACGGGCGCGGCGGGCTCAAGTAATACGCCAGGGCTGGACCCCAATACGATTAATGACAATGGGCTGGATATTACCCGTTTCACTGTATCATTTACTGCGGGCACACCAAGCGATGGTGGTGATCCTGGTGGAGAACCGGGCACTGGCATCTTCGCGGAAGTGGTCAATGATGTGTTCGCCATTGATGGTACCGATCCGTTGAATACCGATGCGCAATACTTTGCGTCGAGCAGTTCCGCTGCGATTGAATTGAATGCCGACTCAATTGGCTTGGTCAGTGGCACATCGAGTCGACAGATTCATAGTTTGTTCGACACGCAGACTTTGGCTGCGCCAGGCGATTATGTTGAGGCAAGGATTACATTTAGGACGCCGACAACTGTGGGGTCGACGAATGAGGATCTGCGGATCGGTTTGTTTGATCACCTAGAGCGAACAACGGATACTGAACTAGGGCAAAACACCAGTTACAGCAGTAGCACACCGAATCCACTGTTTGAGGGGTTGCCGGGCTTTTATCTAGAATTGGATGTGGAAAGCGCGGATCCGACCACAGACCTCGATATTCGTCGTTCAGATCCCAGCATGACCGGGCGCTCTATTTCTACCTCATCTGGTTTTTCCAGTATTGGAAACGGCCCTGATGTTGGGTACGCATTGCAGGCAGACACGCAGTACACCGTGGTGTTAACGGTGACGCGCACCGCAACGGGTACGCTGGAAATCAAGGCCGACTTTGCAGGCGCGTCTTATACGGCGACAGACTTACTTCCGGCCTCGTACAATATTGGCATGTTAGCGATCAATGCGTCGTCCGGCGCATTCGGTACTTCGAATGTCGCTGGGGAGGTCGATAACGGTATCGATCTTGTTAGTCTCGTCGTTGAATCGGTTACGAGCGAGGACACGGGTGACGGCGGCGGCGATGATGGTGGTAACGGTTCGGGCGATGGTGGCAGCGACGAGTCTGTTGTGGTGGTTGCTGACGATTTTGCAAGCAATGGCACGGCTGGAGCGAGCTCCCGCTATTTCGCGTCCAACAGTACAAGTGCGATCGAATTCAACGACAATTCGGTGGGCGTTGTCAGTGGTCCGTCCGGGCGTCATATTCACAGCTTGTTTCCGACTCAATCGTTGGAGCGCGTTGGCGATATGCTGCGCGCGACTTTGAGCTTTACGACACCAGACACGGTGTCGATTGGTGGCGATGATATTCGTTTCGGTTTGTTTGACCACCTTGGTCGTGATTCAGCCACGGAGTTGGGTGCCAATACCACCTTCAGCTCAAGTAATCCGAATCCACTGTATGCCGGTCTTCCGGGGTACTACGTTGAGGTCGATGTCGAGCGATATAGCCCGCTCACAGACCTCGAGATAGGCCGTTCAAATCCGACGGTAACCGGGCGTCTACTAAATACAAATGGTGGATTTACGCGACAAAATGGTGAAGACATAGGCTACACCATACTGCCGAATACCCATTACACGGTGTATTTGACTGCGGTCCGTACACAAGATGGTTTGGACGTGTCGGCAAACTTTTTGGGGCGGTCATTTACGATTTCCGATGACACACCTTTGTCGACCCAATTCGGTATGTTGGCGATCAATGTTTCCTCGGATGCGATGGGTACCAGCAACGTCCCAGGTCAGCCTGACAATGGTTTAGACATCACGAATCTAAGGGTCGAGTTTATCCGATCAAATGTGGTGGACGATGACCTTGCCAGTAATGGTACCGCTGTGACCGACATGGACTACTTTGCGTCCAGCACGGCTGACGCCATCGAAATCAATAGCAACTCTATCGGATTGGTAAGCGGATCATCCGGTCGTCAAATTCACGGTCTGTTTAATGGTCAATCTCTGGCTAATGCCGGCGATGTGCTGCACGCGACTGTCTCGTTTGTGACGCCGACCACCGTCGCCGCGACGGGTGAAGACCTACGGATTGGTATTTTCGACACCTTGGGCAGAACTGGACCGGATCAATTAGGTCAACACACCAGCTTTAGTTCGGCGTCCCCGAACCCGGATTTTGCGGGGTTACCGGGATACTATCTAGAGCTTGATGTGGAGAATGCTGATTCTGCAACCGACTTAGATATCCGACGATCGAACCCATCTGCTACTGGGCGACTACTAACCACATCCAGCGGTTTTACCGCGCTTGGCAATAGCGACGATATTGGTTATGCGATTCAACCCGAGACCACCTATACGGTGGACCTTCAGCTGACTCGAACTGCGTCAGATGGCCTTGAAATTACCGCTAACTTCTTAGGTAACACCTACAGTGTGGCGGACTCTAGCCCTGCGTCATTTGATTTTGGAATGCTCGCTTTCTACGCCAATTCAAATGCAGTGGGGTCGTCAAACAGCCCGGGTCTTGATCCGGCCATGGTGAACGACAATGGCATTGATATCACGCAAGTAGCCGTCAGATTTACGCCGTTTTTTAGTCCGGAGGTCGTCGACTTGCCGCCGGTTGAACTGCCCACCGGCGATCATCCAGATATCGAATTGATTCCAACTTTACCGGACGGTGTGTTTGTACAGCCAGTTGAGACAGAATATGTACTGGTTTGGAAAGAGGTGACCAAGGTGTTTCGCATTTTTGGTCGCACGTTTCGAATCACCTTTTGGGTGCCTGTGATCGAAGAACGTCTAATTGTGGTTGAGTACACAGACGCGGAGAAAAACGCGCTCCATTTTGGTATCAACCCAGATGTGCAACCTTGGTTCAACTTCGATCTGACCGATTGGGCGCTGGATGCACCGAATCCGGACAATGGTCCGATTACAAGTTCGGCCGGAAACGTATTTGGCAACGGTGACGGATTCTCCGCGCGCACACAAGATTTTCATTTT
The DNA here is from genome assembly GCF_014651515.1 of Arenicella chitinivorans. Taxonomy (NCBI): domain Bacteria; kingdom Pseudomonadati; phylum Pseudomonadota; class Gammaproteobacteria; order Arenicellales; family Arenicellaceae; genus Arenicella; species Arenicella chitinivorans. The sequence continues at coordinate 82,185 of NZ_BMXA01000002.1, forward strand.
CTGGTTGGCGAGATGTTTCCTGGTTCGGAGCCATATTTTTTTACCGGATCGGATGGCGCGATGGTTTTTAAGTCAACGGTAGCCGGAGCAAGAACCTCACAAAATACCAGCTATGTGCGGTCCGAATTACGCGAGATGTTGCGCGCCGGCGATGACAGCATCAGCACACAAGGTGTTGGCGCTAATAACTGGGCCTTGGATCACCAGCCGCCGAATCCAGATATTGGCGCACGTGGTGGTCGGTTGACGGCGACCTTGAGTATTGACCAGGTTACCAGTACCGGCGCCTCGGGCCAGGTTGGGCGAGTGATCATCGGTCAGATCCATGCCGAAGACGACGAGCCGCTGCGCTTGTACTATCGTAAACTGCCAGGCAATACCAAGGGCAGTATATATGCAGCGCATGAAGTTCGTGGCGGTGATGACATCAATTTTGACATCATCGGCAGTCGCGCCAGCAATGCGGCGGACCCGATCGACATGGGGATAGAGCTGGGTGAATTGTTCTCTTATGAGATCAACAATGTTGGTGCAATAATCGAGGTCGTCATACGCCGAGGTGATCGCGACGGTGAGATCATCGGGCAGCTTGAAATTGATATGGACAATTTGGTTGCTGGCGGTACCGGTTATGACGTGATCGACGAGTGGATGTACTTCAAAGCTGGCGCTTACTCGCAAAACAATACCGGCAACGGTAACGATTTTGATCAAGTTCGATTCTACCGGCTAAATAACAGTCACTGATACGATTCAGGAGCGGCTCCCTGTGGTGGGGAGTCGCTCAGAAGTCAGCGTGATTCGTCCATCGCTTGATGTATTTTGCGTGACACTTGTCACTCTTTTGCCCTATATCTGGTTGTTTCGCCATTACTTTTCCATTAGATCAATATCACGTCGAACTTAGCTCGCCATAACCTTCATTACCTTGCTTTCTGTGAGTATTAAGTCTCCATCAACAGGAGATTTGTCACCATGAAACAGAGTAAACTTTACTTAGCGATTCCCATAGCAGCGGCGTTTAGCTTGGCCAGTATTGGCACCCTGCATGCCAGTGAAACTGATACGCGAGCCACTTTAACACCGTCCGCCAGTCCGCAATTAATACCGATTGACTGTATAGAGCCACTGCAAAAGAGTCCGGGGGCGAATGTGGACAGAGCGGTAATCCCGATTGACGAGTGTGATCCGGGTGGTGGCGGAGGTCCATACCGAGCGCCAAGCACGCCAACATCAATTAGCTATGCCCCTTATACCAACAGCAATGCCTTGCGTGTGTCGTGGAGCGCCAGTAATGGATACGGCTTTCCGGTGCAGTACGAGTTGTATGAGAGTAAGAACGGTGGCTCGTGGAGTCGGGTGTATAACGGGTATGGCACGTCGTCGTATCTGAGCAACCGTGGGCAGGGTAAATATCGATATCGTGTGCGCGCTAAAAACACCGGGTATACAGGCTCGTATCGAACTGGCTCTGGGTATACCTTGGTCAATCCGCGTTCGACCAACAATTTATATGCCAAGTATCCGTCGGCGATGAGTGCGATGGATCAAAAAAATGCGCAGTATTTTCAGGCCAATAATCGGGTTAAGAAATCGAGTCTGGCGCGTGCCAAAATGGCCGGTCAAGGCACGGTGTCGGGCCGCACCACGTCAAGCGATGGTCGCTTTTACCTGGGTGATGGCTACGACTTGATTCGTGGCACCTTGAAAGAAACGTGTTTGGATGTGAATCATGCTAATTTTACGATTACCAAAACACCGCCTCTGCAGCCCAGCACCTTCAGCATTGACTATGTTAACGATAACCGCCACTTGGCAGAGCTATTGGAGGTGTCGCAATCCGCGGAAGTTGGTTTCAATTCCGATGATTTCACCTTGGGGTTATCTGGCGAGAAGGAACGCTATTTAAAATCCGCGACCGACGAGACGATTGTCCGATTTGTGGTCAAGGTTAAGAATCGCCGGGAATTCTGGAAGCTAAACACGCCCGCCAACGCGATTTATCCAGAGCTGGTGAACCAAGTATTGTCTCCGAATGACGACCAGGCTAAAGCGGATTTCCGTGAACGTTGTGGTGACAATTACATTAATAGCGTGAATCTTGGGTCGGCTTTGTATCTGGTGTTCCACTTTGACTCCAAGAAGTACTCTTATGAGGAGCGCGAAAGTGCAAAAGCAGAGCTCGGTGCCACCATTGGTGATTTCTTTTCTGCCAGCGGTGCAGCGGGTTCGTCGTCGTCTTTAACCGAAACTCTGGATCGATTGGATGTCAAAATCAATGCCGATCAAGTTGGTGGCCCCGCGGGTTTGGCGGCGAGTATCACACCGGCCAACGTGATGACCAAATACAATCAGTTTGTACAGGACACCACTTCAGCGAACTGGGCTGCGGTTGACCACTCGACGAATAACTATCAGCGTCCGACGATCTACAATGCTTACACCCATCAACAGATATTTGCTGATTATCGTGGCAATCAAGGACCGTTGGCACAGATGAAGCGTTGGTTAGATATCAGTGTGCAACACAAAGAGCGTTGTGACCCATGGGCCGTGTTTGGTCAAACCACGCCGACCGCTTGTCGAACCGGTGAAGCCGAAATCAGTATTGCGATGGACTTATGTCGCGAGACGTTGGAATGGGCAAACTGTACGCATCCGAATCAATACTACACGGGTGATTTTAATGCCACATATCCTGGTACCTACTTGCTCGGTTGGTTGTCATCAAACCTCAAAAAGCTCGAGGGATTTACCGTAACCAAACGCTACGACCACCATGTGCATCGCGGATCGATCAGTGTTGATGACTCAACCTGTTTGTCGAGCAATGCGTGTTTTACGAACAAGTATCGCGGCAGTGGTCCAGGCATTGGTAAAGGCTTCTTTATTAAGACTTATTACTACGACAACCCGAAGGGTGGTAGTCGTAGCTACAATGTCTCGCCCAAGCATTGCGCTCGCACCCAAGTGTATTTGAAAACCGGCAATCCGCCGTTTGGTGACACCACTGCGGACTGGGATTACACCGTGGATGTTGATGGCATGTGTCCAATGACTGAAAACTTTGTGGTCGTGCCATAAAACAAGTCTGATAGGCTATTTAGTACCCCGGCTTAGGTCGGGGTATTTTTTGTTGGATCCTAATCTGTGGTGTCTGTCTCGCTGACAAGGATACTGATTATCGCCACAAAAAATATGAGCAAGACGCCGATTATAATTCCGTTTTGTGCGTTCAGCGCAGCGTCAATTAACGGTGAAACAAGCGGTTTCACGATGATGGCGACGGTGACTAACACCAGGGTCAGCCAAATAGCTTTACGGTATTGTTGGTAAGACAACCTACGTGCGAGCTTAGAGTTTTTCGGGGCAGTTGCTTGGTTAGACGGTTGCGTTCGTAACGCGTCGAGCAGGTCGGTGGTCTGTTGATCTGGATCGTTGGTGGTCATAGTATCCATGTCAATGTTGGTGGGATTGCGACTTTTTGGCAAGTTTACTTTTCGCGCGTCGGATCAGCGTTTTCACTGTGCCAAGCGGTAGAGCAAGCGTCGACGCAATCTCCGGGTGGCTAAAACCATAGGCTTCGGCCAGCAGTAGGGCGGCACGCTCCTCAATCGATAACGCGTCGAGTGCACGTTGCAGGTCGAGTCGTTGACTAATATTGGATTCGGCTGATTCGCAGACCCGTTCAGACACCGCGTTTATCAGTCTGGTAATGCTATTGGTTTTGCGTTGCGCTTGCAAAAATTCATGGTACGCGATGCTGAATAGCCAGGTTTTAAAACTGGATTTGCCGGCAAACCTGTCGATCTTTCGATAGGCTTTCCACAGGGTATTCTGTCCCAAATCTTCGGCGCGTGTAGGATTGCCAGTCAAGCGTGTCAAAAACGCCTGCAATTCACCAGCCAGTGGTGATACCAGCGCGGAAAAGGCGTCACCATCAAGCGTGGTTTGAACCAGCACTACCAGTTTGTCCTCTGGCAGTGCCGCGTACTTGCTTGTCATTTCAGTTGACTAGCGGCGTTTCGATGCGAGGTAGAAAACTAGGTACACTAAGCCCATTGCGGCTGGGAACAAGGACAGGCCCAATATAGCTTCACTGAGTTCATCGGAACGTAGAATACTGAGAAATTGACTAAATCCGGCGAGCGCAGCAGCGAATGCCAGAAGTAGCACACCACGGCGTAAATCCTTCGCCAGTGGCGACTCGGGTTGGCGGATAGCATGAATGATCTCCGCGTTCACGGATTCCGCGTTGTCCAGCGCTTTGAAAATCGCATCGGTTTGCAGTTTCTTCAAACGGTATTTGTGGCGTAATACCAGGGCAACGATCACAATAATGGAGAGGAAAACAGCGAACGGGACAAACGGGTCGACGATCTCATGCATAGTGATTTACTCTTGTGTCAGTCAATATTATTGAAAATTGGCGTTGGTCAATGAGATGCCGAGTGTACCGTAGTGTTCGGAAATTATTTTGCCCCACAGTTTGGTCGCATTCTCTGAGTTGGAGAGTAACACTAGTCCACGCTGTGATTGCGGCATTAACACGGCAATGGTTTTTACACCTGGGTCGCCACCGGTATGCTGCAACACATACTCTGATGGTTGGCTGTCGGTGCTGGCAATATCGAACCGTTGCCAGCCAAGAGCGAAGGTGCTTGCCTGGCTGACGTCCACGTGTGGCCTAACCATTTCAGCAAACAACGACGGATCCAGTTCAGCGCCCGCGCTGAGATAGATCATAAACTTGGCGTAGTCCTCGACTGTCGTGAGCAGATTAGCGGCAGCATTGGCTCGGGTGTGTCGTGCTACGGGCAGTTTCTTACCGTCGGCGTCATGGCCTGGTTGAAAGCGCCTTGCGTCCACCTGGTCATGCCAATAGAAATGCGTGTCCAGCATGGCGAGAGGTTCGAATAAAGTTTGTTGCGCGACGTCTTCGAAAGGTTGACCGAGTTTGGCCTCAATGGCTTTGCGCAGATACTCAAAGCCCTCGCCGGAGTACTGATATCGGGTGCCGGGTTTGAATTCGAACCTGAGTGTGTTGTTTGGTGACAGATAGCGCCAGTTTGGAAACCCAGATTGATGACTCAACACGTGACGTGTGGTCAGTGATCGGAGCTCGGCAGACTTGGCGACATCCGGATCCACAAAGTAACGTGATAATGGTGAGTCTAAGTCCCAACGTCCTTCGTTAACCAACTTCAGCGTGACCAACGCGGCAATCGGTTTGGTCAGTGAGGCAACTTTATAGATGGCATCGAGTGGTGGTGCTTGTTCGGCTGCGAACATACGAAGCTGTTGCAGGCGACCACCTTCAATCACACCCATGCCGATCGAGGGAATGTGGTGTTGTTTGAGCAAGGCGCTGATACGGCGCTCGGTGTCGAACAACGCAGGGCGAAAGCCCGCATCCATGTCACGTTCTACCGCTTGCGATGGGTAGACGATGGTCGAGGGTTGGTGATCGTAACTGAGAACACGTTTGAGTAACCATTGCGTGTTGTGCAGTGCCCAGAGGCTGGTGAACCGAGCCGTGCCGGTTTTGACCATTGACTGGTCCGCAGCGCGAATGTAGAAGTCATGTTCGCCCGATTGCAGGGCTGCGTACAACTCACCATCGTCGTACATCGGAAATACTGTGAGTGTCCCTGGGGCGAGTTTTCGAATTGGTTTGGCATCAGGGTTCCCGCAAATATTTTTCCGTATAGCGGCAAAAAATTCAGCGCGATCCTGTTCGCCGCCCTGATCGTGGTAGAACTCGAAATCGGTGTGTGTGATACGTTCGAGTACGTCCAGATCGCATTGATTGAACGCATTTTCAAACAGCAGCGCGTCCATATGTTCTAATTGTTGATGCAGGTCCTGATCGGTAGCCTTGACCAAGCCAGGCGTGGCAAGCAGTAAAAGTACGATAGTGAATTTCATTTTCAGTGTGAATTTGGTTAGGTTTGTGCTTTGATGCACGACCTGCTGCGAATGGATTTATTATTTTTAATTTTCTTTCATAAGATGGGATTTCCACTGCAAACTGACGGCACGATTTAGATTGATTGACGACCCGACTCAACCTCCAGGATTCCCCAATGGGTGCCGCACTATGAAAATACTTACTGCGCTTTTGTTTCTATGCACGCTTATCATCGATACGCCAAAATCGGCATTGGCCGATGAGGCAATTAGTACGCCCCACAACCAGAATGCATGGGTTGAGGCCTGCGACGATTGGGATGATTGGGACAAACCTGGTCCGCCGTTTAAGGTTTACGGAAATACCTATTACGTCGGCACATGCGGTATATCGGCGTTATTGATTACTGGTGAAACTGGACACATTTTGATTGACGGTGGCACCGAGGCTGGTGCTGCTGTCATCGCCGCCAATGTGCAGGCGTTAGGATTTGAACTGCGAGATATTGAGTTGTTGCTGCACAGTCATGAGCATTTTGATCACGTGGCAGGGCTTGCTGAACTACAAAAAATTTCCGGTGCGCGTTTGTTAGCATCTGCAGCCGCAGCGCCGGTGCTGTCCTCCGGAATTGTGGCGGCTAACGATCCGCAGGCGGGCATGCATGATGCGTTTCCGGCTGCCAACGTTGATGATATTGTCGATCTGACCAAGCCGGTGATACTGGGTGCATTGCGCTTGCAAGCACACGCCACACCCGGGCATACCCATGGCGCGTTGAGTTGGCAATGGCAATCCTGTGAGCAGTCGGTCTGCGTAAATCTTGTGTACGCCGATAGTCTATCGCCGGTGAGTCGCGATGATTATCGATTTAACGATCATTTGGAATACTTAGCGGCCTATCGACGTGGACTCGCTAATCTAGCAAGCTTGGACTGTCAACTCGTGCTTGCGCCGCATCCTTCCGCCGCAAAAATGCGCACACGTTTACTCAGCAAGAATGGTTTGGTCGATAACACTGCTTGCCAAGATTATGCATCCGGTGTGCTCAAACGCTTAGACAAGCGGTTGGAGAAAGAGCGCGCCAGTTTAAGTTCTGACTCCTAGAAATCGAGCATATTTAACGTGTTCACAATACTACCGAAGTATTTAGTCAATTGTATATTAATCTGATAGTCTTGACACTCGGGTAGGTGGCTCTGTGATGAGTCAGGGTGGCGTCAACCACTACGTGATGGATTTACCATGCCCAATACCCATTTATCAAGGCCTCGATCAGCGCGATGCCATGCGACTCATTTATTCCAAGGTCGGTCACTCGCTGGCGCTTCGCTTCTGGCGCTTATTCTACCTGCTTTAGTCTTTGCTCAGCAGTCTGCTATCACACCGGTGATGTTGCTGCTGTTGCTGGACGATGAGTCGGCAACAGCACAACCGCCATTTCGCTTTCGATTACCCGATTCGGGTTTGCTGGTCGGCGGCAACTATCCAAGCGGTATTAACGCCGATTGTAGTGGTGCGATAATCCTGCAGCAGAGTTGTTCTCATGGCCTGGATGCTACGCAAGCCGATGACAGTGATGGCAAAGCCGGCTTTTCCTACACCAAGTTATCCGCCAGTGGCGAGGCGCTACCTGCGTCCGCCAGTGTCTGGTCATGCGTGCGCGATAATCTCACCGGATTTGTTTGGGAGGTGAAGACCGATGACGGCGGTGTACAGGACAAAGATAACACCTACTTTTGGGGCGGAATCGGCGCGGAAGGTCGTGGTGTCGCTAGTGTGCATGGTGAGTACTACGACGATTGGAATACACTAGTAACCAGTTTGAACGAACAAGCATTATGCGGTTTTTCCGACTGGCGTATTCCGCACATTAAAGAGTTGTCGACGCTGGTTGATCGCGGTAAGTCCATCGGCCCCACGATTGATACCGACTACTTTCCGAACACTATGAGTCATTACTACTGGAGTTCGACACCCGGGCACCCAGAGTCTGGAGATGATATTGGGCGCGCGCGGCGGATCGGTTTTCAGGATGGCGTAGATCGTTCTTGGTATCGCTCGGGCACCTTCAGTCACTACCACGTGCGCCTCATGCGCACCGATGATTATCAAGCTTACATCGCAACGGAGGTGCCATAATGCGTGTACTTATTTTGTCTTATTTTTTGAGCCTATTGGCTGTTACCAACGTTGCAGCACAACAAACTTGTCTTGATTACATACTCAATGATGTACCGGACGCGCGCTATGTCGTACACGATGATGCGACGGTCACCGATACGCTGACTGGGTTAATGTGGGCCCGATGCACTGTCGGTCGCAGTGGTAACAACTGCATGACGGGCGAAGATGCTAAGTTCGATTGGCAAGCTGCCCTGCAGGCTGCGGACGATGCTGACTGGGCTAATTATAGAGATTGGCGAATTCCCAACGTAAATGAATATCGCAGCTTGGTAAACTACAGTTGCCGTAGTCCATCCATTAATCTGACGGTGTTTCCGAACGTGCAATCACGCAACAATTTTTACTGGACTGCTGAGATTGACACCTTGGGTGGTCGTGATGATATTGCTCTGTTGTTCGATTTTCTTGACGGTATTCAAAATGCCAACTTTCGAACCGGTCAGGCCAAGGTGATGCTGGTACGTGATGTGCCGGAAGCATCACCTTGATCTGAGTCTATTTATTTTACGGCTTGAGGTTCTGGCAGTTCATTCGAACTGGGTGCCAGCCGCCTGCCATCGTATGCCTGTCCAAGGCGCTGCCCGAGTCGAGCCCACAGCACACTGAGGGCAGCGCCAACACAGGCTAACATTGCTAGACCTAATCCCAGTCCTTCACTTAATAAGGCAAACAGGGTGCCACTTAAGGCGTCACCGCCACGATACACCGCGACGTCGATCACCGGCTTGGCCTGGTAGCGCGCTTGCTGGCTTACGCGTGAGAAAAGCATCTCTCGGGCCGGGCGGGTGATGGCATAGTTGCTGGTGCGTCGCAGTATTTGCACGCCAGCTAAAACCAGTACCGTTGGTGTGATGGCTAACAGAATGAATCCGACCACTAACAGTAAAGGCAGCAAAGTCAACGCCACAACCATGCCAAGCCGATTTACGATACGACCCGTCACAAAAAATGCAGTGACGAAGGTCAGTGTATTAACGGCCCAGTCGATCAGCCCCAGCAGTTGCGCCCGTTCAGCTCGCGGATAGTCGGCCAGAATACTTTTTTGCTCAAAATAGATAAACGAACTCAAAAATACGTAGACCAGAATGAACGCGGCAATGCGCAATAAGTATGGGGTCGCGATCAGTGCACCAAAGCCGGCATGCCACTTTGCACCAATACCGTCAGCCTTAGTGTCGAACCGTCCGGTCGGTGTTGCCGTAGCCAACTGACTCGACTTAAGCCGGTGCAAGTAGAACACCAACGGCAGTACTAAGAGTAAACCTAAGCTAGCGATCAGCATCAGACTCTCCAACCCCAAGCGCGTTGCAAACAAGGTTGGGACAAGTGGTCCAATGATCGCGCCGGCGCTGGCACCGGCGGCGATAATTGCAAACAATCGCTTGCCCTGATCGGCAGAAAACGTGTCGCTCATCAAACTCCAAAATAGGGAAATGTGCAACAGGCTAAAGGCACTGACCCAAACGTAGAATACTTTGTTCATCAGTATTGCGCTCTCGGTAACGCCACTGACCCAAAAGAACAGCGTGAAGCTGCCAGCAAATAGGGCATACACCAAGGGGACGACGAATTTGAACGGCACCTTGCTCGTAAGCCAGCCGTATGCCGCAATCAGGCCCAAGCTCACAAAGAACTGAATGTTCCACAGCATGCTGACCTCAGTGTCACTCCAATCACTGGCCATCGCATCGCGCACCGGGCGTAACACAAAGTACGCACTCATCAGTAAAAACGCGATGCTGAACGAGGTTAACGTGGCACGCCATTCGTTAGGCTGTACGCCGGCCATTTTGCGAACCAGCTTAAGCAACGGGTGAATCGTAAGCGTAAACACTTAGTTATCCTCGCTTGCATTGTGGGCGTTCGCCTTTTTGAGCTCAGCCTCGAGCATCGCGATCAAATCGGCATCTGCAATGGTGTGACGGTGGTCGTTATTAATCTGCACCAGCTTCTCGATGACTGAACCGACGGCATAGCGCGCTTCTCCGTCATTCGGCGTAACCAGGTATCGTAGTTTCGGTTGCGCTGAGAATAGGGCATCGATCACGGCGTCGGCGACTGGCTGAGGATCGGCGTGTGTGGATCGATCAGTCTTAGTGAATCCTTGCATACTTTGGTATTCGTCAGCGAATAAGGTGGCGTCGGCGTTGTGTGTGAGTTCGGCTTGCCGTTTTTTCATATTCTGCATAATGTTCGAATTGAAGTTGCCAGGTTCGATCACGCTGACCGACATATCAAATTTAGCGAGTTCTGCCGCCATCGCTTCGGTCATGGCTTCAACCGCGAATTTACTCATCGAATATGGGCCGAACATTTTGTTTGAACGCAAGCCGGCGATGGAACCGATATTCACGATGCGACCTTGATTCTTAATTAGCAGCGGCGCAAAGGCTTTGCTCATACGATAAGGGCCGTAGACATTCACATTGAACTGAAACGCCAAGTCTCTTTCTGATACTTCGATCATCGGCGCGTAAGCAAAAACGCCGGCGTTGTTCACAATGCCATGCAGATGCTTGCCCTGTTGTTGGATCATCTCGACTGCCGCGTTAATGTCCTCGGGCATCGTCACGTCCAAGCGCACGCCTTGCATGTTTTTTTGTTGGTTAAGAACCTCAAGGTCTCTTTCTTTACGCGCACCGGCATAAACAAACACGCCACGTTGCGCGAGAGTTTCGGCAATGCGTTTGCCAATGCCGCTACTCGCGCCTGTGACGAGCACTGCCTGCTGGGGCATTGCTGTTTCATTGGCCTGAGTAATGTGGCTCATGCCGACAAGAAAAATCAAAAGTATTGCGGTGACAAATTTTAAAGCGTGCATAAGGGAATCTCCTTGGTTGTTTTGAAACACCGTATGCGAGCGCGGGCCGAGTGTGATCGAAAGTCGACCAAATCACGTGTTTGGTGGTTGAATGGGGTTTGTTGGCTGAGAGCAGTTTGGTCGACTCAGTTGGCGACTTGGTCGACCAGCGTGGGAGGTTGCTCGATCGACAATCGAAGCGCAAGCGGCTTTACGTTATAGTGAATGGTCACTTTGTACACGCACGTTTTTAACTCTATGCAGCAGGAATATTCAACTCCGGAGCGACTGTGGCGATACCACATTGCGTTAGCTATCTTTTGGTGCGCGGTGTTTGTGTTGAATGCGGGTCCGCACTGGGAGATTTATTCGTCGGCGAGGGAGTTGATCGAAACGGCGGGTCTGGTCACGGGTTTGCAAATGCTGATGGCTTGGATCGTGTTACGGTATTTGGTGCCGCGTTTTTTGGATCGCAAACAAGTATTCCGTTTTGTGGTTTGGGTGTTACTGGTCACTATTGCCTTGTCTGAGATTAATATTGTTATCCGTGTTCTGTATCTGGAAGTACGGTATCCGGACAGTTACACCCGATTCTTGGATATGTTTGGTGCCATGAGCTTACTGGAGCGCATGGATTTACGCTGGGCTATGCGCTATATCTTGTTTACTAAACTCCCGGCGTTTGTGTTTCCTGCTGTGTTGATTGCGGCCTACAATTTCTATGCCAAACAGCAAACTTTATTGCAACTTAAAGAGCAAAAAGTCGCAGCTGAATTGAATGCGCTGAAAAGCCAGCTGAACCCGCACTTCATCTTCAACACCTTGAATAATATTTACGCGCTGGCACTGAAGAAATCAGATCAAACACCGGCCGCAATTGAGCAATTATCGGGAATTTTGGATTATGTGGTCTACCGGTGTGATCAGCGGTACGTCGCCTTAGAGGACGAGTTAGCACTGGTGAAAAACTACATGGCGTTGGTACAACTTCGATTCGGGCACCGCCTGCAATTTACCATGCACGCAGACGTGTCTCGACGGGTGAAAATTGCGCCACTGATCTTACTCACATTGCTGGAAAATGCCTGTAAACATGGTGCAGAGAAGGCGCTCAAGGGCGCCGAGATTAAGTTGCGCTTGACCGAACAAAATGGGGCGCTGCACATTCTATTAGAGAATACGAAAGCCCCGCTGTCAGATACATCGAACAACGAGGGGAGTATCGGTCTGCAAAACCTGCGTCATCAGTTAGCGCTGTTGTATCCAGGAACCCATCAGTTGCGTGTCGATGATACGCACGATTGGTTTTCGATTAACTTGAGCTTACCTGCAAATACTTCGGATCAGACAACACCATGACGACAACATTGACACGATGCCTGATTGTGGATGACGAAGCGCTAGCGCGTGAACTCATTGAGACTCATCTGAAGCAATTGAATGGCTTTGAAGTCGTCGCCAGTTGCGCTAGCGCCATAGAAGCCAGTCAGGTGTTGCAGTCTGAATCCGTGGACCTGATGTTTCTGGATATCGAGATGCCGGTGTTGAAAGGGACCGATTTTTATACCAATCTGGCGAACAAGCCCAAGGTGATTTTCACCACTGCGTACCGGGATTACGCGGTCGATGGTTTCGAGTTGAATGCGGTGGATTATCTCTTGAAGCCGGTTGTCTTCGCGCGCTTCTTTAGGGCCATCGAGCGCTACAAAGCGACCTTGTCGGGCAAGACGTCAACGGCGGTAAGCAACGAACTTAACTCTGCCGGTCCCGCCACGATCTTTGTGCGCAAAGATCGCAAACAAGTCAAACTGGTGCTCCAAGATATTCTGTATGTACAAGGTTTGAAGGACTATGTAAAGGTGGTGATGAGCGCGGATTCGCACGTGATTAAGTCTGGAATTGGGGCCTTCGCTGAGCAGCTCGGTAGCGAATTCGTACGTATCCATAAGTCTTTCATCGTCAATCGCCGCAAAGTAACCGCCTTCACCAACTATGACGTGGAGATTGGTGAGATTGAGCTGCCAATCGGCGAGCGGTACCGAGCAGCTCTCGAACAAACGCTCATGCACGACTCGGGCTAGGTCGACCCTAACCGCGGGTTGGTCGACTATTTTCGACGCTCGGTGCCGCGTTCACTATGGTGGATTTTTTAACTTAGGAATCCAGCCATGACACCTTCTCTCTTTCGTTTATTCATTCACCAACTCGTTGCCATTGTGCTGCTCAGCCCGTGTTATACCGTTGGCGCGTCTGATAATACACCCATTTCACAGGCTCGATTGCAGCAGGTTTTAGCCAGCCCCGATCGATTGGATTCGGACCGTGGTCGTGATTCAGATCGACAGCCTGCGCGCGTGTTGACGTTCAGCGATCTTGCTGCAGCGGAAACCGTGCTGGATTTGTACGCCGGCGGTGGCTGGTATAGCGAAATCATGGCGCGCGCCATTGGGCCGGATGGTGTGGTTTATGCGCACAACGACGCACTGACTTGGCGATTCGGGCAAGCAGAATTGATACGTCGAACCGCGGATGCCCGTCTGCCCAATGTCATCCGTATAGATAAAGTGCCCTTAGCGTCAATCGACATGCCAGACCAAAGTGTGGACTTGGCGTTTATGGCGATTAACTATCATGATCTGTTTTTTACCCATCGTGTTCGTAATGGTAAGCGGCAGGTGATGCGTGACGGCGTGGTCGATCACCGGGCTGCTTTGGCAAATATTCGCCGAATGCTTAAGCCGCGTGGTCGACTTATTATCAGTGATCACCTGGCGCATCCGGGCAGTGGTTATGTGGCGGCGAATGACCTGCACCGTATTGATCCGGCGATTGTACGACATCAGCTTGAAAAAGCTGGGTTCGAGCTAGAGGCAGAGGGGTATTTCTTACGGAACCCAAATGACGATTTAAACCTGCTGGTGTTCGACCCTGCAATCCGTGGCAAAACAAGTCGGTTTATCTACAAGTTCGTGAAGCAGTAATCGTGTTCCTTTTGCCCAACAGATGTTCCGATTCGTTGGCGGAACGGTCACGCATCGGGTAGGATGTCGTTGATTTTATTGCTTTGTCACCTTGCTGTCAGGTGACAGTCGTGGTTGTCGGGTCGCCTTTTCGGGCAGACTGTTCAGCACACAACGAGAGGTACACACATGGTCGTCAGAAAACTCCGAATAAAACGTGGTTGGTCACAACAACAGCTTGCTGAATTCAGCGGATTAAGTGTTCGCACAATTCAACGCATTGAGCGTGGCCAAACACCGGGTTTAGAGACTTTAAAATCCCTCGCTGCTGTGTTTGAAATTGATCTAACCGAATTGCAACAGGAGACCCCTATGACTACGACAGAAGTATCGACTTACGAAGAGCAGCGTGCCATCGAACAAGTACGCGACATCAAAGGATTTTACTCACACTTGATTACCTACGTGATCGTGATAGGCTGCCTTTTTGCCGTGAATCTAATCTTACACCCGGGTTATATCTGGGCTAAATGGACCGCATTTGGCTGGGGCATCGGTGTCATTTCGCACGGTGTTAGCGTGTTTGAGGTGTTCAACTTTTTTGGTCCTGAATGGGAGAAAAAACAAGTTGAAAAGCGCTTGGGTAAGAAGTTGTAATCCTGCTACGCTACCGGCACGGCGACCATCCGTTCATCGAGGTGGTCGCTGAATAAACTGTTTAAAGGATGGGTATGCGAAAACCAACACGCTGGTATGCGATTGCTATTTGTTTGGCATTGTCTGCCTGCGGTGAGCCAATTGCCGATGTTGATTTGCCACGGAAATATCATCGAGATGGTGTCCGATTCAGTTTACCTAGTAACTGGTCGGTTACTGAAGATTATTCGGACGCGGGCTTTCGACTTATTTTGGTCGAATCTCCGGGTGACGCTATCGCAAAAATTGAGTTGTATCTACGAGATGATGAATTCAATCTGCAGGATTTTGTGCAGCGCTCAAAAGAGAGCTTTGCTGAGCAAATCCCAAGTGGCATTGGTTTGGAAATTAGCAATCCATTGACCACCGTTTCAAAATCTCGCCAGTCGGTGAAGTTGAATGGATATCAGCATGAGTTTGACCTCGAAGTGCTGGGCCTGAAGGTACCACACTGGCAACAGTTCTATGAAATCCACCATGCCGGTGAAACCGCTTACCTGGTTTTCCAAGTGGCGACTGAAGACCGCGCGAAAGCCGAGTCGGGTTTCGATCTCTTACTCGACTCGTTACAGTTCGATTCTGCTGTGCCGGATTTCGCCGTGGCAGAATAGTTTGGGTCTATCCACACATAAGTAAACTACGCGTTCGTCTGCATTGCCGCTTGAATAACGTCTAGTGCGCTTGGGTCTTCAATGGTTGGTGGTGTGGTCGGCGATTCTCCGTGCATGATTTGCTTGATCGTTTTGCGTAGAATTTTGCCGGACCGCGTCTTTGGTAATTTGGTCACCACATGGCTTGTTTTATAGCAGGCAAGTGGTCCGATCTCTTTGCGAACGGCGGCCACCAGTTCCTCGTTTAATTGCTGCACCGCAAGCTCACGAGACTGGTCTTCAGGCAAGGCGGCGACCAGAAATCCGACCGGTACTTCGCCTTTAAGTTCGTCTGCCTGGGCCACAACCGCGCACTCAGACACCCAAGGATGCTTGCTTAGCACCTCTTCGATATCGCCAGTGGAGAGACGATGTCCAGCGGTGTTAATCACATCGTCCACGCGTCCCATGATGAATACGTAACCGTCTTCGTCGATGTAGCCGCCATCGCCGGTGGTGTAGTAGCCATCGTAATCGCTAAGGTATGCTTGTTTGAACCGGGCATCATTGTTCCACAAAGTGGTCAGACAGCCCGGTGGTAGCGGTAGTTTAATCGCCACATTGCCTTGTTCGCCAGCGCCAAGTTGTTTGCCTTGCTCATCCAGAATATGTATTTCAAATCCAGGTGTAGGAACGGTAGCCGAACCGCTTTTGACCGGTAATTTTTCCAGACCAACTGGGTTCGCGACAATCGGCCAACCAGTTTCGGTTTGCCACCAGTTGTCGATGATGTCGACGCCAATATGGGCTTGCATCCATTCCAACGTCGCCGGATCAAGTCGCTCACCAGCCGCGAAAACGGTTCGCAGTGATGAGGTGTCATACTGTTTGATTAGCTCGCAATTGGCGTCGCTGCCACGGATCGCACGAAACGCGGTCGGTGCTGCGAACAAGGCATTGACGTTATAGTCGTTGATAACGCGCCAGAAGGCACCAGCATCCGGTGTGAGAATAGGTTTGCCCTCATAAAAGATAGTGGTGCAACCATGCAGCAAGGGGCCATACACAATGTAGGAGTGGCCTACAACCCAACCGACATCCGATGCAGACCAAAACGTATCGCCAGGTTGCATGCTATACACAGTATGCATACTGTACTTGAGCGCCACAGCATGACCGCCATTGGCACGTACTACGCCTTTGGGTGAGCCTGTTGTGCCAGAGGTATACAAAATATACAGCGGGTCTGCCCCTGACACGGACACCGGGGCGTGCGGTTGAGCGCCAGCCAGCCAACTCAACCAGTCGATGTCGCGTCCCGGTGTCATCTCTGCGCGTAATTGCTCCCGTTGCAAAACCACACAATGATCCGGCTGGTGTTGGGCTAGTTCGAGTGCGGCATCCAGTAATGGTTTGTAGGCGATGGTGCGTGAGATTTCGATGCCGCAAGACGCACTTAGAATGAGCTTAGGCTTCGCATCATCAATTCGCGCTGCCAGTTCTGGTGCCGCAAACCCGCCAAACACCACTGAGTGAATGGCACCAATGCGGGCACAAGCCAGCATGGCCATGGCCGCCTGCGGCACCATTGGCATATAGATCACCACTGTGTCGCCCTTTGCGACGCCCAGTCTGGCCAGTGCGCCAGCCATGTTTGCCACATGGTCGGTCAGTTCTCGATAGGTGTAGGTCGTTTGGACGCCGGTGACCGGGGAGTCATAGATCAAGGCCAGCTGATCGCCTCGCCCATGTTCAACGTGGTAATCGAGTGCCATGTAACAGGTATTCATCTGCCCGTCGGGGAACCAGTGCGTCACGCCACTGTCCGATTTGTTTGCGATAGACGGCGCAGTAAACCAGTCTAACTGGTTAGCTTGTTGTAACCAGAACTGCTCAGGATTGGATTGCCAGTTGGTGTATTCCGCGCGATAGTTGTTTTTCGCAGCCTGGCGCTGAAGGTGTGCGTTCATATCATTGCCGTGGTTTGGGCAGCCGTCTAGCACCCGTGCAGACGACACATGTTGTTTGGTGGCTAAATTATTGATCAGATGTACGAGCCGCGCTATTCGACATTGGTGGTAGGCAGCGTGCACTGCAATGCTCGTTTTGCCGCAATTTTGCGTTATCATCCGGCCTAATACGTAACTTTAAGTGACCCGAATCAATGAGCAAACAATCCCCTAAAACCGTGGTAGGTAACCAGGAATGGTGTGCGTTTCCGGAGCTTGGCATTCCTGCCGTGAAAGCTCGGGTGGATTCGGGTGCAAAAACATCGTCTTTGCACGCTTTCAATGTGCGCCGGTTCCGTCGAGGCAAACAAGCGTGGATCAGCTTTGATGTACACCCGGTGCAGAAAAATCGAACGGTGGTGGTTAAGTGCGAGCAACCGCTTCTCGACATGCGGGTGGTGAAAAGTTCCAGCGGCGTGCCCGAGACGCGCTATGTTATCCGTACCGCGATGCGGATGGGCGATCAGCAATGGGAGGTCGACCTCACGTTGGCCAATCGCGATTCCATGGGGTTTCGTATGCTCCTCGGGCGCCAGGCCATGCACGGTCGCGTGGTGGTAGATCCATCACTGGAAAACGCATTAGGTGACCACAATAGCGCGGCACTGAATAGCATGTACCAGCACGCGGCCGCCGAGCGTCAAGGTTTGCGGATTGCTGTGCTGGCGAGTAACCCGGAAGACTACAACAATCGACGTTTGTTGGAAGCTGGGCGGGCGCGCGGGCACGACATGGTGTTTTTAAATATTAGTCAATGCCATATGAGGTTGGACGCCTTAGAGCCAGAAGTGCTTTTTCGAGGGTCTCCTTTGGCGGAAGATCTGGATGCCGTGATTCCGCGTGTCAGAGCGCAGGTCACTTACTACGGCGCGGCCTTAGTGCGACAATTTGAAAGCATGGGGATTTTGTCCATCAACTCGGCGGTCGCGATCGCCCAGTCGCAAGATCGACTGTTGGTGATGCAGTCCATGCTTAAGCACGGTATCCCTATACCAACCTCTGGTTTCGCCCATTCCCCGGCGGATGCCGAGGCGTTGATCGACATGGTTGGCGGCACACCTGTATTGATCAAACCTGTGGCGATGCGGTCAGGCGGCTCGGCAGCGAAAGCCGATGATTTACCGACCGCCAAACAGCTCATCACCACGGCGCGACAAATAGATGAGAATCTGCTGGTGCAGGAGTACATGGCCGCTGCGTCGGGGCGCTCGATTCGCAGTTTGGTGGTCAATCAGAAACCGGTGGCGACGTTGGCGTATCAGGCCGAGACACGTGCGGATCAGATTGAAGTTGGGACCGTGGTTGGCACAGCCAAGTTGACGGCTGCCGAGCGGACGCTGGTCGCCAAAGCGACTAAGGCGCTAAGTTTGTCCGTTGCGCGGGTTGACTTGATTCGCACCGAAGAGGGCACGTTGCTTCTCGGGGTTGTTGCTGCACCGGACTTCGAACCGTTTGAGCGGCAGGGTCGCAAACGTGTGGCGGAGTCGGTGATCGCGGCAATTGAAAAGAAGTTACGATGGCGCGCTGGCGAGTGATTTAGCTCGATGGGCCAGTCATGCGACGGTGCGTGGTCTGCTTGAATTGTTACTAAGTAACATTTATAGTTCGCGTATGATTCGCTGTCGACCCCGCTATGTCTTACGCATTTTACCGTTTGCGCTCTTGCTCTGGGCGCAATCTGTGGTGGCTGTGCATGCGGTTGACCATGAATGGCACGATTCCACTGAACTGTGTCAGCTCATCAAAGGTGCTGAGCAGACAAAATTTCTCCTCACGTCAGCCTTGTCGGTGGTGCCTGCTGGTACCCCAATGCCGCCAACATTGGTGTTGGCAACGTCGATAATTGCGCCGCGTCGACACCACCGAACCGCGCGAGCCCCACCGGCGTCACTTCTCATTTCCTAATTAATACAAATTGGCTGAGCAATTTTTGTTTAGTCTGGTTCGATGCGTGAACTTAAGCTTTCTATCGAGTTCCGCGTTGTGTTTATTAAGTTTTAAGAAGACGACGCACCGCTTCGAGCGATGCGTTGGAGTAGATGTTGTGAAACAAATTATTGGTGTTGTATCGTTGTGCGTAGCCTGTCAGGTCCCGGCACAGGAATTAGAAGAAATCGTAGTCAAAGCACATCCGCTATCGGATAACGGCCTGTCGCAAGCGGCCACTGTGTTGCGTGGTGATGAACTCTCGGAACAGCTTAAGAGTTCCTTGGGGGAAACCGTGGCAAGCCTACCCGGTGTGCGCAGTGCTAGCTTTGGTGGCGCGGTTGGCCGCCCCGTGATTCATGGCATGGGTGGTGCTCGTGTCAAGACCACTGAAGATCGAATTGATACGATGGATGCTTCCGTCACCAGTGGTGACCATGCGGTCACGGTTGAACCCTTCATCGCAGATCAAGTCACCGTGCTCAAAGGTGCTAGTACCTTACTGTACGGTTCAGGTGCTATTGGTGGCGTGGTCGATACGCATACCGGACGGGTGCCGACCAGTGTGCCGGAAGAGACCGTAACGGGCCGTGCCGAGGTACGCGCAACAGACAATGGTGATGGGCGTGCCGGGGCGGTTCGTTTGGACGGTCGTGCTACTGGCTCTTTGGCATGGCATTTGGATGCCTTCATTAAAGAATCGGGCGATTACGAGATTCCGGGTGAAACAGAGTCTGCCATTCTGCGCGCGTTCGAAGGGGAAGCGCACGAAGCGCATGCGGAAGATTCAACAGGGCTACTCGAAGGCAGCTATTTTGATGCAGCTGGTGGCTCAGTAGGCTTCAGTTGGGTAGGTGAGCGCGGAATGTTTGGCATATCCGTTAGCAAGACTGACGCGGAATATGGTTTGCTCGTAGCGCACGCACACGAACATGGCGATGAGCACGATCACGACGAAGATCACGACGAAGATCACGACGAAGATCACGACGAAGATCATGACGAAGATCATGACGAAGATCACGACGAAGATCATGACGAAGATCATGACGAAGATCATGACGAAGATCATGACGAAGATCATGACGAAGATCATGACGAAGATCATGACGAAGAAGAAGGTCTAGGCATGATCGATCTGGCGCAAACTCGCGTCGATATCGAGGCGCAGCTTAACGATCCGTTTGCCGGTATCGAGAACATTAATTTGCGTGTTGGTCTGAACGACTATGAGCACAAAGAGATTGAGGCAAATGGTGAAGTGGCAACCGTTTTTGACAATCAAGCATGGGAAGCGCGGCTACAAGCGAATCACCATGCGATTGCCGGCTTCGAAGGGACGCTTGGTTTGCAACTAAGTGATCGGGATTTTAGCGCCCTAGGGGAAGAAGCGTTTGTGCCGCCAGTCACGTCAAAGACCACGGGCGTCTTTTGGGTCGCTGAGCGACCTTTGGGTGCAGCGTCATTGGAACTTGGTGCCCGGCTTGAGCAAGTAGAACATACGCCCGACCTGGGGCCAGTGCGCGATTTTGATGTCGCCAGTGCGTCATTGGGCTTCGTGATTCCGCAAACTGAGCAGTTCTCATGGTCGGTCTTGTTCGACTATTCAGAGCGCGCTCCGAGTATTGAAGAGCTTTACTCATTCGGGCCTCACTTTGCGACACAATCATTTGAAGTCGGGCGCGATGATTTAGACGTTGAGTCAGGCCTGAGTTTTACCGTTAGCGGAAATTATGAATCTGATTTGTTCGACGCGCGCGCAACTGCGTACCGTACCGAGTTCGATAACTACATCTACCAAGCGGACACGGGTGATGAGGATGAGGGGTTACCCGTTCGAGTTTATGCGCAAAGTGATGTTCGGTTTGTTGGTCTGGACCTTGAGGTCGGCTTTCATCTCGGCGCGATTGCCGGTGGTGACTTAGACTTGACCGGCATGTTTGATACGGTGGAAGCGGAGTTGACTGGACCGATCGATGGCTATCTTCCACGTATTCCTGCGGATCGCATCGGCGTTGGTTTGGTCTGGCATAACGACGCCGTAAGAGCATCGATCAACTACCAAGATGTGGACACACAAGACAAAGTCGCGCAGGCAGAGCTGCCAACGGCAGGTTACACAGACCTGAGTGCGAGCTTGTCGTATCGATTCACTGTGTCAGGCACCGACATCGTCATGTTCTTGAATGGCCGGAATCTGCAGGACCGTGAGCAACGTCATCATACTTCCTTTGTGAAGGACATCGCGCCAGCACCAGGGCGTACCATTGAAGCTGGACTGCGTTTTCAGTTCTAAGTGTCGTCAATAGACTAAAGCCACCGCCACTAGACGGTGGCTTTAG
Organism: Arenicella chitinivorans; assembly: GCF_014651515.1. NCBI lineage: Bacteria > Pseudomonadati > Pseudomonadota > Gammaproteobacteria > Arenicellales > Arenicellaceae > Arenicella > Arenicella chitinivorans. The sequence goes on from NZ_BMXA01000002.1 coordinate 103,603, forward strand.
TGATGCCGCGGCGCAACCGATCGACCGGCGTGAGGACAATTGCGTTGCCAAGCAGAACCAAGCAAAACCCAAGGATGGTGTAACCGGTCCAGACAAACCCCTCAAACAGACTGCTTAAGATGACTGCAACCACGGGGAACAGCACAATCGAGTAGCTGGCTTTCTCCGGTCCCATGCTATTGAGCAATAGATAGTAAGTTGCGAAGGCAATCACGGTGCCGAACACGGACAAGTACAAGAGTGAAATTACGTAGGCTGGTTGCATTGAAAACCCGAACTCAATATCGCTGACCGCAATCACCAGAATCAGCATGAGCGCACCATACAGCATCCCCCAGGCGTTAACGGCAAACACATTCATGCCGGCACGTGAATTACGCACACTGACCATGTTGCCGATGGATGCGGTAAGCGCGGCCAGTAGTACCAAGCTTAAACCGATTAATTGATTGTCGCTCTGGTGTAAATGCAGGTCTTCCCAGAACAACGTTAAAATACCGCCGATGCCGAATATGGCTCCGATGTATACGCGTGGGCTGATCTTGCTGCCGAAAAAGAGGCGTGTGTTCACGATATTCATCAATAACATGGTGGAAAACGCCACCGACGTCATGGCGGAGCTGAGGTAGACCTGACTGCTGTAAATAATCGCGTAGTTGAGGCTGAAATTGAACAAGGCGAGGAGCAGCATAAACGCATGATTGTGCAGCGAATAACGCAGTGGAATACCGCGCAACCAGCAGAACAGCCACATTAATACGGCCGCAATGACAAAGCGGTAAGCCACAGAGGTAATAACATGGACTTCGCCCAATTGAAATTCGATTGCCAACCAGGTGGAACCCCAGATCAGCACGGTAAGAATGTAAAGAACAGCGTTTTTCATGGCGATGCCTGTCAGTAGTCCTGGGTTGATAGAGCGTGGTCGCAATTACGATAGCGCGGGTGATAATGCCATCTGCGTGCGTGCTTCGCTTTTACACAGCAACTAGTTTAGACTCTCAAAGAAACCATAACAGATACAGATTCAATAAAATCTAACCTGTACAGATCGGAGTGTGTCATGTCGATAGCCATACAGCGCGAGAACACCGAATTTCTTTATCAGCAAGTGATTGCCATAATCCGTGAGATGCAAACCAGCGGTACCTTGCGTCCGGGTGACCGGCTACCGTCACTCAGAGCACTAAGTCGCAAGCTATCGGTGAGTATTCCCACGATTCGTCAGGCCTACGTAGAGTTGGAGCGACTGGATGTGATTGAAGCGCGTCCGAAGTCGGGCTATTTTTTGCGTGTAGAACAGACTGCTGTACAGCCAAAACGTGCGCGATTGGCGCGCAAGCCGATGCCGGTCAAACGTCAGAATTTGATTGAAGATGTGTTTGCAAGTGTATTTGGCGCGCTGAACCAACCTGGTCAGGTAGCCCTTGGTGTTGCCAATCCTACGGCGGCATTCCCTTCTGATAAAGCGCTGGCACGGATCATGCGTCAAGTGCTTGCGAAATCCGGAGCTAACTCGCTGAATTATTGCCCCATGGATGGGTTTCCGCCGTTAAAACGGCAACTTGCATTACGCTACTTGGATCAAGGTTTACAAGTCAGTCCGGACGAAGTGTTGATCACCAATGGTGCGCAGGAAGCATTGGCTATTGCATTGCAGTGTGTGGCTGAACGCGGTGACGTGATCGCGGTTGAGTCGCCGGTGTATTTCGGTGTGCTGGAATTGATCGAAAGCCTGGGGATGATGGCGTTGGAAATACCGCTTTGTCCTGACGACGGCTTGTGGTTGGAAGACTTGCGCACGGCGCTGGATGCGCATCCGGTAAAGGCGTGTATTTTTTCGACCTCTATCAGTAATCCACTTGGGTCGTTTATGCCCGATGAGCGCCGCGCGCAATTGGTGGCACTGCTGGAGTCGCGAGACATCCCGCTGATTGAGGATGATGTTTACGGCGACCTGTATTTTACCGAGGCCCGCGGCACGCCAGCACAGGTTTATTCTCGTAAAGGCTTGGTTATCACCTGTGCTTCCTTCTCCAAAACCGCCGCGCCGGGCTATCGCGTCGGGTGGCTGGTATCGAACCGGTATCTCGATCACGCGCGCCGTTTGAAACGAGCGATGTCATGCTCCTCATCACTGCTCAATCAATGGACGTTGTCGGAGTTTGTGGCCAGCGGTGACTATGACCGGGCAATGCTGAATTTGCGCCGTGTGCTGCGCGCCAACAAAGATCGAGCGGTTGCCTTAGTCAAACAGCATTTTCCACCCGAAACTCGGGTAACGGATCCATTGGGCGGCGGCGTGCTGTGGATCGAGCTGCCAGCGGGTAAAGATTCCGGGCGTTTGTTCCAAGTGGCTTTGGCGCATGATATTGCCGTCACACCGGGCATTCTGTTTTCGGTCAGCAACTGCTACAAACGTTGCGTGCGTGTCAGTTATGGCCTGCCTTGGTCGGACGCGGTGGACGCCGCATTCGCAACATTAGGGCGTTTGTGTGCCTCGCCGGAAGTCTAATATGAGCAGAAAACCCGCAGAGGCGATCGATGACCAAGTGAGTTTGCTTTATTCATGCTAGTGGTTTCGAGTAGAATACGCCTGCGAAAATCGAATCAACACGTTCCACGACCCAACTCGTTCCTGTGACTGGCAAACTTTTTATTATCTCGGCGCCTTCCGGTGCTGGAAAAACCAGCTTAGCGCGCGCACTGATCGCCAATACCGGTAATGCCCGTATGTCAGTCTCGCATACCACCCGGTTACGCCGTGCAAGTGAAACCGACGGTGTGGACTACTACTTTGTCACGCAGAGCGAGTTTTTGTCGATGGCCGACGACGGCGTATTTCTTGAATACGCCGAGGTGTATGGCAATTACTACGGCACATCGCGGCACGCGGTACAGACCATGCTAGACGAACAGACGCATGTGTTGTTGGATATCGATTGGCAGGGCGCACGCTTAGTCCGCGCACAAATGCCCGAGGCCGTCAGTATTTCAATTTTGCCGCCGTCAGTAGAAGAACTGGAGCGGCGGTTGCGCAGTCGCGGTAGTGATTCTGAAGATGTGATACAAAGTCGAATGCGTCAGGCGTTGGATGAGATGCAGCACTGCCGCGAGGCGGATTTTATCGTTATGAATGACGATTTTAATCAGGCTTTGAATGATTTAACGCTGATACTGGCCGGGGAAAGTGATAGAATCCGGCCCCTTACGGTGGATTTAGACCAATTGCTCGCGGATTCTGCGAGTTAATGTTGGTCGTCTATCGCATCGAACTGCGGTCCTTTGTCCGAAACAGCGCAGTTTGAGACCAGATAACCGACCTTCCGGAGCGGCCTCCGCTCCTAGGTCAAACCAGCTCATCCCGATTCTGCTGCGATGAGCATGACAGATGATTGTATGGAGTAAACCATGGCTCGTGTAACGGTCGAAGATTGCTTAAATAATGTTGATAACCGCTTTCAGCTGGTGCTGGTAGCAACAAAACGTGCTCGCCAAATTTCATTGGGTGCTGATCCTTTCGTTGCGGAAGAGAACGATAAACCAACGGTGATTGCGCTGCGTGAGATCGCAGAGGGCCATGTGACGCGCGACATCTTGGACGACACAATCGAAAAAGAAGTGCTGGAATTTGTTGAGGAAGAGCCTTCAGAAGAAGGTCCAGCAGAGCTGGATGCCTTGACCGCAGCATTGCAAGCGGAGTTGGCCGGCGCGTCTGAATAAGCGCAGTTCGACAAGACTATCAGGCCGTCAGCAGCGTTAACGTCGGCGGCCTCGGTTTATGATTAACGGTTCTCCGACCATTTCCAGACGACGGTTCTTCTCGCCGTCTCCCGAGAAAGCCATTCGAACCCTTTGCAAGGGTAAGCTCGCCGCCTATTTGTCGCAGGATGCGCTGGACGAGATCTATCAGGCCTTTCTATTTGCCGAACAAGCGCATCGCGGACAGGTGCGCAAATCTGGCGAACACTATATCCACCATCCGATTGAAGTTGCAGATACGCTAGCCGAGTTGCAAATGGACTCGCGCACGCTGATTGCAGCGTTGCTGCACGACGTTATCGAGGACACGCCGGCAACCAAATCTGAGATCATCAAACGCTTCGGCGAAGACGTCGCCTTGTTGGTGGATGGCGTTAGTAAAATTGGACAGATTCAATTTGATACGCGAGAGCAGGCCGAAGCCGAAAACTTTCGGAAAATGCTCATGGCCATGTCAGAAGACGTGCGCGTCATGATCATCAAGTTGGCGGACCGATTACACAACATGCGAACGCTGGAGAGCATGGAGACCACCAAGCAAAAGCGCATCTCCAAACAAACGTTGGAAATTTATGCGCCGATCGCGGAACGCCTCGGTTTGTATCATTGGGCGCGCGAATTGCAGGATTTGTGTTTTCTCTACATGTATCCCAAGCGTCATGCGGCCATCAGCAAAGCAATTGAGCAACGGGAGGGGAATCGAAAGCTAATTGTTGAGAAGTTACAGAAATCGCTGCACGACACGTTGGAGAACGCCAACTTGCTGGATTTTTCGATCAAAGGTCGGCGCAAAACGGTGTTCAGCATCTATAAAAAGATGATCAAAAAGCGTCGTTCTTTTGAGGAGCTGCACGACATCTACGGTTTCCGAATTATTGTTAACTCAGTGGACGAGTGTTATCGCGTGCTGGGTATTGTGCACAATGCCTACAAGCCGATCCCCGGCCGCTTTGCAGATTATGTGGCGATTCCCAAAGCGAATGGGTATCAAAGTTTGCACACCGTCGTGTTTGGTCCATTGGGCGATAATATTGAGGTGCAAATTCGCACCAAGGAGATGGACCACATTGCCGAAGCCGGTGTGGCGGCGCATTGGATTTATAAGTCCGACGACAGCCAGTCTGATAACTCTAATCATCTGGCGCGGCAATGGTTGCTCGACCTCTTAGATCCGGCCCATCAGACTGGCAATGCAGTTGAGTTTCTCGAGCATCTGAAAACCGATTTGTACCCAGATGAGGTATACGTATTCACGCCCAAGGGTGACATTAAAAAAATGCCGCGTGGCTCGACCGCGTTGGATTTCGCGTATGCCGTGCATACTGACGTTGGGACGCACTGTACCGGCGCGCGTATCAACCGTGCTCTAGCATCGCTACCAACCTTATTAAACAACGGTGACAGCGTAGAAATTATCACGTCGAAGAGTTCTTGGCCAACGACCGCTTGGCTCAACTACGCGGTGACCGCCAAAGCACGTACGCACATCCGAAATTATCTGAAACAGCAAACCAAAGAGGACGCGCTCAAGCTCGGTAAGCGATTGTTGGCTGGTGCTACCAAGCAGCGCTTATTTGGGCGACGTAAAATTGCTGCGCCAGTGCGCCAAAAACTACTTGAGGAATTAGGGCTTGAGAATTGGTCTGAGTTGTTGATCGACGTGGGCCTTGGCAAGCGTTTACCGGATATGATCGCACGGCAAATTGCACAGCTGTCAGAGGGCGAACTTGAAGGCAAGGTTTTAGGACAAGAAGCCCTCGTAATTCGTGGTTCAGAAGGCTTACCGGTAACCTATTCACGTTGCTGTAGCCCAGTCCCCGGAGATTCAATTATTGGTACATTTACCGCCGGTCATGGTTTGGTGGTGCACACCTCCGATTGCCCGAATATTGCAGAGTTGCGTAAGCAGCCAGAGAACTGCTTAATGGTCGAATGGGATGAAAACCTTGATCGTTTCTTTCAAGCTAAGTTACAGGTCAAGCTCAACCACGTCACGGGTGCTTTTGCCGAAGTCGCGATGGCGATTGCCGAGAATGGTTCCAATATTAACCATGTTGACCTGCACGATGGCTCTGGTGAAATCCGGCAAATGGACTTTGTGGTGGATGTGAAAGACCGAGTTCATTTGGCTCGGATTATGAAAGCCATCTATCGGTCCGGGCACGTTAATAAAGTCACGCGTCATAAAGGTTAGCTGGCGTTGGGCTGCCCGTGCTCCCTAGTCGGAATACGAGCCGGGTGTTGTGTTCCGCAGAACCCAGTGCCAAAATGCCAATATGACGAAAACAATTATTCAGACCGAGGCCGCACCAGCGGCAATCGGAGCCTATTCGCAAGCTGTTAAGGTCGATGATACGGTGTATGTGTCGGGCCAAATACCGCTTGACCCTGTATCGATGACCCTGGTTGGGGATGAGTTTATGGTTCAGGCACATCAAGTATTTAAGAATCTGGCGGCCGTGGCCGATGCGGCCGGAGGCAGTCTGGCCGACGCAGTAAAGCTCACCGTCTATGTGACCGATCTTGGGAATTTCCAACAGCTTAACGAGATAATGGGCGAGTACTGCGTCGAACCCTATCCAGCGCGGGCCGCCATCCAAGTGTCAGCCTTGCCTAAAGGCGCATTGGTGGAGATCGATGCGGTACTGTGTTTGGATTAGTCACAATAAGCCCTGATCAAACGGAATTTGCCGATGACATTGGCGCTCTCTGACCCTGTCGCAAGCTTAAAAGGCGTTGGGCCGCAGATGGCCGCCAAGCTTGCGCGTGTGCATGTGCGTACCGTGCAGGATGTGTTGTTTCATCTACCGCTACGATATGAAGACCGCACGCAGGTGACCGACTTGGGCGCCTTGTTGCCCTCTTTGTCGACCGTGGTGATTGGCGAGATCGAGTTAGCGCAAGTGGTGTTCGGTCGACGCCGCAGCCTAGTGGTGCGTATTAGCGATGGCACCGGCAGCCTGACGGTTCGTTTGTTTTACTTCAATCGCGCGCAGGAAAAAAGCTTTCGGCGTGGTCTTTGGGTCAAATGTTTTGGTGAGGTGCGGCCAGGTCCTAAGGGTTACGAAATGGTGCATCCTGAGTATCGGATTTCGGCGGAGCGACCGCAAGGTGGTTTCGACAGTACCCTGACCCCGGTTTACCCGACCACGGAAGGCGTCAGCCAGTTATTGTGGCGCAAGATTACTGATCAAGTTCTACAGCAAGGGTTACAGCAGGTTGCTGAACTGATTGATGCGCGCTGTTTGCCGCAATCGTTACGGTCCGCTTATCAGGCCTCCACCTTGCAGGATGCGCTCAGCGCCTTGCATCGCCCGCAGAAGGGTGTGGACCTCATGGCCATGCAACAGGCGACGAGTGCGGCACATCAACGTTTGATTGTTGAGGAGTTATTAGCGCATCACTTTAGTTTGCGGCGTTCACGAGCGTTGCGCGCACACGAATCGGCACCGGTGATGCTGCCTGACAAAACGCTGGAAGGGCGTTTTTTAGCGAACCTCGGGTTCACACTTACGTCGGCACAACAGCGTGTCAGTGCGGAAGTATCAACAGACTTGGCGAGCGACACGCCGGCAATGCGGTTGATTCAAGGTGATGTCGGTTCGGGCAAAACTGTGGTGGCTGCGCTGGCAATGCTGCAAGCCGTCAGTGCGGGCGTGCAGGCCGTTATGATGGCGCCAACCGAGTTACTCGCGGAGCAGCACTACGCTAATTTGCGTGCTTGGTTTGAACCCCTAGGGATTTCGGTCGGCTGGTTGGCCAGTAAAACACCAGCACGCGAGAAGCGCGCGGTGATGCAGCAGCTAGTAAGTGGCGAACTATTGCTGGCGGTCGGCACACATGCCTTAATTCAGGAGGCGGTGGAATATCGGAATTTGGGGCTGGTGGTAATAGACGAGCAGCATCGCTTTGGCGTAGAACAGCGCTTAGCCTTGCGCACCAAGACGCCAGCAGATCGCGTGCCACACCATATTGCCATGACCGCCACGCCGATCCCGCGCACCTTGGCGATGACAATTTATGCTGACTTGGACGTTTCCAGTATTGACGAACTGCCACCGGGCCGAAAGCCCGTCGAGACGGTGGTGATGCCGGCCGCATCAAAACGGAACGATGTGATAGAGCGAGTACGACAAGTGTGCGGAGAAGGTCGGCAAGTTTACTGGGTATGCCCATTGATTGAAGAATCCGACGCACTGGAAGCACAGGCGGCCACGGATACTGCCGAAGAGCTAAGCGAGCGTTTAGATGGCTTGCGTGTTGGCCTGGTGCACGGCCGACTAAAGCCGAAAGAAAAAGAAACCGTGATGGCGCAGTTTCGTGACGCGGAGGTGGATGTGCTGGTGGCGACCACAGTGATTGAGGTCGGTGTGGATGTGCCACGAGCCAGCCTGATGGTCATCGAGAATGCGGAACGCATGGGCCTGGCGCAACTCCATCAGTTGCGTGGGCGTGTCGGTCGTGGCAGTGAGAAGTCGTATTGTATTTTGTTATACCAGCAGCCGCTCAGTCAGCATGCCAAAGCGCGCCTGCAAACCTTGCGTGAGACCAACGATGGTTTTGTGATTGCTGAGAAGGACCTGGAGATTCGTGGTGCAGGTGAACTGCTTGGCACGCGACAAACTGGTAGTATTAGCTTTAAGGTCGCCGACTTGCTCCGAGATCAGGCGCTCTTGCCGCAAATTGAGGGCATTGCCGACCAAATGGTCGCGCAGGCGCCGCAGAATATTGAGCCACTGATCGATCGTTGGGTTGGGGCGAAAGAAGATTACGTTAACGCTTGAGGGGTAACCTCGAGTCAGGTCAACCACGCAAAATATGATGGAAAAGTTGCCCCACTTGCTCGCTTTGATGCGATTTGATAAACCCATTGGGTGGTTGTTGTTGCTGTGGCCAACCATGATTGCGTTATGGTTGGCGAGTGAGGGCGAGCCAAGTGGCCGCTTGTTTTGGATTTTTAGCGCGGGCGTGATCGTGATGCGTTCGGCGGGCTGCGTGATTAACGATATTGCGGATCGAAAGATCGATCCGTTGGTCGCGCGTACCGAGTCACGCCCTTTGGCGGCAGGCGATGTCACGGTGACCACTGCGATTGGTTTATTCGTTGTACTCGGTTTGATTGCACTGGGCTTGTTGCTCATGTTGCCGTCAGCTGTATGGCCGTGGTCGATTCCAGCGCTGTTGGTGACCATCGCGTATCCGTTTATGAAGCGCGTAATCCAAGCGCCGCAGTTGGTGCTCGGCGTGGCGTTCTCATTCGGCATCCCAATGGTGTATGTGGCGTGCGGTCATGCCTTTGACTTGACCTTCTGGCTACTGATTCTGACCAATATGCTTTGGGTGCTGATCTACGATACCGCGTATGCTATGTCGGATCGCGAAGACGACCTGAAAATCGGAGTTAAATCCTCAGCTATTTACTTTGGTGAGCACGACCGCCAGATACTCGGCATATTGCAGGTCGTGGTGCTGTTTTTCTGGTTGTTGATCATGTGGCTGCAAGGACTGTCTTTGAGTTTTATGATCAGTATCCTTCTGGTAACTGGCTTGTTTGCGTATCAGCAGTGGTTGATTCGCCATCGTGAGCGAGGCCCCTGTTTTCAAGCGTTTCTGAATAATGGTTGGGTCGGCGCTATCCTCTGGATCGGTGTGGTGGTGGCCAGTTAGTATTCTTTGGTCAGGTTTGCTTAGTGTAAACCGCTGACTTGTGCCAGAAAGAGGTGTTTGCATACCGTGTACACTGATTTATAACGCTGCACCAAAATTAGTAGCTGCCAAGCATGGATCGCCAGCAGGTCGAACGCAAGGACAGGTTGGTTCAGTTGAGTCTCGCTCGCTTGTAAGCAAGCGACTTCGAGATAATGAGAACGTAGTAACATAAGGATTAATGAACCTGGCTGTGGCGGTTAATCGGCGGGCGACATCCATGTCACAATGCCTCCATTGCTGTACTTTACTTAGCGGCTATGGGTATTGCATGTGCATGGCGTAAGACTGCTGTGAGGTATTGATGAAGATGGATAAAAAATCCCAATCAATTAACCCCTTTTTTGTGCTGCGTACGATTAACGTAATAACCACCAACTAAAACGTGACCACTTATGCTGCGATGGACCACCAAACTGATGCGAGACGAGGCGCTGATGCGACGCTTTGCGGATGGTGACATGCGCGCATTCGAGGCGCTGTATGCCCGCCATAAGCACGCTTTGTATCAGTTTGTGCGTCGTCAATGTGATATTGATGCTGAATGTGAGGAGGTGGTGCAGGATACCTGGCTGGCGGTGGTGCGAACCGCGTCGACCTATCAAGTGTCTGCCAAGTTTCGGACTTGGCTGTTTCGTATCGCGCATAATCGATTGGTCGATTATTGGCGCAGTCATGGCTACAGCAAGCGGCAGCTGATGATCGAGTTAGATGAAACAGTCCATTCAGCGCAGACAGGCTCAACGCCGGGTGACGTGAGTTCGCCTTTGGTATTAACGCAGTTATTAACCAAGCTGAGCGAGCTGCCCGAGGAACAAACAGAAACCTTGCTTTTGCGTGCTGCCGGATTCAGCTACGCCGAAATCGCCACCATCACGGACAGCAAGCAAGAGACGGTTAAAAGCCGATTGCGCTACGCAACTCAGCGCATGCGTGTGACCGCAGGAGTGACATCATGACCGAACGTGAATTAAACGAAATTACCCGATTACTGAATCAGGACACGCATCCCAATGCGAGCCCTGAGTTAGATCGCACGATTCTTGCTGCCGCAGAACAATACACACATAAACAGCAGATCAAACGCTCATTCTTGAGTCGTAATGCCTGGGTGCCCGCAATGAGTCTGGCATTGGTAATGACCGTGGGCTTATTGGTTGGCATGAGTGCCTGGGTCGCCCCAACTGCGCCCGAGGCGCCTCTGACGGGTCAAACCTTGCCGATCAACGTAAGCACACCAACGCAGACGCAGTCATCTGACGACGTGGATCGCACAGTAGCGACTCTGTCAGAGCCGCCTCTACTTAACCACAGCGCGCAGTCTGATGATGTGCTGACCAGCTACCCATTACCAGATACCGAAACGGTCTTGGCTGCCATGCAATTTGATCTGCAATCACAGCGCGAGGCAGCGTCCGAACAAGTACAGCTGGCGTTGCATGATATGAGTCAATTTATTCAACGCGGTGCATTGCACGACGCGCGGCAGCGCTACCAGCGGCTGCGTGAAACTTGTTTGTCTTGCGAGTTGCCAAGTACGCTTGAATTGTTGCTATTAGCCTCACGCGAACCACTCGACCAGCGACGTTCTGCCGACACTGGCTGACGCCGCCTACTCACGGCTTAGTCACGCCACTTCTCTAATTCCCATTAACTTGGCCGATCGAATCGGCACCACGGAGGTTTCCATGCAGGTACTTCATAGGATTGCTTTGCCTTTTATAAATGCCACGTTCATTACGCTGGGCTTGTTAGCAGCCATGTATTCACTGGTACACATTGATGGTCCAACTTTGTTACCTGTTAAGACGCCACCAGTACTGCGCTTTACGCCGATCCCCGAGGACTCAGAGGTCAATCTCCGTCATGTTAAACCGAAGGTGCCTGAGCTCATTGATGACATTCCGCCGATGGTAAAAAAAGATTGGCCGATAGACGCGGATATTGATGATATTACGCCAACCTGGATTGACGTGCCGCCGCCACCAAAAGGTACGCTCGATGTTCCTGCGTCTAACCAGCTGACCATGGCGATGGGTTTTCCACCCGTGTATCCAGCTCGAGCGATTACAAGCGGCACCGAAGGGTATGCGGTGGTTGGTTTTAGCGTGAGTCCTGCAGGTGAAGTGTTTGACGCCTATGTGATTGAGTCCGAGCCCGGCACCGTATTCGACCGCGCCGCGTTAAACGCGATCAAAAAGTTTCGTTATCGTGCACGCACCGTGAACGGCAAACCGGTGGCGACAGCCGGACAGCAATATATGTTTCGCTTTGAATTGGAGCGATGACTTAAATACGTCTTGTTTTCCTCATCGCCGTTTGATTAACGGTGAGGAAAGCGAGACGCACTAGGTTTTGTCTTGGTATGACGGAGCGGTGCCCAAAATTGTCAAACTGGCGTGGCGCGCAACAAAGCGCAGAGTCGAAAACTTAGTCTGTATCTGGGCACTTGTCGTGGGTATAGTTCAGAGCTTCAATACACCTTTCCTGCAAACTCCAAAACCCTACTAAGTTGTTCTATGGTGTACCTGCGTTTGAGAAATAACCGACTCGCCACACTCTCACCACACTCTTTTTTACCTTACTGACTAACCTTGTGTTTGCCTGTAGAATTTACCCATGCAAATACGCCCAGCTTTAGACTCGGACTGGTCACAATTGTGGTCAGTCATTCGACCCATCGTTCGTGAAGGAAAGACTTACGCGTATGACCGAACGATGTCCGAGCAAGACGCTAAGCACCTTTGGCTAGCGTTGCCTCGGCGTACTTTTGTTTGCGTAGAGGGCGATCAGGCATTGGGTACGTATTACCTGAAAACTAATCATGCTGGCGGTGGCGCCCATGTTTGTAATTGCGGGTACATGGTTTCACCGGCCGTGCGGGGTAAAGGTATCGCAAGCAAACTCTGTGCGCACTCCCAACACATCGCCAAACAACTCGGCTACCTTGCGATGCAGTTCAACTTTGTGGTGTCTAGCAATGAGGTCGCGGTCAGATTGTGGCAGAAGTTGGGTTTTGATGTAGTCGGAACATTACCAAACGCATTTAATCATCCAGAATTGGGTTACGTAGACGCCCTGGTTATGTTTAAGGAGTTGGAACAGGAAGCGTAGTTTCGTCAATCAGCGTATGAATATTCGAAAAGTCGATCCATCCGAAGCCCCGCACATTTCGGCGCTGGCTATTCGCTCCAAGGCGCACTGGGGTTACGACGAGCAGTTTATGGCAAGTTGTGCCAACGAGCTGTCGCATACGCCAATACAGATTGACGATGCCGCCGTGGTGTACCGACTGGCAGAGGCCAATGGCGTTGTTACCGGCTTCTACAAGTTGGAAGACTTAAATAAAGATGTGATTGTGCTCGACGCTCTGTTCGTGGATCCAAACGTCATTGGTGCTGGTGTAGGTCGGGCCTTACTAACGCATGCCCTTGATACCGCTAAACAATTTGGTGCCCGCTACGTTGAAGCGCAAAGCGACCCGTATGCTGAAGGGTTTTATCGCGCTATGGGCGCGAACGTCGTTGGCCGGGCTGAGTCGGGCAGTATCCCTGGCCGCTTCTTACCGACTATTCGGTTTGATTTGAGTTAACCTGTCAGGGCTTAAGCAATTACAATTTAAAAGTCAAAAAACGGAGAAATCAATATGGAAAGCACTGTCTACAATCCACCCGAAGCCGATCTTCAGCTCGAATCAAGACACCAGGATGTCAGTCTGTGGAATCCAGACGCGGCCGGGGCCTGGAGTATCTTATTTTCGCCGATATTCGGTTCAATTCTGGTACGCAGTAACTGGCGTGAACTAGGCGATGAGGATAAAGCACGCACTGGTACGATTTGGATTTGGGTCAGTGTACTGATGTTCTTTTTGTCAGCGGTGATCCCCCTGCTTGGTTTGGTCTACTTGATTACCTGGTACTACGCTTACCAGCGAAAACAAACAAGCTACCTAAAACAAAACCTGGGAACCTATAACAAAAATGGGTGGTTAAAACCGCTGGCGATTGCGATGGTTTCTTACATAGCCGTTTTCATTGTCGCCGTATTTGTAATTACATTATTGACTGGTAATGTGTAACTGTATGTTGGTACTCAAGAGAATTTTATTCTCAGGACCGCGTTACTTACTTGCACTTTTCTTTGTTGTGAATATCTCAGCCTGCGCAACCACGGCGTCGAGCGAGTATGCCGGTGGTCCTGGCCAGACTATCGCTGATGCGGTTAAGTTTGACTGTGTAGCCGATATGTATGAAGGCATTACTCGAGAACAAGATTGGGTGGTAAGAAATTACCCTGGGTTCCGTAAAGCCGGGCAAGCCTTGGTTAACCAAGACGGTAACGTCTACGACAAGATTTACCTGGAGAAGGGCCGCACCAAGATCGTAGTCTATTTTGAGATCACCGAGTGGTTCGGTGTGGTTGAAAGCAACGTATTGCCTGAGCATTGTCACCAATAGCTCATGTACTTCAGAGGCTGGCAACGACGAGTTTATATCTTAGTCACATCCTTTGGCTGGTTGTTTCTATTGTTACCATCTTCCGTGGTTGCTAAGTGCACCTCTGTGGACGTGATGTTAGCTGGAAAGATCGAAACAAATTCGAACTCAGAGCGCGAGTTCGATTTGGTCTTCTCATGGGTGGATGGGTTAAAAATTACACAGACAGCAGCCAGCAAGTCGGAGGAATCAGGCCAGTTCACTACCTCGATTAGTTACAGCACTTATTCCGGACGTTCTTTCTCTGGCCACGATCAATGTAGTTTCAAATTGAGTTCGGTGGATTTTGAGGTCTACAGGCAGAGCGTGTTGATCCAAACCGGAGTGCTGGCCTTGGATCAGAAGCGGTGGTTTTATACGATCCTTATTGATTAGTGCAACACCGCTGGCGACCTTTTTGCTTACCTAGATTGGTTTTATCTTTTGGCTGCACGTACAGACGCTGCATGCCAGGTAATCCAATTTGAGCCTTCGAGATTCTTCGCTGTGCTCAGAATGACCGATGGTTAGGTGCGTACTTTTAATCTGGGGTTTGGGTACAGAGGTGCCCGTGTTGACAACCTCATCTCATCTCTACCAACTCAACACTGCGGTCACACCACCAGTCACATTGAACACCTGTACCTCGCCGTGGTGCAGCTTCATAATTTCTTTGACGAAGCTCAAACCGAGGCCGGTGCTTTTGCTGGCGCTGCTTTCGGGGTTTGGGCGGGGTAGTGAGAAAAAGCGGTCGTAGAGCTTCGGTAGGGCGAAGTCAGGGATGGGGTCGCCTTGATTGCGTATTTCGATTCGGTACTGGTCGTTGTAATGGCTTAAGGTGATCGTCAGTGCCGTGGACGGATGGCTAAAGGCAATTGCGTTGTCGAGTAAATTGGCGATTGCCTGCCCGATGAGCACCCGGTCGCCGGTGCAAAGAAACGGCGCGGAGGTGTCCAGCTGGATGCGTACGTCTTTCTCGGCGAGTAAGGTTTCACGTTCGCGTAGCAAGCGCTGAATGGTGGGGATGGCATCAAACTCTTCGGTGGAAACCAGTTCTGTTAGGCCCTCCAGTTTTGCCAGTGACAACATGCGATCCACCAATCGCGACATACGTTGGTTGGAGTTTTGGATGTTCCGTAAAAAGTTGGCGCGGTCGGCTTCCGGCATGTCTTCACGTAACAGTTCGGTGGCGCCACGAATGCTGGTGATGGGGGTTTTTAATTCGTGCGTCAGGCTGTGGATGTAGTTTTCAACATACTCCTTGCCATCTAACTGACTGCGTAGGTGAGAGATTGCTTTAGCCAGTTCTGTTAGTCGCGCATCACGCAATACTGGCTGCTGTACTTGTTTGCCATCGGCCATGTTGTTGGCATAGGCGGCAATCTTGTTTAAGGAACGCGTGAACCACAGCGACAGCAAGTAGCCGAGCACCAATGCCAGGCCGAGTAACAGAAAGGCATAACGTTGCAACTGTTTGGACTCAGTAAGCAGATGTCCTTCCAGGCTCGCAATTGGTTTAACCACGCTGACCACGCCGAGGGTCTTATCGTGCAACTGAATGGGGGCCGCCACAATCATGATTTTGGGATCGTCTGGCTCGGTGAATTGGCGGTCCATAAACGACGTGCGTGCGCCGTATTTACCTTCCAGCGTTAGACGGACATCTCGCCAGCGCGAAAAATCTTGCCCCAAATTTTGCCCGGTCGAATCGTAGACGATGATGCCCTTGGCGTCGGTGATATACACCTGCGAATCCACGGTGGTTTTGGTGACACGATAAATCTGCGCGGCAAACTCGCGGCTTTTTAATAGGTTGTTTACGCGTTCTAGTTGTTTGGTTGCGGCGGTTAGATGATTGGCGTCGGCCTCGCCAGCTTGGGTTTCGATAATTTGATCTTCAACAAAGCTGGCGATAACGTGCGCCAGATCGACCAGCACGCTCTCTGCCGACTGGCGCATACCATCATTCAAACGTTCAATGGCGTTATCCAGGGTAAACCAAATCAGGCTACCAAGAATGACAAAATAAATGCCAAATGCGCGCAGTCCGTAACTTATTTTTAGAGGTGATTTCACAGAGTCTATAGCTGGATTAAATACGTTGCTAAGCCTCTAAACTGTAGCCAAACCCGCGGTGCGTCACGATGAACTCCTTGTGAGGATTAAGTGATTTGAGTTTGGCGCGCAGCGTTTTGATATGGGTGTCGATGGCACGATCATCGGACGGGTGGTTGCTGGACCAGATCCGTTCGATCAATTGACGACGTGAGAACACGCGACCGGGTTGCGCCAGAAAGGTTGCCATCAGCGCGTATTCTGCTCGGGTCAAATCCAATGCCACGCCCGCGTGCAAAATCGAGCGCTGTGTTTCTTTGTGTTCAAATTCCGGGTGGGCCGGTTCGACCTCACTGGGCTGACGTTCGAGCCGTTTCAGGACAACCTTGACCCGTGCCACCACTTCGCGTGGACTGAACGGTTTGCAGACGTAATCGTCGGCACCAATTTCCAGGCCCACGATGCGATCAATTTCTTCACTGCGGGCAGTGAGAAATATAACCGGTACCTGGCGATTTTGGGTATCCGATTGTCGGATAGATTTGAGCAGCTCAAAACCGTTTGCGTCGGGCAAACCAACATCCAACACACACAACGCAATCGCTTGTGCACTCAATGCCTGCATGGCGTCATGGCCGTTGGCGACCCAGAGTGGATTGAACTGTTCCGAGGCCAAGGCGTAGGTCAGGGTGTCGGCAATTTCTTTCTCGTCTTCCACGAGTAATATGGTCTGATTCAAGCGTGAATCCTCGTTCTCTTGATCTCAGCCCACACGCTATTCGGTTTGACCCTGTTTGGCAAGAAATTCAAAAAATAGTATGCTGACACGAATAATTAGCAAAGCTTCCCTGAGAGGATGAACTATGCGTTCCATCTTAGTCGTAAACCCGAAAGGCGGGTGCGGTAAAACCACCATCGCAACCAATCTGGCAACATACTACTCCGTGTGGGGTATGTCGACCGCATTGGTTGATTTGGATCCCCAGCAATCCAGCATGGATTGGGTGAAAGCGCGGCCGGATTCGGAAAACCCAATTCAGGGTTTTAACGGGCTAACTGGCAAGATTTACCCAGAAGAAGGCACTGAGCGTGTGATCTATGATTGTCCAGCGCGGACTGACAGTGCCAAAGTTGCACGGTTGATTAAGCTGGTGGACGTAGTGATTATTCCGGTAATGCCAAGTGCCATTGATATGCGCGTGGCCGCCAAGTTTATTGCCGACATCGTCGGAAAAGTACGTGCCAATAACTCGCACGCCATTCTGGGTGTGGTGGCTAATCGTGCGCAAAAAAATTACCACAGCTATGCTGCCTTGTTGGATTTTCTTAAAGCGCTGGAGGTGCCGTTTGTGGGCACTATTCGCAATTCACAAAATTATGTGAAAGCGGCTGACACTGGGGTTGGTATATTCGAGATGCCGATTGCCGAGGTCAAGCCAGATATGAAGGAGTGGGAACCAATTATCAACTGGGTCGAAGGCAAGCGGGTTTTGAAATAAACCCTCACGGTGGGGCCGTGTACGAATTTATCTCCAATTTATCGCTCGTTAGTCTGCTGCCTTTGGCGGCCTTTCTGGTGCTGCTCGTGATGCAATCACTGTTCCCTCGTCGCGAGCTGGCTGAGACCGGCTGGGGTCGGTTAGTGCAAAACATACTGCTATTTGCTGTCAATCTGGTGGTGCTCCGCGTGCTGGTTCCATTGACGCTTATTGGTGTGTCGATTTGGGCTAGTGAGCAGAGTATCGGAGTGTTCAATCGAGCAGTAGCCCCAGGTTGGATGGTGGTGCTGGTTTGCGTCGTGGTGCTGGATTTTATGATTTATTGGCAACATGTGGCGACGCACCGGTGGACGCTGTTGTGGCGCATGCATAAAGTACATCATGCGGACCGCAACATGGATGTCACAACCGCAGTTCGATTTCATCCCTTCGAGCTGGTTTTGTCGTTGTTGTATAAGGCTGTTGGTATCGTCCTGCTCGGCGCACCTATTTTGGCCGTCGTGGTGTTTGAGTTGTTGCTGTTCATTGGCCCCGCGTTTAACCACAGTAATTTGCGTCTACCCGTCTTACTCGATCGAATGCTGCGCTGGGTGATTGTAACGCCAGACACACATCGCGCACATCACTCTACGAGTGTGGCAGAGCAAAATACTAACTACGGCTTTTTCCTGATTTGGTGGGATAAGCTTTTCAACACCTACACACAGACGCCGCAAGAAGGGCATGAGAAAATGCCTATTGGCTTAATCGCGCCCCAAGACCAATGCGATCGCGTGGACCAAATGTTATTGGCACCGTTCCGCTAGTGCGCGTTAAACTACCCCGCTTGGTGACTCACCAATCTAATTATTGCAGAGGATTTTTATGACTATACGTAATGCTTGCCGAGGTTTATCGTTACTGACCGCATGTGTACTGCTGATCGGGTGCGCAACGGACCCAGTGACCGGGCGGCCGACCTTGGCGCGCTCTGAAAGTTGGGAGATCGATCAAGGCGCGCGCTATCATCAGGAAATCCTCAAACAGTACCAGGTTTATGAAGACCCGGAATTGCAAGCGTATGTGGATCGCATTGGCCAAAAACTGGCTAAGCAGAGCCATCGTTCACACCTGAATTTTACTTTCACACTACTGGACAGCCCCGAAGTAAATGCCTTCGCCTTGCCGGGCGGGTATGTCTACGTGACACGTGGCATCATGGCCTACATGACCAAAGAATCGCACCTGGCTGGTGTGATCGGTCATGAGATTGGCCATGTCTCGGGTTTGCATGGGGCCGAACGTGCGGCGCAGCAGCCGATCGTGGCCGGCGCGACGTTGGTGGTTGGTGTGGCGACCGGAAGTGGTGACTTAATGCAAGCTTCTCAGATGCTTGGCGGTGCGTTGATGAGTGGCTACGGACGTAATCAAGAACTCGAATCTGACGCCCTAGGGGCGGAGTACATCGCCAAAACCAACTACAACCCAGATGACATGATCGATGTGATTGGTATTCTCAAGAACCAGGAGTTGTTTGCGCGGCAAAAAGCCGAGGAGCAAGGTATCGCGTATCAGGGTTATCATGGATTGTTCTCGACTCATCCGCGCAATGATCAGCGCTTACAGCAGGTGATTCGAGAAGCAGCCAAGTACCGGGACACCGCAAACCCTGAGCCGGATGATGGTGAGTTCCTTCGTTTGACCAATGGCATGGCGTATGGACAGAGTGAGAGTCAGGGCATTGTGCGAGGTAACAAGTTCTACCATAAAGACCTCGATCTGTATGTGGAGTTCCCAATTGGGTGGCAAGTCATAAACCAGCAAGCAGTGTTGGGTGCGGTCTCGCCAGACCGAACTAAAGTAGTGCAAATGCAGATGGACAGTGTTGCGCCGCCGGTCAATGCGGGTGGTTATCTGCAAAGCAAGTTCGGCAGCGTGAGTAACAGCCAGAGCGTGCCGACATCCGAAGATCAGGCTGTGGCCGCTGTGGCCACGCAGACCGACCCGAATACCGGTCAGCAACGCAGTCAGCTGGTCGGGCTGGTGACGCGTGGCGGACAGGCGTTCGTGGTCTCGGCAGCTGGCAAAACTTATTTGCCGGATCAGGAGTTTCTCAGTGTCACCAAGAGTATTCGACGCTTAACTAAGGCCGAACAGCCATTGGCGAGAGGTCGAGAGATCAAATTGATCACGGCGAAACGCGGCGATACAATTGCATCGTTAGCGGCCAAGTCGAATCTGGATGAGTATGCAGTAGAGCAAATTCGCTTGATTAATAACCTCTACCCGAATGGTGAGCCGCAGGCGGGTCAGGCGATTAAAATCATCAAATAGGGAAGTCACTCGCCGTGCTTCACGGGGCCGGTGTTGTCTTGGTCTGACAGCCACACGTAATTCACTTTCGCGATAATATGGCCGCGCGGCAGGAAACCCCAGTACCGGCTATCCGCGCTCGTGTCCCGGTTGTCGCCAAGTACAAAATAATGGCCATCGGGCACTACCCATTGACCACCACGTCGAGCTCGATTTGCGGACAGGTATTGGACGTAAGGCTCATTGATCAAGTCGCCATTCCGCCAAACTTGTGTGCCCGCCATTCTAATCGTATCGCCTGGTAAGCCAACCACGCGCTTAACGTAGTTTTGATCCGGTTTACGCGGGTATCGAAATGTAATGACATCGCCAACCGCGGGATCGGACTTCCAATAGGCATACGTGCCTGCCACGATATAGTCACCGGGACGCAAGGTTGGTACCATACTTTGGGCTGGAATTCGGTAGGTCGCGAACCCGAGTATGCGAGCTCGAGGGTCGTTGCTGGCGGTGTTACTGGGGTTGATGATGTAAAGACCGATCGCTGTTGCGGCGGTGACGAGTGCTAAGCTAATGCCGATTTTCCGTAACATGCTGCGTGATGAACTGTTATTTGTGCGATGTATTGTGGTGCAGTACTGAGCCACCGGTCAAACCAGGGTGTGTTACTCAAGCGTACCGACGATATTGTGACATTGTCGATACGTTCAAGTAAATTAAAACCAGGAATGGATTCCCAGCATCAGCGACACATCGCTGGACGCTTCGCCTTCGGATTTTTTGTATTGTCGGGTCGTGCCGAAGCTTTGTTTGGCGGTGATGCCAACAAAGGGTTGGAACTTGCGATTGCCATTGTGTTCGTACCCTAGCCGTAGGCCAAATTCGATTTCGGCTAACCCGGAACCCTCTCCGTATACTTCATTGCTGCGCCCATTGGCGACGATATCCAGTTCAGGCGTTAAGACCCATTCCTGGGTGAGCATCAGTTCGCGTTCGAGTTCGATGAGCAGTTGTGAGCTCGATTCTTCGCCGACAAACACACGCGCATCCACCTCGATAAAGTAAGGGGCGGTGCCAATAAATCCATACGAAAGCCAGTTGCGAGCGCGGCCCAGTGGGTCAGGCTTGAGATCGTGACGAATTCCGAATTGTTGGTCCCAGTAGGCACTGACAGCATGACTGTAGACCAATTCGATGTTCGCAGATTCAACGTCGGAGTCGACCAGTTCACCAGAGGTTTTCAGCCAGAACTTACTCAGGTCGCGGCCATGCCAGGCATCGATATCCCACTCGAGCACGCCTTTGCCGTGTTCGCTCAGGTATTCAAACTCGGACATGACCTTGGTGAGCCAGGGATCATCGTTAAACATTGCCTGCGAAGCGTTGGGCATCGCCACACACAGCAATAGGGCGAGGCCGATTTTTATTTTACGTGTCATTTTCATTCCCTCTTAACTAATATGTACCGCACGAAACATGCTCGGCATATGGTAAAGAAGGTGGCAGTGGTAAGCCCACTTGCCAATGGCGTCGGCGGTGACCAGATAGCTGATTTTTGATCCCGGCTGCACGATCACGGTGTGCTTGCGCGGAATGTATTGCGCATCGCCGGTTTCCAAATCACTCCACACGCCGTGCAAATGCATCGGGTGATTCATCATGGTGTTATTGATCAGCGTGATGCGTACGCGCTCACCGTATTTGAGGTGCAGTGGTTCTGCATCGGCAAATTTGACGCCGTTGATCGACCACATATAGCGGCTCATATTGCCAGTTAGATGCAGCTCTATCTCGCGCGCTGGTTCGCGCGGGTCAGGGGTTCGATTCAGGTTCACCAGGTCGGCGTAAGTCAAAACACGGCGGCCATTGTTACGTAATCCAACGCCGGGATCATCCAGCCGATATTGTGCGCCTTCGGCCAGCATGTCGATGTGTGGTCCCAATCTAACCTGCTTGAAATTAGGTGCCTTGGCGGTGCCATAGCCTGCTTTACCGGTGGCAAAATCCTGAATGATGCGTGGTTGACCACTGGTGTCTAGTAATTCGCAATGCCCCATTTCCGCGTGCTCGGGCGTGCACGCGGATGCGGGTTTCGGCATCTCACAATGACCCATCGCGGCGTGTTCCTCGGTGCAACGCATCGTATGCATGCCGCTGGTGTCAGGTAGCTCACAATGGCCCATGGCAGCGTGTTCCGGTGAGCAATCAGAGGCCGACATGGGATGGCCGCTGCCGTGTGTCATGCCCATGTCTACATGGCTCAATAGTGGCGAGTCATCCATCTCGGGCACCTCAGGAATGAGGTTGGGGTTGGGCGTCAGTGTGCCACGTGCGTATCCCGAGCGGTCGATGGCTTGGCAGAACAGCGTGTAGGCCTGATCTGACTCTGGCTCGACAATCACATCATAGGTTTCAGCCACACCGATGCGAAATTCATCCACGCTGACTGGCTGAACGTATTGACCATCAGAGGCAACCACGGTCATTTTGAGTCCTGGAATCCGCACATCGAAAAAGGTCATGGCGGCGGCATTAATAACCCGCAGCAAAATTTTTTCACCCGGTTTGAACTGGCCTACCCAACCGGACGCCGGGGTTTGACCATTCATTAAGAAGGTGTAAGTGCGGCCGGTGACATCCGATAGATCGGAATCGGACATACGCATTGCATTCCACATAGCGCGTTGGCGAAGCGCATCCGCCAGTCCTTTGGTGCGTGCATCCTGAGCCAAGTCCGATAAGGTCCGCTCATCAATGTTGTAGATATGCGGCATTTTTTTAAGATTGGCGTAGATGTCCATTGGGTCCGCATCACTCCAATCAGACAACACGACCACATGCTCGCGGTCATAACTGTACGGTGCCGGTTCGCGTGGTTCGATGATAATCGCCCCGTACATGCCTTGTTGTTCCTGAAATCCGGAATGGCTGTGGTACCAGTAGGTACCGCTTTGGTTGACGTCGAACTGGTAGCGAAACGTGGTGCCGGGTTTAATACCACCGAAGCTGAGTCCAGGCACGCCATCCATATTGGTCGGCAGGATGATTCCGTGCCAATGGATTGAGCTGTCGACCGCCAAGTTGTTGCGCACATCCAGCGTTACCCGGTCGCCTTCCTTCCAGCGTAGAATTGGTGACGGAATACTGTCGTTTATCGCAACTGCTTGTTTGTTGGTGCCAGTAAAGTTGACATGGTGGTAGCCGATGTTCAACTGGAATTGTGAGCCGTTCAGTTCGGGCGCCGGTTGGTAAAATCGTGCGGCTGGACTGGCGGCCGAACTAATGCGGCCACTGCCCAACATACTTAACGCGGTGGTCGACGCGATTCCGGTAACGAATCGGCGTCGGGATAATGAAAATGGGTTACTCATGGTATCTCCTAATAAATCGGTTTAACGGATTTCGGTTTAGGGATTACCACTTCGGTGGATGCGGCTCCAGAACGGTTAAAAAAGAGCGTAATTGTGAATGGACCTCGGCGCGTGTCTGCGTTGGCTGAGTGTCTGGTGCCAGCGCAAACACGGATCCGGTAATGGCCTGGGTCATCACTGAACAGAAAACATCGCAACTACTTAACGCGGATGTCGTTGGTCCAGCTTGGTGACAGTCCATCTCTGCCATTGATGGCGTTGTATCAAGGTGAGCAGGCTCAGTGAACGTACTCGAGACGTTAGCGAGCATGGGGAAAGCATGCGCAGTGGATACGCTGGTCGCCACCAAATAACACAGCATCACGAACAGTGCGATGCTGGTCTGAAAGCGGTAGTTGGTGCGAATCGGCATGCCGTTGTTAGGTGCGTGTTGAGTTACGTGGAATTAGTTGGTTTCAGGCTGGTTGACGTGTGCGTACACTACACTACTGCCATCTGCATTGAGTTGTAAGACCTGATAATAGTCACGCCGATCACCGACTTCCATGCCGGGACTGCCGATCGGCATGCCTGGTACCGACAAGCCGATTGCACCTGCCGGTGGACTCGCCAAAAATTGCTTTACATAGTCTGCTGGGACATGACCCTCGAACACATAGCTCTGCTCTTCAACCACCACCACACCGGTATGACACGAACGATAGCGCCCCGCGATCTGATATTGCGATTTGATGGGCGACAAATCGTTAAGTTCGATGACATCGCTGGCTAACTCGTTCTCAGTTAAGTGGTCAACCCATTTGCTGCAACACTGGCAACTCGGCGTTTTATACACCGTCATTTTATCGGGTTCAGCCTGGACGGGTCGCGCGCTCACGGCCCAACACAGGAGTGCCAGGCAAATAAGTGGTTTGTTAGTTATGTGTTTGATCATTCGATTTCTCCTTACTCGGAGCGTGTTTTAAGCCTTCAATGATAGGACAGACCTCAGACTCGCTGCTCTGAACACAGGCATCGAGCATCTGGGTCAGGTCCCGTTTGAGTTGCTTTAACTCCTGCAGGTTTTCTTCAATGGCCGTTAACTTCTCAGCGACCAATGCCCGCGCTGGGGGTTTGGGTGCTGCGTTACTGCGATCCAGATCAAGGAGCAGCTTGATCTCATCCAGCGTGAACTGCATACGCTGCGCACGCTTAATAAACTGGATGTGAACTATATCATTGTTGCTGTAGTTACGACGTCCAGCCGCCGATTTTGCCACTGGCGGAATAAGTTTGATTTTTTCATAATAGCGCAGCGTGTGGGGACTGACCCCCAATTGGCTCGCTGCATCACTGATCGTTGTCATGTGTGCTCCTCAATTATGCAACGCTTAAGATGCCACGATACATCTGCATTTGACAATGAAACGCGTAATCTCCGGGTACCTGTGGCGGAATCGTTATCATCGTTGCCTGGTGGACTGCGAGTTCGGTTTGCAGGTCCAGCTCGGGGAACATAACCATTTCGGCTCAGGGGGATGCATCGTCGCGAATAAATGTCAGTGTAACAGACTGGTGCGCGGGAACCTGAATATGCGCAGGTGTGTAGCTGCCATTGGCGACGCGAATTTCGATCTTGCCCTCCTGACTCGGATGCACTGTCGGCGTTCGCCACCAGAACCACCAAGCGATCAATACTATTAAACCGGCACCCATCAAATTGATATATAACATCACACGCTCCTATTGCGCCTGAGCGCGAAACCAGCGTAACCGGTTTGCATTGAGTACCACCGTGACCGAGGACAAGGCCATCGCGCCACCGGCAATAATCGGGTTCAGTAATACGCCAGTAAATGGATACAGAATGCCGGCCGCCACCGGTACACCAGCGGTGTTATAGATAAATGCCCCAAGCAAGTTTTGTTTGATATTGCGCAGGGTCGCTTTACTGACGTCGATGGCGTCAGCCAGGCCGTGTAATGACCCCCGCATGAGCGTGATGTCGGCGCTTTCGATGGCTACGTCGGTGCCGGTGCCAATGGCAAACCCCACATTGGCCTGAGCCAATGCTGGTGCATCGTTGATGCCATCGCCGGTCATGCCCACGATGTTGGCTTCTGCTTGCAAAGCACGAATTTTAGCAAGCTTATCTTCGGGCAGTACTTCTGCCATAAACTCATCCACGCCAACCTGTAACGCTACCGCGGCGGCTGTGGCGCGATTATCTCCGGTAAGCATGATGACACGAATGCCCTGGTGTTTAAGACGATTTATGGCGGCCACAGAGTCCGCCTTAACTGGGTCGGCGACGGCAATAATGCCTTTAAGGGTACCGTCAGCGGCGAGAAACATGGGGGTTTTCCCAGCTTCCGCCAAAGCCTGGGCATCTGGCAATAGACTGTCGACCACGACCTGGTGCTTCTGCATCAGCTTTTGGTTACCAAATACAACTTGGTGATCGGCCACCTTGCCGGTAATACCATGCCCGACTACGGCGGCAAACTCAGTGACTGGTTTTAATTCAAGTCGTGCCTCGTGGGCCGCTGACATAAGCGCTGAGGCTAACGGGTGTTCTGAACCTGCTTCCAGGCTGGCAGCCAGCATTAGGAGTGTGTCTTGATCTGTATCTGGGGTTGGTACGATGTCGGACACTGCCGGTTTGCCTTCCGTGATGGTGCCGGTTTTATCCAGTACCATGGTTGTGATCCGTGATGCGGACTGTAAGGCTTCGCCATTACGAATCAGCACGCCAGCTTCGGCTGCTTTGCCGACACCGACCATCACCGACATTGGTGTTGCTAACCCTAATGCGCAAGGGCAGGCAATGATCAACACCGTCATGGCACAGACCATGGCAAAGGCAATCCGAGGGCTGGGACCCACGTTGAGCCACACCAGTGCGGTGAACACGGCGATGATCATGATTGTTGGTACAAAGTAAGCGGCAATTTTGTCTGCCAAGCGACCGATCGGAGGTTTCGCATTCTGGGCGTGCTTCACCATCTCGATGATGTGCGCCAATTTGGTCTCATGCCCGACACGCGTGGCGCGAAACACAATACTGCCGGTGGTATTCAGTGTGCCCGCGCTGACTGTGTCTTGTGCTTGTTTACTCACTGGCATTGGTTCACCTGTGAGCATGGACTCATCGATATTGGTCTGGCCCTCAATCACCTCACCGTCGACCGGAATTTTGTCGCCCGGTAAAACCCGAATCAAGTCGTCGGTAACGATGTGCTCAATCGGTAAGTCGATCTCCTGCCCATTGCGTATCACGCGCGCCGAACGCGACTGTAGCCCGATCAGACGTTTGATAGATTCAGACGTGCGGCCACGTGCTTTAATCTCCAGCGCGAGTCCAAGATTAATCAGGCCGATGATCATGGTCGTTGCTTCAAAATAAACGTGTCGAGCGAGTTCGGGTAGCCAATGTGGCGCAAACACGACGAGCATTGAATAGAGCCATGCTGCGCCGGTCCCCAATGCGATCAGGGTGTCCATATTGGCTGCGTGTGTCCAAATGGATTTCCAGCCACCAATGTAAAAGTGCCGACCAGCGCTGGCCATAACGATTAGCGTAGCCAGTCCAACCAGGCCCCAGCCGATGCGTTCCCCGGTGGTGGTGACCGTCATTTCGCCAATGAACATACCGTAGATCATGAGCGGTATCCCCAAACCAAGCGCCACGATAGTATTGATCACTAATTGACGATAGTGCGCGCTATCCGCAGCCTCATTGTCGGCCATCAGCTGTTGTGTTGACGTGTTCTCAAGACTGTGTGCGGTGTAGCCAAGCGCTTCCACGGCACTGATTAACTGCTCAGTCTCGGACGAACCGTTAACTGTCGCTACCCGATCGGCGAGGTTCATCTGCGCCCCATCAACACCGGCCACGGCGGAGAGTGCGTTCTCAATCTTGGCCACGCAGCTGGCGCAACTGGCCCCGTCGATCCGCAGCTGGGTTTGACTGGAGTTGGTATTCTGCTTGTGTGATTTCATTGCTGGCTTAGCCTCTAGAACAACAGCGTAAACCAAGCTTAGTACTTAGAGCCAGCTCTAAGTCAAGGTTTTATTGAGTTATCGTTGAAACGGTCACGGTACTTGCGTGCTGCGCCAGTTGAACTCACAACCGGGATACCTTGCAGCCGTGGCCCTCGGCTCGATGTTGACGGTACAGTTTGTTGGTCATCAAGTAAGTGGATGCGCGCTTGCTGTGAATCGTCTGACGTTTTCCTGACTAAGCCGTCTTCAACTTTCTCCTTTGCCACACATAGGTGATCGTGAGCACAATAATGACGAGTGGCCCAATGCCCATCCAGAATGCCATGCTCTCAAACGACAAGAGGAACATAAGGTTATCGATTTTTAGAGTCTTCCAAAACACCCATTCTCCGGCTAGTTCCGTGGCGAGTAATCTGCTTCCTGTGAATAAGATTACAATACCGTCGCCAGTCGCCGGGTCGAACTCTTGTTATCAGAAACACCGTACTAATCCACGCTAGCATAGCGATGAATGCAACAGCGGACATGACGAGCATGCTAATCATTGGGAGTTCTTTTTACCATTCTTGATAACCAAAGGGTCACACCTGGCCACTGGTAATGAGTGTGATTGTGGCGATGATATAAAGACCAGCCGTTAAAATACTGCCTATTGAACGCGCATGGTTCAGGCGCGTCCACGTTCGGGTATAGACAGCCCAGTAGGTTTCTGCCTCGGCAGTTGTGTGGTCCAGTTGTTCGAGCTTTTTATTCATCGGCACATTACCGAGCATGGTCATAAAGAAGACCGATGGTAGGTAGACAAGTGTGGCCAATAAGATAGTGACAAGCGCCGCGCCTTCAAAAACGATCATACTGTAGGCTGCAAATAGAACTGAAAATACGGCGATCGATAAAATACCCGCAACGAACTGCGTTTTGATCACAGTCACATTAATGTGTTGCATTGCTTCGATTGCGCCCATCGGTTTGGTCTGGGCTAAAGCGGACATGATAAATTCGGAGAACGCGGAGAACACGCCACCAATAACGGCGCTCCAAAGCGCAAGAAAAAGGCAAAAATAGAGTGGCCACTGGTAAGTCATAGTTTGTCACCTGTTTCGGTGTGAGGCATCGCAAAGTGGGAGAGAATTAGTCGATTGCAATGGGCCATGATTAACCTCTACCACTTGGTGTGAATGTTGACCGTTCCATGTAATTCAACGAGACACGGGCCGGTTTTGTTTCGTTGTGACGCAGAGGTGACCTCAATTTGAGCGCAACCAATATGACAGCGACGCTCAATTCGATGACAGTGGCGACAATCAGAGAATCTGTGGGCAAACCGTTTATCGTCATGCTCACCAAGCGACTGATGCCGTAGCTTCCGTACACTAATGCCCCGGCAACGAGTGCTAGGTTAGTAAACCGCGCTTTGATTGACCCCAGAATCATCAGGACTGCCGTGACAATTAGAATTCCGCCGGGTGCGCTCACTTCAGATAACAGGCTGGGGTCCGGCGCCAGGTGTATGTGGCTCATCTCTAAAAACGCGCGTGGTGCGATTAGCAATGATCCGCCAATGCCACCAAGTAATGCACCCGATATTGCTAGGAGTGATTTGGTTAATAACCGAGTCATGCAACGGCCCCCCAAACTCCGGTAGCCGCCACGTCGCGTGCGTAGTCGGCAAAGTCCTTCGGTGGACGCCCGAGTGCCGACTGCACACCATGGGTCAATTGTGCGTTGCGACCATCAAGTACGGTGGAAAAAAGGTAGTCCAGCATCCATACCACATCTTTGGGCGCGCCAGAGTCAGCGACTTCAGCCACAAACGTCTCATGTGGCACGTCAACGTAGGTAATTTCAAGGCCCGTGGCTCGAGACAAGTCCGCTGCGACATCGGCCATTGTCATCAATCGCGGGCCGGTGACTTCGTAAATCTGTTGGTTGTGGTGATCCTCGCTCAACGCGGCAACCGCCACATCGGCGATGTCGTCTACGTCAACGAAGGGCTCGACCTGATTTCCCGCTGGCAGCGTGATTGTGCCGTTGAGAACCATGTCGATGAAAGCGCCTTCAGAGAAGTTTTGGTTGAACCAGCTGGCACGCACGATGGTCCAATCGAGCCCGGCATTCCGCACGATACGTTCGCAAGCCTGAGCCTCGTCCTCACCGCGACCAGACAATAGGACGAGTCGTTTTACACCGCGCCGTTTAGCGAGATCGACAAACGCCTGAATTGCGTCAGCTGCGCCAGGCATGGCCAGATCCGGCGCGTACGTGATATACGCCGCTGTCACGCCATCAAGCGCGGCATCCCAGCTTTTTTCTTTGTCCCAATCGAATGCTGGTACGGTTGATCGTGATCCGATACGGACGGGAAGACCTTTGTCTCTAAGGCGTTCAACTATACGGCGCCCGGTTTTACCGGTGCCGCCTAACACTAACGTCAGGTTATGTGGTTGAGGTGTTGGTGTCATTGACTTGCTCCCTGGTTAGATTTTGCAAGTCATAATTTAGGCAAAAACCGTTTATGGTTCTTGCTCAGGTATGCCAGAGTTTTGACAGATCACGACAATTTAACGTCTTAACGCTGACTCGCACCTAATTTGTAGGACCTTGGGGTCTGCCCCGCCCAACGTTTAAATGCTCTGGTAAATGCACTTTGCTCAGAGAAACCGGTCAAAAAAGCCACTTCAGCAAGGCTGTATCCTGTTTCACGCAATAAGCGTTTTGCGAGGTCTCTGCGAGCCATGTCCACCACGCTCTGAAATGAATGTCCACCATCCGACAAACGTCGTTGCAGGGTGCGGCTACCCATCCCCAATTGCGACGCGATAAGTGACAAGGTTGGGACACCTTCACTGAGACATTGTGCGACTGCACGACGTACGTGTTGTTCCAGCCCATCATTATTTTTTATCGCGGCAAGTTCTTTCTCTAAATGCGTGTCGAAGAATTTTGCAATTGTTTCATCGCCAAGTTTGTTGGGCGCGTCGATGCTCTCTGCACTTAGTAGCAAGGCATCTCGACCCGACTCAAAATGCACGGGGCAGCCAAAGTGTGCTTCAAAAACTGCGACATCACCTCGTGGCGAGTGCTTGAACAACACCGCCAACGGTTTGAAATCGGCGACGCTCACTTCGTTACAAATCACGTCCACCGCAGACATGCTCGCTTCATTGGACAACAGCATGCCGAGCCGTCCATCTCCGGCTTTCTCGAGATTGAAATACCAACCATCTTTACTTTCCTGCAAGCTATATGTTTCGGCGCTACCGAGCACATGACCATAGCGTTCCGATCTGTGGAAAGAACCCCGCAATGTTGGTGCCGACTTCCAGGCCAGACCAAATGCGCCGTAGTCATCACTTCGCATCGTTGCGCCAATTCGCAGCGGCAGCGTTACTCCATCTGGATCGCGCCCAGCCAGTGTCGCAAAGAAATCATAAAACGTGTCGGCTGGGACCATAAGTTTAGGGTTTACAGTGCCGTCTGGCGCTAAGCCCAAGTGCAATAATAAGTCCTCTGTTTCCACGCCCTCACTGGCATGGCTGAGGACTTTATGGACGTAAAGTGAGGTTATTTGGCTCATGGTTGTAGGTTAATTGATTAACTAGCTTTGTGTCACCTTAGTCGCATTCGCAGGGTGAACAAACGATCCGTGACTTATTCAGAATGGGCTTTGTGCCAATTTTCTATGATTGTGAATAGTTGATCTATACCCTCAGTCAACGCCGCCGGTCCAGGTTGTAAGATGACGGCGGACTTAATCTCGTAGACTTCTTGATTGCGTACCGCAGGAACGTGCGACCAGCCTTCTCGTTCGCCAACTTTTTCTGGGTGAAAGCGCCTGCCACACCATGAGCCGATAATAATATCTGGTGCCTTGGCCACGACGTCCATCGGATCAGCGATGATCCTGTCTTTGCCGCCTTGGTGTTTGGCGTTTTCTGCATAGCAATCTATGCCACCGCAAATCTCGATCAGCTCGCTAACCCAACCGATTCCACTGATAGTCGGGTTGTACCATTCTTCGAAGAATACTTTGGGCCGATTCTTCCACTGTGTTGTTTCTTGCTTGATGGTCTCAATTTTTTTCTCATAGCTTCTTGCTAATGAGTCCGCCGCATCCGCTGCATCCACCAACCGGCCAAGGGTTCGAATCATGCGCAGGATGCCGCCTACGGTTCGATGATTGAAAATATATACCTCCACGCCGTGTTTTATCAGCTCCGCAGCAATATCGGCTTGCAGGTCTGAAAAACCGAGCACTAGGTCTGGCTTCAGGTCGAGGATTTTGGGAATTTTGGCGCTGGTGAAGGCCGAGACTTTGGGTTTTTCTTTGCGTGCTTCAGGCGGTCGTACCGTGAAGCCAGATATTCCAACAATCCGGTCTTGTTCACCGAGTAGGTAGAGGGTTTCGACCGTTTCCTCGGTCATGCAGATGATGCGTTGTGGCCAGTTCATTTTAAACTCACAGACTCAGCGTCGTTGGTGCGGTGGCAAATAGTACCATTCGGTCATCGATTTGTTTGTGCTGTTGACTGGTATCCTACGCAGGCTATTAACCCCCTACGAACTTTTACATGAGAAGAGTCACCACATTGTCAGAGTATGTGCGTCGCCGCAATGGCCTTGCCCTGGGTGCGCAAGGCTCACTCCAAGCGATGTTGTATCGAGCGTTTGGGGCCGGTAGGTTCTCTGAGTTTTGGCACTACTGGAATCCGATCTGGGGCTATTATTTAGCCCGCTATGTAATGCGTCCACTCAGTTCCTATTGCCCGAGCCCAGTCGCGATCGTGATGACCTTTGTTGTGAGTGGCGCTTTACATGATTTGGCGATCATGTTGCTTAAGTGGCGTGTGTCAGTGTTCTTTAGCTTTTGGTTTTTTCTTATGGGGTTGTTGGTGGTGATCACTGAGGCCGTGGAGGTTCGGTACCATACTCGGCCTTGGTGGCTACGGGGTACGATTAATCTGAGCTTTGTTTTGTTGCCGCTTGCCCTAACGCAATGGGTGTTGGGTTAAGCCCCTAACATAAACGCCAAACAGGATGTTTGCTTGCGAGCGCGGGTTGCGTCAGACGTCTGCTGGTCGGGAACCGTCACCTAGCGGATAAAGTATGCCGAGAGCGGCGCAGACGGCATTTTCGTCCTAGCTTCCCTGCGCAAGGATATCTGGTTCTGTTCTGGAAAACAGGATTAAGTGCATATAAATCAAGTATGTGCGAGCAAACATGTGCTAGATTGGAATGAGGGGTAACATTTTCAGAGTAGCTATCACGGAGATTGAAATGGTTAGACTCAGCGGATCACTTTCGTACTTTGTGTATTATACCCCGCAGGCAACGTGCACCGTTAAGTGGGCACGGTTCGCGTTGAAAAGATGTGTGCTCGCAGGGAGTTTGATATGTGCGAGCTATGTATCAGCGGTGCTGGCGAATGAACTTCATCAAAAGCATGAAGCGGTATTAGCACTCTTGTTGCCGGAGCAGGCAACGCATACGGCGATCAATAGTGGCGACTGGACGGATCCGCAGGTCTGGTCATCGGGATCAGTGCCTAGCGCCGAAGCCAATGTGTATATTCCGGAAGGACGGTTGATCCGCTACGATGCGAACTCAAGTGTGGCGCTCTCGGTGGTGCGTGTCGATGGTAGGCTGAGTTTTGACCACACGAGCAACACAAAATTAGTCCTGCAATCCTTGATCACCAGTATGGCATCAGAGTTAGAGATCGGCACGGTTACTAATCCGATTCAGCCAGATAAAAAGGCAGAACTGATATTCGCTGATGTGCCAATAAACAAAACGGTTGACCCCGGCCAGTTTGGTAACGGCTTGGTTGCGACAGGCAAAGTGCAAATCCACGGCGCGAGTAAGCTTCCTTACACCACCTTGAAATCACCGGCACTGGCTGGTAGCAATACCCTTCAGTTAAACGGTGACCTGTCTACCTGGCAGATCGGTGATGAGCTGTTGATTGTCGGCACAAATGGTGAATCTAAAGCGGAAGACGAGCTGCGGCAGATCGTAAGCATTGATGCTAATGGTATGGCGACGCTGGATGCTGCGTTGACGTTCAATCACATCACGCCACTTGGTCACTCGAACCTCAACCTTTACGTTGCTAACACCACACGTAATATTAGACTGTCATCTGAAAACCCCAGCGGCGCGCGTGGGCACGCTATGTTCATGAATAAGTACACCGACATACGGTTTGCTGAGTTCGCTGGACTGGGGCGCACAGACAAAAGTATTCCATTGGATGCAGATGGCATTGCGCTCGATGGCAGTGACAATATCTCTGGGCGTTATTCCATTCATTTTCATGAGTTGGGTGTGGGCGAAAACGCCGCACTGGCAGTTGCTTATGGGAATTCTATTCACGACAACCCGGGCTGGGGGATTACCCATCATAGTTCCCATGCAGCGATTGACTATAATGTCGTGTTCAATATCAAAGGTGCAGGGATTGCTGCTGAGGATGGCAATGAAACCGGTCAATGGGTCGGAAATTTAGTCACTGACGTCTACGGGGATGGTGAAAACCCCACTGTGAATCGTGATGAGAAACTGGGTGACTTTGGACACTCGGGTGAAGCGTATTCATCCACTGCACGCTCGTTATTGCAAAAGGATAACATCGCCGCCAACGCCAACTACGGCTGGAAATTTACCGGGCTTCAAGAACTTGCATCGTTTGACCGATTCGACAGTACTCTAGACCCCTTCAATCCAACGCCTTTGTTGCCAATTGCGGCGGGTACCAGCGGCAATCTTATTGGTTTCCATGGGAATACCGCGATTGCAGTCGGCATCGCTTTAGATTCAGGGCACCGACGAGGTTATTCGTTAACGTCGGATGTTCGCAGTGACATCGTCGATTTTACCGCTTGGCAAGTTACCGGCCATGCCATCGATTTTTTCTCGTATACAGCCGATTACATTATCAAAGATTCTTTGTTGATTGGGTCGGAAAGTGGCGCTGGTTCTGCGGTAAAAATGACCAAGAAATCCGAGGGGACCTCCCTCATTGACGTGCATATCGAAAATTTTAGAACCGGCATCAATGACACTGGTCTCAATAATCTGGGTGAGTACGTGAACGTGTCT
This sequence comes from Arenicella chitinivorans, assembly GCF_014651515.1. Taxonomy (NCBI): domain Bacteria; kingdom Pseudomonadati; phylum Pseudomonadota; class Gammaproteobacteria; order Arenicellales; family Arenicellaceae; genus Arenicella; species Arenicella chitinivorans. The sequence goes on from NZ_BMXA01000002.1 coordinate 137,848, forward strand.
TTTAGTAATAACAACACGAATTTAAAGGCCCCATTTTATGGTACCGAAGTCGATGGGCGAATGTTCGATCATCCTTTTAAGACCACCAATGATGTAAATCTAAACCAGACTCCTGAGATTGTATTGAGTGCGCAGTCTGATCTAACTTTGGCACCCAACGACGATAAGGTATTTGTGGATGGCACCATCACCGATAGCATGGGGGACTATGCGCTGGGTGAAAACGTCTGGCTATCGCAAAAAAACGGTGTTTATTTTATCGAGAACTATGAACTGGGATATACCAACAATAGCGATAAGGGAATTGCCACTAATATTTTAGACGACGGCGGATATGTGCCGGCTGAAAAGTTACTTGAAATGCACGGTGCTCTGCAAAAGCCGAATGGCGATTGGGTGATTGAGGTGGTGGTTTGGGTAACTGATCGGTTTACAGCAAAACACACGCCGATAGTCATTGAACTGCAGCTTTCTGGGTTTACAGACGCTTTTCTGTCGCAATTCCAAACTGAGGCGAAGCAGCCAGACGGTACGCTGACTTACATAGACGTGCTTTCCGGTAACGTGTTAGATTTTGACGGAAATGTGGTCGATACGCCTGATGTTGGAGATCCCGGTAATCCTGGTCCCCCGCCGGTTACTCCCCCGAGTTTGCCGCCAAGAGAAGTAACGGAGAGCAATATGTCTCCCGTGATCTACTTGTTGCTGGATGAGGATTAAACGTCGTTTTTATAGAGCAAATATAATATCGGCGACGTTGGTTTAGGCTCGCGCGCGGTGAGTTGTTGGCAACACCACTGCTGCAGGTCGAGCGTGCTTAGCCAAGATTGAACGGCATGTGTCTCAACAGCGCCAGCGTCGTGCCCGGGGTAGCACAAGAGCGAAATCAACCCGCCAGGGTTCAGCATTTTCGTTGATTGATTTAAGGCGAGCAGACTTGAGTCTGCTTCGGTGGTGATGGTTTTATCACTGCGTGGTAGATAGCCGAGGTTGAACATAATGCAGTCGATTGGCTGATCGATATGTTGCTGCATGGTTTCGTGTCCCGCGTGAATTAAGTTTACGTGCTGGATGTTTGCCGCTGTCAGCTTGGTTCGAGTGGCCTCGATCGCGCCCGACTGCACGTCAAATCCCCAGACCTGTTTGCGGGCAAGGCTGGCCAGAAAGACGGTGTCGTGACCATTGCCGCAGGTCGCGTCGACCGCGTAATCGAGAGGTCGGTTTTGAAAATGTGTGCGAATCGCCTGATGTGCTTGATGAGTTAGAGCCATTCAGTCAGTTCCTCTGGCAACGGTTTGCCGCTGATTAGGTGGTCGCACAATAAATTGGCGTAGTATGGAATGGTCAAACAACCTTTGCTGCCAAAGCCATTGAAACAATAGGCATGATCCAGCGAACGAGTAGGGCCTATGAATGGACGACGTTGTTTGGTGGTTGGTCGTATCCCAGTTTGGTGTGCGGTGACCTGTGCTTTCAGGCCGGTGTGCTGGTGCAAGCTGGTTTGCAGTTTCTGAGCAATCTCGGGCGTTGGATCAAGGCTCAAGTCCTGCCAATCATAGTTGGCCCCGAGTCGCGCGTTGACAGTGTCAGTCGAACTTGGTATCAACCAACTACCCCAACTCAACATGCCCGGCAACGGCGCGGACAGTTCGACGTCAAGAATCTCACCTTTAGCAAGTTTGAAAGGCAAGGTTGAGAGCCACGGGTTGTGGATCGCTTGATAGCCTTCGCAGAAGATAACTGTACCCGCTCGAATTCCGTGAGCACTTACGCCGTCATGGTTCACGGAGAGCTCATGATAGTTAAACTTCCTTGCCGAATAAGCGCGCTGATCAAGCAGCATAGACTTGGTTTGCGATAGCAGGGTAGGCGTGTCTACGGCACTGGTCTGGTGCACTTCAATACAGCTGTGTGGCTCCGTCGCTAAAAATGGGCTGTCGATGTGTCTCGACAGCAGTGATTGATACTCTCGTTGCTGCAAACGCTTGTTGAGGTAAGTCAGCTGTCCAGGGTGTTTGATGCGACGGTACTGAGTGACGTCTCGATGCACTGATCTGCCGGTCAATTGGCCGAACGATTGATAGAAGGCGTTCGCCACCGGCCAGTAGTGATCAAAGTTCTCGGTTAAATTCAGGCGATGCCCGGTTACCGGATTAATCAAACCGGCCGCGACTTGACTTGCACTACCACAGTGATCGTTATCAATCACCAGCACAGATTTGCCATGTCGTCGCAGATTGAGCGCCAGAATCGACCCCGCCAAGCCTTGGCCGACTATCAAAAAATCAAGTTGTGGTGCAGACATAAGCGAATACGATTAATCTAAATGACAGAGGTTTGTGATAGTCTGCCTGAATGAATAATAAGTATAACAATTACCACCAACTGGCAGTGGCAAGTTCGTAAGGAACAGGCGGGGCTATGGATCAACATCTGGTGCGTTCTCGGCGGTTTCTACCGTATTTTTGTACGCAGTTTCTAGGCGCATTCAATGACAATATTTACCGTAATGCGTTCGCGATTCTGATCACCTATTTTCTTGCCAAAGAGAATCAGGGCATCATTATCAATATCGCGTTGGTGGCATTTATCCTACCGTACTTTCTGTTTGGTGCGATTGCCGGTCAGTTGGCCGATAAATTCGAAAAAGCACATCTGATTCAGCGCATCAAACTTGCTGAAATCGTGATCATGTTGGCTGGCAGTGTCGCCTTATATTTTCAGCATGTACCTGCGATGCTATTTGTCCTGTTTTCACTCGGCGCTCAGTCCGCGTTTTTCGGGCCAATCAAATACAGTATTCTGCCTCAACATGTCGGGCATGATGAAATACTCAATGCCAACGCTTATGTTGAGTCGGGTACGTTTATTGCCATCTTACTAGGGACGATTTTAGGGGGTACCCTAGCCAGCAATCTGGACCTTCAGTATTGGTTGATGGCCAGTATTATTGGCTTTGCTATTCTCGGTTATCTGGCTAGTCGCGCAATTCCGAATGCACCAGCTGCCTCGCCGGACCTCGATTTGTCATTCAATGTCTGGTCTAGCAGTATCGACATTATTCGCATGACACGGCGCAATAAGCCGGTGTTTATGACGATCCTTGCGAACTCCTGGTTTTGGTTTTTTGGTTCGATTGTGCTGACCCAGTTTCCAGTGTTTGCCAAAGAGGTGTTGGCCGGTGATGCCAAAGTGGCCACGCTATTATTGGCTACGTTTTCCGTTGGTATTGGTCTGGGCTCGTTCGCCTGTGCCTTATTTTCACGAGGTCGTGTCGAAATGGGGTTGGTGCCTTTCGGCGCACTGGGTATTAGCTTTTTTACTTGGCAGTTGAGTCGCACAACGATTGAAAGTGCCGATACGTTGAGAACCTTGACGGAACTGGTGAATGTGCCTGGCGCGTGGTGGGTTATTTTCAATTTAACCATGATTGCGTTCAGCGCCGGATTATTCATTGTGCCGCTGTACGCATTTATGCAGACACGCAGCGATGAGAAGCTGCGCTCTCGCGTGATCGCGGTGAATAACATTTTCAACTCGATCTTTATGGTGGTGGCTGGTGCACTCGGCGCAGTCTTGCTGGCGTTGGACTTCACCGTGCTGGATATTTTCCTGATCGCAGCCATCCTGAATTTAATTGTCGCTGGCTATATCTTTTATCAAATTCCAGAGTACTTTTTTCGTCTCTTGAGCTGGATATTGATGCACTTGGTGTACCGCATTGATACGCAAGGCTTAAACAAAATACCGCGTGATGGGCCTGCGTTGTTAGTGTGCAATCACGTGAGCTTTTTTGATCCTGCGATTTTACTCGGCGAGTTACCCAGACCCGCACGTTTTGTGATGTGGTATAGCTTTTACGAAGCGCCTGTATTCACGTATTTATTTAAAGGGTTGAAATCGATACCGATCGGCAATCGTCGAGAGCGCCCGGAACTCGTCGACCATGCGTTTGATCGTGTAGCAGAAGAGTTGGCAGCTGGCAGGCTAGTGGTGGTGTTCCCAGAGGGCACGATTACACGGGATGGTGAGATGAGCAAATTTCAACCAGGCATCGACACCATTCTTAAGCGCTCTCCTGTGCCCGTTGTGCCCATGGCGCTGCGTGGAATGTGGGGAACGTGGTCGTCTCGTAAACGAGGGCGGGCGTTAAAAGGGCTGCCAACAGCGTTTATGCGACGTTTGACCGTGGTGGTCGGAGACCCGATCGAGCCACAGGATGCCAGCAGACTGGTATTACAAGAAAAAGTACTGGCTTTACGTGGAGAAGAAAAGTGAGTGAGCAAATCAGACGGTGCCAATGGTGTGAGAGCAGTGACTTGTATCGCAAGTACCATGACGAGGAGTGGGGCGTGGCGACCTACGACGACCGAGAGTTGTTCGAAATGCTGAACCTAGAAGGCGCGCAAGCGGGCTTAAGTTGGATCACCGTTCTTAAAAAGCGGGAGACGTATCGTGCGGCATTTGATCAATTCGACCCTGAAAAAATAGCGCGCTACGATGAAGCAAAGCGCACCGAACTGCTCGCCGACCCCGGCATCATTCGTAATAAGTTGAAGGTCAACGCGTTTATCGTCAACGCACAGCGTTACTTGGCGATGCAAGCGCGCGCGGAAGCCGGTGAGGGGCCGACGTTTTCAGAGTGGCTGTGGTCGTTTGTGGATGGGAAGCCACAGATTAACTCACCCAAAACACTGGCCGACGTGCCAGCCACCAGTGCCGCATCAGACGCCATGAGCAAGGCGCTTAAGAAACAAGGGTACAAGTTTGTGGGCTCCACCATTTGTTACGCCTTTATGCAGGCGTGCGGCATGGTGGTCGATCACACGGTGGATTGTCATCGATATAACGCAATCACCGGGTAGGATGAATGGAGCAGACTTGCGACCTCAGATTGTTGATAGATCGGAGAAGGATAAAATATGAACCTCAAAATGGGACAACACCAGGCTCGCTGGGTGCGCAGGCACCGTGCCGCCATGCCAACCTTTATATGCGCTTTACTCGTTGTGTTGTTGGTGCCGGTGATACACGCTAAGCCAGAGGTGATCGCGCACCGTGGTGCCTCTGGTTATCTGCCAGAGCATACGCTGGAGGCTGCCACCTTGGCCTTTGCTCAGGGCGCTGACTATGTGGAGCAGGATTTGGTTCTGACTCGCGATTTGGTGCCCGTGGTGTTGCACGATATTCATCTGGATACGGTGACCAACGTGGCCATGCTTTTTCCGGACCGTCGGCGTGATGATGGACGCTACTATGCCTTTGATTTCACACTGGCTGAACTCAAGACATTGACGGTTCATGAGCGGCGTCAACTGGACGGCACCCAGGTATTTAAGGATCGGTATCAAGGTGAGGCGGAATTTAAAATTGCTACCTTTGAGGAGCAATTAGAACTGATCGCGCAGCTCAACCGCCAGTTCGACAAACAGGTCGGGTACTACCCAGAGATCAAGTCACCGGCCTGGCATCGAGTGCAAGGTGCCGACATCAGCAAAATCGTGCTTAATATTCTACGGCAGCACGGATTGGATGATGCGTCCAAGAAAATCTATGTCCAGTGTTTTGATTTTGCCGAAACACAGCGTTTGCGGACTGAGCTAAACGCCAAGGTGAAGCTAATTCAATTGATTGGCGAGAACACTTGGGGCGAGTCCAGCACCGACTACACCGTGCTGCAAACCGACGACGGGCTGAAGCGTATCGCCCAAGTCGCTGAGGGTATTGGTCCGTGGATTCCGCACTTGATTGATCCGGGTTCGGGTAAGCCAACCGGTCTGGTGGCACGCGCACATGCTGCGGGTCTGGCGGTACACGCTTATACTTTTCGAGTCGACGCGCTGCCAGATGGTGTCAAAGTCGAAGACTTATTATCTACTTTGTTCGATGAACTCAAGATCGATGGACTATTCACCGACTTTACTGATGTTGTGCAAAACTTTGCGCGTTGAACGGCGAACTCGGCTCACGCAATCAATTCATCGGCGACCATGTAGTCAGCGGGTACCTGAGCTGATGCCGTTGTTTGCGCGCTGGTTGCGTTGCCGATCACGGATCGCCCCGGTTTGCCGATCGCAGCAATCTCGATGCAAATGTTCTTACTTTGCGCAAATTCAATCGCTTCTGGCTGTATTAATTCGCCGCCCAATAGTTTTGCCGTGGCGTAATCAACGCGCGTCAGGCGTTTTGCTTCGGTAAATCGGTTCGGGTCCCTATCGTACAAGCCGTCCACATCTTTTAGTAGACACACGGCTGGTAGCCCTAATGTTTCTGCCAAACAAACGGCGCTGATATCACTGCCGCCACGTCCCAACAGTACGCAGTCACCTTGGTCATCGATGGCTGAAAAGCCCGGCACCACGACGACGGATGCGGCAGTTAGCGCCTGTTGTAAGGCCTGTGGATGAATACCCTTTGGCGTTGCACTGGTTCGTGAGCCTTGCGCGGTAAAGCCCAGTTCTCTGGGTGTTGCCACTGCCGCGGGGAGTTCGTGTTTGATTAGATAGCGTGTCAGCTCCTGTGCGGATCGCATTTCACCGCTGGCGACCAGGTCAGCGTATGGCACACTGCCTACGGCGATTTTCTCGGCGCTGGCCCGCGCAATGAGCGTTTCGGTTACACCATAAAACGCAGACACCACCGCCACCACTTTAATGTTTTGATCAAGATAGCCCTGGATTTCACTCATAACCGATGGAAAGTCAGCTGGACTGTGCAGAACGGAACCGCCAAATTTTAGGACTACGCTGGGTGAAGATATCAACATCGCAATAAATAGATTAAGTTAGACCAATTACTATTAGGCCGAATTACGCGACTCTGACAGAGGGGAACGTCTTGCGACGGCGAGAGATAAAGCAGGGAGTTGGGTTGCAATTGCAATTCGATCTACACACTCAAACAGCTAGGAAAAGCACCGGGCGAAAAACATTCGCACGGGCTCACTTTAGCTGCATTTATTCTCGCGCCCGCAATCGGAGTCAAATCGGCGCCTTGATGCCGACTATATCAAATTATATCGGCGATGCCATTAGTAATAATTAATAGATTACTCATAGTGGTGGCTGGGCGCTAGAGTAGTGATATTTGTCGCGCCCAGCGGCAGAGTCATCGGGTTAGAATTTGCGTGAGAAACACTCGAGCGTCCGGGTCTTCTGATTGGCCGAGCCAGAACAGCGCGGCCTCTCTAACGACCTTGCTACGGGCGTGTTGAACCAAGTTGATGAGTGCGGGCGTGGCACGTTTGCCGCTTAGTCGAGAGAGCCCGAACACCGCCTCTTTCTGAATCGACTGAGGATACGTTGGTCCGGTTAAGTCATTTAAAAGTGTGAATGCGTTGTGTTGGCTACTTTCAGCGACCCAGAAAATGGCCTCTTTCTGAATGTGGTGGTTGGAGTGCGTTCGAGCCAACGATTGCAACGCGTTCGCCGCGTCGGCATGCTGGTACAAGCTCAGTGCAAAGACGGCCTGCTTACGTGCTGACATCGGCAGCTCGGTGTTCTCGATGAGTCCCAGCAACGCCTGAAAACCTTGGTGCCGACGTGCTTCTCCGAGCCAAAAAATGGCATCGTGCTGACTAACATGCTGCTTATCAAACGCGATCCGGATTAATCTTTGCGTTGCGTCATCGTCGTGGTGGAGTGCGATCGCCGCGGTCACCAGCGTTGCAAGATGGTGATCCGTGCTTGTGCTTAGCGCTTGCAGCATGTCGAGGCTTTGTTGCGACGTGACACTTGTCAGTTCTTTGACCGAATGGCCGCCGGAGTCTACCCGGCAGTGATCCCCAATCAACACAACGTCTTCGATCTGATTGCTGCGCTGTTTAAACAATATCACTAGGTTTTTGGCGGTAAGCGATGTGTTAATGGTCAGGTTTCGTGAGGACGCTGTCAGCTGACAAAAGTCAGATTGTCCAGTGTGTTGACAGCATGGCGAACCGGCGTTGTCGGCGATCGGAACTCGGTATTGATACCAGCCATCCGCGGTGAGCGAGGTCAATTCATTGGTCTTCGCATTGGCGGTTTGAGCGAATATGAAGGTGAGAATGAGCGTGGCGACACGGTGTTTACTCATCTGGTGCATGATTACTCTGCCTCCTTTAAGATACGGTCGAAGAATGTTTTGCTTTGCTCCGAGTCCATCAGAGAGAGATATTTTAAGGCGTCACGTTTGAGCTCGGAGTTGGTCTCCTGTTCAATGATATTGACTATGGCTGCTGCGTTTTGTTGGATAAACAGCGCTTTGATCACGGTCTCTTTGATGCGATCCTTTTCGGCATCGGAGTACAGCTTCACTAAGGCTTGAATGGACGTTTGCCCGTTAACAATCCCAAGCCTTTCGATGGCATGAATTTGCAGTTCTGTGTCCGTATCCGTGTTCGCGACCGCAATGAGTGCGTCTGAGCTTTGGCCGATCGCAAGTGCGTCCAGTATGTGTTTTTTTACATCGACTCCGGATGTCTCACCGTACAATTTAGTCAGTGTGTCGGTATCTGATAACACGCCTAACAAGTGTATTGCATCCGCTTTCAATTCCTTGTTTGACTCGGTACGCGCAATTTGAGCCAGTGTGTCGGACTCCCCAGAAATCATAAAACTTTGTAAGACTTTGGATTTGATTTTGGCATCATTGCTGCGGTTGTAGAGCGTATGAAGTTGTTGTACTGCGGCGTCAGAACCGGCCACACCCAGTACATTGATAGCGTCCTCCTGCAAGGTGGTATGAGTGCTATCGCGTGCAACCTTCACGATAATTTCAAAGGCTTCCGGGGAGTTTATCTGGCTCAACACAAACAAGGCTCGTTGTTTGACCTGCAGTGAATTTTGTCCGTTTAAAACCTGTTTGAGTGTGTCGAGAGACTCGTTTGACCCCGAACTCATCAGTGAATTCAATGCATAAAGCTTCATCTCATCACTGCTCAGCTCGCCGGTTTCACCCTGCTCGTCCAATATCTCGATTTGTAAGGCTAGCGCATCATCGACCCACGGGCTCTCTGGAAGGGAATCGATCAGTTTTTCCAGTGTTGCAAGTGCCGCGTCATCTAGGCGGCGTTTATGTTGCGTGTAGGCAAGCCAGTAGAGTGCGGCGTCCTGGCGCGCTGGATCGTCGACCACGAGCTTAGAAAATGTCGACTCAGCAGCTCGATAGTTCTTTTGGTCCAGTTCGCGTTGGCCTTGCTCATAAAGCGTTGACTGGGCGAATGCCAAGGCTGAACTCAAGCTGATGGCAATCAATGTGCTTACAGCGATTTTATTAGGCGTGAATTTCATTAGTTTTACTCCTGCTTGCTTTACTACTTTGACGTCGTAAATCGAATCTGGTTCGAAAAAACTGGGTTAAATTTTTGCGCTTAGCTTGCGGTTTGCGACTTTGAGTTTGAACACAAGGTCGCTTTGATTAACGCGCTGCTCCAATGATCGCCATGTTTGATCGTTAGAGTCTGGTATCACATTGTTGAGTTCAATTAATAATGATTCATTCTGTTCGAGCACGCGTGCCAACGGATAATCTCCGGCTTGTTCGGCTAACCTGCGGTAGAGCCGGTTGAACCCAATAAGCTCCTCCATTACCTGTTGGCGATCACCTGTGTTGCGCTGCAGGTCTGGGTCGGCATTGCTGACGCGAGTTAATAAGCGCTGGCTATGTTCCATGTGCGTGCGCATCCCGGCATACAACACGCGTTGACTGGTTTGAGTATCGAATTGGTCCGATGACTGGACAATGTGTTCCGAGCTACTGCTCGTGCTGGGTTCAGCTGACCAGCGCCCTAGGTTGAAAACCGCGGTCGTCACTGCCAAGACCAGCAAGGATGTCGTCAAGGTTTTGGCCCATACTGAATCCTGGACACCGATGCTTAGTCGTTTTAGCCAGTTTGGCTTAACTGGCGTGGCCGCAGGCTGATTTTGTCGTGCATGTTCTTGATGGATGCCCGCCATGATGCGCTGATTAAAATTGTGATCAGGTTGAGGGGGCTCGTAAATGTTTTGCTGGGTGAGGAAATCTGCGATGCCGTGATAACGCGCTTGTATGTCGCTTGAATTCGTCAGAGCTTGACGCAATTCCAGTGCGGATGAATCATCGAGCTCGCCATAATAGTAAAGAACTAAGTCTTGATCTTTCCAATGTCTCATATGTCTCTACCTAGGTTGAAATCTTGGGTTGTAGCAGTTGTCGCAAGCGGTCAACACCTCTGAATATACGGCTCTTTGCCGTGCTTTTGCTGATACCCAAAATTTGGGTTATTTCTTCGATAGTGCACTCTTCATAGTGCCGTAAGGTAAACGCCGCGCGGACATCCGCGCTCAAATGCGAGAGTGCAGCGTGTGTCAAACCGGCCAGATTCTTGTTGACCGCGTGTGTCTCTGGCGTGTTATCAAACTCAAATTGGTGTGCGCTCAAGCTCCCTTGCAATTCTGGATTGAGCTCAATAGTGTGCGGGTGCTTTGCGCGTTTGCGCAGCATGTCGAGCGCCACATTGCTGGTGATTGTGTATAGCCAGGTGCTGAACTTGGACTCAAGCTTAAAGGTCTCGAGTTTTAGATACGCTTTGAGAAACGCTTCTTGTACGCAATCCTCTGCCGCTTGTTGCTCTTGCACAATTCGGTAGGCAACACCAAACAATTTGTCGCTGTTTAATTCGACAAGCTGTTCAAAAGCCCGGATCTCGCCCGCCTGGGCACATTTGATGAGTTCGTGTTCAGTGCGCATACCTTAGGTAAGACGCACTGTTTTGAGAACGGTTGCGTTTAAATTAATTTTTTAGGTTGCCTCAGTCGACAATCTCGACGCCCGACCCCAGCGCCTTACACGCTTCAGCAATCTCCTGGCAGGTTTGAGCGATTTCATCTCGCGCGGTGCCTTTGACAATAAAGATGACGCGAAATTGCGACAGCGTCGAATCTGGGTCTTGTGGATAGCTGCCAATATCAATCTCCGGATGCGTGGCTTGTATAGCGCTGAGACGGGCGGCAATCTCCCCTTCGGTGACATTCGCATGTACCTGTTGGTTCAGAATTTCGACGCCGGTGTTGAGGTGACGGACGATGCCCTCCAGCATGATGCGCATGATGCGTGGTACTCCAGCCATGACAAACACATTCTCGATACGATAACCAGGGATGATGGACTGGTCCGCGTAGATCATCTGCGCGCCTTCGGGTGCATGCGCCATGCGCTGCGCGGCTGGGGTAAATTCCACACCCTTGGCGTGTAAGTACTTGTCGATGATGTCAAACACATCTGGTTGCACCACGTTGTTCACACCAAATGCTGCGGCTATGGAGTCGGACGTAATGTCGTCGTGTGTTGGGCCGATGCCACCAGTAGTGAACACATAGTCATAGCGCATGCGTAACGCATTGACCGCAGCGACGATTTCGTCTGCGATATCGGGTACGATGCGGGTTTCTCGCACCCGGATGCCTTTGGGTTCCAATGTTTTGGCAATGTGCGCGAGATTTCGGTCTTCGATGCTACCTGAGAGCAGCTCGTTACCAATCAACAGGACGGCGGCAGTAAGCGTGTTTTGCATAATCATGTCCGTGGGTTTTAACTTGCAATGGTCGGTACGTTAATCGGTTGGCGTGTCAGTGGTGTGAAGCGCAAAGACGCGGCGCACATTGTTCGTAGTAACTCGGGCAACTTCTGCCGGCGATACCTGCTTAATTTCGGCCAGCGTATCGCGCACGAAATGCAAGTACGCTGGGCTATTACGTTCACCATGATGTGCAGACACCGTCATATCCGGCGCATCTGTCTCCAGAACAATCGTGTCCAGAGGGAGCTGCCGAGCCAGTTCCCGCAGTTTACGAGAGCGAGTGAATGTCAGCATGCCACCAAAACCAAGCAAAAAACCGAGATCAATATAACGCTGCGCTTGTTGAATACTGCCATTGAACGCGTGTATGATCCCGCCGCTTAAGCCGGTTTGTGCCAGCAAAGACAAGCAGGGGTCATGGGCTTTACGATTGTGAATGATGACCGGCAATGCATGTTGTTTTGCGATCATTAACTGCTTATCGAAAAACGCCAGTTGCTTATCCGGGTCGTTGACCGCTCGCTTGCCAATGCGATGAAAATCCAGCCCGATCTCACCAATCGCCACCGGTCGGTGTTGCGCGATTAGATGATCAAGTTCGCTCAGGTGTTGTGGCTGGTGTTGATCAATAAACAGCGGATGCAGGCCGAGCGCTAAATGCAGTCGGAGCTGCCCCAGTGATGTGTGTCTGTCTTGGCAAATTTCTCTCGTGCGACGCCAAGTGTCTGCTGACACAGCGGGTACGATGATGTCGAAAACACCATGCTGACAGCACGATTCAAGCACCGCACCACGATCTGGATCAAAGTCCGGAAAATCCAGGTGGCAATGTGTATCGATCATCTGTTCGGTATTCGGCATTGGTAAAGTGTAACGCAAATATTTACGCGAAGCGCTGCGGGTTTGATGCGACGATGAAGGCGTTTATACTGCAACTGAGCATGCCCTCTCTTTAACTATTTTGGAACCATGATGCCCGAACCACTTATGCACAGCGAATTAACACCGGACGCCGATCACGCGCGACGGTTTGGTGGGATCGCACGTTTGTATGGTGATGCGGGCTTGCAACGGCTTAGTCAAGCGCATATCTGTGTGATTGGTGTCGGTGGGGTCGGGTCATGGGTGGTCGAAAGTCTGGCACGCAGCGCTGTTGGTAGGTTGACGCTGATTGATATGGACATGGTGGCGCTGTCGAATGTGAACCGTCAGATTTTGGCGACCTCCGAGACAGTGGGGCGCGACAAAATTCGCGTATTACAGGACCGTGTTAAGCAAATTAATCCGCAATGTGCAGTTGAGCTAGTTGATGATTTTATCCGGCCCGAGAACGTCGCTGACCTGTTGTGCTCTCGGTTCGACTACGTGGTTGACTGTATTGACGATTTTCGTTGTAAGGCCGCGTTGATCGCGCATTGCCGTGTGGCAAAGATCAAGGTCATCACTGTTGGTGGTGCTGGGGGGCAAATAGACCCAACCAAGATTCGACAGTCTGATTTATCACGCACCCAGCATGATGTACTGTTAGCCAGAACCCGCAAGCTTTTACGCCAGTCATATGGTTTGCCACGAAACCCTAAACGCAGCTTTGGCGTACCCTGTGTGTATTCGGATGAACAACTGGTGTTCCCGGATGGCGCCGGCGGTGTGAGTCTGCAACGACCTCTGCCATCGGGCGACGGTAGTCAAAGTAATGCTCTGAGCTGTGCCGGTGGATTGGGGTCTATCACGCACGTAACCGCCACGTTCGGTTTACTTGCGGCCGGGTATATATTGAATGCGTTGGCGCATGAAGGCGACTAACTCAATGGCAAGGCACAACATGGCGGAAATTGTTCTGTGCACACTCAATGCACGCTATATCCATGCGTCGTTTGGTCTACGTTATCTAAAGGCGAATCTCGGTGAGTTGAGTGCGCAGTGTGAAATTCAGGAATTTACCCTCGACGCCAGGCCGGAAGATGTGGTCGAGTTGATTCTGGCATCGAACCCTAAAATTGTTGGTTTTGGCGTCTATATATGGAATGTGGTGCAAACCGAAAAGGTCGTGAGTTTGCTAAAAGTCGTGGCGCCGGATGTCATCGTGGTTCTAGGTGGCCCGGAAGTCAGCTATGAATATGAATCACAACCGATTGTTGTTGCGTGCGATTATCTGATTACCGGCTGGGGCGAAACCAGTTTTGCGAGTTTGGCGCGTGATCTGTTATCGGGTCGGAGCCGTTCGGCCAAGGTGATTCAAGGTGAACAGCCCAAGCTGGATGCGATTACCATGCCGTATCACTTGTACAGCGACGACGACATTCAGCACCGACTTCTCTATGTGGAGGCCTCTCGCGGTTGTCCGTTCAAGTGCGAGTTCTGTCTGTCGGCGCTGGATAAAACCGCTTGGCCATTTGATTTGGACGAATTTTTGCTGCAGATGGCCTTGTTGTACGAGCGTGGCGCGCGCCACTTTAAATTCGTGGATCGCACCTTCAACCTCAAGATCAAGAACAGCTTGCGTATACTGCAGTTTTTTCTAGATCGCATGGGCGATGATTTGTTTTTACACTTTGAAGTGATTCCAGATCACCTGCCGGAGGCTCTTAAGTCCATGATTCAGCAGTTCCCGGCGGGGAGTCTGCAGTTTGAGATCGGCATTCAAACCTTTAACCCCGAAGTGCAGAGTCTGATTAGTCGTCGTCAGGATAACGATAAAGCCAAGCAGAACTTGGCTTGGATTCGGCAGCATACGAATGCCTATATTCATGCAGATCTGATTTTTGGCCTACCGGGTGAGGATCGTGGTAGTTTTGCCCGCAGTTTCGATGCCTTGTATGCGCTCCGACCACATGAAATTCAGGTCGGCATTCTGAAACGCTTGAAAGGGTCGCCTATTATTCGCCATACCGAGTCACACGAGCTGCGTTTTAATCCGAACCCGCCCTACAGCATCGTGGCGAATCGGGATATTTCATTCGACGATGTGCAGACCATGGCAAGATTTGCGCGTTATTGGGGTTTGATCGGCAATTCTGGGCGCTTTACGCATTCTCTACCCTTGATATTAGACGTGAGTTCGTCACCATTTGAGCGATTTTTAATGCTGGCCGATGCGATTTTTGAGTTGACTGGACAAACTCATAAAATTTCGTTGCTGCGCTTGTTCGATTTGGTGTTCGATATAGCAGTTTCAAGGCTCTCAGTGGACGCTGAGGCACTCAAAGCGAATATTACCTTAGACCACCGTGAGTCGGGACTAAAGTCGATACCCAAGTGTCTCACAGGCGACAATATTACGCATAAATCTGGTTACAGTGAGCATCAGCCGCGACGCAGCAACTCAACTCGACAAGCACGTCATCGGTGAACAAAAAACGGACATGGCGGTGCGCTGATTGTCAACCCGGTGACACAAATTTGTGCCAAATGTCGCAAATTGTCACAGAAATAAACTTATAATAATCAATGGCTTATGATTGTTTTTCTGTGTGGAACATTTTTCAAAAAAGCGTTTGTTTCACAGCTTAATCGTCAGTATAAATTAACCTATCGCAGGCAGTGGTAGCGCCTCGATAGGGAAGCAACTTTGTAGGTTTGCTTGATTTTATCAACCGGGTTAATTGTGGGGATTGGGTATGAAGGTCAATGAGACAATGATTGGACTTTTACAGAAAATCATTAGTAAAGAGCCGGAGCATGCGCACAGTCTAACCGAGGATGATTTTATCTCTGAAGATGTTGGGGTTGAGCTGATTCAAATTTATCAGGCGACATCGAATTTAGAAACACGGGAGCTGATAACCGGCTTCATGCAAGAAGCCGGTTATTCATGGCTAAGACGTTTAGTGACTCGCGACGTAAGTTACTCGGCGTAGTAAAGAACTCTGTGGTCTTGAGTTAGTAGAGTAGGGTCCAAAGCTCAAGACATTGTGGTGGGGTAGGCCTAACCTTAAGGTGCTCAGTTTGAGTGCCTTGGGTTAGGTTTTTTTATGTCTGATGTTTTTAATTGCAGTCCACAACGGGCATAATCCGACACTCGTACTCACACCGAGCGGTGTCGAGGCTAATTTACGAAAAGTATTAGGAATTTCCATGATTAAACAAAATACCGTCGTCACCATGCACTATGAACTCAAAAATGCAGAGGGTCAGGTGCTGGATTCATCCAAAGACCAGGAACCATTGGTCTACTTGCACGGCGCGGGCAACATTATTATTGGACTTGAAGAGCAGCTGGAAGGTAAAACAGTCGGCGATCAGGTTAATGCAGTGGTAGCACCAGAAAAAGCCTATGGCATGCCAGTGGACGCATTGATTCAAACCGTGCCACGTGAAGCATTCGGAGCTGAAATTGATAAAGTTGAAGTTGGTATGCGTTTTCAAGCTGAAACCGAGCAAGGTCCAGTTCCAGTGGTAGTCACTGGAATGGATGACACAACGGTCACGGTAGATGGCAACCATCCATTGGCGGGGCAGCAATTGCACTTTGATGTCACAATTTCTGCAGTGCGTGACGCCTCGGCTGAAGAGGTTGAGCATGGCCATGTACACGGACCTGGTGGCCATCAGCACTAACTACTTCGTCTCCGTATGGACAAGCACGCACGACCAGGCCTGTCAGAAGGCACCTTACACGAGCAACTGACGGACAGCAGTAAGTCGGCCTTTGGGCGGTATCAGGATCTGGCCTTAGGGTCGGATAGTATTTGGTATTTGCTCAAGTACGAACTGATTATGTTATTCAGTTCTTGGGTGCCGGGTGCTTTGGGTCTGGTTCTGCGCAAAGTGCTCTACCCGTTAGTGCTCGGCGCAGTCGGGCGCAACGTGGTGTTTGGGCAAGGTGTCACGATACGCCATGGCCTGAAGATCCATATCGGTGATGGCGTCATCATCGACGATGGCGCGGTGCTGGATGCCAAGGGTGGCTCTAACCAGGGAATTCATGTCGGGGCCAACACCATTATCAGCCGCAACGTAGTCTTGTCGTGTAAAAATGGCGATATTCATATTGGGCAAGGGTGCACAGTCGGCATCAGTACGCTCGTGCATGCAATGGAAGGCAGTAATGTTTCGATCGGTGACGAAGTGCTGATCGGTGCTTTCGGCTACTTTATTGGCAGTGGTCCGTACGTCACAGACGATCTCGAATTGCCGTTCAAGAAGCAAGGCATGCAACCTTTGGGTGGTATCAGTATTGCTGACAATGTCTGGTTTGGAAGTCACGTGCAAGTGTTGGATGGCGTCTCCATCGGCACTGGCAGCATCGTCGGCGCCAGTACGGTGGTGAACAAACCGGTCGCAGACTATGACGTCGTTGCTGGTGTGCCAATGCGCGTGCTGAAGAATCGACGCAATGACCAGTAAGCGCGTCGGTTAAAGATTACACCTTTGTATGCGTCCAGTGCAGCCGGTCTGCGCTACACTGTGGTGACTATTGAAATGTTGCCGTGCACCCTATGATTAAACATTTATGGCGGATTGGCTTGTCGATCGCAGTGTCGATGGGCATCCTCGCGCTTCTGCTGCAGCTGCTCACTTCGGGCCTGCCGGAGGATCAGCGCCCCAGTGTGCTAGCCGCGTTGCAGAACACCAACCTGAGCTTGGCTCTGAGTTACCTTTGCTTGGGCTTGATTGCTTTAGTTGTTCGGGCGCGACGTTATCAATTATTGCTCGAGATGAGCGGCGAAGAGTCGGTTCCAAATTTGCGGCAAATGGCTTTGGTGACGGGTGTCCGCAATATGATTGTGGATATGTTTCCAAGCCGCTTGGGGGAGCTTGGTTATGTCGGTCTACTGAATCGAGGTTATGGCGTTAAAATTCAACATTGCGTGAGCTCCCTGTCGATAACGATTGCGTTCGACTTTATTGCCGTGCTGATGGTGATCTTGCTCATACTGCTAAAACAGCTCATAGTTGGCGAAGTACAGGGCTGGGCTTTGGGTGCGTTAATCACTGCGGCTGTGTTGTCGGTCGTAGCGATCATGGGATTATTCGTTATTACGCCATGGGTAAATAGCTACTTGCAGCGAATCCAACCGCGAAAGTCGGACTCGTTGTTGGCAAAAGTACTGCAGCTGGCGAATGATTTAACCGTGAGCTTGCAAACAGTTCGACGTGCGGGTCGTTCCGCAACGGTGTTGGGCTTGTCACTGCTTATTCGATTGCTCAAATATGCTGGTATGTACTTATTGTTTGTCGCCGTGGCCGGCCCGAGTTTTTCGATGCTGGCGCAATTGCCAGCTGAACAGGTAATCGGCGCGCTGATTGGTGGTGAGATTGGTGCCAGTATGCCAATCCCGACTTTCATGAGCTTTGGTGCCTACGAAGCGGGTTCGACGCTGGTGTTTCAACTGCTGGGCGTGGCAGATCAGGCTGCGGCATTCGTTACGATGTTGTCTGTGCATATTTGGAGTCAAGTTATGGACTATTTGCTCGGTGGACTATTTTTGGCCATCTTCGTTTGGGTTGTTCGTGGGCGCGGCGCAGCAGGCGATCAGCGGCCTGAGCGAGGCGGCTGGTTAGCCGGGCTGAAGCTGGTATTGGCGGGATTTGTGTTGTTAACCAGCTCGGGATTTCTTGCGTATCAATTGTGGGCAGCCAGTAAACTGGGTGCGTTGGCACCGCCGGCAGCGGGGGTAGAGAGTCAAACTGCAAGCAGCGAACGGCAACAGGCATTAGCGTCGTTGCAAGGGCTACGCGGTTTTGTACTCTTCAGTTCCAATCGCGATGGTAACCACGACATCTTTCGTCTAAATTTGGCGGATTTTTCCCTCAGTAAAGTAACCGAGCATCCACATACCGAAACCTATCCACGGGTATCACCAGATGGAACACGAATGGTGTTTGCGCGCGCGCACCAAATCTGGGTGTCTCAACGCAATACGCTGGCTTGGGACGTGATGTTGTTGGATCTTGAAACAGGCGAGGAGCGGCAGTTGGCCAAAGCAGCGACGGCGCCAAATTGGATTAATACGAATGAAGTAAGCTATTTGCTCGATGGGCAGAATGTGGTCCGGCACAATATCTCGACCGGGCAAACCAGCACTGTATTGGTACCGGGACTTAATAATCGCTTACCAACCAGCGCCAAACTGCAAAATCCGCATGTCGATGCTCAGTCGGGCGAAGTCAGTTTTACGGGACGGCAGAATGAGATTGGTTCGCCGCATGGGCATTGGGGAACCGCCTTGACACGTCAAGGTGCGATTCAGCCCGTGTTAGAAGGTTGTGAGCTGCGATGGTGGCAGGATGGTAGCGGTTTGTATCAGGTGGCGAAAGGCGGGCGCGACAATGATTTACGCATTGTGAGCTTGTCGCCTGACACGCTTGAGCCGACGACATTAATTGACTTGGCTGGTGAGTTCAGCCATGAGTATTGGCCATTCGAATCCAACGATGGACGCTATATCGTGTTTGGGGCGAGCCGCGGTAAAGCGGCACATGAACATGACGTGGCCGATTACGAGATATTTCTGTGGCGTCGCGGCAGTGATGCAGACACCGCAACCCGTCTGACGTTTCACAGTGGCAATGACAACTGGCCGTCAGTGTATATTCAGGAATAAGCATGGATAAGCTTACGATCAGTGGCTTGTATTTACATCCGCTGAAGTCCGCAGCGGCGCTGATAGTCGAGGCGTTAAACTTCGATTCGCGTGGCCCGCAATTCGATCGTCATTGGATGGTAGTCGACCAAAACGGTAAATTTCGAAGTCAACGACATCATCCTAAGATGAGTCTGATTGAGCCAGTATTGCATGCGGGTCGATTGAGTTTGAAGGCGCCTGGGATGCCGAGAATAGACCTTGGACAACCGGGGTCGTCACAAAGTGTGACTGTTTGGGACGATACGCTGATCGCTGGCGATTGTGGTGCGACCGCAGCGAATTGGATGAGCGAGTACTTAGGCGTGATGAGTCGGGTTGTGGTGTTGACGCAAGACAGTCTACGACGTGTCGATCGTCAATACAGCAGTGGTGAGGAAACTGTTGGGTTTGCAGATGGTTATCCCTGTTTGATTGCCTCTCAAGCGTCATTAGATGATCTAAACCAATATTTGAAGCCGCCCATCGATATGCGCCGCTTTCGTCCAAATATCGTGATTTCAGGCTCAGCGCCGTATGCCGAAGATCAGTGGCAAAAGTTGAAAATCGGAGACATGATATTCGACTTGGTTAAGCCTTGTTCACGCTGCATTATCCCGTCCATTGACCCCGATAGCGGTGAAAAACAAATGGCAGTCAATCAAGTGCTCATGGCGCATCGTCGGCGTGGCCGTAACACTTTTTTCGGGCAGAACGCGATTCACCAGGGGCGGGGAGAGTTGCGTATTGGTCAGACTGTCGAGGTGATTTCAGAAAAATAACGCCGATACGCAGTGCCCAATTGTGCCTCGGTCACACTCCATGAGTAATGGTCGACAAAATGTTTGAAGTTGACCTCCCCGATCGTTGATAACCCTTCGACTTGGTAGCAATGCGCTCTGAGTTGCTCGATTAATGCGGTGATCGAGTCCGCAAGCGGGTTACTGGGTGGCAGAAAGTCACGATTATTTTGGGTATTAAAGGCCAAGACCGGTAAGCGATTTGCCAGGTAATTGAGCATCTTCCCACTGCCTTCACCTGCGTCTGCGGATTTCGGGTCGATGGCAATGTCGGCAAGTTGCAGCAGCTCCGGTAGGGTCTCAAATGGGACCTGCCCTGTTAATGTGCAGCGATCAGATAGTGCGTGTTTATCTAGAAATTGCTGCAGTTTTTCTGTCGGGTAACCGATGATCAAAAAATGCAACGTGGAAATGTCTTGAGTCTGTAGAATGAGTGTGCTCAGATTGTCGAGACCTTTCGCTTCCAGTAACGCGCCAGAATAAACAGCCAGAGTCTTATTGGCAGGCAGGTTCCAGTTAGCTATCAACGCGGCCCGTTGGGTCGTATCGAGTTTGGCTGGCGTGTTGGCGCCGTCTTGTACTAGCGTTATTTTGTGCTCGGGCACGTTAAATTCCTGACGAATCTTTTGGTACGAATGTACTGAGGAGCACACAATATGGTCCGCACACCACATCAGAATTCGCTCGATTAATTTGACTGGCGCACGCAACAATGGACGTTTTACGAAGGTGCCGTGGCTTTCCAGCTCGCCATACAAGCTGCCCTGCATGTCGGCGATCAGAGGTGTATGACGCCAAAAAAAGAACAACTTGATTATAAAGCCGATCATTAGCCCTTCATGCAAATGCGCGTGAATGACTTGCGGGCGCAGGGATCGATAGGTTTTCAGGCCAAGCCACAATAGTTTCCAATCTGCCCACAACTTGTATTTGCTGGGACCTGCTTCGGTTTGGGTGTACTGTTTGATTGGCTTAATGCGGCGAGTGACCACAGTCGGCACTTCTCGACCATGATGATAGGTGCAAACCGTACTGTCAAAGCCGAGCTTGTCGAGGCAGCGTACAATGCCTTCAATCCGGATGTGGCATCCGCGATCCGCAAAGAACGGCGTTGGCGCAAGATGCATTACGTGGCGGCGTGCAGTCATTCTAGCGTGCGGAGTGAATGGCATATTGTGTGACCGCGGTGCGTCGACTGACGCGCTGGAGTTGTTGTTCAAGTTCGATTGGACTCCAGCTAAGCAAGATTTGCATGTGTTTAGCAATTGCTTCAATTTCGGTTTGTTGAATGCCGAGCAAGCCCAATGAGCAACGATGAAAAAGCATGTCGTATAAGCTGACGGTTTGCTCTTGTTCGACTGCCCAGGTTACCTGGCCGAGAATGTCATGTTGCCCCCTAACAATGGGTTGTAGAAGGTTGGGTTCTGTCTGGATGCGTGACATAAAAGCGTCGATGTCGCTTCCGTACTGTGTGGCAAGGTGGCGCACGGTTGCCGCATCGAGCATTGGTGCGTATTGTTTTATCTTAGCGTCGATAAAGCGCGTCAAACTGGTGTACTGACTGCATTGTAGCTTAACCCGTTGCACTGACTTCGCCCGCTTGAGCTTTTTGTGTACCAGCTTCATCGTCAAGGCGGATAACTTACGTCCAGTGGTGTACTTAGCGCCCAACGACGTGATCAAGCCGTGAACTTGATTGCTATGAGCGTGGTCAATGATCTGGTATTCGCCCGAGCCTTGATACACACTCTTTTGTATATTATCGGTGTGTAACGGGTACAGCCCCGAGTAGCCAGAGACAATATCATCACGACTTAAGTTGGCGCTGGGTAAGGCGTCGTTAACCGCGCCGAGCAGTTGGTCAACGTGGTCGGCTTGTAGGGTTAAGTCTGGCTGAGGTTGCTGCGTTTCATCGTAGCTGGTGCCGATCAGTGAGTATCCCCGCCAGGGAATTACGAATACGTGGCGACCACCTCGATCAATTTTGGCATCACTCTGAAACTTGGTGGTCAACGCTATAGCATGATCACACAGCTGACGCGTAACCAAATGCGAACCGACTGCAAAGCCGTTAATTTTTGGTGCCGATTCGGCGTTGGGTAGGCGCCCATTGAGTCCATCGATCCAAGGGCCAGCGGCATTGATAACCAGCTCAGATTCGATTGTCATTGGTGTGTCCGATAACAGGTCGCGAGCATGGATGCCACGCACAACACCGTCAGTGATGTCATACGATTCTGCGGCAACGTAATTAACGATGTCAGCGCCTGCTGCACTGGCCGATTGCAAAATTGCCAGTACCATACGTTCACTGTCGAGCATATGCTGTTCGTAAAACACGACTGCGCCAGTGTGCGCCTCATTACGTAAATCGTAAATCGTATTCAGTTCGTTGGCCGAAATCGATTTAATCGGAGGTAAAAAATGCGCCGGATCGCCAATGATTCTGTTCTCGCCCAACGTCAACACACGATAAGCCAGCATGCCGCAATTGAGAAAGAACTTGCTGCGCTGAAAATCCCGATAAGTCGGAACCACAAACGGCACGGCGGTAGTGAGGTGTGCTGCGGCATAAAGATATTCCGCACGCTCCATCGCTGATTCGCGAACTTTGCCAAACTGCATTTGCTGTAGATAGCGGATGCCGCCATGCAGCAATTTGGAGGACGACGATGAGGTTTGCGAGGCGTAATCTTGTTTCTCGATCAGCGCTGTACGTAAACCTGCTTGCGCACAATGTAGACTAAGCCAAGCGCCGGAAATGCCGCCGCCAATAATGGCGACGTCGTAGGTCGCCTGGCTCAGTTTCTGCGGGTCGCGTTCAAAGGAGGTCATTTTCCTCATACCAAGCGATGGTTCGTTTAACGCCTTCGTCGGTACCGATCTTAGGCTCGTAACCCAAAAGTCTTCGTGCTTTGCTGTTGTCGAAGGCTCTGGATTTTACAAAAAATTCGACTCGCCTGGTGTGCAAAGGCGGGTCAATACCGAAGGGTTTACAGAGCGCTTCGCACATCTTGGCTGCTACCATCAGTGGTGCCACCGGCAGACTGAGGGTTGGCTCTTTGACCTGCAGTTGCCGAGCGATGGTGGCGGTGAGCGCCTTCAAGGTATCGTATTCATTGGAGCACAAGATGAAGCGTTCGCCAATGGCATTTGGGTGCTCGCCACAGAGGATGATGCCGTCGGTTAAGTCGTCGATGTAGGACAAATGATAAAGGTTTTTTCCGCCACCGAACAACGGGAAGAAGCCGCGCTTTACCTGCTTAAACATTTTGAGTAAGCGCAAGTCGCCGGGCCCGTAGATTGCACCCGGACGGAAAATGGCGCCGGGCAGTCCATTGGCCATCGCTTCAGCAAATAATTGTTCGCCCGCTAATTTGGTACGTTGATAAATATCGCCGGGATTAAACGGCGATTCTTCGTTGGACGGAATTTCTTCAATATCGCCGTGCACGCCGATGGTGGAGCAATGTACGGTGCGGCCAACTCCGTGCTTGCGTGCCGCATCAATGACGTGTTGAACGCCCTGTATATTGACCTCTTCATAGTATGAATCCGGGTGGCCTGCGGTTCGATACACAGCGGCTATGTGGTAAATGATCTGTGTACCCTGAGCGGCGCGTTGTACTGCGTCGGCATCGGTTATATCGCCGTAAACCAATTCAGCACCCAAGGCTTCAAGTGGTTTTACATTGGCAGACTTACGCACTAGAGCGACGACTTTATCGCCGCGCTCGATCAATTTTTTGGCCAGTGCGCCGCCTGTAAAGCCGGTGGCACCGGTCACAAGCACTCGTTTAGTTTGTTGGCTCATAAATAAATTATCAGTCTGTCGGTGTAAGGGTGGGCACGCACCGCAATATCACCTATTTGGGGGATGGTCGTGGTCGTTGCCGCGCAGTATAGTGAGTCTTCCTCTGCTACTGAGTCAAGCGTGAGGAATGAGTCGAACGAGAAGGACACCATTCTACCTTTTGAATGTTCCCCACGGATGGGGAGTTACTTTTTTCCCTAATGTTTTTGCTTCTGTGCCCAGCGGTATACAAGGCGGCAACGGGTGCCGCCTGATCTAATTTTGATGTCGATTTCAGTCACCGATGACGATAGATTCAATGATTACGTCCTCCAGCGGGACATCTCCAAATGGGCCGACATTGCCGGTGGCGACTTGCTCGATGGCATCGACGATGTCGTGACCCTCGACCACTTTGCCAAACACGGCGTAGCCCCAACCTTGAGTGGTCTCGCTGCTGAAGTTCAGAAAGTCGTTGTCCTTCGTGTTGATAAAAAATTGTGCGCTAGCAGAATGCGGGTCTCCAGTGCGAGCCATTGCGACTGAGTATTTCTCATTCAGCAGGCCGTTGTTGGCTTCATTTTTGATCGGCGTACCAGTCGCTTTTTGCCGCATGCCGGGCTCAAATCCGCCACCTTGTATCATGAAGTTGGGGATCACGCGGTGAAAAATCACGCCGTTATAGTGCCCTGCCTCAACGTACGACAAGAAATTCTTAACCGTAATCGGTGCCTTTTCGGCATTGAGTTCGAGCGTGATATCGCCGGCGCTAGTTTTAAGTGTAACCATGGTGTTATTCGTAGTGGATGTTGAGGAGGCATTTTCGGCCTGGCAGCCAACGGCCAGAAACGCGAAGATGCAGAAGGAAATAATGGCAGTAAGTTTTGAATTCACTCGTTTCATATTCTGGACCAAACTTTGCTGTATTTAAGCTAGGGTTGCATATTCAGGTGAGAAACTGAGCTGACACTCATGAGTGCTCACTTGAGTTCAAGGGTGCGGCGGGCGCACATGTGATGTATTCACGATCAGTGATTATAACATCTAACGGCACGTCCCATGGTGCCGCTGAGATCGAATTAACCTCTTGGAAATGATGGGCAAGTCCGACCAGAAGCGGTCGTGTACTGGGCTGATGGGTAAGTGGTGCGAGTGCGCGGTCGTAAAACCCAGCACCCATTCCGATTCGGTGTCCGCTTCGATCAAACGCGACCAATGGCATTAGAATAACGTCCAGCTCAGCCGGTGTGGCGATGCGGTTAGCTATATCCGGTTCCAAAATACCCCAGCGGTTGGGCCGAAGTGAATGCGCGCGTTGAAACAGCATGCGACGATGAACAAAGTTTTGAATTCTAGGAAAGTACAGCTCGACCTTGGAACGCACCATGACCGAGGCAGGTGAGATCTCACCTTGTATCGGATGGTAGCTGGCGAGACGATTCGCGTTTTGGATCGCAAAGCATCGCTGGGCGCGCCTTGCCAATGCCAATTCTGCTGCCTGCTGCTGGTGGCGACTCAATCCTGCGCGCCGGTTTCGAATTGTGGCGCGTAATTGACGGTTTAGCGGTGATGGTTTAGCGGGCATGGCGGCTGCATTCCAGTGCAACGTTGCGCTGGTGGCAACAACAAACCACGAGCCACAACGTAATGGGAATAAAAAGAGCGTCACCCATAAGTGCCGTAAACGCTTGGTGCCTTGAACCAACGGTTCAAGTGGGAACCTACAAGCCGCATCAGGTGCGCTCGTGGACTGTGAAGACACAAATCTGACGAGCACTCACAACAGCAGCGTGGTCCGGTCCCCGGAAAAAAATACTAGGTTCTAAGGGATTTGAAGCGTCTACAAACACCACAGGCAACGCCGGCGTAAATTATAACAGCCTCGGTGTGTGTCAATGTAAAAACTTTCAAGAATTACGTGATCAGTTTCGTCGCATCAGCTCGATTCGGCGTCACGCAGTACCTCATCAATCCGCTCCTGTAGGCTGGAGAGGCGAGCCTGAACTTTGTCTTGGCCGGCAGTCGATTTCTGCAACTTTAATAAGTCATTTGTGATGTTTAACGCGGCCATGATTGCGCAACGTTCAGCGCCGATGATTTTGCCGGTTTTCTGGATTTCTTTCATGTTTTTATCCAGAAATTGGGCGGCCTCCAGTAAGTCTTCTTGTTCCTCAGGAGGGCAGGCGACAGAGAAGTCGCGACCCATAATGCTGATATTGATGCCTCTATTTTGTGCTGCGCCAGCCATAGTTGTCCTGTGTGTGGAGTAAGGTGCACTCACGCGCTACCCCTAAAATTTGATTAATTCGTGACTATCGAAAGGTCAGTGATCTACTGATCTTCCAAAGTACGCAGTTTCTCGACGATTTTTTCGAGGCGACTGCAGGCCAAACGATTTTTTTCTTTCAGCTGAGTTTTTTCAGCCAGCAACGAATTTTGTTCGGTTTTCAAATTTCGATTTTCTGAACTCAACCGCTTACATTCGCTGATCAGAGTTTCGATTCGCTGTTCGAGACCGATAATATTGGCTTCCATACAGGCGTACCATTAATTCAAGTGAGAAACTGCTTAATATTAGGCGTGCGATGTGGTGGCGTCAACCAGCTAAGCGGCGTAAAGCATTGTGCTGCATGGTTTTTGTCGCCCTTCTTTGATGGGCTTGGGGTAGAATACAAGCCGACACACTACGTTAATGTTTACCATGTCTGAACAAACTGATTACTACTTACAAATTGAATCCACGCTGGCACTAGCCGGGTTGGACGCCCTCACTCCCAGTGAGGTGCACGGCACGATCGTTGGCGCCATCGCCAATCACTTGAGAACCGGGATGACGCCGGATTTGTTGAAGTTAATAGAGCCTGGTGCGGACGCGAATGATGGCCGTTTTGCTCCGGTCTCAGAAATGTTGTACGAACTCTATCGCGAGACCAGTGAGGTCCTGTTTGACAGTAAAGAAGGGTTTGAGTTGGTATTGCCAGATGATGACGCGCCATTGCAACAGCGCGTCGATGGCCTGGCAAGCTGGAGTAAAGGGTATTTGTTAGGGTTGCTGTACAACGATTTGTTTAGCATTGATCAGTTACCTGAGAGTGGTGCTGAAATCGCACGCGACATGATAGAGATTTCTGAAGCCGGTTCTGGCACCGATAGTGAGCGTGAAGAAGAATGGGCTTTGGCCGAGCTTGAAGAGTATTTAAAAGTGGGCTCGCAACTCATATTTGAGTTTATCTACTCTGAACGCGCGGCGGATGCGCCGACATTGTCGCAGTAGCGGTGCGTGGCGAAATGGGACATATGCAGCATCGACGAGAGACGCTAACACCGGCCGAGATATATGCGCGTCGACGCGCGGAACTAATTAACCAAATTGGCGAGAATGATATTGTCATCGTGCCAACTGCAACAGAGAAGCCGCGCAACGGGGACGTGATTTATCAGTTCAGGGCAGACAGTGATTTTTACTACCTTAGTGGTTTTGACGAGCCGGAAGCGGTGTTGGTGATCTGTCCTGGCCGCGAGAGTGGCCAATACGTGTTGTTTTGTCGTGAACGAGATCCCGTTCGCGAAATGTGGGATGGTCGTCGTTCTGGACTGGAAGGTGCAATTGCCCGTTTTGGTGCAGACGATGCGTTCCCAATCGAGGATATTAATGACATTCTTCCTGGCATGATGGAAGAGAAGGAAAAAGTATTTACCACCGTTGGTCGATACCCGGAGTTTGATGCCCAGTTGCTCGGCTGGATGAAAAAAATTAAGGAAGATACGCGGCGCAGTACGCATGCGCCTTATGAGTTTGTTGACCTCAACCATATCTTGCACGAGCAACGACTGATTAAACGCGCCGATGAAATAAGTTTGATGCGCAAGGCTGGTCGTATGACGGCGGCCGGTCACATGCGAGCCATGCAAGTGTGTAAGCCAGGCATGTATGAATACCAGATTCAAGCTGAGTTGGAATGTGAGTTTCGCAAAGCGGGTAGCCAATACAACGCCTACCCGTCGATCGTTGCTGGCGGGGAAAATGCCTGTATTCTGCACTATATTGAGAATACGGACGTGCTCAAAGATGGTGATTTATTGCTGATCGATGCTGGCGCCGAGTATCATTGTTACGCGTCGGACATCAGTCGTACTTTTCCCGTTAACGGTAAATTCACTGGCGAACAACGCACTTTGTACGAGATTGTATTAGCAGCACAACAATCAGCGTTCGAAAAATGTGCCGCAGGCCATGGCTGGAATGAGCATCATGATGCTGCGGTGCGCGTGATTGCCCAAGGGCTGATTGATGAAGGTCTGTTGCATGGATCTCTGGATGAGGTCTTAGAAACCCAGTCTTATACCCAGTTTTACATGCACCGAACCGGTCACTGGTTGGGCATGGATGTACATGACGTCGGTGATTATCAGGTTGAGGGTAGCTGGCGTGAGCTTGAGCCTGGGATGGTGTTTACCGTTGAGCCAGGGATCTATGTCAACCCGGCGAGTGGTGTGGATGCTCGCTGGCATCACATTGGTATTCGTATTGAAGATAACGTGCTGGTGCGGCGGGACGGGTTCGATAACCTTACCGCTGCGGCGCCCAAATCAGTGGATGATATTGAAGCGCTGATGGCAGGTTAAACCTCATGCGTCGCGCTAACCAGTCTCAAACACGTTCGTCATTTGACTACGACGTCGTGATCGTTGGTGCGGGTATGGTCGGTGCTGCTTTGGCATTACGGCTGTCGGCACGATCATCTCTCAATATTTGCCTGCTGGAACGGGCAAGTATGTTGCTTAGCACGACAACCCCGAACCAACGTGTGGTGGCGCTAGGTCAACAGGCGCGGAACGTATTAACCGAGCTTGATGTATTTCAGCAGCTGTCGACTTCACAGGCGTACCCCTACCAGTCCATGCATGTTTGGGATGCGGCTTCGCATGGTCAGTTGCATTTTGCGGCCAGTGATGTCAACGAGCCGCAGCTGGGATTTATGGTCGACGCTATTCGTTGCAACTATTTGTTGCAACAGCGATGCATTGCCGCGCCGAAGATAACCTGTCATTTTGATACACAATTGCGCGCCCTGGAAAATACGTCGCAGGGGGCGTGGTTGGAGACAAGTCAAGGACGTATCAATGCGCGGCTGGTGGTGGCTGCGGATGGCGCGAATTCCTGGGTAAGACGCCAGGCGCGTATTTTCACCAATAAAATCGACTACCAGCAAACGGGTATCGTCACCCGAGTCATGAGTGAGAAATCGCATGAGAATTGTGCTTGGCAGCGCTTCCTCGATACCGGCCCGGTGGCATTCTTACCGCTTGCCGACAATCAGTGCTCCATCGTCTGGAGTGTGGACAGCGCCGTATTGGCGCCATTGATGGCGTGTGAGGATGATGAGTTCGCCCGCCAACTGGCTTCGTCTATTGAGAATCGTCTTGGTACCCTGCAACTGCTGGATCCCCGTCAGTCCTTTAGGTTGCGAAGCCAACGCGCTGAGTGTTATTTTGATCAGTGCGTAGTCTTGATTGGGGATGCGGCGCACTCGATCCATCCTTTGGCCGGGCAAGGTGTGAATCTGGGGCTGCACGATGTGGCCTGCTTGTCACGTGTGCTGAGTTCTACGGCGAGCGAAGAGCTTGCGTGTGCCACCACCTTGTCGCAATACCAGCGTCGGCGTAAACCAGCGAATGAGCAGGTTGATCGTGCTATGTCATTGCTCCGAGCGGCATACCAAACGAGTTCGCCGATTTGGAGCACGATGCGCGGCACGGGGATGAATTTGATTAGTCGATCGCCATGGATGCGTCGGTTGTTGGTCCGACAGGCGCTTGGTGTTTAGCGTGACTGTGGTTGGTTGCTTTGCCAGTATGGTTTCAGTATTTCTGCGTATGTTCCCGGATAATCCTTACGTTTAACTGGGACTAGTTCGGGTTTGGAAGCAAACTGAGATAGCACTGGCGCGATCACCTCCATCGCCGTGCTAGTGCGTAGAAACTTCTTTAACTTCAGTGCCAATTGACGCGGTACCTCCGGGTGTACAATGAACGCATAATTCTGGTACTCCGGCCCTTGGTATAAGCGGATAAAGCGTTGCGGGTCTTCCGCATTGAAGGCTTTGAATGCCTGCTCTGACACCACAAAGGCCGCACAGTTTTGGTTGTCGTATTCCATTGCACTGGCAACAGAGTTCACGAATTTGTTGTTTGCGGGTTTTAAAACACCGTGGAATGCGGCTTTTACCAAAAGGAAATCAAGGTTCACCGCACGGGTTGAACACACGTTTTTTTCCGCTAGGTCGCGCAATTCAAAATATTGTGAATCTTCATGGCGTGTGGCGATCACGTATTGTAATGGGCTGGATAATCTAAGAAACGGGATAAAATTATGCTGATGATGCGCCCAAGCGACGAAGTGCGGAGCTGCCAAGTAAACACCGGTTCGGCCTTGACGAATGCCCTGTTGGTACGGATGCCAGTAATCGGTGGTCACTGTGACGAACTGTGTCAGGCCGGCGGCGGCCAACGCGGCGTCGAATCGAACCGACAACTCAGGAAACTGCGAAGACTGATACGGTAAATACAGCGGGATCTGCTCCGACCCCAGCGCTACACGGTATGGGTAGAAAATCAGCAGTCCAATGATCAGTAATTTCAGGAAACGAAACAAGGTGGCGCCATGAAATCTGGATTATGAGTCGGGGTTTATTTTAACCTGAGTTTTAAAAACTGCTAAACTTAGTCATCACGTAATTTTGGTGGATCATCGCGATATGCCAAACCCTAACTTTTGGAAACTACCATGTCTACCAGCCAGGAACTTAAAGACGCAGGTTTAAAAACCACGCTACCACGCCTGCGAATTTTATCTATTTTAGAGAACGGCGAGCAGCGGCATTATACTGCCGAAGATGTCTACAAGGCCTTGCTGGATGCCGGCGAAGAAATCGCGTTTGCCACGGTATACCGGGTGCTGACCCAGTTTGAAAATGCGGGGTTAGTACTGCGGCATAACTTTGAAGGTGGTCGATCTGTATTTGAGTTGGACGATGGTGAGCATCATGACCATATGGTTTGTGTGAAGTGCAATACCGTGACCGAGTTTTACGATGCTGAGATCGAAGAGCGGCAGAAACGCGCGGCCGAGGCGCATAATTTCAAGCTCGAAGATCATTCCTTGTATTTGTACGGAATGTGTTCCAACTGTCAATCTTAGTGCGTGTGGCGTTGAATTGCTTTGGTGAGCAGAATTACCGGGATCAATCCAGCACAGATAATCGCCAACGATGCCAGGGAAGCATCAGCTAAACGTTCATCTGACGCGTACTCGTACGCGCGAACTGCCAAAGTATTGAAATTAAATGGACGCATTATCAGTGTCGCTGGCAGTTCCTTCATCACGTCCACAAACACAAGCAATAGGGCGGTTAATAAACTGCCTTTGAGCATCGGAATATGAACTCGCTGTAGCACCTGCCAAGGCGTGCTACCCATCGACTTTGCGGCCTGGTCCATGGTTGGCGCGATGGCCTGTAAGCCCGCGTCCAATGACCCAAGAGCAACCGCCATAAAGCGCACCAGATAAGCGATGATCAGGGCGGCGAGTGTGCCGCTGAGAATCAGGCCGGTGGACAAGTTAAACTGCGTGCGAAACCAAGCATCTATCAGATTGTCCAATCGCGCTAATGGCACCAATGTGGCGACAGCGATGATGGTACCGGGTACGGCATACCCTAAACTAACGACTTGTTTGGCGAAGCGTGTGACGGGAGCCTGAGTGGTCCTGACCGCATACGTAACTAACAAACCAAGCGCGACCGCCAAAACCGCAGTCACGGTGGCGAGGCTGACGGTGTTAAATACCAACTGCCAAAACTCCGACTGCCAAAGCTGAGCGTGCGATTGAATTGCCCAGATCAGAAGTTGTGACACAGGGACAATAAAACCGAGTGCAATCGGGATGCTTACCAAACACACCGCGATAACGCGTTTAACGCCGTACAGTTGTTTTGGAGACGGTGCGGAGCTTTTACGTTTATCGTAGTACTGTGCCTGCTGGCGTGAACGTCGTTCGATCACCAGTAGCACAACAACGAAGCCTAGCAGCACTAACGCCAGTTGCGCTGCATTGCTCACGCTGTCCATGCCAAACCAGGTACGGAATATGCCAGTAGTAAACGTATTTACTCCAAAATACGCGACCGTACCGTAATCGGCCAGTGTTTCCATCAGGGCTAGGCTTAGGCCGGCGATGACAGCGGGACGTGCGATGGGCAGTGTGATGCGCAGGAAGGCTTGTCTACGCGTATAACCCATCAGGGCAGCCACATCGCGGAAGTGTTGCGACTGACTTAAAAAAGCAGAACGTGCTAATAGGTAGACATAAGGGTAAAGTACGCAACCCATGACCAGCATCGCACCGCTGAGTGAGCGAATTGGCGGGAACCAATAGTCGCCGACTGACCAGCCAAAGACGTCCCGCAGCCAAGTCTGGATTGGGCCCGCAACGTCGAGCAATCCGGTGTATGAATACGCGCTGATGTAGGCAGGCATGGCTAAGGGTAGTAACAACGCCCAGTCAAAAAAACGGATGCCAGGAAAACGGTACTGCGTGACCAGCCATGCAGAGCCTACGCCTAGTGTAAGTGTGATGGCGGATACACCGAGCATCAACAGGATCGAGTTGCGAACATACTCTGGCAGCACCGTGCTACTGAGGTGTTGCCAGAGCTGCATATTGGCCTGGCTACTGATAATCAGCAGCGCGATCAGCGGTAACAGCACCAGACTCGCGATTGCGAGACTGCTTGCTTGCCATTTGAAACCGCTGAACATAGAAAAAACTTATTTCCAACCAGCGCGGTCCATGAGTTTTACCGCTTCGGCATTATTTTCTCCGAGCTTTTCCAGCGGTAGCGCGTCGGCTTTGAACTTGCCCCATTTTGCCAGAATCGGGTGTATGTCTACACCCGGTTTGACCGGGTATTCAAAGTTGACATTCGCGTACAGGTGTTGTGCCTTATCGCTAGAGAGGTACTCGATCAGCTTGATGCCGTTGTCACTGTTTGGCGCGCTTTTGATCAACCCTGCACCACTGACGTTGACGTGAGTCCCGCGATCTTGTTGATTCGGCCAAATTACTGAGATCGCTTCACCTGCTGTGCGGTCATCGTCCGTTGCGCTGTCTGCCAGCATGTTGGCAAGGTAATAGGTGTTAGCGACCACCACAGAACACTGGCCGGCGGCCGCAGCACGAATCTGATCGCGATCACCACCTTGAGGCTCGCGAGCCATATTGGCAACCAATCCCTTCGCCCAGGCTTCAACGTCGCTGGCCGACGCGTGAGCCAACATGGATGCCACCAATGACTGGTTATAAATATTGCCCGACGAGCGAATGCAAATTTGTCCAGCGAGCTCGGGTGCAACCAAGTCTTCATAGCTGGTGAGCGTAGATTCCGGTGCCTTAGCGGTAACCATGATTGGGCGCGCACGCAGTGATAAACCAAACCATGTATTATCGCCATCGCGATAATTGGCCGGGATGTTGTTGTGCAAAATCGCGGAATCAATGGGGGCGAACAGAGAGGCCTGTTTAGCTCGGTGCAGTCGACCTGCATCGGTAGTCAGTAGCACATCAGCGGGGCTATTAATCCCCTCACTTTTGATTCGCTCCAGTAGGGCATCCGCGCTGGCGGAAATAATATTTACCTTGATGCCGGTTTCTTGGGTGAACGCGTCCAGCAATGGTTTGATCAGCGCCTCTTTGCGAGCGGAGTAGAGATTTACCTCTGGGGTCGGTGAGGAACAAGAAACCAGAAGGCCAGCTAGGGCAATTAAAACAAGTTTTTTCATAAGAAATGGCTACTTAATGCGAATAAATGAGAATCATTCGCATTTTTATGCATCGGCGATGGGATTGCAAGATAATACCCTGTTTAGAGACAAAAAAAGGCCCGAATTGGGTGCCAACTTCGCGCCTTGATTACCGTATAATGTGGCGATTGATTAACCTTGGCGCAGGACAGAGTCGTTCCGCGTATTCGCGCACACCGGATACCCGCGCCAACTTGACACGTTTGGAGAATTCCATGAGCGAAACACCTGATGATTTATTGTACGCCTCTTCACACGAATGGGCGCGACGATTAGACGACGATATAGTGGAAGTAGGCATTTCCGACTACGCACAAGAAGCCCTGGGCGATGTCGTGTATGTCGAATTGCCCGAAGTGGGCAGTGACGTGTCTGCCGGCGAAGAGTGCTGTGCAGTTGAGTCTGTGAAAGCCGCATCCGATATCTATGCGCCAGTTAGTGGTGAGATCGTGGCCGTCAATGAGGAACTGGATGGTGAGCCTGAGTTGTTAAACGAGTCGCCCTATGAATCCGGTTGGATGTTTCGCATCAAGGCCAGCGATTTATCCGAGCTTGAGGGTTTGTTGTCGGCTGAGGCTTACCTGTCTCAAGTGGACGACTAAGTCGCCCGTTTAAACCCGTAACACTAAACATAAGAACAGCGGACGCTGTTTACAGAGGATCTTTTTCATGCAAGTAACGTTAAAAGGTAATGCGGTTAACCTAACCGGTGACTTCCCGACTGTTGGCAGCGACGCACCTGCGTTCACCCTAACCACAGCCAGCTTGGCAGATGTGGGGCTGGATGACTACGCGGGTAAAAAGAAAGTTATCAGCATTGTGCCTAGTCTGGATACTGCCGTGTGCGCGACATCAACACAGAAATTCAACGCCCAGGTTGCTGACAAAGAGAACGTTCAGCTGCTGGTTGTCTCCGGCGATCTGCCGTTTGCTGCGGGGCGTTTCTGCGAAGCCAATTCGGCGCAGGACACGGTCACACTGTCGACCATGCGTAACACCACATTTGCGAGCGATTATGGCGTACTGATGGCGGATGGTCCGCTGGCTGGTTTGACCGCACGTGCCGTGGTAGTGCTCGATGAAAACAACAAAGTCACCTATGCTCAGCTGGTGCCTGAAATCACGCAGGAGCCGGATTACGACGCTGCGTTAGCCGCACTCTAAATCGATAGATCTATCTTCAATGACCATGCCGCGTCAGCTTAACTGGCTCGGCATGGCGTCTCTGAATCAATTCAAAGGAGTTATCTTTGAAAACCTTGATAACAGGTTCCATGGCGTTCGACACCATCATGGTGTTTGAAGATCATTTTAAGAACCACATTTTACCAGACCAGACACATATCCTGAATGTGTCATTTTTGGTCCCTCAATTGACCCGCTTTTACGGTGGATGCGCCGGTAATATTGCATACACACTTAAGTTGCTGGGTGGGGATCCGGTCATTATGGCGACCGTTGGCGAGGATTTTGGGCCGTATCAACGCTATCTTGCTGAACGCGGACTTACGTCAGACCACATAAAGGTGATCAAAGACAGCTTTACCGCTCAGGCGTTTATTACCACTGATATTGCGAATAACCAGATCAATGCTTTTCACCCAGGTGCGATGAATGACGCGCACCAGAATCATGTTGCTGATGCGCAGAATGTGGCGTTTGGGATTATCAGTCCTGATGGCGCAGATGCCATGATCCAGCATGCCAAAGAGTTTGCTGAGCAGGCGATTCCGTTTATCTTTGATCCAGGTCAACAGTTACCGCGCTTTGATGGTGAACAGCTGCGAACATTTATTTCGCAGGCCACGTACGCCGTGGTCAATGACTATGAGAGTGAGTTGCTGTTGGATCGCACGGGTCTGAGTTGCGCAGAGATCGCTGCGCAACTGGATGCCTTTGTGATTACACGCGGCGCTGAAGGGTCAGAAGTATACACGCAGGGTGACGTGTTCCATGTGCCGGCGGCGGCAATCAGTCAGGCAGTTGACCCAACCGGTTGCGGCGATGCCTACCGTGCTGGCGTGCTGTACGGGCTGACTTTAGGCAAAGACTGGAAAACCTGCGCACAGCTAGGTTCAGTTTGCGGTGCGATCAAGATAGAGCACCATGGAACACAAAGTCACGATTTTACCTCTGACCAGTTCGCACAGCGTTACGCTGATGCGTTTGGTGCATTGTAGTTACCCAAGTCAAGCCCATGTTAGTGCATCCCAATTTTGATCCAGTTGCGTTCAGTATCGGCCCCTTGTCGGTGCATTGGTACGGAATTATGTACTTATGCGCGTTCGCCAGCGTATATATTTTGTTGCACTACCGTCTCAGCCACTATCCGCGCTACCGTGAATCAGGTTGGAGCCCGGATCGAATTTCGGATCTGATTTTCTATGGTGTGTTAGGTGCTGTCATCGGTGGCCGACTAGGGTATGTACTGTTTTATAAGCCCGATTATTACTTACATAACCTGTTGGAAGTATTCTTCATACATCAGGGAGGCATGTCATTTCACGGTGGCTTACTGGGTGTTATCGCGGTGGCTTATGTCTACAGTCGCAAATCCAAAATTGGATTTCTAGCCATTGGTGATTTTGTTGCACCGGTAGCCCCCTTGGGACTCTTTTTTGGACGTATGGGGAATTTTATTAACCAGGAACTCTGGGGCAAGGTGACCACCGTGCCTTGGGGTATGGTTTTTAGCAACGGTGGTCCTAAATCACGCCACCCTTCGATGTTGTATGAGGCATTTTTAGAAGGTTTGCTGCTTTGGGTGGTGATTTGGTTGGTCGCGCGTAAACCGCGTCATGCAGGCATGCTGTCGGGGTTATTTTTGATCGGCTATGCGGTGTCCCGTATCCTTGTCGAGTTCGTGCGTGTTCCTGACGAACATCTAAATTATCTATTATTTGACTGGGTTACCATGGGGCAAGTGTTAAGCTTGCCTATGTTATTATTAGGCTTGTTTCTGGTTTTTCGCCAACCCAATAAACACTAGGAGTTGCACATGAACGAAATTGTCCCAACTAAGCGCCTTGGCAACCGCAAATCCCCCATTGCAGTGCTCGGCGGTTTGATGCTGATCTTGCTGTTGCCAGCCACATCGCATGCGATCAAAAAGTGTCAGGATGCCGATGGAAACTGGCATTACGGAGATACCGCCGTTGACGAATGTGAGCGATCCAAGGTAACAACCTTGAATAGCCGTGGCTTTATAAGCTCTGAGGATGAAGCACCTAAAACCGCGGAGGAGTTGGCGGCAGAAGAAGCTTCGTTGGCGAAAGAGCGAGCGGAAGAGCAGCGGGTCGCGGATGAAAAGGCGGAGCGTGAGCGCTTGTTGAGTATCTACCAAACTGAAGCAGATATTGATCGCCAGTTGGATAACCAGATCTACTCCGTGGACAGCAGTATCGCGGTACATAAAGTTTATCTAAAAGGTATGAAGGACAAGGTTGAGCGATTAACTAAGAAGAAAGCTAGTCAAAATGGCTCACCGGCGGCTCGAACGCAAGGCGAGATCGATCAAGCCAAAGCGAAGATCGAAGAGTCCGAAGCAGAACTCAAGCACTTGGATGAGCAAAAGCAGGCAATTCAAGCTCGGTTCGCGCGCGAAAAAGAGTTGTTTCGTTCTATAAAAGAAGGTGCATAACCTGCCCTAGAGGTCTTTAGTGTGAATTTGATTCAGGGTTGGAAGGGATTCCTGCTGAGTGTGATGAGCGGTGCTGCGCTGGTACTCGCTTTCGCACCGTTTAAATTTTGGTTCGTCGCGCCGCTCTCACTCGCGGCGTTTTTTCTACTTTTATTGCCAGTCTCTGCGGGCGCCGCTGCTTGGCGAGGTTATGGGTTTGGGTTGGGACTCTATGGTGCAGGTGTGTCCTGGGTCTATGTTTCTCTATCTACTTTCGGCGGGATGCCCCTCTGGATGGGCAGTATCGCTGTGCTCGGCTTCGCCAGTCTGTTAGCTGGTTTTATCGCGGTGATGTCGTATCTGGTTGCTCGACTTTTCCCAGCTCGGTCTTGGTATCGCTTCTTGGTCTTGCCAGTAATCTGGATTGTGTTTGAGTGGCTAAAGAGCTGGGTGCTGACGGGTTTTCCCTGGCTGGATATTGGGTACACAGTAGTGGATACCTGGTTGGCGGCGTGGGCACCGATCGGCGGGATCTATTTGGTCAGTTTTTTGGTGGCTGCACTGGCGGCTGCTTTGGCAGCCAGTTTACTTTATCGCTCGCGGTCAGCCATGCTCGTTTTGCCCATGATTGTTTTTGCGTCTTGGCTT
This sequence comes from Arenicella chitinivorans, assembly GCF_014651515.1. Lineage (NCBI taxonomy): Bacteria > Pseudomonadati > Pseudomonadota > Gammaproteobacteria > Arenicellales > Arenicellaceae > Arenicella > Arenicella chitinivorans. The sequence goes on from NZ_BMXA01000002.1 coordinate 175,670, forward strand.
GTGAACATGGTTGACTGGAGTGAGCCGAGCCCATATGCGTTGAAAGTCGGCGTGATTCAGGCAAATGTATCGATTGATGAAAAATGGGAGCCGGATTATCGACGCGCAGTAATTGATAATTATCGTTCAGTCTTGCGTGCGTTAAAGGATCAGCAGAAGGTCGATTTAGTCGTGTTGCCTGAAACTGCGATTCCGATGCACTTGCAGTATCTGGATTTGGGATTTTGGGAGTCCTTGGTGCCGCAAGGCACCGCTGTTTTGGCTGGTGTAATCGATACCCCGAGCTTGTTGACCGAACCTTCTAATTTTGACGAGAGTTATAATGCCGCTTTTTTTACCTGTGGGCAGACCGAACCGTTACAGGTTTATCGCAAGCGGCACTTGGTACCGTTTGGTGAATATTTGCCTTTGCGCTTTCTGTTTCAATGGGTGCTCGATTACCTTAACCTGCCCATGTCCGATTTTTCAGCGTGGCAGGGTGATCAGGCGTTAAGTTGTGGTGACCAGATCAAGGTCGGTCTATCGATTTGTTATGAGGATGCCTTCGCGAATGAGTATCGCCAGTCGCTGGGGGCCGCCACGGTATTGGTGAATATCAGTGAAGATGCCTGGTTCGGTGACTCGTTTGCGCCGCATCAGCGTTTACAGATGGCGCAAATGCGGGCGAGGGAGCTGGCACGGCCGATGGTACGCAGTGCCAACTCAGGTCCGTCTGCGTTTATTGATTATCGGGGCCGAATTGAGTCGATCAGTGGGCAGTTTGCCCCAGCGACCTTGGTGCAGTATGTCCAACCACAAACTGGGACTACTTGGTTCCTGCGATTTGGGAACTGGTTCGTGTATGTAATGTTGGCGTTATTAGGTGTGATCGGTCTACGCCAATGGGCACGCAGAGCAAGCTAACTTATATTTCACCCATCTTGCGCAGTGCTTTATCCAATCCACTGAAATTTGGTCGCCGTACTTTTCTCGGTGCGCCATTATTCGATTGTGGTTTGCGACGAACCTGGTTCAAGGTCTCACTACCGCCAGTGCTTGATTGAAACCGTGATGGAACGCTGCCGCGATCGACATAAGAGGCTTGTTGTACTAGAAACGGCTCCAGTTCTTCGGCTTTTTTGACTACCAAAGCTAGGCTCTCAGTTGCACCAGCACGATCAAGTAATACCTCTGAATTTCGAATTTCTTTGATCGAGGCACCTGCGCCTTTAATTTTTTCGCCGACCGCATACAGCTCGGCTTTTTTGTTGCCGGACGTGATGATGGCGCGTGCCATTCCGCCACTACTATCCCAGAGAATTCCCTGCAATTTGAGATTCAATGTTGTCTTAACGATGGGTTTTTCTTTGACCTTCACGACCTCTGAGCCGAATAAGTTAGCGCGCACAATTGTCTGGGCTTGATACGTTGCACGTGCCGTTCGTTGCAGCGGGGCAATTTTCTGTGGCGTATAATTTTGTATGCGAACCGTATGTTGCTGGTAGGCGTCCCAGGCAACGCTGGTGGCAACTAGGACTAAGCATAAGGCCCCGAACACCCAAGCGATTAATGTACCGTGGCGTTGCCAGATTCGACTGGATGAAATGGAGTTCAGAGCGTTCATAGTCTATAGTTTACCTGATTCTCAAGCGTAGCCAACTCTATTCACAGTTGCTGTGAACGCCGCGCGCCGCTGTCGTACTCGCTAAAAAGGTGGTTTAAATTCGTGAAAATTGCTAAATTTCAATCACTTAGCAGACGCCAAAAGTGCTGGATGTGGTCGGCGTATTGGCGATTATGGGGCGTTTGGTGGTGCATTAAATTAAAGCAAGGTGCTTGGTTGAACACCAAATTGGATTTGACTGACACGGTTGATGCAGAAGTGGGCTCGGATGCAATTAAGACCGCGAGTCAGGTGCATGAGTCGGTGCGCTTGGCGGCGCGCTTGCATTGGTTGCCTCTGGCGTGTTTACCCAAGTCGATCGTGTTACTCGATATGCTGCAAACTATGGGTATTCCAGCGTGTCTCAAACTTGGCGTGAATAAACGCGAACAACAGTTTGCAAGCCATGCTTGGGTACAAGTAGGGAGCGCGATGATTGGCGAGCCAGAACACGTCAAAGATCGGTTTATAGAAATCCACCACCGCTGAGCAGGCTGAATCGCGTTTGAAAAAAAAGCGGCGTTTTAGAGCAACAGTAGGGTTGCTAAACCCAAAACAGAGAAATAGCCGACTACATCGGTGACCGTGGTGAGGGCAACACCACCAGCCAGTGCCGGATCAATATTCATTTTTTCCAAAAAAATGGGGATACAGACACCTGCGATTGCACCCATGAACAGGTTGGCGACCATGGCGGCTGCGATCACCAGCCCTAAATGCACATCCTGGTACCACAGTGCCGCGATCAACGCGATCACTACTGCCCAGATGATGCCATTCAGAATGCCAACTAAGGCCTCTTTTTTCAACACGTTGAACACATTGCCCCTTGAGATGGTACCAAGGCTCATGCCTCGGATCACGACAGTTAATGTCTGCGTCCCAGCGTTGCCACCCATGCTAGCCACGATCGGCATGAGCACCGCCAACGCGACCAACTTTTGGATTGAACCTTCAAATTGCCCAATCACCCATGAGCCAAGCAGAGCCGTTACCAAATTCACTGCCAGCCAGATGGTTCGACTGCGTGAGGTGCGAGCGACGGGTGCGAAGATATCTTCTTCTTCACGCAGACCCGCGGCGGCCATAATGTCATGTTCTGCCTGGTCACGGATCACATCCACCACGTCGTCGATGGTGATGCGTCCCAACAGGCGGCCAACATCGTCGACTACCGGCGCTGAGACTAGGTTATAGTCGGCAAAGGCTTTGGCAACATCCAGTTCGCTATCCAAACACTGAAAACTGACCGGTGATTCGACCGCATACTTGATTGCCTGATCACCACCTGGCGCCGTAAGCAGGATGTTGACTGGAAGGATGCCCGTGAGACGTTTATTGCGGTCCACCAGAAAGATTGAATCGGTATTGTCAGGTAGCGATGTTTTTAAGCGGAGGTAGTGCAGCACCACATCCAGCGAAACATTATCGCGTACCGAAATGGCATCGAAGTTCATTAAGCCACCGGCACTGTCTTCTGGATAAGACAGTACCTCGCCTAGGTTGTTTCGGGTTTCAACATCTACCGCGAATAAAACATCCGCAAGCAAGGCCTCTGGCATGTCGGGGATTAGGTCTGCAATATCATCAATATCCAGAACCTTGATGGCGTCAATCAACTCGCCTTTATCTAATTCATGCGCTAGATTTTTGAAAACTCCTTCGCTAAGCTCAGCTAACACCTCACCTTTGATATCCTCTGGAATGTGTGTCCAGGCCTGTGGTCGTTTTAGCGGCGTTAAGCGTTCGAGCGCATCCGCAATGTCGGCCGGATGCGCATCGGCAAACAAGGCTACAATTGCCGTCACGTTATCGGCGGCTAATAGTTCGTCAACATTGCTGATAGGGGGATTAGGTGATTGCACGCTTGATTTTACCGCTGACACAGGGGCGGCGATGTTTCTCCATGGATTGGGAATACCTGCATTATACCGAGGTGTGTGTGCCCGCGCATTACACTTCGAAAACACCGAGACCGGTGTTAGTCAGGGCGTCTATAGCGTATTGAGCTTACTCAGGTAATCGCGTGCTTCGATGGTGCTGTCAGCATTAATGACTTTGCCAACTAGGTACCTTAATTTGGTGGTGTCCACCGACATGATCTGTTGTTTCACGTTGAGTAGATACGTGGCGTCCATACTGAATCGGCGCAGCCCAAGTCCGAGAAGCAAACGTGTATACCGGTCATTACCGGCCATTTCGCCGCACAGAGACACCGGGATACCGGCTTTTTCACCGGCCCGGATAACCATTTTAATGAGTTGTAGGACTGCCGGGTGCGTAGGGTCGTAAAGATAATTAACCGCGTCATCCACGCGATCGATTGCCAGCGTATATTGAATCAGATCATTCGTGCCGATGGAAAGAAAATCCAGTTTCTGTGCGAATACATCTGCCATAATCGCAGCCGCTGGTACTTCGATCATACCGCCGATCTTGATGCGACGATCAAAGGCGATCCCTTCAGCCTTAAGTTCAGCTTTGGTGTGCTTAATAATGGTCAGTACCTGATTGATTTCATCGACGTTGCTCACCATTGGGATCAGGATGGATATTTTCCCATAGGCCGACGCACGTAAAATGGCCCGCAATTGCGGTTTAAACAAATCAATGTGATTTAAGCACAGACGGATTGCGCGCAACCCCAACGGTGATTCGCTGGAACTCTTATTTGGGTAGCCGAAACCGAGCTGTTTATCCCCACCGACATCTAAGGTGCGAATAACAACGGGCCGCTCGACACGAGTGACAATTTTCTTGTAGTCGCGAAACTGTTCGTTTTCCGTTGGTGCGGTGTCACGATTCATAAACAGATATTCGGTGCGATACAAGCCAATGCCCTCGGCATTAACACGTTTAACCTCACGCAGCTCTTTGGCGGTTTCGATGTTTGCCATGAGATGCACCCGTTCATCGTCCAAGGTCTTAGTCCGGCGTCGGATAAGCGTGCTCAGTTGTTTTTCACGCTCTCGTAGACGGCGTGCTTTTCCGCGGTATTCTTTGAGTACCTGATCACTTGGGTTGATCAGCACAATACCGCGTAAACCATCCACGATCAAAAGATCATCTTCCAGAATGTATTTACTGCTGCCGTGCAGGCCGACGACTGCAGGTAACTTGAGGCTGCGAGCCACGATGGCCGTATGTGATATTTGACTACCAAGGTCGGTGACAAATGCGACGATCTTGCGGCCGCGCACAAACATGGTTTCTGCCGGCGTCAGGTCTTTGCCAACGATGATCTTGCCACTCAGATCTTCGGTATTAAATTCGTCTAGCGTATGCGACACAATGCCCATTAAGTGGCGGAGTAGTCGGTCGGTGATGTGCTTTACGTCAACTTTCTTTTCGCGCAAATAGGTGTCTTCCATTTGCTCGAACACTTTAATGAGATTATTGGACTGAGTTTGCAGTGCGTATTCCGCGTTCACTAACTCACTGCGCATGATCTGAATCGATTCGTTGATTAGCAGCGGGTCCCGTAGCATTAGCATGTGCGCATTGATAAATGCGGCGCTTTCTTTGGGGGCGCTGGTGTCGAGATTATTGAGCAGCGCTTGGTACTCCTGTTCTGCGTCCACCACAGCCTGCAGGAACCGTTCGACCTCAATCTCGACTTTGTCTGGTTTGATGCGCAGGAAGGGTGGCTCAATATCGGTCGACTTCAGCACATAGGCTTTGCCGATCGCGATACCGCGTCCAATGCCTGAGCCAATCAAACTGAGCATGGTTTATTCTTCCTCATCGAAATAGTTGTTGATTAATCCGGTCACCGCGTCCATCGCGGCCCGTTCATCATCGCCGTCGGTGCGGATGACAATCTGACTGCCTTGTGATGCTGCCAGCATCATAACGGCCATAATGCTCTTGGCGTCAGCGGTCTGGCCCGCAAACTGAATCTCTACGCGACTACCGAAGCGACTTGCTGTACTGACGAGTTTGGCGGCGGCACGTGCATGCAGGCCTAATTTATTTATGATTTCGATTGGTTGTTCAAGCATGTGTTGTATGTCGTAACTCCCGATGTCGTGCTAGGGTATGCAGGGTTTTGTTTTGTGAGAAGTGTTGCCAGAGTTGATTCACCAAATACACCGATCGGTGCTGGCCGCCGGTGCAACCGATTCCGATGGTAATGTAGTTGCGATTATCGGCGATAAAATGTGGCAGCCAGTAGGCAACGAAATCTCTAATCTGTTGCAGCATGGCGTGCGTTAGATCCTGTGCAGATAGGAAGTCTGCAACGGGTTGATCCAGTCCAGTCAGCGGTCGCAATTCGGGCTGCCAATGCGGGTTTGGTAAGCAACGCACGTCGAACATAAAATCAACATCGGTTGGGTTGCCGTACTTAAAACCAAACGATTCGAACAACAACGTAACAGCGCGTCCATCATCTTGGACACTTTCATCACGAATAATGGTACGCAGCTCATGTGGAGTGGTGGTCGACGTATTAATACGACGGTCGGCGATGCTGTAAAGGTAATCCAGCAGCTCGCGTTCTTTATGAATGGCCTCGAGCAAGGAGGTGTTTTCATCTGATAACGGATGCTTGCGTCGTGTCTCGCTGTAGCGTTTTAACAGTGTGTTGTCGTCGGCATCGAGAAAGATAACCCGGGTCTCCACATGAAAAGACGCGAGCGTGTCGAAGCTGTTTTTCAGATCGCCGATAAAATCCTGGTTGCGTGAGTCAATGCTGACCGCGCAGTTATGATGGGTGGTGTTGTTTCCGAGTACGCGTGCTGCCATTTCTGGTACTAGCGACGCGGGTAAATTGTCAATGCAATAAAAGCCGAGATCTTCCAGCACTTGAAGTGCGATGGACTTTCCGGAACCGGATGTTCCGCTAATGATGAAGAATTTCGGGGCGCTCATCGATGTGTTGGTGTTATGACCAGTCTCCAATCAGCTGAATTATATCCTGTGCCGACACGGCATCAGCAACGTCGGCTTTATGTTGATTGTCCGACATCATGCGTGCGATGTCCGCTAACAAATTTAAGTGATCCTGTGTGGCCTCCGTGGGCACTAAGAGACCAAAGGCAACATTGACCGGTTCTCGATCCAAGCTGTCATAGTCCACTGCGCTTTTGAGGGTAATAATGGCGACGATGGCCTTGTTTGCCTGCGGACAACGCGAGTGCGGCAACGCGACTCCATTGCCGATACCGGTATTGCCGAGTTTTTCACGTTCCCAAAGCTGTAGGTAGATGTCTTTCTCTTTCGTGAGTTCCCCATCTTCCTCAAGGTCAACATCGCGATTTAACGGAATAGTCAATAGACGTGCCATTTCTTCAAGTAGCTTTTTTCGGCTGCCGATGTCGGCATGCACCACGATCAGTTCGGCGTCCAGGGTTTGAAACAGGAAATTGGATGTGGTCATGATGAAAAAGCGTGTTGCGTGCAGTGGAATTGTGTTTGGAAATAGTGACGAAAACGCTGTTAGCGGCGAGCCAACAGTGTAAAAGGTTTTGGGGTAGGATGGAATGAATATAAAAAATCCACCTCAGCGACCGATCAACTCGCTCGCAATGTTGGTGGATTTTAGTGATTGCCTGTTTTTAGCGCAATCTATTCGAGACCGCCGGTATCAAAATCCTGATCCTTTAGCGCGCCGCCATTACGGTGATGATTGGTAATCTTTTCTTTGTGTTTTCGAACCTGTGAATCCAGTTTATCTGTCAGATCGTCGATGGTCGCGTACATATTATCGGAGTCCGCGTGCGCATGAAGGGTCACTCCTTTGGCGTTCACCGTAGCCTCGGCTTTGTGGTGAATCTTTTCGACGTGAAGCACCACATCAATACTGTTGAGATGATCGAAGTGCCGTTCAATGCGTTCCATCTTTTCGCCGATGTAATGCTTCATTGAGTCGGTTAAATCAATTTGGTGCCCTGAGATAGTTAACTGCATATGATTCTCCTGTTCTATTGACGAGATTTTTTCGCATTCCCGTCGTTCTTGTGATGCACATTGCTGAACGTACTGTCCTTCGGACTTTGAACGCTCTACTACTGCTATTGCGCCCAATTCTCTTGGTTTCAAGACGATAATTATTACAGCATCGTATTAGACCAATGATTTACGTTGACTTGATGGTGCGATTTGCATGCTTTCGCGATACTTTGCGACGGTGCGCCTCGCAACAATGTGCCCCTGTTGCTCCAGTTCTTTGGCAATTTTGCTGTCGCTTAACGGCTTTGCTTTGGATTCAGCATCAACCATCTTACGAATCAATGAGCGAATAGCAGTAGAACTGGATGCAGTGCCATCAGTCGAGTTGAGTGCACTGGAAAAAAAGTACTTCAATTCAAATACGCCCCTCGGTGACAGCAGGTACTTACCTGCCGTGGCGCGAGAGATCGTGGATTCGTGCATTTCGAGCTGTTCGGCGATGTCTTGCAACACCATGGGTTGCATGGCTTGATCACCCTGTTCAAAGAAGGCTTGTTGACGTTCAATAATTGCTTCCGCCACCAGGAGTAAGGTGTCATACCGGCTCATTAGCCCTTTAATGAACATCTTGGCTTCTAACAGGTTTTGCTGAATAAACTCGCTGCCTTCTTTATCGATATCCCGCTTCAGCATATCGGAATAGGTTTGGTTCAGGCGTAACTTAACCTGGTTGTCAGGATTTAGATGGGCCCGCCAAACACCGTTGACTTTCTTGATGTGAACGTCCGGAATGATGTAATTCTGATTGTCGCTTTTGAATTCGCCACCAATGCGGGGATTTAAGTGCGTGATTAGGTTCAGGCTTTCGGATAGCGCGCGCTCTGACACGTTAAGTGACTTCTTTAATTTCGCCAGATTGCGCGTGCCTACCAGATCAAGGTGTTCCGACACGATCTGCTTAGCCAGCTCAAGGCCTCCCGTGTCTGGCGGTAACTGGTCGAGCAAAATGTTTAATCGTTCGTTCAGATTGCGCGCGCCAACACCGATTGGCTCAAGTGTTTTGATTAAACTCAATACTGCGTGCACCTCATCTTCGTCGACATCGGCATCGATCATTGTGGTGACCTCAGCCAGCTCGGCATTCAGGTAACCTTCATCGTCTAAACAACGCAGTAGGGCATTCGCAATTTGCTTGTCCTTGGCGCTCAAGGTGGTCATTTGAATTTGCCAGTCCAAGTGCTCGAACAGCGATTCCTGCTTGGACACAAACTGCGTGAACTCTGTGTCCGTTCCACCGCTACCAGTGCTAACATTACTGACACGATGCGACTCAAATGTCTCCTGCCAGTTGCCGTTATCGTCAGCCAGCTCTGAGGTGGCGTCCGTTGTTCCTGTGTCAGTCGCCCGCGACTCCGTGTCGGCATTTGGTTGGTTTATAAGGGTCTCATCGCCGCCATTCAGGTCGGTTTGTTCAGACTCGACGCGCTCCAGCAACGGGTTCGAATCCAAGGCTTGCTGGACTTCTTGCTCAAGTTCTAAAGCGGGGAGTTGCAATAACTTCAGGCTTTGTTTCAGCTGTGGCGTTAGAGTTAATTGCTGAGAGAGCTTGAGATTAAGGGATTGTTTCATCTACAACCAAATTTCACTATGCGAATGGTGCGTGAATCCGGCCCGAGGGCCTATCGGATTCGGATACCGAGACAATCAATTCTAGACTCATCAAAGTGACTATGCCATCAAATTTTGGAAATTCCGCGGCGCACTAAATGAGATGGATTGTTTGTTAGTCGTTTATAGATCGTGGATGCGCCGTTAGATTTTGAATTTTGAGCCGAGGTACACATCGCGGACCCCTTGGTGACTGAGGATCTGCTTAGCGGTGCCTTCGGTTAACACGCGTCCCTCAGTGAGTATGTAGGAGTGGTCACATATATCCAATGTCTCGCGGACATTGTGATCAGTGATGATGATACCGATACCGGTATTTCGTAGATAATCGATGATTTGTTGAATGTCGCCAACAGAGATTGGGTCAATGCCGGCAAACGGTTCGTCCAGCAAAATAAAGTAAGGCTTGAGCGCGATCGCGCGGGCAATCTCCGCGCGTCGTCGTTCGCCACCGGACAGAGAGATGCCCAATGTGTGGCGTTTGTGACCGATATTGAATTCTTCCAGCAGCTGCTCGACTCGGCGACTGCGCTGTTGAGGCGAGAGACTTTTGTCTGTTTCAAGTACTGCTAAAATATTTTCTTCTACCGTCAATTTACGAAAGATGGATGGCTCTTGCGGAAGGTAGCCAATCCCCAGGCGTGCGCGCGAGTGCATCGGTAGGTGGCTGATGTCCTGGCCATTCAATAGGATTTTACCGCTGTTGCTGCGGACTAGGCCAACCACCATGTAAAAGCTCGTAGTTTTGCCAGCCCCGTTTGGTCCCAATAAGCCAACAACCTGACCGCTTTCGACCGAGATGTTAATTTTTTTAACAACCTGCAGGCCTTTGTAGCTCTTACAAAGGTCTTTGGTTTCCAGAATACTCATGGGCTATTTCGGGTTGATAATCAGTCGCGAGCGGCCGGAACGTGTTGGTTCTTCCACTTCATCTTGTTGCGCGTCTTCGACATCCGCATTCTGGTCGACTTCATCCGTGGTTTCGTCAGCGTTTTCGGAATCGGTTGCGCTTGTCTTTGCGGTTTCGGCTTTCTTCTTGGTTACCTTGCGCTGCTTCGGTGGCGCCGGCCCGTCTGGGTTGGTGGCAAAAGGATCTTTAATGCTGCGTTTACCGTCTTGCCCTTCGGCGCCAGTGGATTTGAGTCGAGCGCCACCTTGCACCTTTAAGGTGTCGTTAGCCATGTTGTACACGATTGTTTCGCCACGAGCAGTCTGAGGACCTTGTTTTAATGCGGCTTTGCCGATCAGAGTCAGGGTATTCGCTCGCTGATCCACAACAATTTTCTTGGCCCAGCCTTCGACATCATGTTGTTTGCCGTCAGGTCGCTGTTTGAAGCGCGCCAACGAGCCCCACATGGTCGCGGATTTCAGTTCGCTACCATCGTACTCAGCGATCAGCTTGTCAGCTTTGAGGCGCAGAGTGCCTTGGATAGCGAGTACATTGTTGATGTATGTGCGAGTGCCTTTTTTGAAGTCAAACTCAATATCGTCGGCCTCAATATCAGCAGGTTGGTCTCGGTCTGATTTCAAGGCCATAGCCTGACCAGATAGGGTCAGTATGGTAAGGGCCAACAGCAGTTTGGTGGTGAATTTCATCGATCGTGGTTTTGTTGTGTCTCAGTTGGGTGCTTGTGCCGTGCTCTCAATCTGTCTAAAGCGGACTGTATGGGCTGCAAAATATAGCATACAAGCTGACTGGTGGCTGAACGTGTATCGCGCACAGCCATTTTGGCGTCTTCTAGATGCGGCCAGAGTAGAGTTAATAATAACCTTCCTTAGTTTTATCCAAAATAATTCGCATGCGTTTGGCCTTCATAGTGCCGCCGGGTCCACGCGAATCTGCCTCGACCACCACACGCACATTACCGGTCATTAAGATTTCATCGCCCGTGGAATTCATCCAGCCGGAGTCAGCGTAGGTATGCCGTGGTGCAAAGCCTACTTCGTATTCAACCACATGCGGGTTATCCAGCAGGGCGGTGTCGTCGTCTGGAAAATGCGCCATCCGGTCCGCTTTGAGCTGGAACCGTCGCTGGCCATTCTTGTCTAGGCCAGTCGCAATAAAATTCTCGATGTAATAATCAGGGTCATGCCGGTCTTTGTAATTTCGCAGCTCTGGCTCGTCCTCCATCATGGCGGTCTGCAAATAGATCCCAAATAGGCCAATGAGACCTAGGATTGCAATATAGAGCAGTGACTCAGCTTGTTTCACGGTTCAAAATTTGTGTCTGGTTTGGGGTCTATTGCTGGGCCGTTTTGCCCAAAGGGTATGCGTTCTGGCTATAGAGTAATACATCACAGATGGCGCGCACAGCTCCCTGACCACCTGTTAATGGTGCAACCCAATCTGCGATTGCCAGGACGATGAAGTGGCCGTTCTGAACCGAAAATTTTAAACCACATTGCTGCATAACCGGCAGGTCGATCACGTCATCACCTGTAAAAGCGCACTCGGCGTCATCGAATTTAAGGTCGCGTTTGAGCTGTTCAAACACGGCCAGTTTATCGTTAACGCCGAGGTGGCAATGACGCACGCCAAGGTCTTGCATACGCTTGCGCAACGCTTGTGAATTGCGCGCCGAGATAACCCCAACTTCAATGCCTGCCAATTGCAGCATCTTCAGGCCGTGGCCGTCCAGTGCGTGAAATACTTTAACCTGTTCCCCGTCAGCGCTGTAGTGCAACTTGCCGTCGGTCAGCACGCCATCCACGTCGAACAGGGCTAACTTGATCAATTTAGCCTTCGCGGTCACGTCGGCCGGAACGTCGTAAGGGAGTTTAGGAAGTTGGTTCATAACACACCTGCGCGCAGAAGGTCTTGCATGTTGACAGCGCCGACCACTGTATCATTGTCGACTACTAAGACACCACTAATGCGCTTGGTTTTCATTACCGACACCAGTTCGGCAGCCAAGGTGTTCGGCGTGGTGGTGGTGGGGGCGGAGGTCATCACAGCGTTAATGGGTGTGTCGATGCTGAGTCGTTTTGCCAGCGTGCGGCGTAAATCACCGTCAGTATAGATGCCGACCAGCTTGTCTGTCGCGTCAATCACGCCGGTCATGCCGAGCCCTTTGCCTGACATCTCCACTAACGCGTCGGACAACAGGGCCGTATCCGACACCAATGGTACCTCGTCACCTTTGTGCATGATGTCTTCAACGTACAATAGTAAGCGGCGACCCAAAGATCCGCCCGGGTGTGAGCGCGCGAAATCCTGCTCATTAAAATCACGCGCGTTCAGTACAGCTATCGCCAACGCATCGCCCATCGCCAAGGATGCGGTGGTGCTGGCCGTTGGCGCTAGATTCATGGGGCAGGCTTCCTGTGCAACGGGCACATTCAAATACACGTCAGAAAGCCTTGCGAGTGTGGATTCTGGCGCACTGGCCATGCCGATCAATGGTACACCCATGCGCTTAATGATGGGAAGAATCGCGAGCACCTCACCGGTTTCACCAGAGTTGGATATTGCCAATACCAGATCTTTGGGAGTAATCATTCCCAGGTCACCATGGCTGGCTTCGCCGGGATGTACGAAGAATGCTGGCGTACCAGTGCTGGCCAAGGTGGCAGCGAGCTTGTTGGCGATGTGTCCGGATTTGCCCATGCCGGTAACCACCACGCGACCTTCGCAAGCTAGAATTGATTCGCAAGCTTGTTCAAAGGTGTGATCCAAGTGCTCGATTTGCGCAGCAACAGCCGTCGATTCGATGCTCAGCACTTGCCGGGCTGACTCCAGAAATGATGATTTTTTCATAGCGATTTACTCTAGCGCTGCACTGAAGAAAGATCAAACAGAAGCCACGACCAAAAACGCGACATATCCGATATAGGCAGCCAATAAACATCCACCGGCGAGCCGACCGATTTGCCGTCGAAACAGCGCAAGCAGCATCATGACAACCGTGAAGGTCAACATTATCGGGAAGTCGCGCCACAGTGCGCTGGTATCAATTGCGGTGCTGCGTAGAGCGCCGGTAAGCCCCAGGACTCCGAGTGTGTTGAAGATATTGGAGCCGATAATGTTGCCGATGATCATATCGTGCACGCCTTTGCGCGCGGCAGCCACTGCAGCAGCCAGCTCCGGTAGGCTAGTTCCAATCGCCACAATCGTCAGCCCAATGATCAGTTCGCTGACGTTAAAGTATTCTGCAATGGTGGTGGCGCCTAAGACAAGAATACGAGAGGCTAGGATTAACAGCACGATACTGGCAATGGTGTATAGCGAGGCAGTAAGGGTCGATTTCCCCTTTGGATGTGTCACTGCCAGTACGTCATGCTCATGCACACTCGCAACCAATTCCTCGGCCGTCATTTGTGGATGCTGGCTAGCGCCGGAACTGCGCGCGGACCAAACAAGATACGCAATCAGGATCGCCAGCAATAACGCGCCGTCGATATGTGACAGTGTGCCGTCAATAACGACCAGGACAGCGACCAACCCCGTGGCCAAAACCATGGGAATATCGACTTTAGCTGTGCTTGAGGCGATTGGTAATACGCGAATCAGCGCCGCGCTACCTAGCACCAGTCCAATATTGGTGATATTGGAGCCGAGCGCATTGCCCAGTGCCAAATTTCCTTTATCGTCCAAGGCTGCCATGGCTGACACAAACAGTTCCGGCGCCGACGTGCCGAAACCAACAATAATAATGCCAACCAGCAGTGGTGAAATGCCGAGCCGGCCGGCAAGCTCGGACGCATTGTCGACCAGTAAATCGGCACTCCACATTAACAGAAAGAAGCCACTAATAATAAAAATGATGGCTAATGCGATCGACATAGGCAGAATGGTCTCGGAACTGGGAAGGTTTTCGGGCGAAGTTTGTTGCGCGTAGTGTGTTGGTTTCGGTCACAAATTGCAACAAAGTAGAGACCGATGTTGGATGCTTTACGCGTTGGGCACCGGTCATTTCTTCCTCATGCTCACACGCTATAATAAAGAGTATGTAAATCGTTAAGAGGACGTAATAATGTTAGAGAAAGTTGAAGGATTTGTGAACGAGCCACTGCCACGAAAATTTTTGTTTTTCGATGAAATGATCACGCCGTCTTTGGTCCAAGCGGCATACTGGCTCGGCCTGGTGTGTGTTATCTGGATTGGGCTTGAGAAGCTATTTCATGGTGGATTCTTTGGGATTTTCGAGGCCGTAATTTTTGTGCTGTTTTCGTCAATCGCCCTAAGAGTTATTGCGGAAATGGTGATGCTGTTCTTCAAGATGAACGCGACCATGGAGGTGGTAGCCAAAAACACCACACCAGCGCCTGTCTCGGCTGCGCCGACACCGAAACCGGTGCGCAAAACGCGCAAAAAAGTCAGTAAAAAAGTGACTAAGAAAACGGGTGGGGAATAAGTTTCGCCAAACGGCTTGTATTTTTGCCGTTTAGACCCTAACTATTGGTTAATTTTCTGTTCAGCAAATTTGTGTATGCTTAGTGCTGCGTGAGGTTCGGATTGTATCCTGGCATCTCGCTGGGCATCTGAACGAAATGAACACCTTGGGTCGCGTTAATTTTAAATGCCGAACTCATTGCCTTGATCGTAAGGCGCAATCTATTCTTACCCAACTTTTGGAGTTGTACGCATGAAATTTATTTTGTCACTGAGTCGTAACACACTTGTGATGTTTTCTTTATTGCTGCTGGCGGGACAGGCGCACGCCATGAAAGCCCCGGACGTGGTCGTTAAGGAAACAGTTGACCGTATGGTCTCCCAATTGCAGAAAAATCGTGAGTTGTACACTGCGGATAACAAGGCTTTGTATGCCATGTTGGATAAAACGCTGGTACCTGCGTTGAATGTAGATCGCATGGCGGACCTGATTTTAGGCCGTGAAGTTTCGAAGTCTGCATCGGCAGCGCAAAAGAAGGCGTTCATTAAAGAGTTCAAGACCTTTCTATTACAAAGCTATGCGACGGGATTATTGAGTGCCACGGGGGATGAAAAGGTGATTTATGAGCCGGTTGATCTGGCGCCCGGGGCAGACCGTGTGAAAATTAAAGCGACGTTGATCTCAGCGACCGGTTCCTCATACCCAATCGTATTATCAATGAGCAATAAGGGCGACACTCAATGGCGAGCTTACAATCTGGAAGTTGTCGGCATCAATGTCATTCGCACTTACAAAGCCAGTTTTGCTGCCACATTGCAGCAAAAGGGTATTGACGGTTTGATTGCGGATTTGAAGGCGAAAAACAAAGCATAATCGCCCGCCAAGTATTTTTAATGCAACGTTTGTGTGCGAGCCAACCAGTGGTTGGCTCGTGTTGTTTTTAACTCCAGCAGTAATGAAGTGGTGAATAACGTGACCGCACCGAAAACAGCCATCACAGTTGATGGTGTTAGCAAGCGATATGGTCGCCTGCAGGCACTCGATAATGTGAGCTTTGATATCTATCAAGGTGAATTTTTTGGGTTACTTGGCCCCAATGGTGCCGGGAAATCCACCTTGATTAGTGCGTTGGCAGGCTTGTTGCGTGTCGATCAAGGCCAGTTAAGCATCATGGGTGCTGACGTGGTCAAAGATTATCGGCGCGCGCGTCAGAATCTGGGCGTGGTGCCGCAGGAAATCGTCATGGACCCGTTTTTTACCGTGCGCGAAACGTTGGAGTTTCAGTCCGGCTATTTCGGTATTAGGAATAACGGACAATGGATTGATGAACTGTTAGATCAGCTTAATCTTGCGGATAAGGCTGACACCAACATGCGGAAGTTGTCGGGCGGTATGAAACGTCGTGTGTTGATTGCGCAAGCGTTAGTGCACAAGCCGCAGGTGCTAGTATTAGACGAACCAACCGCCGGGGTTGATGTTGAATTGCGCCAGTCCATGTGGCGCTTCGTGCGTCGCCTGCATCGCGAAGGGCACACTATTGTGCTCACGACGCATTATTTAGAAGAGGCGGAAGAATTGTGTGACCGGATTGCCATTATTAATCAAGGGCAGATGATCGCGCTCGAGAGCAAAGAGGATCTACTCGCGCGCGGCCTGGGGTCAACTTTGCATGTCCGAGCAACACACCCGATTGACGCGATTCCCAAAGAGTTTAAAGCCCGTATCACCAAGCTTGAGGGCAATGTGCTCGAGATGACCCTGAAGCGAGATGTCGATTCCGTGATGGATATTCTGGATCGCTTGCGTGCCGCGTCCATGAAAATTGACTTCGTGAGCGTAGTGAACGACAAGCTGGAAGATGTGTTTGTGCGTTTAACCGGCAATCAGGGAGACAATTGAGATGAATTGGTTATCGTGTTACACCCTGTTTAAAAAGGAAGTGCTGCGCTGGGTCAAAGTCTGGTTACAGACGGTGCTGGCGCCAGTAGTGACTGCCTGGTTGTATCTTTTGGTGTTTGGCCATGTTCTGGAAGGTCGAGTCGAAGTATTTGACGGGGTTAGTTATACCCAGTTCCTAATACCTGGTCTGTTGATGATGACGGTGATTCAAAATGCCTTTGCCAATACCTCATCCAGTATGATTCAGTCCAAGGTGATGGGCAGCATCGTGTTCGTGCTACTACCCCCATTCTCGGCACTTGAAATGTTTTTGGCCTATATCGGCGCGGCGGTAATGCGCGGGTTGGCGGTTGGTGTCGGTGTGTTTATTTTGGCGGTTTGGTACGCACATGTGCCAATTGATAACTTCTTCATCATCTTGTTATTTGCGGTATTGGGCAGTTATACCCTCGGTGCGCTTGGCCTGATAGCGGGCATGTGGGCTGAAAAGTTTGATCAGATCGCCGCGTTTCAGAGTTTCCTTATTGTGCCTCTCACCTTTTTGAGTGGGGTCTTTTATTCGATCAACTCGTTACCCGAAATGTGGGCCACACTGTCGCATTGGAACCCATTTTTCTACATGATCGACGGTTTTCGTTATGGCTTTTTTGGCCAGTCTGACCAACCCGTTCTATTCAGCTTTCTGGCCATGGCCGCGGCGGCTTTGGTGTTGACGATCGTTTGTCTGGTGTTGTTGCAGCGAGGATACAAATTACGCGACGCTTAATGCACGAAATCCGCATAAGCTTGCTGGTTGCGGCTTAGGGTTTCCGGTATCCTTGCGCCGAGTATTTAACAACATTGTGAACACACCATGGTGACACCTGAGCAATTAAAAACTTGGATCGAAGCGGGCTTCGAGAATGCACACGTGACAGTGGATGGCGACGGTCATCATTTCGAGGCGGTGATTGTGGCTACGGAATTTGAAGGTAAAAGCCGAATCCAGCGTCATCAACTGGTTTATGGAGCACTGGGTGACAAAATGAAGGCAGAGGTTCACGCTTTGTCGATGAAAACAATGACTCCATCTGAGGCGCAATAGTTTTATTTTTGAGGTATTAAACATGACAGAACAAGTATCAATGCACGACCAGATCAAAGAGACGGTCACAAATAATGAAATCGTATTGTTTATGAAGGGCAACGCGAGCTTTCCTCAATGTGGTTTTTCAGGCCGAGCTGTACAGATATTGAACGCGCTGGGTGCAGAATTCGTTACTGTCGACGTGCTGAGTAATGATGCCGTCCGTCAAGGCATTAAGGATTTTTCGAATTGGCCGACGATTCCACAGCTCTATGTTCGCGGTGAATTTGTTGGCGGATGTGACATCATGACTGAGATGTATGAGTCTGGTGAGCTGAAGCAAGCCTTAAGCGCGTAAGCTGAGAGTTAAAAAGATACATGGATAAACTCATCGTTACGGGTAACGGTCCGCTGGATGGCGAAGTGCTGATCTCCGGTGCTAAAAATGCCGCATTGCCGATCTTGATTTCCTCGCTACTGGTGGATGGCAAACTTACATTGAGTAATGTGCCGCACCTGCAAGACATTACGACCACCATGAGCTTACTCAGTTATCTTGGGGTCGAGATGGAAGTCGATGAGCGCATGAAAATTTGCGCTGATGCGAGTGGTCTAAATCAGTCACGGGCACCGTACGACTTGGTTAGAACCATGCGCGCATCGATCTTGGTATTGGGCCCGCTGGTTGCTCGATTGGGACATGCCGAGGTGTCGTTACCCGGTGGCTGCGCCATTGGATCTCGCCCCGTGAATCTGCACATCAAAGGTCTCGAAGCCATGGGCGCCAAGGTGGTGATCGAAGATGGCTATATTAAGGCAACCTGTAAACGGCTGAAGGGCGCACGTATCTTTATGGATATGGTCTCTGTAACCGGCACCGAGAATTTAATGATGGCTGCGGCGCTGGCGCAAGGCACCACCGTGATCGAAAACGCCGCGCGTGAACCTGAGATTGTTGACTTAGCAAACTGCTTGAACGCCATGGGCGCGAAGGTCAGTGGCGCGGGTACCTCGGAATTAGTGATTGATGGTGTGGATTCGCTGCACGATGCAGAACACCGCGTTATTCCGGATAGAATTGAAACCGGAACTTATCTTGTTGCCGGTGCGGTGACGCGTGGTCGAGTGAAAGCGCGGGCGACCGAGGCGACCTATATGGACGCCGTTTTAGATAAGTTAGTCGAAGCGGGCGCTGATATTTCGATTGACGGCGATGCCATTGAATTGAATATGCATGGCAACCAGCCGAAAGCGGTCGACATTCACACTGCGCCGCATCCGGCGTTCCCAACGGATATGCAGGCGCAATTCGTGACTATGAATGCCCTAGCCAAGGGCAGTAGCAAAGTGGTTGAAACCATCTTCGAAAATCGGTTTATGCACGTACAAGAGCTGCAACGCATGGGTGCGGACATCGACCTAGAGGGCAATACCGCATTTATCCAAGGGCGCAATAAACTGCGCGGCGCACCGGTAATGGCGACGGATCTTCGCGCCTCTGCGAGCCTGGTTTTGGCCGGACTCATGGCCGATAAGCCAACTGTCATAGACCGCATTTATCATATTGATCGTGGATATGAGAGTATCGAAGAAAAATTGTTACGCTTGGGCGCCAATATTCGGCGAATTCCAGGCCATGTCTGGGATAAGGACCCGAGTCTGCAGGCGCTAGTCCAATAGTCGGAGTTGGAACATGATTACCATCGCACTGTCCAAAGGGCGGATTCTCAAACAAACCATTCCTTTGTTAGAACAGGTTGGAATCCAGTTATTGGATGATCCATTCGTTAGTCGCAAATTAATTTTTGCGACTAACGTCGACGATATTCAGTGCGTGATCATTCGCGCTACCGACGTACCAACCTACGTGCAATTTGGTGCGGCGGATCTTGGCGTCGTTGGTAAAGATGGCTTGTTGGAGCATGGTGGCGAAGGTCTTGCTGAATTACTCGATCTGGGTATCGCCAAATGTCGTTTGATGACCGCGGTGCCGGCCGAGCGCGACTTCAACTCTCGCTCCGATAAGCGTATTCGAGTGGCAACCAAGTATGTGAAGTCAGCTCAGCGCTACTACCAATCGAAAGGCATTCAGGCTGAAATTATCAAATTGTATGGGGCTATGGAACTTGCGCCGCTGGTCGGGTTGGCGGACGAAATAGTGGATTTAGTGGAGACCGGCAGTACCTTAAAAGCCAATAATCTGGTGGCCAAGGATTTGGTGGCAAATATCTCCTGTCGTCTGATTGCTAACGCGGCATCGTTGCGCGTGCAACACGATACTATTCGGACTTTGGTCGACAAGCTTACACCGCACACGCTGAGTTTATCGAATTCCTAGTTGAGGTCGTTATCATGCATGTGTCAATGAAAAAACTGTACACCGAAAGCGCGCAATTTGACAATCAACTCACGGAGTTGCTACACCGCGATCAACCGAGTGAAAACGGGGTTGATGAGTTGGTGGCCGAGGTGGTCGCAACCGTACGCCATCGAGGTGATGCGGCACTGTACATCTACACCAAGAAGTTTGATGGGTTTGACGCCGAAGCGCGCGGGCTGGAAGTGCCGCAATTTCGCTTGCACCAAGCGCTGGATGCGATTCCATCTAAACAGCGTGAGTCACTGGAGTATGCGGTGGCTCGGGTTCGTGCGTATCACGAACATCAGCAACAGGAGTCTTGGCAAATAGCCGAGTCCGATGGCACGATATTGGGCCAAAAAGTGACGCCCATGCAACGCGTCGGTTTGTATGTGCCTGGTGGCAAAGCGACTTACCCGTCGTCGGTAATCATGAATGCGGTGCCTGCCAAGGTGGCCGGTGTCAAAGAGTTGATCATGGTTTCCCCGACTCCTAATGGTGAATTTAATGACATGGTGCTGGCAGCGGCTGTGTTGTCCGGTGTTGATCGGGTGTTTCGAGTTGGGGGCGCGCAGGCAATTGCTGCGCTCGCTTATGGCACTGAGACCATTCCGGCGGTCGATAAAATCACCGGCCCGGGTAATATTTATGTGGCAACTGCTAAGAAGCAGGTGTTTGGTAAGGTCGGCATCGATATGATTGCGGGTCCGTCAGAAGTACTCGTGATTGCTGATGACAGCGTGGACCCTGACTGGGTAGCGATGGATTTGTTTGCGCAGGCCGAGCACGATGAGATTGCACAGTCCATTCTGCTGACCATGGATGACGTGGTCGCCGAGCGGGTACAGCAGTCGATTAATCGGCTGTTACCGACCATGGAGCGTGCGGACATAATTCAGCAGTCATTAAAAAATAATGGCGCGCTGATTATTGCGGATTCGCGTGATGCTCTGGTGTCAGTTGCAGATCAGATTGCAGCGGAGCATCTGGAAATTTTTACCCAGGATGCTGAGCAACTGGCGCAGGACATCAGCCATGCTGGAGCGATATTTATTGGGCCGTACAGCGCGGAGTCACTGGGTGATTATTGCGCTGGTCCAAATCACGTGTTGCCAACGGCTGGCACTGCGCGCTTTAGTTCGCCATTGGGCGTGTATGATTTTCAGAAGCGTACCAGCATCATTCAGGTGTCGCAGGCTGGCGCACAGTCAATCGGTCAGCATGCGTCCGTCTTAGCGCGTGGCGAGTCACTCACCGCACATGCTCGGTCGGCAGAGTATCGCTTGCAGAGCGAAGGCGACTAGTGCGGCCTGCCTAGGGAAGCTGTTCCGTTAGATAAGCCAGATAAAGAACTCGACGACCAGCCACACCAAGGCCGCCACGATCAACATCAAGGTGCCGTTAACGGTGTATTTGAGTGCTTTATAGGCGGGTAAGTTGGTCTCTTTCAAGCGTTTACCTTTCTCCAGTAACGGCACCAAAGTGCTAAAAGTGCGATTGGCAAACCCGCGTTTGTCCTCATCGGTATTCGGTACCACCGTGGCCTTCATTAAGAGCTTATAAGGCCAATTCAATATATGGCCTAACCAGGACATCGGCCGGTCAACATCGCACATCAGAATGAGACGTGGTTTGTCGGCATCATTGTGCGCGAAGTGTAGAAACGTTACGTCAAACAGGAGTGGTTCACCATCGCGCCAAGAATACGGTGTATCGTCAATGCTGATGTAGCAGCGATCGTCGTTGGGCGTGTCTAGACCTAGGTGGTAACGCAAGGAACAGGCAACCGGATCAAGGTGGCGAGTTAATTGTCCGCCTGGAGGTAATACGGAAAACATAGCGCCATTAACTTCGGGAATCTGGCTCAGAATTTCCAGCGTTTTAGGACAGGTGCGCTTGGCCGATTCATGCGTATAGCCGTACCAGTTTAGGTAAAATTTGGTCCAACCATATTTGTAGAATGTGCGAAAGCCAATGTCATAGTACGATGCGGAGTCTTTGTTGCTGATCTGGTCAAAACCGCCGACGGCCATTAGCTCGATCGCCTCGTTGCGAATGACTTCCCAGTTTTCCTGTAGCGCTTTGAGCTCCGGGAATTTTGCCATATCCATAATGGCCGGACGTGCGCGCGGCTTGGTGAAAAGATACAGCAGACAATTAAACGGCGTAAACAAAGGCCACCCTTTGCGAACGTATTCGCCAAAGCCACTCCAGCGCGCCTGACCGCGATATGCGTAGGCATAAGTTAAAGACCCGGCCACAAACAGCGCCAGGAAAATCATGATGGCAATACTCATATCGATACCGCTAATATAGTCGACAGACGTCAGTTGCAGGAGAATATAGCTCAAATGGTGTTTAGACCCCAGTACTCTGTGAGAAATAGCTGATAGAAAAAGCGGATTGCGGCGCTTTGAATTCGCTGATAGTCTTGTTAGACATAATGACAATTAGGAGAAGGAATGATGCTGGCGCTACATGCACGTGCCCTCAGCTCTGAGGAGCTGGCTACTGACCATCTGGCGGATAATCCGGCCGGTGGAAAGTCTATTTCTGTTCTGCAGCTTGATCAGGCGAATGCACAATTCGAGCAACTGCTAACGGATGATTCTCTGATTGAGCAGATCGATCAGCTGTATTCCGAAACCGGTGCAGTGCTCTTGCGTGGGCTACCGATCGCGGATACCTACCAAGCCGAGCAGTTACTTGCTGCATGGGGAGTGACATTCGATGACGAATATTTGGGTGGTGCCAGTCCGCGCAGCAAACTCAGTGAGCATTTTTTCACCTCGACCGAAGCGCCGCCTTCGTACGTAATTTCATTTCACACTGAGATGTGTTACCTGAAACAACGGCCCGGTAAGGTATTCTTCTATTGTATTACTGAGCCGGCGCGCTACGGCGAGACACCGGTGTTCAATTGTGCTGCCATGCTGGACATGTTGAGTCCTGCTACCAGAGACAAAGTTGAACGTTTAGGAATGATTTATCAGCGTTATTTCGGCACACGCAAAGCAAAGTTTTTTAACGTGTATAAAACCTGGTATGACGCGTTTCATGCTGAAACGCGTGAGCAGGCAGAAGCTGCTTGTCGTCAACAGGGCCTGGAATGGGAATGGCAGCCTAATGGTGGTTTGATAACCCGAGCTAAGATGCCGGGCGTGATGCTCGATGCGAACAGTGGTCAGCCGTGTATTAGCTTGACCTTGTACAATGGTGAGGCAGCGCCGTATGATCTCTCTAAATTCGCGCACCGCATTCCTGTCTTGCAGCGTTTCGGCCTGAGTGCGTTTATTCGTGCCCAGTACTTCAAAAAGAACGTGTTTATGCGTACATTATGGGGCGACGGTTCACCCATCAGTCGTGCCGAAACTCGGGAATTGATTGATGTAGCATGGCGAGCCGCAACTCTGTTCCGCTGGCGTCAGGGTGATCTACTCATTTTGGATAATATTCGGTGTGGTCACGGTCGTTTGAACGTTGAGGCGCCAAGAAAGATTGCCGCGGCACTGGGTGATCCATACCAGATTTAATCAACCAAACCAGTATGTCAAAACCTTTAGAGTTTATTGAGAAGCCTGCGCAAGAGATGTTGGCCACATCAGAGTCGTTTATGAGCACATTGCAGCGGCGTCGCACCGTACGTGATTTTTCTGCACGCGCGGTCGACCCAAAGATCATCGAAAATGCCGTACGCGCAGCAGTTTCCGCACCCAGTGGGGCAAATAAGCAGCCGTGGCATTTTGTCATTGTGCAGGATGCCAAGGTGAAACGTGAAATTCGGCGCGCTGCGGAGATCGAAGAGTATGAGTTTTATCATGGTCGAGCACCTCAGTCTTGGTTAGATGATTTGAAGGTTTTTGACACCGATGAGCATAAACCCTTTCTGGAAACGGCCCCTTTTTTAGTCGCCGTTTTTCTGCAGCGCAACTCGGTGGATGACGAGGGTAACAAACAAAAGAATTACTATATGCCCGAATCCGTGGGGATCGCTACCGGCATGCTGATCTCTGCCTTGCATTTTTCAGGTTTAGCCACCTTGACGCACACGCCGAGTCCGATGAAATTCCTGAATCAAATTCTCGACCGTCCGGCGAACGAGAAACCGTATATGTTGATTGTGGCAGGCTATCCTGAGGTCGATGCGACCGTGCCGGATATACGGCGTAAACCGTTCAATGAGGTATGTAGTCGCTTCTAGCGCGGTTGCCGTGCGAGGCAGCGAAGCAGGTGGTCTCGTGTCGTCGTCGGGTCAATGACGGCATCGATCTCTAATACGCTGGCTACTTCATTGGCCTGACCACGTGCATATTGCTCGGCCAGCAGTTTGTCATACAGTGCTGCGCGTTCTTGCGGATCGTGGATGGCTTGAAGTTGTTTACTGAATCCGAGTTTTACTGCGCCTTCCAGGCCCATCGGGCCAAATTCAGCCATGGGCCAGGCCAGGGTGTAGTTCGGGTGTTGCGTGCTACCACTCAGCATGGCTTGCGCGCCGAGGCCATAACATTTACGCAATACCACGGCATAAAAGGGTGTGCGCAATTGCGCGCCGACGCGAAAAAGTTCCGCCAAACGTCGCACTGCACCCAAGGTTTCGTGCTCTGGGCCAACCATAAAGCCGGGTGTGTCGCAAAATGAGACTATCGGAATACTGAATTGGTCGCACAGCTGCATAAACCGTGCCGCTTTTTCCCCGGCGGCGACGTCGATCGCGCCACCGAGCACCATGCAATCATTCGCCATAATGCCAACTGGCTGCCCGTTGAGTCGCGCAAAGCCGGTGATGATCGCACCACCGTAGTGTGGTCGTAACTCGAGCCAAGAGTCGACATCGCAGACGGTCTGAACGACCTCTCTCACCTGGTAAGTTTGGCGTCGGTTTTCTGGCATGATGCTGGCAAGGCGGTGTTGCTCAGCTACCTCGAAAACACTGTTAGTACCCTGAAAAAACGCGAGGGCCTTTACAGCTATGCGAGCCGCGTCGATCTCGTCTTTGGCCACAATATCGACCACGCCATTGGATTGTTGAACCTCAATCGGTCCAATTTGTTGTGGTGTAACGCTACCGAGGCCGCCACCTTCAATCATGGCCGGACCGGCCATGCCAATCCAAGACGTTTGGGTTGCGATGGTAATGTCCGCCGCACCGAACAAAGCCGCATTGCCGGCAAAGTTATAACCGTTGGCAACGGCGATTCGAGCAACGTGTCCGGCCAGGCCAGCCCAACTGCCGAAAGAGGCGCACTGCAGACCAGAATTCACTGTGGTGATGTCGGTATCGCCGGGTCGCCCGCCGCCACCTTCGGTAAACATGATGACGGGTAGTTTTTGTTGTTCCGCCACCAATAATATCCGATCGAGTTTCTGGTGGTGGTAGTAACCTTGCGTGCCAGCCAGCACCGAATAGTCATTGACGACGATCGCCGTGGCTTGATCGTTCACTTGTCCGATGCCGGTGATGATGCCATCTGCGGCGGTGGTTGTTTTTAGTGTTTCATAGTCGTGACGCCCGCGCTGTGCGGCAACGGCAAACTGTCCATATTCCTGAAAGGTTTCAGGGTCACACAGAGCGGCTAGATTTTCTCGAGCACTGCGGTAGCCTTTAGTGTGGCGTTTTTCTACTGCCTCTGCGCGGTGTGAGTCGAGCGACTTAGCCACGCGTTTATGGAACGCGGCGATGCTGGTGTGTGCTGCATCAGAAACGGCTTCGGGCGTGGTGGATTGCTGCGCGCGAGTACCAGGTACGCTTAATTTAAGTAATGGATCGCCACGTTGAATAACCGCGCCCGGCACGGCGTAGACGGCGTCGATGACCGCAGCATGTTCGGCGTCAACGCGTACGTGCACTTTCATAGACTCTAATAGTATTAGCAGGTCGCCGGCATTGACTGCCTGACCGGATGTGACGTGGACTTCTAACACGGTGCCGGTCAAGGGCGCCGTTACCTCAAGCTGATGTGGCGTCATAAAGCATGTGGAAAGGACTAGTGGTGCGAGAGCCGGAGTAAGCGAGCTTCGGGACCATCGGTGAGGACGTATAGAAATCCGTCTGGTCCGACGGCAATATCGCGAAGGCGTTCACGCAGATCTGGATAAACGATGCCGAGGTCGTCGAGCTGACCATCGGTGTTAATTTTGATCTTGCGGATGGCGCCTTCGGCGAGGGCTGTGACATAGAGATGCCCCTCAGAATAGGCCATGCCAGACGGCGCAATTGATGGTGTCCAGTCTAGCAGCGGTTGCTGCATATTCGGGTAGTCAGTAAAGGGCGAGATTCGTGCTCCGCTGTAGTCGATACCTTGGGTTATCACTGGCCAGCCATAATTTTTCCCGGGCTCAATTCGATTGATCTCATCCCCACCTTGTGGTCCATGTTCGTGCTCATAAACAGTATCCGCCACGAGAGTCAGCCCTTGCATGTTTCGATGTCCTATTGACCAGATCTCGGGTTTAGCCCCAGGTTGACCGATAAACGGATTATCATTGGGGGCTTGTCCCTCGCGGTTCACTCGGATGATTTTCCCCAAGTGTGAATCGAGTCGCTGAGCCTGTTCGCGATAATTGAACCCATCGCCAACGGTAAGCAACAGTGTGTTGTCAGGCAGTTGCGCTATTCGTCCAGCGTAGTGGTGTGGAGTGGCGCGCGTTGGTGCGCTGGTGAATAACACGCGCACGTTCGTCAGTTGGTTCTGATCAAGTTCAGCGGCTACCAGCCGGGTTGCATTTGCTTTGGCGTCTCCGTGTGCCAAGCTCAGATACAGCGTGCGATTATTGGCAAACTCGCGGTCGAGTTGTATGTCGAGCAAACCACCTTGCCCAGCGTGATACACCGAGGGCACATTGGCGATTGAGTCTGGCTGTAGTTGACCATCCCGAACTACGCGAATACGGCCAGCGCGCTCGGTAATCAGAATGTCGCCTTGCGTTGTGAACGCCATCGCCCAAGGCGACTTGAGTCCAGAGGCAACGGTGGTGATGTTAGAGTCCGCCACCGCGAGTTGAGTACTCGTTAGTGACAGGCAAAACAAAGCGAAGCCTAGTTTAAATGTTTTTTTCATGATGGTATTTCTGCATTACGCCCCGGTTTTAAACGCCAGAATAGCCAGCCACCAACTAGGCCAGCGACGCCCTGCATGAGCAAGCCAAGATTGCTGCGTGCGCCTGCAATCGGCATCAGTTGTAATTGCCAGCTCATTAACAGTAAGAGCGTGATCACCGCACTCATGCCTGCGACCATAAACCAGAGTCGTTCAGCGCCACCGATAAAGCGATGGCATACGGCGGCAATGATGAACGCGATCAGAAAAGCAGCGCCTATCGCCATACCCAAGGTTTGTAAGATCGCAAAATCGTCAATGGTCATTTTGAGCTGCGTTGCAAACGAGATCGGAATATCGATGGCTCGCAATTCAGACAGCACAAAATGACTGGAAAATACCGAACTTGTGACGCTGCCACCCAACACGGCTACCAACCAGGCAGCCGTGTAGTGAAAGAAACGACGCATACGACCGTTACTTAGCTGGCTTCTTAAACAACAACGTCATGCGGTTTGACTCGCCGATGGCTTGCATCTCGGCACGTTTCTCCGCATCGTCTTTAGAACCACTTAAGCTTGGTGGTAGGCGCCATACGATGTCGCCTTCACCGGCGGTGTCTTTGGGGTTTTCATTGATGGTCGACTCGGCGACGAACTCGAAGCCGACGCTTGCCATTTTGGCTTTGATGTAACTCTTTTTCAGGTACCCTGCATCGCCGTTAGCCCAGGTGTCTGGGCGGTCTTCGCGTGCTTCATGTTGTACGATACCAACAATGCCGCCCGGCTTGAGTGCCGTGTACGCGTCTTGCATCGCACCGCTCATAAAACCGCCTTTATCCTCGAAGCGTGCCATATTGTGCAAAGCACGGATAAATAGAACGGCGTCGGCAGACCCGTGCATGGTTTCAGGTAAAGCACCAAATTGGAAGGCGGCCAGTGAAGCACTGTCGTCATCTCGCCAAGCCTGTGCATCGGCTACCCAGTCGGTAACCCAGGTTTTCTTTTTCTCAATCATCTCCGGTTTAGCCCAGGAGAAATTAGGCCACAACGCCTGTTGGTAATCTGCGCCGACCAGCGTACCTTCAGGGCCAAGCACTGGTAGCAATATCTTGCTATACCAACCGCCACCAGGCAGTGCCTCAACCACAGTCATGCCCGGCTTAATGCCGAAAAACTGGATTGTCTCAGACGGATGACGATATTCGTAGCGCGCTTTTACTTCATCCGGTTGCGCATTGAGAATAGATTGTAGGTTGCTCTCGCCAGCAAAGCTCGGCGTTGCCAGACCGACGGCACACAGGGTCATCAGGCTTTTAAGTAAACGGTGTTTCATTTTTCCTCCAAAGGGTAAACGTACATGTTCTTTAACGATGCTTGATACAGTAAAGATGTCGAGCGAGCGGTTAGCACAACATCGCGATGCGACTCTGCGGTCGATACTAGCCTATTTTTCTGGTACCGAGTGTGAATCGTCATCGGATTAATTATCGGAACAGCCAATAGGCCAGTTGAAAACTCAAGGATACCACCACATCGTTGTCGTCGCCGCGCGCAATGGTCGCTGACCATTGTGGGCTGGCGTGATAGCTCAGACCGTAAGCAACATCGCTGCCATCCCACACCATGCTGGCCGCAATACCACGTCCAGGTGTAGCAGATACTCTGTCGGAGAACTGATACTTCCACCAGTAGACCCCTAAGAGATCGACATTGAGGGTTGGTTGGATTCGATGGTCTGCTTCAGATAAATAGCTTAGCCCGATCGCTGGTCTTAACGTCATGATTTTGTATGCGGGCGGCGTGGAAAACCCGCTGGCTTTCGGTTGATATATGAGCGAATTGAGCAATACTTCGTGTGGCCACAATTTAATCGTTTGATCTTTGTATGCACGCCACTGCTGGTCAAGTTTGGTTTGATACGTCAGGCTGTCTGCCACATCCTTTTGGTTTAAGGTGGAGGCAATTCCGCGTAATTGGCCACTGAGTTGCCATAAGTGTTGCGAGAGGGCACTGGCTTGGCCGCAAGTTGTGTTTGGTTCGTCTGTGCAATGTCTGGCGAGCAGTTGATACAGATCAATCGAAAGTACCGCATTCTGGGTACTGGGCAGCTGCACAAAGCCGGTTCCGGCATCGCGAGTAACGGCGCGATTAATCTGTTCGATCAAGTCGCGTTTGTCACGGGTGCTGAGGTCTGGGCGTTGACTGGTTTCGAACCAACTTTGAATATCAGGAAGTGCGGACTCGAGCCCCGCATACAGAGATTGCTTATTGTTCAACACACAGGTGATCTCGGCTTGATTCAGAGGCTTGGATTGAGTGTTCGACAACTGCAGCACAGTGTCGCTGAGTAATGCTTCGGCCCGGTGCAAGTCGAGTGCGGCGGCGCCGGTGTCGCACGCGTAGAGCGGACTCGACCAGGCCAACACTACCAGCAATAAGAGGCGGTTCATGCGATTACCTCATGCTCATGCTGTGGAACGTGGCCATGTTGAATGGAGACATCGCCGAATTTGAGAATCAGGTTGATGTAGGTTTGCCAAGAATCATCATGGTTCCGTTGTGAATGGTCGATTAGGTCAGACAAGGCGGTACGCAGTCCGGGTTGGACCTCTGGGCCGAGTAGCGGAAACCCGTCGCGCCGCTGTTGCCGATTGTTCAGTCGGCGGCCAAAGCCACACAGGTCGAAGATCTCATCGGTGATTTCAGGGTGTAGCATGTAGTGGCATAGGCCGTGGACGTTCGTCTCATGCACGTGTTCCAGCAGGATGTCTTTGTATACTGGTCGCCCCAGATGTTGCTGGTCGCGCAAGCCTTCAGGCCAGTGATTAAGCCGAGTTGGTACCATGCGCGCAATGGGATCAAAACAATTTGTGACGGTGCGAAGATAGTCAAAGGTGTGGTGCGGGAATACATCTTTGGGCGGAAAGGCATCGCGGTGCCAAGGCAGGCTGAAAAGATCTGTCACGTCAGAAATCTGCAGTAAGAACTTAAGACGGTAGCCTTGCTGATAGAAGTTGCTTTCATGTGCTTGGGCGGTTCGGATATTCTGTAGGGTGTCATTGATGACGCGCGTACCCAGCGAATGTGCAATGACGCCAAACTGGTGTGATGTGTTGCCTTGGGCGATTCGTTCATAGAGTTGCTTGGCCACAAGCGCATTGACCTGCTCGCGTACGATCGACATTTTATACAACACCACATCGACCAGATACGCCCAGAGAAAATGTCGTTCCGTTATCTGATACTGTGTCAGTGTATCCGCTAAGGCCTGCTTGTCCGCGGTGGGCAATGGTAGCGTGTCGCGCAGGACTGCGGTGCCCAGATCGGCGAAATCATCAAGATAATCTTCAAAAGCGTGATCGTAACAGATGGGCACCACATCGATGTGCTGCTCCATCGGTGTGTCCAGGTTGATACTGGAACGCCAGGCCTGACGCAGCAAGTCGATGGCCTGATCTGCCCAGCTTGGGTCGCGATGGACGCCAATACCGTGTATTAAAAAAACGGTGAACTTTGACATTGTGTTTGCAAATCTAGCTATATTTTTGCACAGTGTACATTCTGCGAACAAAGCAGTCACTCGTTCGGTAACCCCCTTGCCCCCCAGGTTAGCGCCTCTCCGAATGGTCGTGACAGATAAAAAATATAACAACACGTACTTCCACATCCAAAGGAGATGATTGACCAATGAATAAATATGAGAGTCCGAAGTATCGGTCGTATGTATTGGTGGTGCTCACGTTAGTGTACGCCGTCAACTTTATCGACCGCCAATTGCTCACCATTTTACAGGAGTCTATCAAGGTTGAACTCGACCTCTCTGATTTACAACTGGGGTTATTAACGGGTCTGGCATTTGCGATTTTTTATGTACTGGCGGGAATCCCGATCGCGCGTTTAGCTGAACGTTCGAACCGACGTAACATCATTGCCGCCTCTATTGGGATTTGGAGTGTGATGACCGCGATCAGCGGGTTCGTTGTGAACTACACGCAGCTGGTGCTGGCGCGGATTGGTGTGGGTGTCGGCGAGGCAGGGTGCAGCCCGCCAGCGCATTCGATGATTTCGGATATGTATCCGCCGGAGAAACGTGCATCAGCGTTGTCGTTTTATTCCGCGGGTATCAATATCGGGATTATGTTTGGCATATTGTTCGGTGGCATCATCAATGAGTACTTCGGTTGGCGCGTTGCTTTTATGGTGGTCGGCTTGCCTGGTGTGGCGATTGCGTTGCTGGTGTGGTGGACCGTGCAAGAGCCAATACGCGGTTGGTCTGAAAAGAATACCGTGGAACAACAGCCTGCCAGCTTCAATCGCGTCTTGTCGTTTATCTTGGCGCGAAAATACCTGATTCATGTCAGTATCGCCGCTGGATTAAGTGCATTTGCCGGCTACAGTATCACCAACTGGGCGCCCCCATTTTTTATACGCAGCTTTGGTATGGGCACGGCAGAGCTGGGTTGGTGGCTGGCAGTGAGTGTTGGTCTGTTTGGCGCAGTCGGCACATTCTTGTGGGGTGTTATGTGCGATCGCTTTGGTAAGCGTGATAAGCGCTGGTACACCTGGTTGCCGGCAATGGCGATTTTCCTCGCTATTATTCCTATCGTGATCGTGTTCAGTACTGAAAATCGAACGGTTGCATTAATTGCAAACCTGTTCCCGGCCTTCTTTCTGACAGGCTATCTCGGTGCCTCGCTGGCGATTTTTCATGGCGCGGTGGAGCCGCGGATGCGCGCAACCTCATCTGCCTTGTTCTTTTTAGTACTCAACATTATCGGTCTTGGGTGTGGTCCCACCATGGTCGGCTTCGTGAGTGACTTACTCCAACCGACTATGGGCGCAGAGTCACTGCGTTACGCAGTACTGTACGTGGTGCCTGTGGTGTGTGTGTGGGCGGCGATTCATTTTATGCTGGCTGCTCGCGATATGGCGAAGTACGAGTCGGAATCGGCTTGAGCCCCATTCGCGACTAGCCTATGATGGATTGAGGTAGGGAATATGGAGAACTACTATGTGCCTATCTCAATCTGGTTTGCTCAATTGGCTCGCGTCACGGTACTGCGAACGCACCCTTGGGCGAGCCGCTAAGACGCTATTAATCCTGCTGCTCAGCACCAGCGGATCAGCCTTTGCCTTTACCTTACCGGCCAACTTTTCCGACCAAACAGTAATAGAAAACTTGCAAGACCCAGATGGTTTTGCTTTTTCGCCCGATGGCCGCCTTTTCATCAGCGAACGGATTACTGGCCGACTGCGGGTTGCCAAGTACAACGCCACTAACGACACTTGGACGCTCAACAGCGAGCCATTCTACAATTTCAACACGCCACGTGGTACCAACGGACAACCGGAGGCGCGCCGCTCAGGTGGATTGCGCGATATTGCATTTGATCCCAACTTCGCTAGCAATGGGTTTGTCTATGCGTTTTACATGGCTGATAGCAGTCTGCATAATCGAGTCGTGCGAATTCAGGCCAGTGCAGAGAATCCCGACCTTGCATTAGCAGGTGAAGTTTTGTTGTTGGATTTGCCGTTCAATGACACCGCGTCCTCTGGTAGTCACAACGGTGGTGCGCTTGAGTTTGGTAGTGATGGCGCTCTGTACATCACGACTGGGGATGGTTGGGAAGGCGAATTCGCAGGTGACCCGGTCCAGAGCTTGACGACTTTTACCGGTAAGGTATTGCGCATCAACCACGATGGCAGTGTACCTAACGACAACCCTTTTTACAGTCAAACAACCGGCGATTATCGCGCGATCTACGCGCTAGGTTTGCGTAATCCTTACAGCATCTCGCGCCATCCAGATACAGGTGTCTTGTATCTCAATGAAGCGCGGGGCAGCAATAAAGACCGGGTCTATGAATTAGTGGCAGGCGCAAATTATCAGCATGAGGGCTCGGGTATCGGAACCGCAATGGCACCGTGGGCTACTGCCGCCGATGCTGGCGGTGAGTTGATCACTGGCGGTGCGTGGATGCCAGAAGCCGGTTTGGGTGGTTTTCCAGCAGAATACCATGGTCGCTACTTCGCCGTGCTTTGGGGCGGAAACAATACGCCAACTGGGCGCATTAACACCATCTTATCTAATACCGATCCGACGGTAACCACCTTCGCTACCGGGTTGGGCGTCAGCGGCAGTAATGGGATTGCAGTGAAACCGGTTATTGGGCGCTTTCATTCGAGTGGAGATCTGTACTATATGCTCACAACTTATGCGACCAGCAGTGGCCAAATTCGGCGTGTTCAGTACACCGCACTCGAAACCGTTGCTAGCCCAGTGATTTTACCCAATGGGGCGGTGTCACTTGATCCAGTGTCGGTTTCCATGAGTACGCCGACTACTGATGCCGAGATCCGGTATACCTTGGACAACACCGCACCAACACCGGCATCCACACTGTATACAGCGCCCTTTGAGCTTACTGAAAGCCAAGTTGTCCGGGCGCGAGCGTACAAAGCTAACTTGAATAATAGTAGTGAGGTGTCTGCCGTATTTGTGATCGGTGATAGCAGCGAAAATCAGCCACCGAACGTGAACGCGGGTCCCAATAAGGTCGGGTATCTCGGGCAAACGATCAACCTGGATGGGAGTGCGTCGTTTGATCCGGATGGGAATGACGATTTTCTTACCGGCGAACAGTGGACACAACTGGCCGGCCCATCGGTCCTGATTCAGGATGCGACCGAAGAGATCGCCTACTTTACGCCGACTGAGTACGGCGTCTACCGGTTTCGCTTAGAAATTAGCGACGGCGTGGATAGTGGCGTAGACGAAGTGCGCATTGCGATCATTCGTCCCGGACGAGTAAACAGCGGTGTCCAAGTGCTATACACCTTCCAAGATGGAGAGGGTTCTGTCACCGTGGCTGACGTGTCGAGTACCGGTGTGCCACTCGATTTAACGGTTGAAAATCCGGCCACTGTGGCGTGGCTGCCTGGCGGGGGATTGGATCTCGTATCAGCCAGTGTCTTGCGGAACACTGATCCCAGCCGACTGGTGAATTCATGCAAAGCCAGCGATGAGCTGACCGTGGAAGCTTGGACCCGGACCGACAACCTAGCCCAGTCTGGACCTGGACCAGTGCGGATGATTTCGCTTTCTGGCAGCACCACGACACGAAATTTTACTTTCGGTCAGGATACTGACGTCTATGAAATGCGGCTGCGGACGACCGCGACCGATGCAAATGGCACGCCATCGGTAGAAACGCCTGCTTCGACAGTTACTTCGAATTTAAATCATACGGTGTATACCCGCAGTGTCGATGGCGCTGCCTCGATCTATGTGAATGGCGTGCCGCGAGTCGTGGCTTCCGTGCTCGGCGAGTTCGATAATTGGGATACCGGTTTTGATTTGATTTTGGGAAATGAAGCTAGTGGCGATCGCCCTTGGCTGGGTGAGTTTTACTTAGTTGCAATTTATTGCGCCGCACTGAACCGGGCGCAAATCACGCAAAATCAAGCCGCTGGACTTGCACCGTTCGCAACGCCATCCGATGTTGATCGGGACGGTATACTCGATATCATTGATAATTGCCCTGCCGTACCAAATCCGAGTCAGGCAGACAGTGACAAAGATGATATGGGCGATCTGTGTGACACTACCGCTCAAATCCACACAGCAAGTTGTTTTGTCATCCCCGTAAATAGCGGTAAGCTTGTGACGATCTGTTTATAACTAGAAATTGCCGACCCCTACACCACGCAACTTATGGAGACCCAGCATGAGTCAACTGATTTTTTACACTAACCCAATGTCTCGCGGGCAGATTGTTCGCTGGGCGTTACAAGAAGTCGGAGTTGAATACGAGCAGGTACTGGTCAACTATGGGGCAGATATGAAGTCAGACGAGTATCGAACCATTAATCCAATGGGCAAGGTGCCGGCGATTAAACATGATAGTCACGTGGTTACCGAGTGCGCGGCTATTTGCACATACCTTGCAGATATGTTTCCGGATGCGAAATTGGCACCGGACACCCGTGCTCGCGCCGACTATTATCGCTGGTTGTTTTTTGCGGCGGGCCCGTTAGAAGCTGCGATCATCAATAAAAACTTGGGGTTCGATGTGAAACAGGACCAGCAAGTGATGGCGGGCTACGGTAATTACGATTTAGTGGTCGATGTACTCGATCAGTTCTTAACTTCGCGTGAGTACGTGTGCGGGGAGCAGTTTACGATGGCGGACGTGTATCTTGGTGCCCAAGTCGACTGGGGCGTGATGTTTAAGACGTTGCCCGAAAAGGCCAGTTTTGTGGCCTATGCTGAACGGTTACGCGCTCGAGAGGCTTACCAGCAGGCAAAACGTATCGACGCTGAACTCACGCCCAAAGAATCCTAAGTGAGACTGCTGTGAGTTGGCTAAAACGTATTTTTTTATTTATCAGCTCTGCGGTACTGGCTGCAGGTTTGTACTTTGCCAGTGTGCTGAATGGCTGGCTCGTGCCTGCCGCCACACCAAGCGCTATTAGTGCGCTTATTACGCCGCACTTGACTGTTTATCGTCCAGACGGCGACGGGCCGTTTAAAACAATTCTGATGTTCCATGGCTGTGGCAAAGACCCGGAACAACAACAATACTGGGGGGAGACATTTCAGAATATGGGGTATGCCGCGGTTTATGTGGACAGCTATGCCGGGCGTGGAATCTCACCCGAACGGGCCCAGGCAAAGGTGTGTCGTGGCAGAGAGTTGCTGGGTGCGCAGCGTGCGGGTGACGTGCTTGCGGCGATCACCTGGGCCAATCAGCAAACTTGGACCGCAAAACAAGATATCGTACTGATGGGTTGGTCACACGGTGCATGGAGCATAATGGACGCGTATGCGTTTGACCAGAAAGGTGAGCTGCCGCACGGCGTATCGGCCGAGTTTACTGCGGACCTAGCCAGTATCCGTCAGGTGGTTTTGTTTTACCCATATTGTGGCGTGGCGTCACAGACAGATAAGTCCGGCTGGCAACACAAGCCGATCGTGTTAGCGATTGATGTGGCTAACGATTCGGTGGTTGATTCGAGCTTATGTGGGCAATCCTATGACTGGATTTCGAAGTCGGGTGTTGGCGTTCAACATCACGTGCTAGAGGGTGTTGGTCATGCCTTTGACGTGGATGCGGTTAGCCAGCGAGAAAACAGAACGTACCGCACACCGAAGGCGCAAGCGCTGGCAGCAGTCGATAAAGTAAAGCGTCTTTTGCAGAGTTTCTTTGACCGCACTTGAGTGAGTGTTGACAATCACGATATTGCCATGCAGTTTGAAGCGCTTTCGCAAGAACACGTAGCGCTCTTGTTGCAATTCGAATCCCAGAACCGGGATTACTTTGAGCAGTTTATTGCGCCGAGGCCAGCGGGCTTCTACACAGAGGCTGGGGTTCAGGCGCACATCCAGTCAGCACTTGCACAGTCTGGTGAGCGCGGACGCCAATTCTATGTCGCCATAAAAGAACACCACATCATCGCGCGTGCGAACCTTAAACGCATCGTCGATGATCACTATGCGGAGATTGGTTATCGCGTTTCTGAGCGTGCTGCTGGCAGTGGCGTGGCCTCAGCGTGCGTTGCTTTTTTGGTCGAAACGGCACGTAATTCAGGATTGCAAACATTGTCGGCTATTGTGATGTCGAACAATCGCGCGTCGGAACGGGTTTTACGTAAGAATCAATTTGACTGGGTGCAGAGCCAGCCAAACGCCCATATGCATCGTGGTGATGCGCTTCATGGGTTTGTGTATCAGCGTCGTTTGCTCGATGCTGACAGCGGATAACTTCTCACCTAGTCATCCAGTACCAATAAAGTCGTTAGTATGCGAAGCTTGCATCTCGGACTTACGCTGGATCGCGGTGTGAATCCTTGTGTCCCGACTCAAAACAGGTGTAATAACATGTATCGATTTTCCGAATCAGCACGCAGTAAGGGGGGCAAGATTGGGTTCATCGGTTTGGTGATCGTGGCTATTTGTATCTCTTTTTTGATCTTAATTTGGCATGTGCCCGCGAAAGGACCGGTAGAAGTGCTCTATTTGGTACTGTTGGTGATCGCTCTGCTACCGGGGTTGCTGATGCTTTTCACCGGCGTGTTACAGATTGTTCGTGGCGGTGAATTTGATGTGCAAGTCACGAACGTGCAATTGCAATGGATGGTTCCGGATTATCTCGGTGAGTGTTTCACTTTGGCCATAGACGAGATAGATCACGTCGAGAAACGAACGCGAATCAAGAGAAGTGGTAAAGTTAAGTCGTCGTACTGTGTTGTTTGCTCAGACGGCACGCGCTATCGCCTTGGTAGGCAAAGCGGCGTGCCGATAGATGCGGTAGTCGGTGCGCTGGTTCAAGTCGGAATTCAGGTGCGCGATGTGAACCAGTCGACGTGACGGTGTGGCGATCATGCAGCAGATAGCTTTCGACTCCGTTCAAATCGCCCGCTTCATACTCGGTGGCAGTTGGATTTACCATGGGCTGGCCCCTAAGTTAATTACCGTTGCTCCGATTGAACGCGCCATGACGGCAACCTTGGGGCTTGATCCAGACACCTCATTACTCATAACTCGCTTAGCCGGTGTCGGCGAAGTGGTCTTCGGTATCTTGCTAATTATTTTTTATCGGCAAGTGACGCTGATCGCGCTGAATATTGCGATGTTGGTGGCCTTACTGATATTTGTTGCGGTGCAAATTCCGGCGGTATTGTTTGATGCATTCAACCCCGTAACCACAAATCTAGCATTGATCGGATTGAGTTGCGTATTACTGCAAGCGCGCAACTAAGCACAGTTATCGTCTGTGGATAGGCTCTGTTCCAATATGGTACCGGTGGCACAGTTGCTTTTAGGTGGATCATTGTCTAGTATTTGACTCGGGGGGACGATGACTTAGGCAGATGCTGTACTGCCAGTAACGTCTCTTAGCCGAGATGTCTATGCTCAACCGCATAGACATGCACCCTGGCAGACATGTTTTTTTTCGCGGTCGTGCTTCCCCCAATCTCAGTTGACCATTCGCATTGAGCCCGAGTGCGCCACCCTAACTCTGGTGGAATTTCATTCACACTACATGCTCACGGCGGAGAGTCTTTCGAGATGTAAACGATTACTTTTTTGATGGGTTCCCGCCGACAGCCTAAAAGAGGGGCTGATGCGAATGCGTTTGTTGCTGCCGGTGGCAATGCTTGCAAGACGGTTATCGTTGTTGAACCCGCATTCGCGGGACTACTAAATAATCCACCTACATGGAGAAAATCAATGAAGCATCAAACAGTCAAACGCACAGCGATAGTCAATCTTATTGCTGCCTCTTCACTGATGGCTTTTAGCACGGCTTCCTACGGCCATGGTCTGATGGTCGAGCCGCCATCGCGAAATGCCACCTGTGGTATGCCGACTGATCAGCGCCCAGATAATGCCACCAACCCGGTGTGTGTCGACGCTTTCGCTCAGGATCAAAATGGCGGGTATCAATTTATGAGTGTATTAACTCATGATGTCGGCCGACAAGGCGTGACCCCACTGCCTGGAAACGTATGCGGTTTCGATAGCGAAACCTGGGACAATTACAATAATGGCAATACCACACCGTGGGATTTACCGCTAAATTGGCCAACCACACCCGTAAGTGCCGGTAATTTTGACATTGTGTGGGATATTTCTTGGGGACCACACTTTGATGATACCGAAGAGTTTGTTTACTACATTACCAAGCCTGGTTTTCAATATCAGGTTGGCGTACCACTGACGTGGGATGATTTTGAAGCAACGCCATTCTGTAAAGAACTGTATGACGACAGCGACCCCAATGCCAATCCAGATGTGGTTCCGGATAAAGGTGCAACTCGCTTTCGTACTTCGTGCCAGTTGCCTAACCGGTCCGGCCGACATGTGATTTACGGTGAGTGGGGACGAAATTACTATACCTTCGAGCGGTTTCATGGCTGTATCGATGTTAGCTTTAGCGGCGGCGGCACAGAAAACCAAGCGCCTACGGCGGATGCGCAGTCGGTGACTGTCGAGGAGAATAGCAGCGTCTCGATCACACTGAGTGGGTCAGACTCGGATGGCACGATTGATTCCTATGCCATCTATAGCAATCCGAATAACGGTAGTCTCACGGGTACGGGCGCGAACCTAACCTATACGCCAAACTCAGGATTTGTTGGCGCTGATGCGTTCAGTTTTACCGTGCGGGACAATGACGGTGCGCTTTCAAGCCCTGCGTCTGTCGGCATCACCGTGACCGAGTCGGATGGTGGCACCTTGAATCAGGCACCTATTGCCGATTTCACATTCGCGGCCAATGAGCTGGCGGTAAGCTTTGCCGGTGGACTATCGTCAGACCCAGATAATGGCCCGTCTGCGTTGACCTACGCCTGGGACTTTGGTGATGGTTCGAGTTCAACCGCCGCCGGACCGGTTCACACCTTCGGGGCAGCGGGCTCGTATCAAGTGACCTTGACGGTGAGTGACGGTGAATTAAGTGATGCGATCACCAAGACCGTGACGGTATCGGAAGACAGCACTGGCGGTGGTGATGTGACCTGTAGTTATAGCATTTCTAACCAGTGGAACAGCGGCTTCGTGGCTGAGATAACAATTGAAAATAACGGTACGTCGGCGATCAACGGTTGGACCGTTAACTGGAGTTATACGGATGGCTCCGCAGTCACGAGCGCGTGGAATAGCGTGTTTAGCGGAACCGGTTCGGGACCCTATAATGCGAGCAATTTGGACTGGAATGAGGTAATTCAACCTGGTCAGGCCGTGACGTTTGGCTTCCAAGGCACGCATGCCGGTTCTACATCAGTCGTGGATGTAAGCGGCGACGTTTGCCCGTAAATTGGAACCTCTGACTCGCCACCGGACATGGCGGGTCAAACCAGCAAGGCGTACCTAGTCCATTTTCATTATTTAGTGGACCGGGCACGCCTTGCTATGATTGCTGGTATGGCGTGGGATAGAAACCGCGCGGTTCGAATGCGTAGAGATACGAACAATTGCTATCAGCAGGGGAATTAAGTGACAGGGTATCGAAGTCGAATAACACGTAGTAAAACGCGAGAGCAATTGCTCATGTGGTTTGGTGTCTTAAGTGCGCTACATGTGATTGACGTGTTAGCGCAGCCCCCAGCAACATCCGCGCCCCTAGACTACCAGAGCATCGTGGTCGGGCCGAACCTTCCCCCGGACGTTTCGTTGACCCAAGAAAACCGCCAACGTGATATGGACACGTTTTCCTGGCAATCTTTTGTGGCACTGAATTGGCCGACGACGCAAGCAGGCACGCCAAATTATCAATCCATTATTGGTGCAACGCCAACCGGCGATCACGAAGTGGTTTGGGATCGCTGGAGCGCTACGGCTGATATTTTTGATCTGGCGGCAGGTGAAACACCGGTATGGGGTGAGCAGTTCGTGCCAGCGCAGTGTCGTTTGAATGCAAATTACAAACCGGGCATGAAGGTGTTGGTGAATGTGACTAAGTCCCAAGACTTCT
Source organism: Arenicella chitinivorans (assembly GCF_014651515.1). Classification (NCBI taxonomy): domain Bacteria; kingdom Pseudomonadati; phylum Pseudomonadota; class Gammaproteobacteria; order Arenicellales; family Arenicellaceae; genus Arenicella; species Arenicella chitinivorans. The sequence continues at coordinate 216,046 of NZ_BMXA01000002.1, forward strand.
TCGAAGAAGCGTTTAATACAGGGCCGTTAGTCGATCAGTCGGGTCACTTTACACGCTATGAAATTCGCATCAATAAACCCATGTTTGACACCGTCGTCGAAAATGCGTTGTACACCACGGCAGGACAAGAAGCTGCTTCGATAGTGAGCTTTTCATGTGGCGACAATCGCACCGGCGAAGAGGGCGCTGTGATGCTCAAAGCGGCATGGAAACCATTGTCCTCTGAGGATGACACGAGCCGTTATCATGCGGTGCCGGCAATGGTATTTACACCAGCCAGATACCGCAGTGATGGGAAGGACGCATGTGAGTTGGAGACAGTTGGGTTAGTAGGACTCCATGTAGTACACAAAACCGTGCAACAGCCACAGTGGATCTGGAGTTCGTTCGAGCACATTGATAATGTGCCGGAGTGTCGTGACCAGAACACGTTTTTTACCGCCCCGTCAGCCTTGAACACTCCAACCTGCCCGAGTCAGGTTACAGGTGAATTCAGCTATTTTTCTAACGATGGTCCGACCGCCTGTAACACTGCGCCACCTGGCAATGCTGGTGATAACAAATTTCATTTGGATCAACGCGGCGTGCCGAGTCGCCTGTGCCGTGCAAATGCCTTAGAGACTTCAGCACCGCCGGTCAACCAGGCATACCAAACTTTGCTGAAAGCGATCAATCCGGCGTCAGTTTGGCAGTACTATCAATTGATTGGCACGCAATGGAACGCGAACATTCAATCCACCTGCAGTTTGAATACCGATTATGTGGCGGAAAACACCTTGCCGCAGTACAAAATCAAAGGTTCTAGTAGCGGGCCGACGCCACTGCCGATGGCCAACTCAACAATGGAAGGCTATGAGCAGGGCAGCGCCAATTGTATAAATTGCCATGCCGGTGCGAAGCTAAAAATTAAACCAAAAGGCGAAGCAGAGGCAATTCCTTCGGACTTTGTCTGGTTTTTAAATCAAGAAATTGACACTGAATGAGCAGCCTGTGAATAGCGCGCCATTGAAGGCTGAAATCCATGCGGAGCCGACACTGCGCTTAGTTACTTCGGTGGATGAGGTCGCGTCGCTCGACGCGGTTTGGCAGGCGCTATTGGCACGCTCGGAATGTCACCCAGTGTTCAGTTCACATGCGTGGTATATGGCCGCCATTACTTGCTTTGTGGATGTCTCGCCACGCGTACTCGTGCTGAGCCAGCAAGGCGAGGTTTGTGGGATTGCACCTCTAGTTTGGGACGCTGGAACTGAACACTTACGTCTGGCCAGCGATCTGGCTGACTACCAAGACTTTATTGTGCCGGCGGATTCGCTTGATCTCGCTCGCCAATTGTTAGACACCATACTAACCTCGGGCGCGGGTATTTCGGCGTCGGAGACGCGCAGGTTGCACCTCGCCGGTTTAAGGCAAAACGCCGTGGTCACGCGTTTAATGGGCAAGGCGATTACCAGAAACCTCGCACAGCAAGAGTGTTGGTACGCGGATTTGAGTGCAGGGTACGACGCATTTTTGGCTACGCGCAGTAGCAACTTTCGGTACAATTTACGCCGTGCACAACGTCGAGCCGAACGATCAGACGTTCGCGTTGGGGAGTCACGACCGGATCAGCTTGCCCCTGAGCAGTTACCTGAACTTTTTCTAAGACTGCACTTGCAGCGCTTCCCAGACAAGCTGTTCTCACGTGCTGAACCACAAGCGTTTTGTCGGGCGCTACTACCAGGCTTGTTTACCCGCGGTTTGCTGCGTGCTTTTGTGATCAAACAGAGATCCACCACGGTGGGCTTGCATCTAACTGTGCAGGGTCGACACAGTCTGGCTATTTGGAATGGTGGATTCGACGCGTCGATTGCGACATTGTCCCCCGGGAAACTGTTATTGGACTACCAGTTTAAAACTGTGTGTCGAGAGCGCTTGATCGCGTATGACTTTTTGCGTGGTGACGAGTCGTACAAACGATCCTGGTCGACACACCATGTCAAAATCGGTGGGTTTGATTACGCCACGCTGGCGACTGGAAGATAAAGTCCATTATCTTCTAGCGCGCGAATTTGGGCTAAGTCGTTCTTTATTTGGTTGGCATCTCGGTGCGCAAGGATCAGCATGCCGATGATCTGATGTGGTTTGCGGCTGGGAGTATAGTCGATGTCCAAATGGCGCACGGATGCCAGATCGCTTAACATCGCTGCATTAACACGACTCACACGCAGTTGGCTATGTGGGCAGATCAGTAGCACGATTTCGCCATGTTGGCGTAATTTGTATGGCGTTGCCAACGTGGTCAGAAACTGCGCTGGTTGCGTGTAGGCAGCGACACACGCATCAACCTGTGAATGCCCGATGCACCAGTTGCTGAGACGCATTGCGGCCTGACCGCCGTGCAGCCGCGCGCCCATCTCCATCAATGTTGGCTTCATTGGGTGCGTTTTTTCAACCACGAGCTCGGTGTGTGCCGGGCCATAGCGGACGCCACTCGCGTCAAGTAGCCGCCCTGTGTAGCTCGCCAATACTGACTGGAGTTCGCCACTGGCTGGCAAAAGTCTTTTGCTGGTGAACGGGGCGCTGCCGAGAATATGCGCAGTTGACTTGACGTATTGCCACAGCGCGACAATTTTGTGTTGACCATCGAAACTCATGGAGTCTATCGCATATTCAGTGCCGTCAAGATACGTTTGTATCACGCAGGTTTGGTTGTTTCGCCCGAGTCGATTGGTTTGCCGGTGTAATGTGTCGAAGGTTTGTTGGAGTTCCGCAAACGAGTCGCAACACGTCACGCCCTCAGACCCCATACTGGCATCCGGTTTTAAAACCAGTGGCCAGTTTAGATCAGGCTTAAGCGTGAGTAGATCCTGCTGTTCGCTGATCGCACGTTGCCAGGGAACCGTGAGGCCAGCTTCACGAGCTGTCTTCGCCAAGACCGATTTACGGTAGCGAGCGGCTTGGTGTTCCGTTCGGTTCGCGAACACAGCGTAATGTGCGGCCAAGCGATCAGCTAATGGCACGCCGCGTTCCGAACCTGGAACAACACAGAGTAAGTGTTGATTAGCAAGCTCAACGCCCAATTGCGACAAGGCGGCTTGAAAATGGCTTTGATCGGCCGGGTCACCAGTTCGACTGGCAATTTCGATGCAGCGAATTCCCTGAGCGTTAAATGCGCCAGTGAGCAGAAGGCCTGCTTCTTCGGGAAACACAACGACCGCAAAAGGTGAATTGGTTGCGCGTGTTTTCATGCTGCAATCTCTTGAAAATAGTGTTCAAAGCGCTGCACGTCAATCTGTTTAATATAAGCGTGAGCAGCCTGATGTGACTGCCGTGAGCAGGTCTCGTACGCATTCGCGTTGCGCATCAACGACGCCAACGCCGTGGCCCAAGGTTCAATGTTTTGGCGGGGAATGTGGTGTCGTCCGTCGGCGTGTGTGGCCGGGCTAATCGGGATAAGATGGGGAACACCGAGCTTGGCATCGCGTAGGCCACCGTAATCACTGGCTAACACCGGGATACCACGCAGCATGGCTTCAACCGTTACATAACCGAACGTTTCGGCAATCAGCGAGGGCACCAGCAATACCGAGAGTTGAGTCAAAATGTGGTTGATCTCGTCCTCTGGAGCGACAACTCGGGTATTGGGCAAGGCGGAGATGCGTGCGAGATTGTCCTGTGATGCGCCCCAAGTTGGAACGGCGACAAACTCAAGCTCTGGGAAGCGTTCGGCCAATGCGAGAAATATCGATAAGCCTTTAACATCGCAAGGGTTGATGAGGCCCACCGTTTTTCGATGTGGGTCTGCAATGTTGCTAAATGAACCCGACCCGAACACCGGAAATGGAATAAATTCTGAGGCCAAGGCACCTTCCTGACGCAGGTACTCTTGGGTGTAACGGGTGGCACTGAGTCGGTGTCTACAGCGAGCATAAACGGCGGCACGGTCTGCGTCGGCATGGGTTGCCTCTGCACCAAATGGCAAATGTAAGTTGGTATGCAGAAGCAACACGGTTCGATCTGCGTTTAAGGTGAGGGCGATCTCCAACAGCTCGCCAGACTTATCGTCTGACACCAGGATTACATCCGGTGCCAGTGTGGTGTGCTGGTCAGTAATAACGCGGGCGAGGCGTCCAGATGAATGGTGCGTCTGGACGGTCTGCACCAACACCGAATTTAAGGTGTAGGCTCGAATATAAGGGTTTGTTTCGTTAAACCGGATTCCCCGATCAGAAAGCACCTCGACTTCGCTGCGCGTATCGGATATCCGTTGTGAATCGAGCGATTTTGCGATTGACACGCATTGGTGACCACGCGCCGCCAATGCTTCCAGTAGGTAACGATTGGCTTTATTGCCGCCGCCGAGCGACGGGTAGTAAACAGAGCTTTGTAATAACAGTATTTTCATGCGTCTAGATTGTCGTCGGCAAAGTAACCGTCAACGCAAGCGATCCAGTGATTTGCATCGACGCAGTGGAGATCGATATGGTGCATATTTCGCCCGTTCCAGCCGTTTCCACTGGGCGTTAAAATAGGGCTTTGTGGCACCTCTTGCTCACGGTAATTATCGGTGGTGATCTCCAGTATCTCGAACATGCGCACCTGTGTGCCGTAGCGTGGCCAGCAATCCTGCGCGAATCGAAATAAGCGGCCTTGCCAGGTTAAAACGCGACCAGCTGGACGGGCATTGTGCGCATCGTCAGATAGGAGGGGATTCATTGGGTGGGGTTTCCAGGGGCCGACTAAGTCTGAAGCGAAATACAGCGCTAGTTCATTGTGCTCGGCTGGCTTTGGGCAGGTAAACAGCCACCATGTTTGATCCACGTAAAACAGGCTTGGATCAGCATGCTGCCCCGCGACCAGGTCGGCGACCGGCTGCCAGTTGAACGGAAACGCCTGGCTCTCATACAAACGCACACAGTTCGCCCCCAGTGTTTCGGGAATCATGTAATGAATATCATTCAATTCGAAGACATAAGGGTAGGATAGGTGCCATGGTTCTGCTAATACGGTACCCAAGTATTTCCAAGCCGTGAGGTCAGTGCTCTGTGCCACACCGATCACGCCCGGTGGCGGGGGCGACCCGCTGGTAACTGCGCTCGGTTGTGTTTCAAAAAACAAATACCACTGTCCGTTCGCTCGTGTTAAAAACGGATCAGCCACAAACTCGGCTGCCACATCGGTCACCATTTCGGCGGTGATAATCGGATTGTTCGGTGCCGGTTCTAGGGACAGCGGCGTTGCGCCGCCAACTAAACCGATGGTCCATTGTTGTTGCTTCATCAAGATTGATCCGAGAAAGAAGCAAACCAGGTCAAGCCTGGTTTGCTCTAACGGGCGTTACTCGCTGCCCGCGTTGACTTGATTAACTTTCAAATAGTTTTGAGCACGCTTGATGAGTGCTGCTGGAGAGGCTTCTCCCAGTGTGTCTGCGTTGAATCCGGTGCCACCTTTGGAAAAGAACAGAAAACTGAAGTCCACACCAGCTTGCTGCGCCTGTCCGTGACAGCCCATGCAGCCGCCCATGGTGACTGACTCCGAGGCAGAGATAGTGACATTGGTCGCATTGGCGCTGATATAGCATACTGGGTCATCACCACCATGATTGGTGCACGTACCACCACAGCGTGTGCCGCCCCATTGGTATGGACCCGCAAATAAAGCACCGTCGACGCCCGGTTTAGGTTGATAGCTCGACGCAGTGTAGCCGCGAGGGACCGCAATGGTTTGACCGGAAGCCGGCCAGTCGACGCCATCCTCAAAGTCCCCACAGTACGGTTGCTCCGTTGGCTTACTGCTCGGGAATGGGAAGCTGTCGGTGGCTCGGTTGTTGATAAAGTCCGTAGCTGTGAGTGCCGCACTGCCATCCCCCGGACCAATGACCCCGCCCTTGAACAGTTGTACGCCGGGCTGGCTGCTCTCGATGACATTGTTGGCCAGGTAATAATCCAGTGTTGCTGCACTAGGCGGCTGACTCGGATCTTGTTCATTGACCGGAATCGCCTGCACACCTTTTAGATGATAGTACTGCCAGACGGAGTCCTTAAACTGCGGCGAGTTCGCCATTAAACCATGTACATTTTGGTTCACCGAGGTAACTGCCGTGGTGATTGTCGGAGGTTGGGTGACGGTAATTGGCCCCGCATGCCCTGCTGGTAACCCGTCGCCAACCGGTAGATTCGCATTCGCTACTGGGAGATTTTCAGTTACTAAGGTACCGGACCCGTTGTTGATCACGGCAACTGGGGATGAGCCGGTGGCTGGATCATAGCCCAATGACGTGTAGTCGGTAATGTAATACAAACCCGTTGGCTTGCCGTTGGGCAGTACTAGATTGTCCTTATGCTCGAAGGTGGCGAAGATAAAGGTCGGGTAGTTTTCAGTCTTCTGAATGATGTGTAGACCGACCAGGCCAAACGTGCCGTTATTGGCCACCGGCGCTTCTTCGGTGCCGGTGTAGTACACCGCCTCGGCAGTATGGTAACGCGATGCATCCACACCGGGTGTGATCATGCGCCATGCGGCTTTGACTTCGACGGAATTGGTTGGAAGATTGGTCGAAGAGTTTGCATTCAAGCTCTGCCCATAGTCGTATTCAATCTGATTGACTTTAGCTTCAAACAATAACTGCGTATCGTCGTAAGGATTGGTTGATCGGTTCGGCGGATTTTTGGGGAAGAAAATAATGTTCTGACCGATTTGTGAGGACTCATCTAAGTTGTTGTACAACTGGAGCACACCGTCGCCAAAAGACGGTACCTTTGAACCTGACTCAGATGCTGGCGCAAACACATAATTAGGGCTCTTTGCGAATGGTAAGGTTGGACTCGGTGGTGTGCTGTAATGCGGGAACAGTTCGGTGCGATGTGCAAACGTCTCCCAGACCAGCAGATTAGTACCGATTTGTCCTGTTTGTTTACCGCTGGCGTAAAAATTTGGGTTGCCGGAAGTCACAAAACTTTTCGTTGGATCCGGTTTCCCGCGATTGGCTGGGAGTGCACCGGCTGGCGAATTAAGTGCAATAAATTCGCGCCAAGCGAAGTTTGCCAGTGCCGCATGGTCCAGTTTGTCACCAGTGAACTCGGTGGCGATCTGGGGCCCGTTGGCGGTAAGGTCCGCCAGGGTGATGGGTCGCCCGTTGTCGTCAGCCGCATAGGCCGGTGCAGACAACAGTGTGAAAGAGGCTGCCATGCTGAGCATGGTTCGCCGTACCTGTTGGTCTATGATTGATTTCATGTTCGTTCCTCGTTGTTGTGCGTTTGCACGCGATAAAAGTGGTTATTCACACGGGTGGCAGGTGGTTATTGCGTGGCGTCTGATGGCTCCTCCTTGCGCCAAGTATCGCCGTTGGACCAATGAATTCGCTGGCTGTCGTAATCAAGCTGACCCTGCATGGTTTGTTCACCGGTCCGTATTTCAACCCAATTTCGAATCAAGGCGCCGGTGCCGAGCGCGGTATCGAACTCCCATGTAAAGCGCCGATACTCAGTGGGATTTTTAATCGTTTGGTGACTGATTTTGTGTCGGACACCGGCCATGTTGACCCAACTTCCTTCGAGTGGAAATACACGTTGCCAACCAATATAGTCTGACCAGTGTATGGCGGTTGAATCGAGGTCGATGCCGCCTTTGGTTTTGTTGTCTGGAAACGGTTTGTCTTTGGCGTTCACGTACCAGATTTCGGGGTTTATCGTGCCCGGCACACCACCGATGTCGACTTCCAAGTTATGGCAATGAATGACTTCACGGGCTTTGTTTTTAATGGATATCCAGTCGCCCTCTAGGTGTAGATGTCGCCGCCAGATGTCGCCATCGGACCAGTGCAGCAGGTACCCATCTCGACTGACGGCTGCGGTTTTGACGGAATGCGTTTCCTTGTGCACACAGCTCAGCGTATGTCCGGTCAGAGTACCAACAAGTTTGGCACCCAGGACCGACTCGGCCTGCGTCATTTCCACTGGCGAGTTGCGTTGCGCCAGGGTGTGCAATTGCTGGAATTGGTCCTGCCATACGCCAGCCAGGTCCACGGTTCGAATATACGCATTCAAACCGTGGTCGCCAGGCCAGACAATCTCGCCATTTTCGTACTGCGCCTGTTGGTCGTACATGGTGACTACACCGTCGGCCGTGACTGTACCGAATCCGTCACCAGCCCAAAGTCGATCGCCTTTCTGCCATATCGTGACGTAAGAGTCGATCATTTGTTGCGGACGTAACGGCAGTTGCACAGGGCCAACCAAAGGCACCAAGTCGATCCATTGTCCAGTTAAATTGGGGAGCTTATTCGTTGTCATGGCTAGGCCTCGTGGCTACTTCTTAGGCAGCGGTTGCAGCGCATCAAATATATGGCTGATTTCCACGGCCTCGGTGGCATTCTCGGCACCATGGCACCCAAAGCAGTTCAGCGGAGTAAAGTCATCTTTACATATGGGAGGAAACTGAAAGAACGTTTCCATCGTGGTATTCGCAAGCTTTAGAGAACCGCGCAGGTCAGTACTCTTGCCGTCCTTGGGAATCTGACCTTCTGAGGTCCATACGCCGCCAGTCTGGATGTAATTTCCGCGCACATCTCCGAGCTCCAGCTGTGATAGCACCGAGACATTGATCGACGCGAGATCGGTGTTATTCGCCAAAGCGCCGGTCAACGATTGATCATTACCCCAGGGGTCGACACGAAGAACATCGATCGTGCCGATTTCTTGTCCGGCGATATTGACGATGCATTCCGTGTTGGTATCGTCTTTACTGACTCGTTGGCATTCTGGGTCAGGGTAATTGTCACTTTTCTCATAGGCTGAGACCCTTGCATTGGCGGTGATTGCCGTGGGTTCGGCGCCGTCCTCCTGCATAAAATTCCAGGTGCCAGAAGCGTCATAAGCCTGGGTGCCCTTACCCGTGGCGGTCAGGTATTCATACGCTGCATCTGGCGCATTGCTGACGTGTTCAAAGGTCGACCAGATCATTTCCGGGTGGCCATTGACGGTGCCAACCACGTGCATACCGACCAGCGCCAGCGTGGTTTCTTTGGTGCCGACGATGGGCCATTGTTGCTTCTTAGTCTTGGTGTTGATAGGCGCTCGATCGAATACTGGCACTACTGCGCGTTCGGTGACGTAAGTCGCTTTTCGTTGCGGATCGATGATCTGGTCCAGCTCAATCCAAGACGTTTTTAGTTCTAATGCCAGCGCAATTTTGTCGTAACCCAATGGGTAGCCATAGCTGTCGGCAAACTCTGAGACTACGTCGAGTTGATCTTTGGTGGCTGGAAAATTGTTATGCGTGCAATGTTCCAATTGTTTGCTACAAAAAACATTATCCTTCGACGCACAACTTTCGTACTGCGCCAGACAAGCCGGATCTTCCTGGCCTGATAACCAACGTAGTCTGTCGTTGAACGCGCCCATTTTTTTGCCGGTGGTATACAGCGCAAACACATCATTCACATGCAGGCCGTAGTACACCAGGGAACCGGTTTGCGACACGAGGACGTCAAAACCGCCAGCTTGACCAAGTTCGATCTGCTCATCGGTCTTGGCTTTACGAACGCCTAGTCGCAATAGTCCGCCGGGCAAAAACTCACGTTTACCATCTTCTTCCACAGAGATATTGTAGAAACCAGGCGAGGTATTAAATACATGATGCACACCTTCACCGGAGGTCAGCCACAAAAACATTTGTGCGCCCCATTTATAAAAGTCACAGCGCGTGTTGTTCTTAAAGTCGGCAAAAATTGGCGCTAAGCTGTTGGCGGGTTTCACCCAGCCGTTGGGCGTTACTTCATCGCCCGCAAACCATGGCGAGATATCTGCGGTACAGCTTGGCTGTACGTCGCTGGGCAAACGTGCAGCCTTTACAAAGTTGGATTGAGCGACTGCATTGCCTGTCCAGATGATTGTCGTTAGCAGCCAAGCTGCGGTCAGCCAACGGTACTGGTATCTGGTTGATTGATATGCTGAGTTCATTTTGATGCTCCTGGTGAGTTGTCTTTCGGGTTATTGATATGCGGGTGGCGGGTTGAGTTCGTTGAGTAGATTCAGATCGTCCTGGTCATGTTTGAGTTGATCGACTAGGGTTGTGAGGTTGCTAACCATGGCATGCGCAGGAAACGGATTTTGCTGACGACTTGCCGCGTGTAACGGTTTGGGTCTTAAGCCCAATTCATGTAATAGCGTTTGTTGGGTTGTCGATTTGAGTAGGTCTTCGTAAGCTAGACGTGTCACGGGGCCAGCAAGCTGAGTTTCGAGGCCTTGATAGAATTTCTGGTTGTGGGTCACGGCGGCGCGCAGTCGAGCGTAATCGACGTGCACTTGAATTGGCGTGGTGGCTGTCTCAGTGGTGCGGTAGTCTTCCCAACGGCCCGTGTGTTCAGCAATTAAACGGGACAAGTAAGCCTTGAGGGCGCTGCGACGGCGTAGGACGATTTTGTGAATCGTCGGGTCTTGGCATAGCTGCTTACGCAGAGCTGGTTGTTGTGGGTCGGTGATCTTAAAACCGAGCCAGTGATACCCAAGATTGTGCCTCCACACTGCTTCAAGAAATGCCGCTGGGTCTGCATCGCGCGCCAACAGGCTGCCGAGGTCGAATTGCGGATCGTCTCGCAATGGCAGCGCAGTGAATATGCCCGACGGATTAAACAGCTCGTGATGGCACAGCACGTCCGGGTGCGAGTGCATCAGTGTGCACAGCAGGTTGCTACCGGAGCGAGGTGTGGCCAGGATCACGAAGCGGCGCATGACGATTATTCGAACGCCGGACTGTTGAGTCGTTGTTGCATACTGCGCAGGCTGTTCAGGGTTCGCAGCGTTTCACCGTCGACTAAGTAGATCGCACCGTCGTATGAAGATACGGTGACCTCACCGTCGTGAATGGCGATCCCGCTGATGCCGTTTTGTGCGATGCGTCGACACAAAACCTCTTCGGTGCGTAGGTCCACGCGTAGTAGCTCGCCCCAGTAATTGGTTACGATTACCACGTGATCGTTAAGAAATTCCAGCGCCTTGGGAGAGCGTCGACCCAAGCCGATATTTTGGCGCAAATTCCCTTCAAACAAACCGTGGATTTTGACGGTAAAGTCACGTCCGGCGCTGGCGACTAATTCACCATTGGGTGAGATCGCCACATCATCAATGATTGCCAGATGACCGGGGTAGTCTGCGATTTGTTCGCCGTCGAACTGCCAAGCCGCCAGCTTGCCGTCGGCACTGCAGCTCACACCGATCGCCTGCCTCGGATGCAATGCCAGCGCTTTAACTGCATTGTCGTGTACGTGGATATCACCTTGGATCTGACCATCGGCGTTGGTATGTACGATGGCGCCGGTGTAACAGGCCACAAACAAATCCCGATTGTAATTCGGCTGATCCGCGACCCGAATGCAGTTGATCGGCCCTTGGTTGAGGTTGGTCGAGAAAATTTGTTGAATCCGGCCGGAACGCACTCCGTAACGCTGGATCGATTGGTCATGCGTTCCCGTGAGAATATCAAATGCACCTGACTGTTGAGATTGGGTCGTGGTGATCGCATTCATCAGGACTCGCCCTGACTCGGGAACATGCGTATGGGTCCATATTTGTTCTTGACGTGTCAGTCGACCGACACGGATAAGGCCATCGTCCGAGACCGTGGCAACCAAGTGTTGTGGTAGCAGAGCCACGTCGTTAAAGCAGGCATTACCAGGGTGTAACTCGTCCTCGGCACCTTGACCGTACTCGTCTAGACGAGCGCCAGAACGGGCATTCCAGCGCACCACCGTGCCATCGAATGTGCCAGCATACACAGACTCGCCTTGTGTCGACCAATTGAAAGAACGTTCCCAAGTGCCGGGATGCGGTGTAAGTTCGACTTTATTTTGTAGGGTCTCAGCATCCCAAATGACAATGCGCTGATCATATGCGGCCGACAAAATATCACCGTTGTCTGGGGAGCAGGCGACTTTTTTGATACCGGCATCATGCGCCTTGATCTCATGGGTGAGTTCGCCGCTGTCGATGTTAAATATTCGTACTACGCCGTCGTCGCATCCTAAAACCGCGCGTCGGTTGAGTGGGTCGATTGCGCAAGTGTCCGCTTCGGTGTCGAACGGTCCCAAAGTTTTCTCAAGTTTACGCTGTTTGAGATCCCAGATGCGCAGTGTCATATCATCACCGGAAGTGTAGAGCTTGCCATCGAGGTATGTGATCGATAGCGCATCCTGTTCGTGACCGAGAAATACGTGTTCGACCGCACCGGTATCCAGATTCCAAAGCAGTACGCGCCAATCACGCGATACGGAGGCTCCGAGATGGTCATTGATGAAGATGAAATCCTCCACGTCGTCACTATGACCTTTGAGCGTTCGGCGCAAACGGCGGTTTGTCAGGTCCCAGATAGCGATGGTGAAATCGGAGGAACAGGATGCAGCTAGGGTGCCGCTTTGGTTGACGCTGACCCGATTCACTAGATGTGCATGGTAGCCAAGTAACTCAACTGCGTGCGAGACGGTATCAAACAAGGCCACCGCGCCGTCATACGCAGATGTGATAACCCAGGCGCTGTCGGGTACGTGACAGGCACACGTGACTGGGCCACGGTGGCGTGTGAAAGTGTCGTCCGTGGAGAACTGTGTAGCGAGACTGTCTGATGTGTGCGAGTTAAGCATAGTGGTATTTCCGTATTTGGTTAAAAGCGCAGGTTGTATACCGACTTGGCATACGGTTTGAGTTCGTCAGATAGCTGTGTGTCGACCGTGTGTGCTATTTGCTGGCAGTGTTCTGCGGCTGAAATGTTGTTGACCGGCGCATTATTGTGGTCCGCACCAAACAAGGTGCTGCGGGGCGCGTGGTTTGCAATGGTGCTGATCCAATGTTGGAATCGAGCACGGCGCTGCGGAATGCTGAGTAGCCAATTGCTGCTGATGGTGAAAAAAGCATTGCTCCACCATAGAATGACACCTGAATCGTCGTTGAGGCGCGCAATCACCGGTGATGGGTCGTGTACGACATCGCAGTGAATAAATTCAATATCCAGTTGTCGATGCGCATTCCAGAGCTCGGCGAAACGCTCAGCGCCGCCCCAGTGTTGAAGCTCGGCCTGCCATAAGGCATCCACATCTCGCCAGTCAATTTGTTCAACGTTCAGCCCGTCCCAGAGCTGGTAAAAGGTGTCTGTGCCGGGGTATTCGGACACCACCTGGCGACAGAAAGCTGGATAATCTCGACCATCCCAGTCTCGGATCATGCGTTGGCGAATTTCGAGTGCGCGTTGACTGTAGTCAAAAAAAGTAACTTTGGTGTGTCTATCAAAGCCACGTCGAGCGAGCAACATCAGGGGCTTGAAACCGGCAGCAACACACAGCAAGTGTGAGACCGGTGGTGAGTCTGGCTGTTGCGGCGCAACGTCATCATAGGCTTCGATATTCCACAGGAAAACGCCGTTACGACCGCGTTGTAATTGTGTGTCGAGACTGCGAAAGAATGCGTTAGCGTGGGGTTTTGATGGGCGCGCGACGTTCACAAATTTCGTCACTAGCTCGTCGGGCAATGGCGGAATCTGAGATGGGTCGAGTTGCATGATCCACGCTGACGTCACCTTGGTATTCGGGGCTGTGCGCAAAAGCTCAGCATAGTGTTGTAAATCAAACAAAAGACACGCCGTGTCAAGCTCTGTGCGTCCGTTGGTCTGCCGCGTATTGGCGCAAATTAGCGCGTCACTTTGGTCGAAATAGGTGTGTACGCATTGATGAAAGTCGGCACAGCCCCAATGTGGTAGTTTCCAGACTTCATTAATAATGACGCCCGGTGAGAAAACGACACACGCGTCGTAGCCATTGGTCAGAGCACGTTGCAGAATCTGGTCGATCTGCGGTGATTCGATTACTTCGCCTTGGTAGCCAAAGCGCAGCCAAGACAGAGTCAAATCACGCAATGGCACTGGGTGCGATACATTGTCCGGCGCACGGTCATCCAACCACAAGCCATACGCGATCTTTTGTTGCGGCGATCGTTTTGTTAGTTGCGCGGCCATGTCTTACACCGCACCGGCTGCAGACGCCACAGACCGTGCGGTCTGGGCCTCGGTCTGATATCGGTGTTCGGGTAGATAGCTCAGCAGAACCCCCTGACCTAATGGCGATGCCTGCATTGTCTCAGTAGGTAGACCTGGAAACTGGTCAGACAGCATCGCTTGCGCCGCATCGGCTGACTGCGTGCGCACATAAATCGTCATCTGATCGACCATGTTTTGCCGTATGAACGATTGCAGCAAGGTCAGCCCGCCTTCGACCAGCATGCTGGTGACCCCTTGTTGATAGAGTGCGTTTAAAGGCGATTCGAGTTCGCGGTTGGAGGCTTTGATACGAATGCAATTGGTACGAGGACTCTCGGCTACGCCGACCACAAAACTGCGGCGCGCATCAGGTACGACTCGACAAGGCGTACGCCCAGCAAATATCACGCGGTCTGGCTGGCGTTGTGGCCGGCGACCGAGCCGACTGGCGCGCGCCGTTAACTGAGGTTGGTCTAAGGTCCAAGTCCGGGCACCGACAACGACGGCCGCGTAACGTTCGCGTAATTCATGCACGCGTTTCCAGTCCGATTCGCACGATAAATCGCATGCCTGCCCATCTGCTTGGTGCATGCGTCCGCGCGCATCCATGGCAAAATTTAGGTGCACATAAGGGCGTTCGTTACTAGGATGCTGGGTTTGGTCTGCATGATACAGATCGGCGTCGGTCAATAGATGTCCCATTTGCTCGCGTTTGGTTTCCAAGTATCCGACCGAGTGCGCATTGCTCACCGTAGGCACTGGAATCCGCGATTCGACCGAAAATCCAGCTGTGCGCAATGCCGTCAGTTTGTCAGGATTATTGGTAATCAGCTTTATTTTTTGCACACCGAGTTCCTGCAAAATAGCAATCGCGTCTTCGTAGCTACGATCATCTACGGGCAACCCTAGCAGGCTGTTCGCCTCGATGGTATTTGAGCCAGATTCTTGCAACGCATAGGCTTTGATCTTGTTGCTCAGGCCAATCCCTCGCCCTTCCTGTGGCAGATAAATAACAATGCCTGTGTGTTGCGCAATATGGGCTAGCGCGAAATCGAGTTGTTGCTTGCAGTCGCATTTAAGCGAGCCCATAACTTCTGCGGTAAAGCAAGCAGAGTGCAAGCGAACTGGCACTGCGCTGTCTTGATCTAGTAGCGGACTGATCATGGCCACAACTTCCTGTGCCAGATGGTTTTTGTAGATCCGAAACCGGAAGGTGCCGAACTCGGTTGGAAGGTGTGTTTCGGCCTGAAAATTTAATACTGTCGATGTCATGTAATATCCCTATAGTTCGTGTTGTTGTACTGGGAACTAAAAACCACTCGACGTTGCCAATAAGGTCACTCTGGCACAGCGTGTGATTGTTTGGTGTGGTACTTCTGCGAGCAAATGTAAATGTGCTATTCGACGGGGCAGTTCTGCGTAGATACCAGAGCACTGCTCCTCTTGTGTGTGGAATCCTTCTGTGTCCTGCGGCCACAGCTCGATACTCCTTTCGATGTACAGCATGATCCTATCCCCCCGAATAGAAGTCGAAAGACTGTTGTGGCATGGCACCAAACCGTTACCATGCGTTGCTCCATCATCCGGACGCAACGTGTACTCGGTTGAAGTATTGCGTTCCTGACTGTCAAAACCAGCATAGTCCTTCCGCCAGATACTGCTCAAGTAGACTTTAGTCCAAAAAGTAATGATCGTTGTCTTGGACGGTTGATCTCAGCCACTGTTCCGGCACTCCTAAGGTGATGCTCGCTGTCTTTTAGCCAAGGTTGAGGTCAAGATCGTGTCATAATTGACGCGAGTGGGCGGTGTTATTGGTTGTACAAAAACGATCTGCTGGAGGCGGTGGATATGGCAACTGGAATGGATCGCTCGCGACCCTCACGTTGACTGAATTGACACATCGATACTATGAATTTTTACACTATTGCCAGGTTCTTATTCGTCTTCACGGTCATGGTGGCCATGAGCGCGAATGGCTACACACAAACCATCGAAGCGGAAACCGCTGAGGGCAACGACGATGTGGTGACCGACGAATTGGAGATTCAGGTCGAGCGCTCTGCCGAGGAAATCGCGGCAGAGCAGGAGCATCAGTATTTGCTAAGTACTGGCGAGAGGCTAGCAGAACTGGAGCAACTCATTCGAGACGAAACCAAGTCTCTGGGGCAGTTGCTGACTACGGCAAAGCGCAACGACTGGACGCCGGAATTGGAAGCGGCGGTGGCTGAACAGCGGCGTCGCATCGCGGACTTAAAAAACAGTTTCGAACAGTTGGCCATTGGTGGTGTGAACCTGAGTCTCTTCAGCCTTGTCGAGGAGCCGAAGGACTGGCAGGAGGAGTTGACCTTGGTGCTCAAGCCGTTGCTTGAAAACCTGCGTGGTCTAACCGAGAAACCAAGGAAGATTGAGAACGTGAGGCGCGCGATTGAAGAGCAACGAATCACAATCAGCACGGCCGAAGATGCGCTGCGGAGCTTGGATAAGTTTGATGGTGAAAAACACTCCAAGCGTGTGGCCAGTGAGTTATCGCTGGTGCGTGATAAATGGGAGAAACTGAAAGCCGAAGCCACGCGCAGTAAGGAACTGGCTGAACTCGAGTTGCAAAATTTGGTGCGCGAGCAATCCAGTTGGTACCAAGCCTTTGCCGAGGGGTTCAAGAGCTTCGCAAGACAGCGCGGATTGACACTATTGATTGCGTTCGGTTTTGTGGTGCTCATCGTTTTGGTGTTCCGTGTGCTGGGAAACATTTTCAGTTCTCGGAGTAGAAACGACCCAAAACGCGCGCGACGAACCACCTATCGTATCTTGGCATATACGCAGCGACTGCTCATGTTTGTGCTGATTTTTGCGTCGGTTATGGTTGTGTTTTTCGTGCGTGGTGATGTGTTGTTATTGGCATTGATGTCGGTGTTGCTGTTTGCACTCGCCATTGGCCTGAAAAATATGCTGCCTCAATTTTTAGAGGAAAGCCGGATACTGCTAAACATCGGACGCGTCAGGGAGCAGGAGCGCGTATTGATCAAGGGCGTGCCATGGCGCGTGGCCACCATTAATTTTTATTCCAAGCTCACCAACCCGGAAATTCGCGGTACCTTGCGTCTCCCGTTGTCAGACCTCAAGTCTCTGACATCGCAGCCGTTAGGAGATCATCGTTGGTTCCCAAGCTCCATCGGCGACTGGGTGCTTGATGACGCCAATCGCTTGTATGAGGTCACGCATCAAGGGCCCGTGACGGTGGAGTTGCAAAGCGCGCAGCTAACCAGCAAGCTGATCCCCACTGAAGTGTATTTTGCTGCTGGCTTTGTGAATGTCTCAAAGTCCAAACGTATCCGCCTAGTCAGTGTTTTTGGTATTGATTATGCGCACCAATCAATTGCATTGGATGTGGTTCCAGATAAGTTTCAAGCCGGTGTTCTGGCGCATCTCGAACAAGCAAATATCGGCACCAACCAGATTGAGGTTAAGGTCGAATTCCAAGCAGCTGGTGCGTCTTCACTCGACTATCGAATTATTGTGTTTGTTGGTGTGGCGGCGGCGAAACATTATTACCGTATTGGGCGTTACATTCAGCAGGCGTGCCTGAGAGTCTGTAATGAGGAAGGCTGGGGCATTCCTTTCCCGCAACTCACGGTGCATCAAGGCACTGACATCAGCGTGGAATAGTGTTGCGACTGGGGCTTGCTGTTGTTGTAAACTATTGGCGATCGAGGTCACTGAGCACACGAATCAATTAGTAACTAAGGTAGTAACCAAGGAAAATGGAGAGAATGTTGTGAAACGTATTTTGTTTGTTGGTCTAATGGTTGTGGCCACGACGGTAGTGGCGCCGACGCTGAGTGCTGAAGTATATAAATGGGTTGATGATAATGGAAAAACGCATTATGGGCCGCGACCTGCGACGGCGGGTAATGGCACTGAAAAAACTCGGATCAAAAGCCAAGTGAATCAGAAGCCCGCTGAGACGAAAAAAATCGATGGTGAGGTGGCGGAGTTTGCTGACGTTATGGCTCGGGAAATATTGCGCGATAACGGTGACGCCGAGAGTGTGGATTGTGGTCGCTCAGTGCGCAATGCTCATGACTCGATCGACACCATGTTGTCGGTTGGCGAACGTAACTATAAAACGGGTTACTTGGCGGAAGCGCAGTACCGCGAGGCCAGCACCAAGCTGCGTCAAATAAAAACCCAAATCAGTGTGTCTGAGTGCCAAAGTGCGACAGGCAACACAGCTGGTTTTTACCAGTGCATGACTAACAACTATAACCACGTTGTCACATGCGGTAAGAAATACGATTACGGCGATTGAGTGCTGTGGGTTTGGAACCCGGCCGCGCCGTTGGAGTGTAAATGAATACCACGTAATTTTTGCGTGGTTGAGTCAGGTAAACTGGCATGCTGACCCTGTTCGTTCACGCAGACTATTATCACCGGTAACTGGATTATGAAAATTGTATTGTTAGTGATCTTTGCGTTCTTGTTTGCAGCATGCTCCCATAAAGGAACCTATGATGCCGTGCAGGCAGGTAAGCAGATGGAGTGTGCGCATTTGCCGGAGTCTGATTACGACGGTTGTATGCGCGAAGCCAGTCGTAGTTACGAGGATTACGACCGCGAACGCAAAGCGATACTCGATGACGAGGACTAACTTTGCCCACTGTCTAAAAGGCATTGCGTTAAGAAGTTAGGAAAAGAGTTGGTGTCTGTCAACAATTTAGTATTGCCCTGCATAGCTGACGAAGCAAGGTGGTCATGCCACGGAGTGTGATAGATGTCTCTCTATGATCTGGGAGCAGCGGCACTGCTTAATCTGGATTACTTGGTTTCGCCGTACACCGAAGACAGGAAGTCTGCCATTGCTTTACCGACCAATTCAGGGGCTTCCAATTGAGGTGCCTGGCCAACATGCTCGATAAGGATAAACGCCGCATCGGGTAGCGCCGCTTGCACCGCATCACGAATTTCTGCGGTTTGCTGTGGTTGGTGATTGCCCCATAACAGCAGCGTGGGCGCTGACACGGAAGTTAAATCAAGCGAGAAAGGTTCACTTTGATTGAGTTGTGTAATTTGTTGATTCAAAAATGGAATTCGTTGATTGAGTAGGTTGGCTTTGTGCTGCATTACCGGCTGCGGATATTGTGGCGGATTTCTGTACCGTGACTGGTACATGCTCGCAAAGTATGCAGCGTCGACTTGTAATGGGTATAGCTCGTATGGCGTTGCTTTTGTGAGTTGCAGCCCGTTACTGTTGAGCAGGATCAGGCCCTCGATTTTGTGCGGCGCTTGTTGGGCAAAATAACTCGCCAAGTGGCCACCTAAGCCGTGTCCGCCAATCACGAAGCGGTTGGCTGTGATGGCACCTAAAAACTGTGCTAGTTGGCGTTGTTGCCCTAGCAGTGAATAGTTGTTACCCGCTTTGAACTCGTTGGCACCATGGGCTGGTAAGTCTGGCAAGATAACGCGATAGTCCAAGGTCAATGGACGTACGGCAGTGACAAAGGCATTTTTGTCGTCACCCAGATCATGTAACAGGATCAGTGTGTGTTTATTATTGGGGCCGCCTTCATAATAATGCATTGTCGTATCATTCACCTGCACCGATCTCGGCTCCAACCCGGCGGCTCGCGCGGTAACAAAGTGCAAACCCTCCAGCATTACGCCGGGGTAGATAAAATACAAGGAGGCAGTGGCCACGCCCAGCAGCATCGCCAGGGTGGCCAGAAACTTCAGAATAGACTTCAAACCAATTCTCAGTTGATTAGTTTGTTGCTAAGCTGGCTTCGCGAATGGCTTTAAATTCGTTGCCTTCGGTCCATTGTGGTTGCGCATCACTATCGCTGATTTGAACGCCAATCACAAAATGAGCGTACAAGTCCTGCAGGATGCCGCCATTGTCCCATTCCGGATGAATCTCATCCGCCGCTTTGTGGTAGCGCTCGGCTAAATAGCGATCGGACTCTTGTTGGCCATACTCCGTTGGTTTACCGCGAATCTGCAGGCCCGCTTCTGCGTACAACATCGGTACACCTTTCTTGGCCAGATTAAAATGGTCTGAGCGATAAAAATAACCCTTCTCTGGCGTGGGCTCGGGGACGACCGTACGGTTCTGTGTGGCGGACACACGACGTAAGTAGTCATCCATTTCTGAATTGCCATAGCCAACCACCACGATGTCGTCCGTCGCACCGATCGTCGACATGCCGTCCACATTGATGCCCGCCACGGTTTTATGCATTGGGAATGCTGGGTTTTCAGCGTAATGCTTGGAGCCTAGTAGCCCCGACTCTTCCGCCGTGACAGCAACAAAAATAATCGAACGTTCTGGCGCCTGCGGCAGTGCTTTGAAGGCTTGTGCCAACTCCAGTAACGCTGCGGTACCGGTAGCATTGTCTTGTGCGCCGTTGAAGATTGCATCCGCGCCTTCCGGTACCGATTTCTTGCCAAGATGGTCCCAATGCGCGGTGTAGATAAAGGCTTCGTCAGCGTTGCTGCGACCTTGAATAACGGCGCCGACGTTGTATGATTTTGATTGACGACTCGTTAACTCGAGTGTCGATGACGCGGTGGATTTTAACTCGACCGGTTGGAAACCTGGTTGCGTCGCCGCGCTTACCATCGCCTTGTAATCCAAGCCATTGCTGGTAAATAACCTTTTTGCTGCTGGTTCGGTGATCCAGGCTTCGACTGCGAGATTGTTTTGATTGCCATCTTCGGTTAACAGATAGTATTGTGCGCCCGACCAACTGCCACTGACGACTTCCCAAGGGTAACCTGCGGCGCCATCTTCATGAATGATAATCGCACCGGCGGCGCCTTGGCGCGCGGCTTCCTCGTATTTATACGTCCAGCGTCCGTAGTAGGTCATGGCGCGGCCTTTAAAGAGTTCACCTTCAGGTGTTCGATAACCCGGATCATTGACCAGGATTACGGCCGTTTTTCCGGTCATGTCGAGCCCCGCATAGTCGTTCCAGCCATATTCCGGCGCCACAATGCCGTAGCCCACAAAAACCAGTGAGGATGAATCTAACGCTTGTTTGTTACCAGTACGCGAGCTGAACACGACCGAGTCTTGTTGATAAGCCAAGGTTTGCTCTGAGCCATCTGCGTGAGTCAGAGTGAGTGTAGGCGCGTTGGTGACGGTCAGTTCCATTAAATCCACTGCTTGCCGATAGCTGGGTTTGCCATTCAATTGAAAAGCGGGTTCGAGTCCCAACTCAGCGAATTGATTTTCCAGATAGGAGACGGTTTTTTCGCCGCCTGGCGTCGAGGGCGCTCGCCCTTCAAACTCGTCCGAGGCCAAGACACGTACATGCTGCATAAAGCCAGCGTCGTCGATTTGTGTCGCTGCTGCGTCAATTGCATCGGCCGTGTTCAAATTTTCAGCAGGGCTTATTGCCTCGGTGCTGGTGTCGGCTGCCGGGGTCGGTATTTCGGCCTGTTCAGCCGGTTTGCATGCCGTCAGTGTATAGGCTGCTATCAGTGAGACGAGCAGCGCCTTTGTTGAAGAGGGAGTGTTGAATGTCATAAAAGAGATATCCTCGTGGAACTTATTTTTTGGCAGCACGTTTGCTTGCCTTCTTAGTGGATTTTTTCTTGCTCGACGTGGTTTTTTTGGAAACACGCTTTTTGCTGCTAACCTTTTGACTGACTTTCTTGGTCGGTGTGTTGTCCGCTTTGGTGTCCATTGCTTGGACTGCGGCGGCACTTAAGTCTGAGAAACTTTCACGAATGCACTGCATAAAAAAGTCGACGTCCGGCATGGTGCGTCGGCAGGAGGTCGCGCTGAATGACATCCGTCCGTCATAGCTGGTCACGGCGATAAACAATCCCATGCGGTCGGCTAGCGGACCGAGTCCCATTTGATGAACCAGTTTTGCGCCATTCATATACACCGGAACTTGCGGTCCAGGTACATTCGAAATGCACACATTGGTCATTCGACCAGCCATTTCAGAGCGCATCATCAAGCGCGCTGCGAGTAATTGCGTACTGGCCGGAATATGGCGAGTAACGTCGGTCATTAAACGGGCTGAAATGCCTTTGCGAGCGGCTTTCTGTTCTCGGGTTTCCGCATGAATCGCCGCCAGTCGCTCGACTGGGTCAGCGATATCTGTGCGCAATAAGGGCGACATGGTGCTGATGTTATTCCCGGGATGGTCAGTCTCTGACAGACTCCCTTTCGAAGCACGCACATTCACTGGCACGAAAGCTCGCAGGGACTCTGAAGGCAGTTCTTTATGATGACCAAGGTACTTGCGCAACGCGCCCGAACAGATTGCCAATACCATGTCATTGATCGTACAGCCTTTGACCAGTCCCCGCAGTGGCTTAAATTCTTCCAATGAAAAAGACGTCGAATCAAACACACGATGCGGCGATGTCTCGAGATTAAAGCGTGTGATTGGTACCGTGGTTTTGGCTTCCTGCTGCTTCTCAGTGATCTGGCGTTTGACTTGCTGCACAATGCCTGGCGCATAACGCATAAACGAATTTGCCACTTGCATTGGTGAGCGCACGTAGTTGATTAAGCCGCGCGCCGACATCTGAAACGGGGTTGGTTTCTCATAGCGATTCGAGTTGACCCGCTGTTTAACCGGCATCACCGGCGTGCCTTTTTGGTCGATGTCCATCAGGCCGCCAAAAAAGTTGACGATTGCCATACCATCCGCGGCTGCATGGTGAATTTTAGTTGCCACCGCATACGCTCCGCTCGGGATGCCGGGCACGTTATCGATTCCCTCGATGACGTACATCTCCCAGGGCGCGCGCTGCATATCCAGAGGGCGAGAATGAAAGCGTGCTAAGTGAATGCACAGTTGGCGCCAGTCAGCAGGGTGAGGCAGGCGGCCATGACGAATGTGATACTCAATATCGAAGTGCTCATCATCGACCCAGTATGGGTAGTCGAGTTCCAGCGGCACATGGTAGATACGACGCTTGTATATCGGCGACGTGTGTAAACGGCTGCGTACGTGTTCAATAATTTCTTTGAAACGTACCGTGCCGCTCGGTGCCGTAGACGGGTCGAAAATGGCCACCGAGGTGACTTGAGACAAACTCTTGTTGGTCTCCATGTATAAGAACTGAGCGTCTTGCGCGGAGAGCTGTTGCATGAGTAGTGATCGGTTGATGATGGTCAGACCTCAATCTTACTCCAAAATGCGGACCGCTTGCGAACTCTGAAGGGACGTGGGCCAAATACCGCACACGGTCGTTCTTGTAAATACGCTGGGTTGCGGTAGTATTGGATCAACGTCAAATTAAAACGCTACCAACGTGCCTTGAGGGCATGCATGAATCTCTATAGCAAAGTTACCAAAGAAGTAGATGCAGCGCCGGAAGGACCTCACATCGGGGCTTTCTTTGATTTTGATGGAACAGTTATCTATGGCTATTCCGCGTTTACGTATTTGCGCGAGCAAATCAAGCGTGGTGATGTGACGCCCAAGCAGCTGCTGGAACTGGTGCGTGTAATGTCTGATTTTGGACTGGGAAATATGGGTTTCTCAGGGTTAATGGCGGTGGCGTCACAGTATTTATCGGGGATTGACGAAGCGGAGTACCTAGCCTTCGCCGACAGTCTGTATAAGAATCATATTGCAAAACTTATCTATCCAGAGTCTCGGGCCCTCATCGAGGCGCATTTGCGCAAAGGCCATACGGTTGCATTGATTTCTGCTGCGACGCCGTACCAGGTCATGCCGGCAGCGAAAGAGCTTGGTATAGACAATGTGTTTTGCACGCATCTAGAAGTGATTAATGGTAAGTTTACTGGCGCGGTCATTAAGCCAACGTGCTATGGCATGGGCAAAGTTGATGCGGCTGAAAAATTGATTGATTCACATGGTGTGGATATTCGTCAAAGTTTCTTTTACAGCGACAGTGATGAAGACATCCAGTTACTTGAATTTGTCGGTCGTCCGCGCCCGCTAAACCCGAATAAGCGGCTGCGCCGTATCGCCAGTGGACGTGGTTGGCCAGTGCAAGATTTCAACAGTCGTGGCAGTGCCTCAATTTTTGACTACGCACGTACCTTTGCCACCCAGATGAGCATGATTACGTCGTTTGCGGCTGGAATCCCGATCTACGCATTGACGGGTTCGATGAACAAGACGCGCAATTTTTCGACGTCGTTATTTGCCGATACAGCATGCGCGTTGACCGGAATTGAACTGGATGTCACCGGCGAAGAGCATGCCTGGTCGAATCGGCCATGCGTGTTTGTGTTTAACCATCAAAGTCAGGCGGACGTGATCATTCTACCGACCTTGCTGCGCCGTGACTTGGCGGGCGTCGGTAAAAAAGAAATCGGTGATGTCCCGGTCCTCGGTAAGCTTATGCAACTTGGTGGCACGGTGCTGATCGATCGCGAGAATTCGAAGTCCGCGCGTGACGCCATGAAACCACTGGTGGATGTGCTGCAAAAAGAGGGCCGGTCAGTATGCATCGCACCCGAGGGGACTCGATCTACTTCAACCAACCTTGGACGCTTTAAGAAAGGCGCGTTCCACCTGGCCATGCAGGCCGGTGTGCCGATAGTGCCAATCGTGATTCACAACGCCATTGACGTGGCACCACGTGGGCAGTATGTGTTTCGTGCTGCCACGGTCAAGGTGACGGTGCTGCCGCCGGTTGATACCCGTCGCTGGAAGGCCAGTACTATGAATCAGCACGTCGAACAAGTACGCGATATGTTCTTGGTCGAGCTGGATCAGATGCGCTTTCAACCAGACCGTAAAGAGTCTATGCAGGCTGCGGAGCGCGCTGCTAAATTGCGCGCACAGGCACGGCAGCGTGCACTGGAATTAAATGCTCAGCGCACTGCCGATGAGGCATTGACGACCAGCACTGGTCCTATCAATGAATCGCAGCCAAGGTCAAAAACAACGCGTAAGAAAACCTCGCTTAAAGGTTCAACAAGGCAGACCAAAGTAAGCGACGTTGAGCAGAGTGCGGCGGTTACCAATGGACTCGATGTTGGTGCGACTACCGCAATCGCATCCGCTAACCCTGCGCCGCGACGCCGGCGTAAAAAGCGACCCGCAGTGAAGGTGTCTGCACGCACACTGGAACCATAGTCGGGTCGATGCATGAGTAGCAATCCCTGGCAAAAAATCAAGGCCGAGCAAGTTCTGTTTGTAATCGATGCGGCACATGCGGTCGAAGAACAGCTGCTGTTAGAGTGGCTCAGTAATACTAAATCACAGATAGGCTATGCCGGTACGGTGAGTCATTGTGTGGTACCGATTGTGAGCGACCCGGAAAATATTCCGACTGAGGGTTTGAATATGGCCTTGCAGGTCAGTGACGAAACCTTAGTCGTGCCTGTGCGTGTGGTTTGGAAAACCATGCTCGACAACAGCAATCACGGGCCGCGTTGGCGTGATTTGCTGCGCGGTAACCCTCGTAGGCCGGGGTTACGGCGGGCACAAAAGATACTCGACGACGATCCTTCGCGTGCGTTTTGCATTATGGGCAAGCCTGCGACGCTGGCAGATCTGAATGCTCGCTATGCTGCACGACGAGAAATAGCCAGCGTCAATGAAAACTTGGCGGACTACGTTGCCGAGCAGGCCAGTCTGGCACTTGAGGTGGCCGAACGACGTTTACGCGGTACGCGCTACAAAGTACCTCGCCAAGTATCCAAGCAGGTACGCGCAAGTGACCGCTACAAAGTCGGTATTCAGGCGATTGCCACGTCGACCGGGGAGTCAGAACAGGCGCTGCGACAAAAGGCGCTGACCTATTTCAAAGAGCTGGTGGCCTTACCGCATAACTTCTGGCAAGACGTTGCCGCGTCTTTTAATCGGTGGATTATTTCACTCGGCTATGAAAACAAGCTGGTGATCGATCTGGAGAAGCTGGAAACCTATCGCACCATCGTTCGCGAGCATCCGACGGCGTTGCTATGGACTCATAAAACGCATATGGATGGCGTGACGATGCAGTCTGTCCTATTTGAAAACGATTTTCCACCACCGCATATCATGGGTGGTATCAACATGGCATTTGCTGGTGTTGGTTTTTTGGCTCGCCGTTCAGGAGCGATCTTTATTCGACGTTCGTTCCAAGACAACCCGCTGTACAAGTTGGTGTTGCGTAGCTACCTGGCATACCTATTGGAGAAGCGCTTCCCGCTGACCTGGTCATTTGAGGGTACACGATCTCGCGTCGGAAAGCTTATGCCGCCCAAATACGGTATGTTGAAATATGTGATGGAGGCCATGCAAGACTCGGATGCCGATGACCTGCATATCATCCCTGTGGCCATCAACTACGACATGAATAACGACGTTAAGGACTATGCCGCAGAACAGGCCGGGGGGATTAAACGCCCTGAGTCGCTGAGCTGGTTTATTTCATATCTGCGGCGTATGCGCCAACCTTTAGGTCGTATCTACGTGGATTTCGGCGACCCCGTTATCGTCAATAAAGCGGCCTATAACAAAGACCCTTTGGCATTGCAGCGCACGGCGTTTCAGGTTGGCGTTGAAGTCAATCGGGTGACGCCCATTACGCTCACCGCCTTGATGTCGATGTCTTTGCTCGGTGCAGCACCGAGAGCGCAGACCATAGAGGAAATGCAGGACGATATGGAGGCGCTACGCGCTTGGTCATATTCGCGCGACATCAAATTCACCAGCGATTTCGACGACGATAACCAGCAACGCATGCTTGAGCTGATCGACAATATGGTCAGCTCCGGCTTGATCAACCGTTATGATGAAGGGCCCGAGACCGTCTATGCCGTGGCCAACGACCAACAGGTAATGGCAAGTTATTACCGCAATACCATTGTGCACCACTTTGTGTCCAAGGCGATTGCGGAGATGAGCTTGCTGGAAGCCCTAAATCAACCTGATAACAAGCTGGCGGCTTTTTGGCGCGAGGCAAACTACCTCAAAGACATGTTCAAGTTTGAGTTTTTCTATGCACCAACGGAGCAATTTCAAGCTGGCATTCGAGCCGAATTGGCGCATTTTGAGCCGGACTGGGAAGCCCGTATCGAGGAGACCGATTTTATTGCTAACTTATTGCGCACCATGCGCCCTTTGGTTGCACACTGTTGTTTAAAGCCGTACCTGGAAGCATACCGGATCGTGGCGGATGTATTCAGTCGGCTTGACGCACACGAGACTTTGGATGAAAAAGCGCTGCTGTCTGCGGCGTTTCGGTATGGTCGTCAGGCCTATATGCAGCGACGTATTTCCAGCAAAGCATCAATCGGCGAAATTTTATTTAAAAATGGGTTTAAACTACTCGACAGTTACGGCTTGGTAGCGCCTGGTGGTGAGGCCCTAAAAGAGCAACGTAAACAAATCAGTAAAGAGTTGCGCATTCGTGCGCATCGAATTGAAAGAATAAGAGCATTAGCCATGCCGAATGATCTGGATTAAGGAGACTCGACGGTGAGTAAACTCAAAGTTGGTTTGATTGGTGGTGGTTCTTGGGGAACCGCTGTCGCGTCGTTGATCGCGAAAAATACCGATGTCTCGTTATGGGCTCGGAGCAAAGAAACCGTCACTGAAATCAATAAACGTCATACGAATAAGAAGTACTTACCCGACGCGGTATTGCCATCGAACTTGGTGGCACATACTGACTTACGCGCCGTTGTCTCTGTGGCCGACGTGCTGGTCATGGGCGTGCCTTCGAATTCGTTCCGCGACGTATTAAAACAATTGCGCCCTTTTGTACGCCCTTGGATTCCGATCATTAGTCTTACCAAAGGGTTGGAAAGTGGCACTGATTTAAGAATGACTGAGGTGATTCAGGGTGAATTGCCCGGCCATCCGGTTGGTGTATTGACCGGACCAAATCTAGCGCGTGAGATCATGGCGGGGCAGGCAGCAGCCAGCGTCATTGCGATGGTGGATGATATCATCGTGCAAGAGCTGCAGAAGATCTTCAACAGTGGTTTGTTCCGGGTCTATACCAATGATGATGTTATTGGCTGTGAGTTAGGTGGCGTGCTGAAAAATATCATCGCCATCGCGGTTGGTATGGGAATCGGCTTGGGTGCTGGCGACAATACCCGTTCTGCGCTCATCACACGTGGGCTTGCTGAGATCACGCGTTTAGGCGTGGCGATGGGCGGGCGCGCAGAAACATTTTCTGGCCTGACCGGCATGGGCGATATGTTGGCCACATGCATCAGTGCGCAAAGCCGGAACCACCATGTTGGTGTGGAGCTGGGTAAAGGACGGCATATTGAGGACATTATTAACGACATGGTGATGGTGGCTGAAGGCGTCAAAAGTGCACCGACGGTGGTTAAACTGGCCGCACGCTACGGTGTCGAGATGCCTATTGCGCACGATGTGCACGAGGTGATTGCCGGGCGTCGAACCGCAGAGCAGGCATTCTATGGTTTGTTAAAGCGTAAGGTCGGCGCTGAGATTGAATCGGATTAAATATTGTTCGTAGTCACTGGATCGAAACGCCATAGTCAGTATACTTGCGCCATTCCAAAGACGAGGCCGAGTGGCTGCTATTGCATGTAATCCGGTTATCGTCAACTGACTCAATGTGCACGGTTTGCTAAACAAGGCGTGCGGTGCTTTAGGACAAAGCACCAACCTAATTTTTGTATAAATATTATGGCTTTCAAAAATAAAGTGCTGCCCGCGCTGATGCCTTTGATGCTGCTGTCAGCCTGTCTGGATGGTCGCACCGGTGGAGCGCATTCATTGCCCGACTTGGACGGTATCTATGTTGGGAATTGGCAAGCCGCGTCGCAGTTCGAATCTGACGCGGTATCTAAAAAAGTGCTCGACAGTAATGTCATTATCCACGGCAACAGTGTCACTGTCACCGATGGTCAGTTCGTGGCCACAGGTAGATTGCGTTCGGATCAGAACTTTGAAGCGACCACTGGACCGCACTTCTCCTTACAGGATGATGATACGCGCTGCACCGGTAAACTGGTGTTCTCCGGTTCGGTCGATACTGCCGTAAACGACCTCGATGTCGAAGCTATTGTGGTCGGAAAAACGCAAGGTTCGCTGAATTGTGTGGCGGACGGTGTGCCGATTGTGGCCACCTTAAGTGGCCATTTTGAGTCTGTCAAACAGCAGACCATCAGCAAGATCTTCGTGCCAACAGTGAGCTTGCTGGACTTGCTAAAACACGTATAGGCAACGCCCAGCCTCTCTAGGCGGCGGCCGTCTTTGACCTAAGAGTCCGTCCTGATCAGCTGGACGGAAGCCCGGCGACCGCATGACGCGAAATATCACTAGGTTGGTCATTCCACCACAGTCCGATGCGGTGGAAAATCAGGTAGTTAACTGGAATCACGACCAATGTGATCAAGGTGGCAAATAAAATGCCAAAGCCTAACGACACCGCCATCGGCACCAGCGCTTGAGATTGGGTGTCGCTGGTGACCATGAGGGGTAATAACCCAACGAAGGTAGTGAGCGACGTCAGCATTACCGGTCGAAACCGAACCTCACCTGCGGTTAGAACTGCCTCCATTATGTGAACCCCTTTGGCACGCTGCTGATTAATGTAATCAACTAGGACTAGGCTGTCGTTGACCACGATCCCGGTGAGTGCCAACACGCCCATGATACTGAGCATTGAGAAGGGCAGCCCCATTATGATGTGACCGATAATCGCACCGACGATGGCCAGCGGGATGATCGACATCACGATAAACGGCTGTGAAAACGATTTAAATGGAATCGCCAGTAATGCGTAAATCATGATAATGACCAACATGAAGCCCAGCGCGAAGCTCGCATTGGTTTCACGTTGATTCTCAGCCTCGCCATCCATGCTGTAACTCAAGCTTGGCTCTTGGGCGAACATTTGGTCTAGAAATTCGGTCAAGTCACGACGGATGATTTCCACATCATAATTCGACTTATCTAGATTGGCGCTGACCGTGACTGTACGTCGCTGGCGGTCACGATAAACTGCTGAGGGGCTAGTGCTCGGGTGCAGCTCGGCCAGTTGTGACAATGGAATCGTACGGTCGCTGTTGCCGACGCTGATCGGCATGTTTTCCACATCATTCATCGATGAACGATATTCCAGAGGATAGCGAACCATGACCTTAAGCTCATCCTGGCCACGTTGAATGCGTTGTGCTTCAAAACCAAACACCGCTTGCCGCACTTGTGACGAGATTGCAGACAGCGACAAGCCCAAGGAATCGGCTAACGGCGTGAGCTCAATTTGGACTTCTTCCTTACCAGAAGAAAAGTTGTCCTGAAGGTCATACACACCGGGATATTGTTTCAGGTATTCGCGAATCTCATCGACTCGCAGCGCAAGGCGTTCATCATCATTGCCATAAATCGCCACGGAAATGGGTCGACCAAAATCACCAAAGGTGGAGGATAAGCTGAATTGCTCGGCACCGGGAATGTCGCCAACGCGTTGTCGAAGTCTTTCTTGTACTTCGGTGATTGAAAAGTCCTCAGGGCGATTCTCACTCGTTTCGACTTCAATGATCACGATGCCTTTGTTGGTGCCGAAAGAAGGCGCGCCAGTGCCACCATCTAAAGTCAGCCCAGAAACCGAGATAACGTATTTGAACAAGGATTCACCGGTCTCGGGATTGACGTATTCCTCTGATAGCTCATTCGCCTGCTTCACAATGTGGTGTATATGCTCTTTGGTCGTGTCATAGCCGGTGGTACTCGGCATTGTCAAGCGGACATAGATGGCGTCGTCGACAAATTCCGGGGCAAAAGCAAAGCGAACCCAGCCGGTGCTAATTAACACGATGACTACGAAAAAGATACAAACCGCACTGACCACGGTAATCGTCTTATTGAACACGCAGCTATTCAAAAACGGCCGGTAGATGCGAATAATGGCGTTTTCAAAACCGCGTGAAAAATTCTGTTGCGTCCGTCCGAGCCAATTAATCTGATTCTCATCACGCGCCTTAATCGTGCTCATATGGGCAGGGAGGATAAGCTTGGATTCAATCAGCGAAAAGGCCAATACGGGGATCACAACCAAGGGGATTTGCTTTGCGAAAGTCGACAAAGCGCCTTCCACTGCCAACAGTGGAGCAAAGGCAATCATGGTTGTCACCACACCGAACGTCACAGGCACTGCGACCTCCTTAGTACCAAACACGGCAGCCTGGTCAGGCGGCATTCCAGCGCGCATGTGCCGGTATATGTTCTCGCCAGTGACAATCGCGTCGTCTACCACGATTCCCAGTACAATCAGAAACGCAAACATGGTCAGCATATTGAGCGACAGTCCCAATATGGGCATCATTGCAAAGGCGCCGAGAAAACATACCGGGATCCCGATGCCAACCCAAAGCGCCACAGCAGGGCGTAAAAACAGGGCCAATAGAATCATCACCAGCACGCCACCTTGCCAGGCACTTTTGATCAGCGTTGATAATCGACTTTCAACGACTTTGGCAGTCTCGCCATAGGTGCCGAGTTTGGCACCAGTGGGCAGGTTTGGTTGATACTCGGTGATGAATTGTTTGACGCGTTCCGAAATGTCGATGGTGCTCTGCTTGCCGACGCGATAGGCCTCGAAGGTAATCGCATCTTCGCCATTGTACTGGGTCTCCACTTGCACCAGTTGATAGCCATCAACCACGCGGGCGATGTCTTCTAGGTACACTACGCGATCACCAGAGTTGGTCACCGGAATTCGTCGGAATTCTGCCGCTTGATAGGCCTGGCCATTACTTCGAACCAAGATGTCACCGTCTCGCGTTTTCAGGTTGCCTGCTGAGATATCCACGGAGTTTCGCTGAATCGCTTGACCGATGTCAGCTAAGGTCAGGTTGTACTGCTCCAGAGTGTGCGGTGCCACCTCAATGTGGATCTCGCGCGGTGGGGCCTGCAATTGGCCGACTTGGGTCACGCCGTCGACCCGCAACAGTGCTTCACGTGCGTCGGACGCTGTTTGATAAAGCTCATCGTAGGTCAGCTCTGAGCCATAGACTGCCAGCCCGATGACCTGAATCGGGACATCTGCGATCTGAATGATCGGGCGTTCCGCATCCTGCGGTAAGGTGGACAGCGCGTCCACGCGGATTTTAACGTCGCTCAGAATTTCCTGGTCGTCGTAACCTCCTTCGATCTGAGCGAACACCATGGACATTGCTTCGGCCGAGCGAGAGGTGATTTTCTCGATACCTTCGATGTCAGAAATGGCTTCTTCAATGCGGGTGGTGATGGTTTCTTCAATGGACTTTGGGTTTCCCCCGGGTAGCACGGTGGTAATGGTGATCGTGTCGAGCTGAAAATCAGGCAACAATTCCAGCGCGATATCGCGTGACAACGCCATGATGCCCATAATCACGATGCCAATCATCAACAGATTGGCTGCAACGTGGTTTCTAGCAAACCATTGAATCATGAGTTACTCCCGTAAGTCTCGCGCAGCATTAGCTCGCGATGCGTGTTATCGCCATGCCAAAAGTTCAGCATGCTGTGTTTGAACTGGTAGGCCAAAATGTAATTGATTGGCACAATAATCAGTGTGACGAAAGTGGCGAATAGAATGCCAAACCCGAGTGAGATCGCCATCTGCTTTAAAAACTCTGCTTGCGTGCTGAAGTCCAGCAATAAAGGCGTGAGGCCCGCGAAGGTTGTGAGCGACGTCAGGAGCACCGGGCGGAAGCGAATTGCACCGGCACTCAATACCGCGTCCAACACAGACATGCCCTCTTTACGCCGCTGATTAATGGTATCGACCAAAACCAGACTGTCATTCACTACCACACCTGCCAGCGCCAGCATGCCAACAATGCTCAGAAAGCTCAGGTCACGTTGCAGCAGCATGTGGCCTAAAATTGCGCCAACAATGCCAAAAGGAATGACCGACATCACAATAAACGGCTGACCGTACGATTTAAACGGAATCGCCAATAATGCGTAGATCGCAATGAGCACAATAACAGTGCCAGAGGCCAATCCGGCATTGGACTCTGCTTGTTCTTCCGCTTCGCCTTTGAACTGGTAGGATACGTCCGGATAACTCTGCTGGACCTCCTGCATAAAGGATTCGAGCTCGCGCATGATTGCGCCCATGTCGGCGATGTCTTTATCTACGTCTGCGCGTACGTTCAAAATACCTTTGCGATTTAGACGATACAAAGTGGTTGGGCTCGACCCAGTGCTCAAGTCTGCAATATCTGCCAATGGAATTTTCGTTGCGCTGTTGGCTACGCGGATCGGCAATTGCTTTAAATCTTCGATCGCTGAGCGATACGCCAGTGGATAGCGAACCATCACACGAATATCATTTCGGCCTTTCTGAATACGTTGTGCCTGAAAGCCAAAAACACCGTTGCGCACCTGTTCGGCCACGTCAGCTAGGCTTAGGCCCAGCGCATAGGCTGCTGGCTTGAGTTCAATATTAAGCTCTTCTTTACCGCCAAAATAATTGTCCTGAATATCGTAGATTGGAGGAAACTCGCGAAGCTTCTCACGCAGTAATTCGATTACCGCGCCTGCGCGATTGAAATCTGGGCTCGACAATTCAATATCGATCGGACTAACGCCACCGCCAGTTTCAGCGCGCACACTGAATTTTTGCATGCCAGGGATTTCACCGATGGCAGCCCGCACTTCACGACCCAGCTCCGAGGCCGTGATATCGATATGGCGCTCTGGCGGCGGTATAATCTCTACGCTAACTCGACCGACTGACGGTTTATTCACGCGCCCAGCACTGCCGCTGGTGGAAAAAACGTGTCGAATAATGGAGACGCCACTTTCTGGGTCGCGGTATTTCTCCTGCAGAGCTTGTACCTCCCGAGTGATATTCTGAATGTGTCGATGCGTGGTGGCAAACGCAGTGGTGTCGGGCATCTCCAGCGAAAAGCGAATTTCCTCGGACTGCACTCGTGGCCATAGCGTAAACCGAATATGGCCGAGTTGCGCGTAAGCAATCACCACGGTGGACACTGCGAGCAATAGGGCAACGGTGATGGCTTTGTTGCTCACGCAACGTTGTAAGAACGGTTGGTAGTACCGGTCAATGGCGTTTTCCAGTCCGCGCGAAATGCGCATCTGAGTACGTGCCAGCCAACCTGATGCTTGTGACTCATCTCGTGGTTTGATATGGCTCAAGTGCGCGGGCAACACTAACTTGGACTCGATCAATGACATTAACAGAACTGGAATAACCACCATGGGTATCTGCGCGGCAAGAAACCCCTGTCGGTTATTGCCCAAATCCGCCAGCGGCGAAAAAGCCACTACGGTGGTCAGAATGCCAAAGGTCACGGGTAATGCAATCTGCTTGGTGCCCGTAATGGCTGCGGTTAGTGAGTCTTCGCCATCACGCATTCGCCGATAAATGTTTTCTCCCGTCACGATGGCATCATCGACCACGATCCCGAGCACGGTGATAAAGGCGAACAGGCTAACCAGGTTAAAGGTGCCGCCGACGAAGGGCATAAAAATTAAAGCCCCCATAAAGCTTACTGGTACGCCGAGAAACACCCAAAAAGCCACGGCAGGGCGTAGAAACAGGGACAATAAAATCAGCACCAGAATCCCACCTTGGATGCCACTGCTTACCAAGGTAGAAAGGCGTGCTTTGATGAGTACGGCGTCGTCATCCCAAAATTCCAGACTGATACCTGCCGGTAGTTTTTCGTCGGCGCTGGCAAGGTAGCTGTGTACCGCGTCTGCAACTTCAATTGCGCTTTGGTCCCCAATGCGGATAACCTCAAGCATGACAACTGGGCGCCCGTTGAACTCTGTGATCAGCGGCGTTTCTTCAAAGCCGTCATCAATCTGAGCGATATCGCCGAGTCGAATCGGTCGACCTTCGCCGTCAGTCAAAATCGGAATTTGTGCAAAGGCGTCGGCATCGTACGCTTGTCCGGCAGCGCGTACCAGTACGTCGCCACTACGAGACTGAATATTTCCGGCCGAGATATCGGCCGAGCCTTCGCGAATTTTCTGTCCGACCTGCGCCAGGGTTAAGCCATATTTGTCCAGCACTTCAGGCGGAACTTCCACGCTGATTTCGTAGTTCGCAGTGCCATCGAACTCCACCGTGGTAATGACGGGGTTGGTGAGCAGATCGTTGCGTACTTGGTCTGCTGCACCACGCAGTTGTTTGGCGTCGATCTCGTATGCTGGGTCGCCAATGACCGCTACGAAGATCACGCCAGAATTGCGCTGATTAATCGAAACCACGGGTTTTTCAGCGGCGGTCGGCAATGTGTTGAGAGCATCTACTCGAAGCTTAATATCGTTCAAGACCTTGCGCTTATCAAACCCGGCATTGACCTCAGCGATAACCTGCGAACTTCCCTCGGAAGACTGGCCATAGATTTTACCGACGCCTTCAAGGTCATAAATTGCCTGCTCGACGCGTGTGGTGATACCGTCTTCGACTGATTTGGGTGTGGCACCACGGAAGGCGGTCCGTACCGTGATACGGTCGGATTCAAAGGATGGAAAGACCTCCATCGGTATCGATCGTATGGCGGATGCACAGCCCGCAATGATAATGCCAATCATTAATAAGTTGGCTGCCACTGGGTTTCGTGCGAACCATTCAATCATTTGTCACACCTCGCGATTAATCACGCTGTTTCGGAGCACATGGCTTAATTGTCTGCGCTCGTGCTCTCTGCCGTGGAAACGGCCTCGGTCGCGCTGTCGCCATTGCTTTCACCGGCGTCTGCGGTCGGTTCGAGCGGTGCGACGTTCTCATCTGCAGATTCAGTCGTTACCGGCGCGGTTTCTGCCGGTTGGCTCTCCGGTTGCTCCGGCGCACTATTGGGCTGCGCCAGACCGGGGTCTGACAGCTTGACTTTGGCGCCGGCCAAGGTGCTGTTCAATGACGTTGTCACTACTAGGCGACCTGCTTCTAAGCCAGACTCAATTAACGCGTTTTGGTCGTCTTGCCATAAAACTTTTACCGGAACACGAACCAACTTGAGGTTATCCGCAGCGAATACGTACGACCCCTCGCGCAGCGCTTTATTGGGAATCACAAACGCGTTTTCGACGGTGCGCCCTTGAATGCGCGCATTCACAAATTGACCGATCCGCAATGGCGGTTTGTTACCGGTGGTGTTAAACGGGTCAATCACGCTGGCGATAATATCGATTTGCCGCGTGTTTAGATCAAAGGTACTGTCGGTGCGTGTCACGAGCGCGTCCCAGGTGTAACGAGTGCCGCCGACCTCAGAAGACAAAGTGACGTTGAACGGGTCCGCATTGGGGTTGGATAAATTATCCAGTCCCAGCTGCGCGAATTCATCCTGACTCAGTGGTAAACGTGCTTCAACTCGATCAGTTGCAAAGATTTCTGCGACCACGGTACCAACACTCAAGTATTGCCCGAGTACGGCATCGCGGCGAATGACGCGTCCCGTGTATGGCGCTTTGATGCGAGTCCGTTCCAAATTGAGTTTGGCGGTTTCCAGATTGGCTTCGGCTGACGCTAACTGCGCACGCGCGGCGCTGAGTTGCGGCTTACGTGCGACCAATTCTGGCGGTGTGCCGGTGTTTCCGAGTCGTTCCCAGTCGCGAATTGCTTGTTTGGCATTCGCTTGCTCTTGTCGAAAAGTCGCCTGTGCTTGTGATACCGCGGCGGCGGCTTGACTGAGTGCAGCCTGGTAATCGCGTTGATCGACCTCAATCAGGACATCACCCTTGCTAAAGGTACCGCCGGTTTTAAAATTATCGGAAACGGAGACAATTTCTCCGCGTATCTGTGATACCAGATTGCCGCGCGTGTCGGCTTGAATCGTGCCACTGGTATTGACCACGATCGGGTAATCCGATGGGGCAACTTGGATGACATCCACTTTTACCGTTGTCTCAGGGATTGGCCGCTTCTTGGCCTCTGGCTGTGACAGAACCAGTAACGTGATGACCGCGATGGTGACACCGACAATAGAAAGCACAATCCGCGCTTTGCGCGGTATCACTGAGAGGGCGGATTTGAAGGCTGATTTTCGGTTATTGCTGTCGTATTGGGTGTCGAACGAGTTGCTCGAAGGGTGCTCTAGATCACTGCTCATTAGTCATTATCATGTGCTTGCCACCGTCGCCTTGAGCAAACCCTTCAAGTTTGTCGACATTGTAGAGTTACTCGGTTTTGGAGGCGGATTCAGGTTCCTCTACCAGGTCGCTTGTCGTCTGCGCGGCAATCGGGCCTGGAAGCAATTGATTTTCACTGCGACTTTCTTCAGTCGCAAAGTCACCACCCAGCGCGAGATGAATACCGATACGGTTTTGCAGTAAGGCGTTGCGAATATTGATTTCGGTGCGCATCGAGTCAAACAAACTACGTTGTGACTGCAATACGGTGGTGTAGTTTTCGATTCCCGTTTGGTATCGATCCAGCGCCAGGTCAAGACCGCCTTGCGCCAGTCGCACGGCTTCTTTAATCGCGGTGTGTTGACGGCGCAAGATGGACTCGCGTGACAGAGAGTTCTCGACTTCTTCAAACGCATTCAAGGTGGTTTTCACCAAATTAGCGTAGGCCTGTTCAGCTTGATAGTAAGCCTGTTCTTCACGCGATTTTAGGGCGCCGGCTTGGAAGACCGGCTGCGCGATGCCGGCGACCAGAGTCGTAACTAGATTATTGTTCTCAAACAACTGATTGAAACTATCGCGGCTGTCTCCAATAGAACCGGTGAAATTAATGCTTGGGTAGCGATCACGGTTGGCCGCTTTGGCGTTGGCAACCTGTGATTCGTATTGAAACTGGCTGGCTTTGATGTCTGGGCGGCGTGTTAAAAGCTCCGCGGGTAGACCGGCTGGAATCGGGTCGGTCAGGGCTGGTAACTTGGCATCGAAGCTCATCGACAAAGTCGGATACTCTCCAAGTAGCGTCTTGAATGCGCGTAGAGAGCTGATGTAGTTAAATTTTGAGTCAGACAAATCTGCGATTTGACGTTGTACGTCGGTGCGACTCAAATAGACGTCCAGTGCTGAACGTAATCCGCGCTCGTAATTCTCTTCAATTAGTTTGGCGGTGTTTTGAAAACTTTCAAGGCGTTGTTCAGCCAGATCCAATTGGAGTTTGTTGGTCATCAAATTGAACCAAGCGCGGGTCACATTGGCGACCAGCGACAACTCGGCGGCGTTGTACAGCTCAGCCTGGGCCTGCGCTGACAGTGCCGTGGCTTTCTTGCGTTGCGTGAGTTTGCCCCATACGTCGGCTTCCCAAGCGATGTCGAGTGTGCCACTGACGGTGCGCACTTCGGTGGTGATCCCGTCCGTTTCAGTATCTCGGCGTGTGCTTTGGACGCCGGCTTGTACGTTTGGCCACAGACTGGCACCGGTCACCGTGACTTGTTCAATCGCAGACTTTAATTGCGCTGCGGAGCTCCACAGGTCTGGGTTGTTTTGTAATGCAGTCTGCACATAGGTTTCTAGCTCGGGGTCGTCGAACTGGCTGAGCCAACCACTTTGCACGGATTCTTCAGTGATGGTTGGTTCAAGCGCTTGTGATTCCTCCGCGGTTGCGGCGGGCGTCTGCTTTTGTGCCTGTGTGGTCTGCCAAGCTTGTGGAACCTCGACCTTCGGTTCACTGGGCAGCTTATCCAAGTTGGTCGCGCAACCACCGAGTAACAACATGGCGGCAATGCCCGCAACGCGTAATGGGGTAAGCGTGGATGGCTGAGGCAGGTTGGACACGGGTGAGGTGAGGTTGGTTCTATTTCTCATCAGTTTTCTGGCCTGGCTTAATCCGGCCTCATGTGTGTTTGTCGTCTAGATAAGATGGTAATAGTTACGAATTGGATTCAAAAATTGAACAAAAATCTCACGCTATTTCGCATCGCGGTGAATATGTACTTTAAGTTTGGGAAAAATGTCGAATTTCAAGTATCTATTTCTGATCAGTGATGCGCTTTGCCGGTGACGGGTGCAATGTCATCGGCGAGTATGATAGCTATTTTCCGACACTCTGTGTCGCCTAAATGTCATGACCTTAATACTATATACGTCGATGACGTGCAAATCCTGCTGAAGTCGTAAAAAAACTCCAGGTTTTACGCCGTCGCCAAAACGCATTCAATGAGACCGGCTGCGGCAGGCCGGTGGTATACTCAAAGCCACACTCAATATGACTCACCCGGTGAGTAACCCGATTGACCAGTATGTCCGAGACTACACAGCAGACCGCCAAAATATTAATTGAGGCCTTGCCTTATATCCAGCGCTTCCATGGCAAGACCATCGTGATTAAGTACGGCGGCAACGCCATGATCGATGAAGCTCTAAAAGAGAGTTTTGCACGCGATGTCGTCATGATGAAAGCCGTTGGCATGAATCCGGTTGTGGTGCATGGTGGTGGGCCACAGATTAGCGGCACGCTGGAGCGTGTTGGGAAGACCACTGAGTTCGTGGACGGGCTGCGCGTCACGGATGCCGAAACAATGGATGTGGTTGAAATGGTGCTCGGTGGTTTGGTCAATAAAGATATCGTGCGTTTGATCAACGCGCAGGGCGGTAAAGCCGTCGGTCTGAGCGGCAAAGATGGCGATATGATCCGCGCGCGTAAAATTAGCTCGGGGAAGCCCGATGTGGATTATGGTCACGTCGGCGAGGTGGATAGCATTAGTACCTCTCTAGTTGAGACGCTGGAGGCGGAGCGCTTTATTCCGGTCATTGCGCCAATCGGCGCTGGCAGTGATGGCGCAACATATAACATCAATGCGGATTCCGTTGCCGGTGCGCTGGCGAGTAAATTACAGGCGGAAAAACTGGTGTTGATGACGAACACAGTTGGTGTGCTGGACAAAGAGGGTAAATTGCTGACGGGTTTGTCAGCGACACAAATTGCTGGTCTAAAGGCCGATGGCACAATTCAGGGCGGCATGTTACCCAAAGTAGATTGTGCATTGGATGCGGTGCTTTGTGGGGTAAAAACCTCTCACATTATTGATGGCCGCGTCGATCACGCCTTGTTGCTTGAAGTGCTCACCGACAAAGGCGTTGGTACTTTGATCCGAGGTTAAACCCCATGCGCATTGTCACACAAACCTTGTTGCTGATCAGTATGGCGTTAGGTGGTGTGGCTGAGTCCGGCAAGGCTGCGGAGTTGGAGTGGGATTGCGGATGGTATCGCGGCGATTTAGTGGCCGGTGTGCCAACCGGCGAAGGTGAACTCGAATGCGATGAATTTGTGTATTCCGGTTCCTTTGTTGATGGCCTTCGCCAAGGCGAAGGCACGATTGATTTACGCGCTTCCGGGCGCTATGTTGGTCAGGTTGAGGATGGCGTGCCGAAGGGCAAAGGCATATTTTACCGGCCATCCGGTGAGTGGTTTGAGGGGCAATTTTCGGGCTGGCAGTTAACCGGGCGTGGCACGTTACACAGCCCGGCGGGCTACTATCTCGAGGGCGAGTTTGTGGATGGCGTGCTTCAGCAAGAAGGGCTTTTGGTCTTTGAAAACGGCGATCGCTACCAAGGGGACTTTCGTGATAATCAACCGCACGGCCGAGGTCGCTTTAAATTTCACGACGGCACTGAATACATTGGCGAGATCGTTGCTGGACGATTTCATGGGCAGGGATTGATTCGACTCTCCACTGGCGTAACCTATGAAGGTGTGTTTGATTCCGGGCGTCAGACGGGAGAGGGGACTATGACGTGGCCCGATGGGAAGCTGGCTAAGGGCTATTTTGTGGATGGCAAACTTCAAGGGCAAGGTGAAGTGAAATTTCCTAATGGTGATCGCTATGTTGGTGCGTTCGACGACGGTGTGCCGCATGGCCAAGGGCGATACACTTGGCTTAGCGGAGATGTGTATGCCGGCACCTTCGAACAACACGCGATTACCGGCCGAGGCGAGCTCGAGTGGGTCAATGGAAATCGTTACAAAGGTCAAGTCAAAGACGGAAAAATGCATGGCGATGGCGTATTGATATTACGAGACGGAACGCAGTACGCTGGGCAGTTCTTGCTTGGGGATATCACGGGCGAAGGCACACGCACGCTGGCCACTGGCGAAGTCTATGTCGGTCAACTTATTGAAGGGTTGCCGCACGGTGACGGCAAGCAAACATACCCCGATGGCAGTATCTTTATAGGCGAATTCAAACGTGGATTGCGAGACGGCAATGGCGAGCTAATTCAGACTGCAGATGGACTGCGTTATGTTGGCGAGTTCGAGAACGACCAGCCGCACGGCGTTGGCTCCATTTATAAAGACGACGAGATGGTCTACTACGGTAAGTTTGCTAGAGGTAAGCGCGCTGGAAAACTCAAATTCAAAGGGCGTCATCAACAGCGTCAAGGTCAGGACACTGAGGATGAGGTGGATGACTGGGAGTCTTGATGAGTTTTTGGGCTAGACTTGTGCCGATGTCGGGCACGCTAACGCGTTGCTTATTGCTCGGGTCGGTGTTGCTTGTCTCGGGGGGGGGCGTTGCGCAGGCAGACCCACTTCGCGTGGCGGTAGCCAGTAACTTCATGGGTGTGGCAACGCAGCTGGCTGCCAACTTCGAGGCTGAATTCGGATACCCTGTGACATTAATTAGTGGTTCGACTGGAAAGCATGCGCTGCAAATCCAACACGGTCTCTCGGTTGATCTTGTGTTGGCTGCCGACGTTGAACGCCCTGCCTTGTTGGAGCAGCAGGGTCTGACCATACCCGGGACGCGATTTACCTACGCTTTGGGGCGGTTGGCCTTATGGCAACCACAGGCAGTATCGCCCGGTCCTGAAACCATATCTCACAGTGACGGTGCTACGGTGGCGCTGGCGAATCCCAAACTGGCACCGTATGGACTGGCAGCTCAACGGGCTTTGATACGCTTGGATCCAGCGGTAAGCGTGAAACGCGTGTACGGCGAGAATGTGGCCCAGGCTTATCAGTTTGTCTATTCCGGTAATGCGCAACTCGGGTTGGTAGCCTACGCGCAGGTGTTATCACAGCCTCCAACGTCTTACTGGCTGGTTCCGGGATCTTTGCACGCGCCGATTGAGCAACAGGCAGTCTTGTTAAAAGAGACGCACGTCGGCCGTGCGTTTTGGCGTTATTTGCAGAGCGAGAAAGCGCTGGAGCTGATCCGTGAACATGGATACGATACGCCGTGATGCTCTCTGATTCCGACATAACCGCACTGATACTCACACTCAAGCTGGCCGCGCTCAGCACGTTGATATTAATGATGTTGGGGTTGCCATTGGCCTGGTGGTTGGCGCGTACGCAGTGGCGCGGTCGATTCCTTGTCGAAGCACTGGTGGCTTTACCGCTCGTGCTGCCGCCGACGGTACTTGGCTTTTATCTGCTGATTGCGTTCAGCCCGAATGCATGGTTGGGTCGCTGGTATCAGCACATTACCGGGTCACAACTGGCGTTTTCGTTTAGCGGGCTGGTGATCGGTTCGGTGTTGTATTCGCTGCCATTTGTGGTGCAGCCTTTGCAAACTGCATTCAGTGCGATCAAGTCCGATCTAATCGATGCAGCAGCGACCTTGCGAGCCAGTCCGATTGACCGTTTTTTTAACTTGGTGTTGCCGTTGGCACGGCCCGGTTTGGTCGCGGCAATGGTATTAGGTTTCGCGCATACCCTGGGTGAATTCGGCGTGGTGTTGATGATCGGGGGTAATTTGCCCGGCGAAACGCAAGTCGCATCGGTTGCCATGTATGAGCACGTTGATACATTACAGTTCGAAAACGCGCATGCACTCGCAGGGACGTTATTGTGTTTGTCATTTGTGTTGCTTGTTGGTGTGTACGCGACACACAAACGCTATTCGGTGCTACGCTGGTGAGTTTAGAGCTGAAGTTGGATATGCATCGCGGTGACTTTGCCTTGCAATTAGAGCTTAGCTTGGCGGCTAGCGGCGTCAACGCATTCTATGGACCTTCGGGTTGTGGTAAAACCAGCGTGTTAAGGACGATTGCTGGCTTGGACCGGGCGTCCGCTAATCGCGTTCGTTTTCAGTCCACTATCTGGCAGGGCGCAGACACCTTTGTGCCTGCGCATCGCAGAGGTGCCTTGTTGGTGTCACAGCACAGTGACTTGTTTCCGCACCTGAATGTGCGGGGTAATTTGAAGTTTGCCGCGTCACGAGCGTCGCGGCCGTCGGCGCGTTTCGCGCTAAACGACGTGGTCGCACACTTGGGTCTGGAGTCGCTGTTAGATCGGCCAATCACCAATTTGTCCGGCGGTGAGCGGCAACGAGTCGCGATC
This sequence comes from Arenicella chitinivorans, assembly GCF_014651515.1. Classification (NCBI taxonomy): domain Bacteria; kingdom Pseudomonadati; phylum Pseudomonadota; class Gammaproteobacteria; order Arenicellales; family Arenicellaceae; genus Arenicella; species Arenicella chitinivorans. Next base: position 259,165 of record NZ_BMXA01000002.1, read on the forward strand.
GCGCGCGCTTTGTGTGGTGTGCCAGATATTCTCTTGATGGACGAACCACTCGCAGCATTGGATCAAGCGGCGAAGCAAACGCTATTACCGTACTTGGAGCAGCTGTCTCGGCACTTTGATGTGCCCATTGTCTATGTGACGCATTCGCTGGATGAGATTGCGCAATTAGCAGATTATCTGGTTGTCATGGCACGCGGTGCAATCGCGTATCACGGTGACACAGCGGCCATGCTGACACGTTTGGATACGCCATTAGCGCAGGCCGAGTCGGCCGAATCGGTCGTGCAAGCCTGCGTCATTGCGCACGATAACGCGTTCGGTTTGAGTTATTTGGATTCGCCGATTGGGCGAGTCAGCCTGTTGCAGAGAGCGTTGCCGGTTGGCGCTGAAGTGCGACTTAGAATTGCAGCACGCGATGTCAGTATTACGCTCGAACAACAAACTGGCTCAAGTATTTTGAACGTGTTTCCGGCGGTAGTGGACTCTATGGTGGCTTTGTCGCCAGCGCTCACACTGGTGCGTGTGCTGGCGGGCGAAAATCCGGCGACCGCAGTACCCGTGGTCGCGCGGATTACCAGTTTGTCGGCCAGTAGACTTGCTTTGCAACCGGGAAAGTCGGTCTTTATTCAAGCCAAAAGTGTGGCGTTATTCTGATGCGAAAGTGAGAAGCTAATGGGTATTGGTGAAGTGTTTGCAATTGCCTGTGCGCTCATGTGGGCGAGCGCGGTGGTGTTGTATAAATACGTTGGCGACAGCATGAGTGCCAACACGCTGAATCTGGTTAAGAACCTGATCGGTCTGGGCTTATTGATCCCCACGGCATTGGTGGTGGAAGGTTTGACTCTGCCCAGTTTAAGTGGCGAGCAATGGTTGATTCTGGTGGCCAGTGGGTACGGGGGGATCGCGATCGCCGATACCTTTTATTTGCAGGCTCTGCGACATTTAGGGGCTGGGCGAACCGCGATTGTTGCTAGTTTGTACAGCCCTTTCGTGGTGATCTTATCGATTTTGTTTCTTGGTGAATCCTTGGCCTTATGGCAGTGGCTGGGCTTTTTGTTGGTGCTGTTGGGTATTCTGATCGCGGTATACCAGCGACGATATCAGGCAGTGGATCGGGAGCAACTGGTGGTGGGCGTAGCGTTGGCTTCCAGTTCGGTGTTTCTGACGGCGGCCGGCGTGGTCGCGATGAAGCCGATTCTGGATAACAGCGGTTTCTTTTGGATGGTCAGTTTGCGCTTACTGGCTGGGATCGTGGGGATGGTGTTGTACATCGTACTACGCGGACAGATTCAATCCACTTGGCGGGTTGTGACCCAAGAACAACATCCGTGGTTATGGATTGTCGTGGCTGCTGTGCTTGGTACGTACTTCGCGATGTTGTTCTGGCTCGGCGGTTTTAAGTATACCGATGCCTCCGTGGCTTCAGTCCTCAATGAGACCGCCAACATGTTTATAATTGTGATGGCCTGGTTGTTCCTCAAGGAAGAACTAAACCGACGCAAAATTATTGGTGTAATGCTGACTTTTATTGGTGTGGTGGTGTTTCTGGGGCTAGTGACGCCACCGGGTGCCGCTTAATCGGCACCCAGGGGGGGGCGTTGCCACTGGCTAGTCAATCAGGCTCAATCCGACCGACACATATTCCGGAACCGTGTCCTTTACGTGGTCGCGGGCAGGGTCGGTTCGCTCGCCGAGCCGTACGACAACCATATTGTGCTCCGGGATCACCACAATGTGTTGCCCCAGGTGACCGCTAAACCAGTAGTAGCCGGGGTTCTTGTGCATACCCAGCCAGGTCGATAGCCCGTAGTGCTCAACCAGTCCAGGTTGAATCATTTGTTGAATGAAATCGGCGGGCACCAGTTGTTGTGCATTCCATCGTCCTTGGTTCAACATCAATTGGCCTAATCGTGAGTAGTTGCGCGCATTGGTATTGAGACAGCAGAACACCAACTCCATACCGTTGTCATCCAGATGCCACAAGGCGTCATCGTTCATCTGCATCGGCTGCCACAGTTTCTCGCTGAGGTACTGACTTAAGGTCTCAGCCGCACCAGCCTGCTGTAATGCGCGTAGCAGGAAGATACCCATCAGCTCGGTGGATGCGCTGGAGTAGTACCAGTAACTGCCGGGTTCGGAGGTGAATTTCCCATTGAGTAGAAAACTCCGAATATCGTCGCCATACAACAATTCGACCGTTGGACTGAAGGGCGAATAGTAGTGCTCATCCCATTCATAGCCCGAATCCATGGCGGAGAGCTGACCGATGGTGGCTCTGCTGCCTAAGGGGTCGGATTTGAATTCTGGCAGAAAGTCCGTGATGGGTTGATCCAGCCCTTTGACATGACCTTCCTCGATAGCGATACCCAGCATCAGAGTGGTCACCGTTTTCGCCATTGAAAACGAGTTAGTCTTGCTGCGATTTGAATACCCATCGAAATAGGTTTCGTGCAAGACTTGGCCATCTTTGAGCACCAGAAATGCGGCAGAGTCGTACGCGATTAACTGTTCGACGAACTCCGGTGGCAGTGGTGCTTTATTGTAATCTGGGTGTTGGCTCAATTCGGATGGGTTGGCGGTGGTAATGACCCGCGTGGCAAACTCAGGATGGTCATTGATGTTGGCAGTTACATGCCCTGCCATATAAGTACGCTGAAGGCTGGTGATGATGTAGCCATGCCCGGTTGCATACAGTCCGACCAGCAGAAGCAGGATCAGCGCAGCAATTAGCAGCAGACTTCGAGAGAGTAGTTTCATAGGGGAATTTCGTGGTTATGTCGGGCGGCTACGTGGTCGACCCGTACGTATTATTAGTGTTGTTTTAAGCAGATGTCTGCAGCGGCAATACACATTTATTGATGGGCTGGCGTAACACGAAGCTAGTGTGAACACCGCTGACACCATCGAGCTTGGTAAGTCGACGTAGCAGAAACTCTTCATAGTGTCGCATATCTCGTACCAGAACTTTGATTAAAAAATCCGAATCTTGCCCCGTGACCACATAGCATTCCATGACCTCAGGTAAGGCCGCAGCAGCGTGTTCAAATTTTTCGAAACGATCTGCCGTGTGTCGATCCATGGTCACGCTGATCATCGCGGTTAGATTTAATCCCAGTTTTTCGGCATCCAGCACGGTGATATGCTGTTTGATAATGCCAGCGTCTTCTAGCTGCTTGACGCGCCGCGCACAGGGGGTTGCCGACAGGTTGACGCGTTCCGCAAGTTCCAGGTTGCTCATGCGCGCGTTCTGTTGCAATTCTCGAAGAATGTGTCTATCTATGTTGTCAATTTTAGCCATAAAATCTATCAAATCATAAAAACGTAGTGTTTATGTCTAATTATTGTCGCTTTAATTTCTAGAATAGTCAAAAGCGCTAACACGACTTTCGTATAATTCAGTCTTGACTGCAAACACCGATTTCAAAGTATAGACATGAGCCGTTTCGACCACCGCAAATACACACCCATTCAACCGATTCACAAGCCCGACCGCCGCTGGCCGAATCGTGTGATCGAAGCCGCGCCACAATGGTGCAGTGTGGATCTGCGCGATGGGAATCAAGCCTTGATTGAGCCGATGTCGCCCGAGCAGAAGTTAGAGATGTTTGAGATGCTGGTGGATGTCGGGTTCAAGCAAATCGAGATTGGTTTTCCTGCTGCGTCTCAAACTGATTTTGATTTCGTGCGTAAATTGATTACCGAACAACGCATTCCAGACGACGTCACGATTCAGGTACTGACCCAGGCGCGAAAACCCTTGATCGAACGAACCTATGAATCGCTTAAAGGTGCGTCGCGTGCGATTGTGCATGTTTATAACTCCACCTCCACTGTGCAGCGTGAGCAGGTATTTAAAATGTCGCGTGAACAAATCAAACAAATTGCCGTCGACGGCGCGACCTGGGTGGGAGAAGGGGCGGCGCGGCAGCCTGAAACCGACTGGCAGTTTCAATATTCACCGGAGAGTTTTACCGGTACCGAAGTGGATTATGCGGTCGAAGTTTGTAATGCGGTGATTGATGTTTGGCAGCCGACGTCAGATAAAAAATGCATCATCAATTTGCCCGCCACGGTGGAGGTCGCCACGCCGAATGTGTATGCCGATCAGATTGAGTGGTTTTGCGAGCAAGTATCGCGACGTGATTCGGTGATTGTCAGTCTGCACACGCATAATGATCGAGGTTGTGGCGTTGCGGCCTCTGAGTTGGGCGTGCTGGCTGGGGCGGATCGTGTTGAAGGCACCTTGCTGGGTAATGGCGAGCGAACCGGTAATATGGATATTGTGACTATGGGTATGAATATGTATAGCGCAGGCGTTGATCCAGAGTTGGATTTTTCACATATGGATCGCATTATTAATGTGGTTGAAAAATGCACGCAGTTGAAGGTGCATCCACGTCATCCTTACGCGGGCGAACTGGTGTTCGCGGCATTTTCCGGCAGTCATCAGGACGCAATTAACAAATGCCTGGCGCAATATCAGGAAGGCGAAACCTGGGAAGTCGCCTACTTGCCGATTGATCCACGCGATCTAGGGCGTAACTACCAACAAGTCATTCGAATTAATTCACAGTCTGGCAAGGGCGGTGTGGCTTATGTTCTGGAGCAAGAGCACGCCATCAAGATGCCGCGCTGGTTGCAGGTGGATTTCAGTCCAGTGGTGCAGGTCTTTGCCGAAGACTGCGAGTCCGAAGTTACTGCCGATCAGATCGTGTCGCTATTCGAAAAAACGTATATCGAGCCAGACAACGCCATTGCGTTAAAGAGTTACCAAGTGAATCGGGAGTCAGGCCTCGATGCAATGCAGGCGGTTCTGGTCGCAAATCACGCGGAGCACCCAATCCAAGGCGAGGGGCGTGGAGTGTTGGAGGCATTCGTGAGTGGTTTGAATCGACATACTCAACACGACATTGTGATTATTGAGTACGATGAGCATACGCTTGGGCACGATGATGCATCGGAAGCCATTGCTTATGTGCAAGTCAGTGTCAATGCGCAGCGTGTTTGTGGCGTCGGTCGAAGCCGAGACATTCTTGGTGCCACATTCATTGCGATTTTGAACGCGTTAGCGCGTGCTGAAAATATTAATGCGATGCGTTTGAGTGCGTAGAGTTAACGCACAGTCGCTGGATTAAATCGTTGTTACTTTACACTCTGTGAACACCAAGTGTGAAATCCTGCGCGTATCGACTCACTCTAAAACTAATGTAGGGTTACTTATGAAACGTACTTTAGCATCGGCAACGATAGCACTGATGGTGGCGGGTTTATCTGCCTGTGCCGTGAACCAGAATGGCACAGTCGGACCTGATCCCAATGTGTTCAATAAAGAAAATGTGATTCCGCTTGGTGGCGGGATTCTAGGTGCGGTGGTTTGTAACAAGCTGTTCAAAGGTCACGGTAGTCGTGATGGTTGGACTGCCGCTTGTGGTGCCGCAGGTTACTTTGCTTCAACGGCATTTGTGAAGAAACACAATCAGGCTCTTGAGAGTAATAAAGTTGGTCAGACCACGTATTGGAATGATCCCGATGGTAAGGCGCATTCGGTGACTCCAACACGCACGTACTATGAAGGTAATATGCCGTGCCGTGATTTTCGTCAGACGGTCGAAATCGACGGTCAAACGGAAATTATGCAAGGCAAGGCGTGTCGCCAAGCCGACGGGACTTGGAAGCTGGTCAGTTAAGGCCGGTTTATCCAAACAGCACAAGGCTGTGTGTTCAGGCGAGTATTGCTCGGTTGGCACACAGCTTTTTTTGAGTCTAACGCAGGTCTAGTCGTCAATCCGCACTAAACCTGTTCGATAACGTGCGCCGTTATCAACATAGTGTTTGGCACCTTCAGCTAGCCGTACCTGCAGTTTTTCATCTAAGGTTTTAACCACCTTAGCAGGAGAACCCAGCACCATCGAGCCGTCTGGTATTTCCATGTTTTCAGTCACCAGCGCATTCGCACCAATCAGGCAATTTCGTCCAATGCGTGCCCCATTCAGGACCACGGCGTTCATGCCGATCAAGGTGCCTTCGCCAATAACACATCCGTGCAACATAACTTTGTGACCAATGGTGACATTGGCGGCAATCTCAATGGGGTAGCCAGGGTCAACATGCAGTACTGAGCCGTCCTGCACATTACTGTTTTCACCGATCACAATGGGTTCATTATCAGCGCGAAGCACGCAGTTGAACCAAACGCTGGCGTTGGCTGCCATTTTAACCGCCCCAATTAACGATGCCGAAGGCGCAACAAAGCAGGTGTCGGCAATTTCGGGTTGGGTGTCATCAAGTTTAAAAATCATCGTTACATTCCCGATACCAGGCTGATCATTACGCCCGCAGCAACTGCGGAGCCAATGACACCAGCTACATTGGGCCCCATGGCGTGCATGAGCAAAAAGTTTTGTGGATTCGCTTCCAGTCCAACCTTATTGGCAACACGCGCTGCCATTGGCACCGCGGATACGCCAGCAGCGCCAATCAACGGGTTGATTTTCTGTTGCGAAAAGCGATTCATGAGTTTGGCCATTAATACGCCGGCGGCTGTGCCAATGCAGAATGCCACGGCGCCTAGTCCCAGTATCCCGAGTGTTTCAAGATTGAGGAATTTTTCGGCGCTCATCTTTGAGCCGACACCTAAGCCGAGGAAGATCGTGACCACATTGATGAGTGCGTTTTGAGTGGTGTCACTGAGCCGGTTTACCACACCACACTCGCGCATCAAGTTTCCAAAACAGAACATGCCGAGCAGCGGAGCGGCGTCGGGCAGCAAAAATGCGACCAGTACCAACAAGGTTAGCGGAAACACGATTTTCTCAAGCTTACCAACTGGCCGCAGTTGCTCCATCTTGATTTCGCGTTCTGCGGAGGTGGTCAGTGCGCGCATGATCGGTGGTTGAATGATCGGCACCAGCGCCATATACGAGTAGGCCGCGACCGCGACGGCACCGAGTAATTCCGGTGACAGTTTGCTGGTTACGAAGATTGCGGTCGGCCCGTCTGCGCCACCGATAATGCCAATTGAGGCGGCGTCTCGAATCGAAAAATCCATGATGCCGAAATGCCCCAACGTCACTGCACCGAGCACGGTGGTAAAAATACCAACTTGCGCCGCCGCACCAAGCAATAAGGTGCGTGGATTGGCCAGGAGCGGACCGAAATCGGTCATCGCGCCAACCCCCATGAAAATGAGCAACGGAAACAGGCCGGTTTCAATGCCTGCGTGGTAAATGTAATACAGTAAGCCGCCGGGGCTTTCCAGATTACCAGCGGCGTCAAAGACTGGGGCCAACTCAAAGCCCGCGCCGGGAATGTTTGCGAGCAGCGTGCCGAACCCGATGGGGACCAGCAGTAGCGGTTCAAAGCCTTTGCGAATGGCTAGAAAAAGCAGCCCGAGACCAACCAATAACATCACCAGTTGGCCGCCTTGTACCTGCGCTACGCCGGAGCTGAGCCAGAGATTATTTAACTGTTCCATGCGGCAGCCCTACGCGAGTGTGAGTAGCGTGTCACCAACCGCCACGGTGTCACCGGATTTGACGGCGACTTCAGCGATCTGTCCATCACGCGGTGCTGAAATATTGGTTTCCATTTTCATCGCTTCCAGCACGATGATGGTTTGGCCTGCTGTGACTGTGTCGCCCGGTTTGACCGGGATGGTGATCACGTTGCCTGCCAGTGGCGCAGTCACCGGTTCTGACTTTGTTGCCGGTGTCGCCGTGACTGATTCGCTTTTGTTCGGTGTGGTTTGCGCTTGACCTACAGGCGCGATGCCAGATAGATCACCGCCGGCGCTAACCGTGACGGTGTATGCAGTCCCGTCCACGTCCACGGTGTAAATTTCTTGCCCGTCTTCGCTGGTGACGATGGCTTTTGATTTTGTGATTTCACTGCCAGGAGCAGGTTCGAAGGCCGATGGGTTATCGCGGTTTTGCAGGAATTTCAGTCCCACTTGTGGAAACAACGCGTAGGTCAATACATCGTCCACATAATCTGATTGGGGTTTGGTGCGTAATGCATGTTGTTTAACCAGGCCGTCGAATTCTTGTGTGAGCTTATCCAACTCGTCTGACAGTAAGTCCGCAGGGCGGCAAGTGATCGCTTGCTCGCCATCATCGAGCACACGTTGTTGTAGTTCAGCATTGACCGGCGCCGGTGTGGCACCATACTCGCCACGCAGGACGCCAGCGGTTTCCTTCGCAATGTTTTTGTAGCGTTCACCCATCAGCACATTAATGACCGCTTGTGTACCAACAATTTGCGACGTTGGTGTGACCAAGGGAATGAAACCGAGGTCTTCGCGCACGCGAGGAATCTCTGCCAACACAGCATCAAGCTGATCTTCAGCGCCTTGTTGTTTAAGTTGGCTTTCCATATTAGTTAGCATGCCGCCCGGTACTTGGGCGACCAGAATGCGCGAGTCGACGCCGCGCAGTGACCCCTCAAACTGAGCGTACTTTCTACGCACGGTGCGAAAATAGCTGGCAATGTTCTCCAGCTTCGCGATATCTAGGCCGGTATCACGTTCGCTGCCTTCAAAAATCGAGACCACTGACTCGGTGGCGGAGTGCCCATAGGTCATCGACATCGATGAAATCGACGTGTCGACGGTGTCAATTCCAGCTTCGACGCATTTGGTGATGGTGGTGGTACTGAGTCCCGTTGTAGCATGCGCGTGCAACTGAATCGGAATATCCACGCACTTCTTGAGTTCGGTGACCAGCTCAAAGCCAACATACGGCTTGAGTAGACCCGCCATATCTTTGATGCATATCGAATCCGCACCGGCGTCTTCCAGTTGCTTAGCCAGGTCCAACCAAAGTTGTGTATTGTGTACCGGGCTGACGGTATAACTGAGCGTGCCTTGTGCGTGTTTACCAACTTGATTCACAGCTTTCAGCGCTGTGGTCATGTTGCGCATATCGTTCATGGCGTCAAACACGCGGAATACGTCAATGCCATTGACCGCACATCGTTCGACGAATTTGGTGACCACGTCGTCAGCGTAATGACGGTACCCAAGTATATTTTGCCCGCGAAACAGCATTTGCTGTGGCGTGTTGGGCATGGCTTTTTTGATTTCACGAATACGGTCCCAAGGGTCTTCCCCAAGATAGCGTATGCAAGCATCAAAGGTCGCGCCGCCCCAAGACTCCATCGACCAAAACCCGATTTTATCGAGTTCTGCGGCGACTGGCAGCATGTCGTCGATTCGCATACGGGTTGCGAGCAGGCTTTGATGTGCGTCTCGGAAGACGACTTCGGTAATGCCGAGTTTTTGTGAACCAGATTTAGTTTGCATAATGTGGTGACGCGGACGGGTAATTAGCGTTGGCGGTACAGCGCGATCGCTTTTTCGATGGCGCGGCGATGATTTTCAGGAATCGTGGTGTCGAGGCTGATGGCGGCCGATTGCGGTGTTGGCAAGTCTACGTCATCGTCACTAAAGCGCGTCACAATGCGCGACATCAAGACAGTAGCAAAAACTAGAATAGTCAAAAAAACAAACACCGTGCCCATGCCGTAAAGCATAAGGTTCAATCCTTGGTCGATCAGGGTTTCTTGCATGACGCGTTATCGCCTCCCAGCAGGTTTTTAATCGGGTGTGCGCACCATTCTACCGTAAATCGATGCGCACGTTGTTTTGGCTGCGTTAGCTGATAAATGCGCAGGCAGCTTGATACAAATACTCACAATCTTTGGTGCCCGCGGTTTCGCGAATTGAATGCATCGCCCATTGTGGTGCACCAACGTCTAAGGTTTCGATACCAAGCTCGGTCGCGGTAATGGGGCCGATGGTGCTGCCGCAGGCCATATCGCTGCGCACCACGAATTTCTGTAGCGGAACCCCGGCTGCCTGACAGCGTTTCTGAAACTTGGCAGAGCTGACGCTGGTGGTAGCATAGCGTTGGTTGTTATTTATCTTGATCACTGGACCGGCGTTCAGAATCGGGCCATGGTTTTTGTCGTGTTTGTCCGCGTAGTTAGGGTGAATACCGTGTGCATTGTCACACGATAGTAGTGACGAGCGACTAATAAGTTGTGTCAATTGCACTGCGCTATGAGTTAAGCGTTCCAATACTGATTTCAAAAACGGGCCATGCGCACCGCTGGCAGATGACGAGCCGACTTCTTCGTGGTCATTGGAGATAAATAGGGCGGCTTGATCTGATTGGCTGTCCAGAAGCGCGCGTGCCCCGATGTAGGTGCTGAGTAGGTTGTCTAGGCGTGCCGCGCAAATAAATTCGTTATTCAAACCAACCACGGAAGGCGCTTGGGTGTCGTAGCATGAAAGCTCGTACTCGAGTACATTCGCCATAGACTCGCCGCACTCAGCCAGCAGTAGGTCATCAAAACTTTGCTCTGGCTGCTGCGACAAAATCAGTGGCAGATGCGTCTGGGGGTTGATGACACGTGAGCTGTTGGCTTCACGATCAAGGTGAATTGCGAGATTTGGGATAACAGCCACGGGACGCTTGAAATCGATCAATTTGCTAACCACATTGCCGTGTTTATCTGTGCCGCTGACTCGACCTGCTATCGAGAGGTCGCGGTCTAGCCACGGGTGCAGCAACACACCGCCATACACTTCGACACCGAGCTGTGCATAACCGTGTGTTTTGACGTCAGGGTTGGGTTTGATACGCAGGCAAGGGCTGTCTGTGTGCGCGCCAACCATTTGCATGCCTTGCATCCAGTCTTTGCCGGTGCGAAAAGCAATTATCGAGGAATCGTTGCGCGTCACCACGTAGGCGCTGTTTGGCTTTATATCCCAGTTATCCCCTTCATTGAGCACGTCAAAGCCAGCGTCGGCAAACATGATCTTGAGGTTTTGGGTGGCGTGAAACGGCGTCGGTGATGCGGCAATAAAGTCGCACAGACCTGCGATTATGGGGTTCGGCATAGACATCGGTGTTAAAGTTGGTCGAATATCTCTATTATAACCTGTATCGCTCAATAACCACATTCGGTCCGTGCTGAGATCTTTACTTGTCATTGCGCTGGTAGCAGCGCTCATTTACGCTTATAAACGGTGGCAATCTGTGCCGACTGACGCACGTCGCCCGCTGTATAAAAAATGGGCTGTCTACGGTAGTCTGGGTGTGGTCTTGGCACTGGTCGTAGCGGGTCGTGCACATTGGGTTCTCGGAATAATGGCGGGTCTGCTGGCGATTGCTGCGCGTGCCATACAGTTTGCTCCGTACGTGCCGATCTTCAAACGGTTTATGGTCGGAGCGGATGCAACTGACTCAGACGGGCCCAACTCAGTAAGCACAAGTATGACACGCTCGCAAGCCGCGGAAATACTCGGTGTTGACGAAAATGCGCCTGTGGCGGAAGTCAAAGCAGCACACAAATCATTAATGCAGAAAATGCACCCAGACCGTGGTGGCTCGCCCGCCTTGGCTAAACAAATCAATCGCGCCAAAGACGTGCTCCTCGGTTGAGGTTTCCGTTTTAGACGGTGACTATTTAGAAAAGGAATTCTAATTAGGGCGCGGATTCTAAAATCCGATCGTATTATGCATGGCATTGACATAAACCCGATTTGAATTTTGGAGGCCAGTTATGGCAACTAAGAAGACCAGTGCTGCGAAAACCAGCACCGCTAAAGTAAAAAAAGCATCTGCAAAAGCGAAAGTTGAAATGAAAGAAGCTGTTGACGCAGTTGAAGATGTCGTGGATGCGGTAGAAGACGCTGTTGAAACGGCTGCGGAAGGCGTTTTGGCTAAAGTGAACGCCAACGTACAGAAAGCACAGCATGTGGCCAAGCAGGTTTGGTTCGCGGGTTTGGGCGCAGCCGGAAAAACGTATGAAGAAGTTGTTGGTCGGTATAACGCCCTGGGCGATGAGCTGCAATCACGCTACACCAAGTTGAACAACGACGGACAAGACTTGGTTGAAGACCTCGTTGCGCGTGGTGAGAAAGTTCAAGATCAGGCGGAAGCGCGTTTGAAAGAAGGCCGTTCAACGGTTGAAGACAAAATTGAAGAAGCGAAGGGCAAGTTGGTCGGTTTGAGTGCAAAGGTAGATATTCCTGCACGTTTACAGGACTTATCAGCCAAGCTGGATTCGCTGAGTAAAGACCTTAAGAAATCCGCATAATCTCGGATTCATTCCTCCTAGGCGGGTCTCAAGACCGGCTTTTTAAGAAGGTTCGTCGATTCCGACGGACCTTTTTTTTTGCGCTGTTGCGGTCGTTATATCCCACGTTGCATTATGTAATTGTATTGTGAAACACAACGGTTTCGACATACACTCTTCGCATGGCGAAAATGCGAACACGAGACCTGATTCTGGATGTCGCGCTGGTGCTACTCAATGAGCGCGGCGAAAGTGTTGTGACCAGTGTGGATCTGGCGCATGAAATGAATATCAGTCCCGGCAACCTCTACTATCACTTTAAGGGCAAGGAACAAGTTGTCGAGGAGTTGTACGCCCAGTTTCACGCTCGAGTATTGGTGGCTTTGCAGCAGATTACTGCACAGGCACGTGGCAACCCTAAAGAAACGCTGGCCGGGCTGACGGTGGTATCTGACATACTCCAACAATTTCGTTTCATCAGTCAGGATTTGCGTGGGATACATAAACGCTATGTTTCACTGCGCGATGCCATCGCCAAACTCTTGAGTCTGCTGTATCAGACTCTAAGCAGTTTAGTGAAGCTGATTATGGACAAGGCCCAGGTGGCCGATTCGTCCAGCGCTTCCGAGATGTTGGCTGACAACCTGCTATATACCTTGATCAGTTATGGTAGTTACGATGATTTGATTACCACCAAGAAAACGCAAACCAGCATTGAAGAGCACCTGTACTTACATTTTTTACCTTTCCTTGAAGACTGAGACCCCATGAGTAATATTCACGTAAAACGCGAACTCGACCTAAATGCAGAACAATGTTCTGCCCTGGCAGAGAAACTGCTGGATAAGCTGACGGCTAAGTTCGGCGGCAGCTATAAACCCGATGGGGAAAACTATCGCTATCGCCATACAGCCGGCGTGGATGCCACGGTTGAACCACGTGCTGGTGAGTTGACCGTGAACGTAAAACTCGGCTTTATGACACGCGCATTAGCGCCACAGCTCGAGCGTGAAATGAACAAGGTTTTGGATGAGCATTTGCCCGCCTGACAGCGCTTTACACGATTAGAATTTGGATTCTAATTAGGGCGCAGTTTCTAACTTGCAACGTTAAACTTCTTGCCATCTAAAACACGAACCGTGCATGGTTGACATGATCGGCACACATTCAGGTGAACAAATATGGCAGACGACAAAAACGCTGTAGAGCAAGTTGCTGAGAAAGCAGCTGAAACCAAAAAAGTAGCCAAAAAGGCCGCCAAAAAGGTGACTAAGAAAGTAACTAAAAAGGTGAGCAAGAAGGCTGCAAGTGCAAAAACCGCGGCTAAGAAAGCGACCAAAAAGGTCACTAAGAAAGCCACGACTGCAAGCAAGAAAGCGACTAAGAAAGTAAGCAAGAAAGCTGAGTCAGTGAAAAAGGCGGCAACTAAAAAAGCCACTGCGGCCAAGAAAACTGCGAACAAAGCCACCAAGGCTGAAGCTAAAAAAGTCGAGAACCGCATCGAGCAACTGCAAGCCATGTTGAAAGATAACCTCTCTGGCTTGAGTGGCGACAAAGCTGAAGCGATGGCAAAGAATATCTGGTTGGCAGGTCTAGGTGCCTATTCACGTGCTTATGAGGAATTGTCAGAGCGCTATGAAGATGTGCAAGACAAGTACGAAGAGATCAATGCTGAAGGTCAAAAGGTGTTTGCCGACTTGGTGCAACGTGGGCAGTCCATGCAGGGCGAGTTGGAAACCAGCGTTAGCAAGGGTCGGGAGTCACTTGAGGATCGTGTTGAAGAGTTCAAAGAGCGTTTCGGTGGTGGTTTGTCTTCCTTCGTAGACATCCCAGAACGACTTCGTGAAGCTGCTGAGAAGGTAGAAGAAATTAGTCAGCGCCTGCGTGGCAAGAAAAAATAGTCAGTACTGCTGAGGCGAAAATAGAAGTGGTGTGCTTTCAGGGTGCACCACTTTTTTTATTGCGCGTGACTAGTGCTTGATATATAGTTGAGTAATCAACTATATATTGCGAGAAAATTAAATGTCTCAATCCGCGTTAAATTTTATGATGTCGCTCAATTCACTGTACGGGCGCGTTAGTAAGCGTCTTGGTCTGTCGCTCTCGATTCATGGCGTCAGTCTAAGCGAGTTTTATGTACTGCATGAGCTTGCCGAGGCGCCAGGCAATACGTTAAACCGAGTGGGCCTAGCGCATGCTGTGAACCTGAGTGCGTCGGGCGTGACGCGTTTGCTGAATCCACTGGAAAAACTGCACTTGGTGGAGAAGCAGAAGAACGCGCGCGATGCCCGTGTGAGTCTGGTGCATTTGACCGAGGTCGGTCTGGAAACGTATGACAATGCCAAGCTCACCTATACAGAAGCGGCCAAGGCGATGTTGAGCGGCGTTGATTCTAATGAGCTGGCGCTTTTGACACCCTTGTTCGACAAGGTGGCGTAAACAGTGATCAGCGTTGTTTAACGATTCTTTGGTCAGCGTGCCATTTGGCGTCCTATTTTGAGACCGGATTACGGTAGTCTAAGAGAGCCAGTGTGTCGGCGAGTTGCGGCACGCCAGACCATAGTTTTGACATCGCTGCGACATCAGAGAGTGCTATGCTGCCTAAAATAATCGTACTCCAGCAGCAAACCTACTACCAAATACAAGCTCGTGGTCTCTCTCTTTATGGTGACCTCCGTGAGTCATGCGGCATCAATTGATCCCACACAACAACGTTCGATAAGCCAATTCAGCGAGGGCCTTATGTGTTGGATGCGATTACTCACCATCAGTTTACTCACACTGATGCTCGTCTCGTGCGCTGCGAGTCAAGTCAAGAATACGTGTGCTGTGGCCGAGCCGTTGCCTCTCATCTACGTCAACACAGCCGATGTCGCACGCTATTGGAAACCGACAAAAAGCCGGCAAGTTGTTCATTTTCCAAAACGCATAGAAGCAGCGCTCGCGTCAGGTAGATTGGCTGGCTTCTTAGTATCCGAGCAGACCATTTTAGCGGATGGCAGCGTGGCTGACGTCGATGTGCTGGGATACTATCCGGATGAGGCAGTGTTAACGATGCATTTAGAGTATCGCAACCCGATCTCGTTTAAGCCGGTAACCTGCCCAGTACAGCCTATTCGATATCGTGGTCCTCACTTTTATGGTAACGGTGACAAGACTTACGATACTATGAAGGCCATCTACGATGAATATATTAGGACGCTTGAGACCATGGAGTCCGATGCCAATTCAATGAGTCGGCCTTGAAGGATAAATATGGCGCTGAGTCTACTTGCTTTTCATTGCGGCGATTAGGCGCACTATAATTTCAATACTCAAGGCAGGGTATGCATGGACATTTCAAAACAAACCTTAACTGCAGCGGTGGCTGAGAGAATCCTCTCTTCGGAGCAAGCGGATGCCTTGTATGCATTTTTACGTTCTCGATCAGAGCATAAGCCGGCGTTCACCTTTACCCATGTTCTTTATTACTTGGGCGGTTTGATTGCGATCGGTGCCATGACGTTGTTCATGAATTTGGGTTGGGAAGCGTTTGGTGGTGCCGGTATTGTGTCGATTTCGTTGCTCTACGGGGCGGTAGGCATCCAGTTGGTTAACTCGTTCAGTCGTAAGAGCTTGATTATTCCTGCGGGTATTTGCGCGACCTTTGTTGTGAGTCTGACGCCGCTAGCGATTTATGGCCTACAGCAATGGTTGGGCGTATGGCCAGACGAGACGGTATATCGTGACTACCATCGCTATGTGAAATGGCATTGGTTGTATATGGAACTAGGCACTTTGGCAGTGGGGCTTATTCTCGCGAGGAAGTACCAATATCCGTTTATGGTGATGCCGATAGCAATCACGCTTTGGTATATGAGTATGGATCTGTCGGTCATTATTACTGGTGAATATCAGACCTGGGAAATCCGCAAATTGGTGTCGATGGTGTCAGGCGTACTCCTCATCGCGCTTGCAATCTGGGTAGACATCCGTGCACATCGAAAGGCTGACTATGCTTTTTGGCTCTATATCGTTGGTGTATTGGCATTCTGGGGCGGCTTATCCCTACAACACTCGGATAGTGAGCTGGCTAAATTCGGATACTTTTGTATCAATCTCGGTCTAATTGGCGTCGGGGTGGTGCTCGTGCGCAAAGTGTTCGTGGTGTGTGGTGCGCTTGGATGTTGTTTTTACCTGGGATACCTCGCATCCGACGTGTTTAAAGACAGTTGGTTGTTTCCGGTGGCCTTAAGCGTGATTGGCTTAGGTGTTATTTATTTAGGGGTGGTGTGGCAGAAGAATGAAGAGGCGATTACTCGGGCAGCACACAGCATACTGCCGGAACCGTTACGACGGTTGCTGGAATCCAAGTCACTCAACTGAGATTTGGCCTTCAACAATGTTAGGGGCGTTACACGTTACGGTCTGTCCGATATGAGTAGCGGTCAAATAGGTCAAGGTTTTCGCGGCCTACCTCGGTGCCAATTTGCGCTTGGGAGAGCAAGCGAAGTGTATTCACAGCGCGACACAAGAGATCGTAAAATAAAGGCTGGGCTTATTCTGGTATGCTGACTTATGAACGGCGAGTAAGTCAGGCCAAATACCGTGGCAGACCATTAATTTTTAAGGAGCGACGACATGACGAATGTGATTATTATCCTTGCTCTGTTGATTAGCCCAATGGCGATCGAATTTATGTATTCGAAAGCGACGGGTCGACCAACATCAGTGCGGCGTTCTGCTTGCTGGGGGTTGGGCATCGCGTTTTTGTTTTTTGCCCTAGGACATTTCGTGAAAACCCAAGGTATGGTCGATATGTTGCCTGCCTGGGTTCCCGCACGTGAGCTCCTGATTTACCTGACCGGCATGCTTGAGCTAATCATCGGTATTGGCTTATTTATTCCCCGCTTTCAGACAACAGCCGCCATGCTTGCGCTTGCTGTCTTTGTGCTGTTTTTTCCGGCCAACATCTATGCCGCGATGAATGGCGTCGGGCTAGGAGGGCATCAGTCTGGGCCAGCCTATCTGTTGATTCGCGGCCCGCTTCAGCTCGTACTCATCGGATGGGCCTATTATCTTTGTATCCGCGAAAAGCAGTAGGTTGCTGTCTAGTTTGAGTGTGTTGAATTTTGCATAACGTCATCTATTGGCTCAAAGTCGCCTTGATTAATGTGGCGGTGCTGTTCGTGTTGCTCGAACTCACAGCCTTTTCTATTTACCGAATCCAGTACGGTGCCAACTTCTACCAGCATCCACCACAAGTAGAGCTTTTGCCGGAGGTAGTGCAAGGCAGGGTCGCGTTAAAAAAGTATTTGCACCCGTACTTTGGTTATCTGAATTACCCTCCGGGTGCACGTTTTGGGAATCGTAAGTACAATAATTTTGGCTTCCATTCGGCCGGTGTCGATTACCCCTATGTAAAGTCCGCTCCCAACGAGTACGTTATTGGTATATTCGGCGGTTCTGTGGCACAACAAATCTTTGTTAAAAGCCGAGCTGACATCATTCGCGGCCTGAAGGCCGATGAAAGATTCAAAGACAAGGAAATTGTTGTTTTAACGTTTGCACAAGGCGGATACAAACAACCACAGCAGTTGCAACTGTTGACCTATTTTTTATCCATCGGGCAGCAGTTTGACACGGTGATTAATTTGGATGGGTTTAACGAAATCGTGCTGTCGGAGAAGAATAGTCGACAAGGCCTGTCAATCACGATGCCAAGTGCCGGGCATATGCTCGAAATGATGGATATTCTGAATCAGTCAGAATTAAGCTCCGAAAAAATCGAAGCATTGGCCGACATAAGTCGCTTAAAACGCAAGATCAATCGGATGGCTGAGTCTGCTAATCAGAGTAAACTTGCGTGCAGTTGGCTCTGGGCTACCACACTGCGAAAACGGGCATATCGTACACTGAACGAGAGCATTGTTGCGTACCAATCGATACCCTCTCGACCGTCGGAAGACTCCGTGGTGTACCTTAATCCAAGCCTTGAGCCGCTGACCCGAGATCAGGCCTTGGAGAAGGCAGCGGACTATTGGCGGGACGCGTCGATTTTGATGCATAAGGTTGCGACGGCCAATAACATCAAGTACGTTCATATTTTGCAACCTAATCAATACTTTGGTAACCGCGTCTTTGGACCAGAGGAATCAAACGTGGCGATTGATCATTCACATAACTACAGCGCCAATGCCATTGAAGGCTATCCGCGGCTGGCTGCGCGAATCGATGACTTCGAGCAGCACGGTGTGCACTTTGCTAGCGGATTGGGGATTATGGATAGCGAGCCGGGCATGGTCTATGCTGATGCATGTTGTCACTTCAATTCCACCGGAACTAAGTTGATTGCAGAATTCATTGTTAAGCAGGTGCTTGATGCGCATCGATATCCGTTTAAAAGTCACGCTGTAAATCTTGTGGAGCAAGTCGTTGATGCGGATTAAAAGGAGAAGGTCTAATCGCTCGTACTCGTTGGGTGTGAGTTAAACAAGTTCTCATCACGGATACTGCCGTCCCGAAAACACACACCCGTAGAGTTTCTTGTGGTGATGGGGTTCTTCTTGCTTATTCTTAGCGCGCTACTGTGGGCTGGCTACAACGCACGAGTAGGCGCGCTGGTCTACTTGTATTGGGCGGCCACCATAGTGATCGGGTTAGCCGTATGCGTGGAGTTGTATTTTGTATATTTAAATTGGCTCAACCGTTCTTCCTAATGCAGGCTTTGCTAGCTCACCAGGTATAGCGCTTCACCTATCAGCTTGTCCTCGCTCAATCCGGTGTGCTAGTACTGCTTGATATGTACCGTCGCGCTCAACCCCTCATCCGCTGAGTCGCGTAAATCTGTCTCGCCAGTGCTTGTTACACCGTAAAATGTACTCACGCGCGAGACCAAGGCAGCATGCATATTTGAGCGTATGGTCGGGCGTGTCTCATCATAATTTACAGTTGTTTGGGATATCGGGTGATATTCCCTATTTTTATTTCTGACATAGCACAAAATCCGCTGTTTTGGTGTCCTCAGCAAGGAATCCCGCATATTTATTTGATAGACTCCGCGCGCTTTTAATAGACAGTGTGTGGGGTAAAAATGGGAAACACGACGTTTTATAGGCGCAGTGCGCTAGCTGTGGCGGTATCAACCGCTGCGTTTTCAGGGGCATACTCTTTCGCTCAGGAAAATTCCGTAGAATCAGAAGAGATCTACGTTGAGTCAGAAGAACTCTTTCTTGAAGAGTTAATTGTAACCGCCCAAAAGAAATCTGAAAGTATTCAGGATATTCCGATTGCGATTGCCGCCTTTTCCGATGAGGAAATGAACGCTCTGGGAGTAACGCAGTCGGGTGAGCTTGGTCAATTTGTTCCAGGGTTGGAGATTGGTAACTCCAGCGGAGAAGGGAGTCAACTGCTTTTATTTCTGCGCGGTGCCGGTCTTAATGATTTAAACACCAACAATGCAGGGCCGGTCGGCTTGTATTCAGATGAAGTGTACGTGAGCTCTCCGGCACTCAGTCCTTTTCAACTATTCGATGCTGAGCGCGTTGAGGTTCTGAAGGGTCCACAGGGCACCATTTATGGACGCAACACCACGGGTGGCGCTGTAAAGTTTATTACCAAAAAGCCAACTAAAGAAACTCAGGTTTCAGGTAAGTGGCGCTTTAGTAATCGCGGTCGTTCCGTGATCGAAGCCGCGGCTTCTGGGGCATTATCAAAGAATGTCAGCGCCCGCGTCGCGGTGGCGAAAACAGACTCCGATGGTTATGGCAAAAATCTAATTGACGGTTCAACCGTCAATGGCAGCGACAATACGGCGTACCGCGCTTTGTTCTCCATTGAGCCAAACGAAGACACACGCATTCTGGTTAATGTGCATGGCGCTAAAGTCGATTCGCCAAACAGTAGTTTTAGTCCGTTGGGTACATTGGACCCGGTGACGGGCGCAACCTGCAGTGACCAAAGGATCGCCAACAATGAATGTGTTGATGTGTTGGGATATCGCGCACCAGAAAATGAGCTGGACGGCAATTACAATGGTATCGGACGCATCAACTTGGATTCGATAGGTGGCTACATCGAGGTCGATTATGACCTGAGTGATGACATCACCTTTACGTCAGTCACATCCTACGATGATTTGGAACGCACCTTGCCGGAAGAGTCGGATGGTGCGCCAGCAAGCATGTTGCATATTGATTACGGCGTTGCGTCAAAGACCTTCAGTCAGGAATTTCGTGTAACTGGTGCCACTGATGCGTTTGATTGGCTTGCCGGCGTGTTTTATCTCGATGAAGAAATCGTTCAAGATCAAACTTTGGATCTCTTCCGATCGTTACGTTCGACGACCGGCGGTCTGGCCGATCCGAACGGCGAGGTTAACGGGATTCCGGTTTTATTCGCCCGTTCTTACAACGTGCAGGACCTACAAACCACCGCGGTGTACGGGCAGGCAAATTACATCGTCAATGACGAGTGGTCAGTTACTGTTGGCGGTCGCATCACCGATGAGCAACGTCAATTCGACGCGCTGGGGCAGCTTGAGGAACCCGAAACGTTCGGACCAAACGCGATCGATGTATACCGATTCGATGACCTGGAGACCAGTGCGACTGAGTTCTCATATCGCTTGGGCGCGGAATACCGACCTGACGGCGGCACACTTTATTACGCGTCAGTGGCATCCGGGTTCAAGAGCGGTGGCTTCAATGGCGGCTTTTTGAATATTGACCCCGCAATTGCTGATCGCCAGATCCAACCATTCGATCCAGAGTTTGTGACGGCGTATGAAGTTGGTATGAAAGCAGACTTTTTTAATTCTAAAATGCGTCTGAATGCGTCTTTGTTCTACAACGACTTTAAAGACCTTCAGGTTTTCACTTTGGTAAATAGCGGAAGCACACCGATCTTAGTTCTGGATAATGCGAGTAACGCGAATTCCACCGGCGTGGAACTGGATTTTTCCGCTGTATTGGCTCAAGGCTTAACGGCGAATCTGAATGCCGCATTCATCAGCAGTGAATTAGAAAACTTCATTGATGAGACCACAGGGCAAGACTATTCGGGTAACAAGCTGACTCAAACGCCGGACACCTCGGTGAGCGGTTACGTAAACTATGAGTACCCTCTGAGTTTTGGCGGTTACGTGACCGCGCAAGCCGGGTTTGCTTACAAGGATGATTTGTTCTTCTCAACAGACAACAATCCATTCGTGGCACAGGAGGCTTACACACTCGTGAGCGGTCGAATCGCTTATATCAGTCCCGCTGAGACCTGGTCAGTGGCGTTATTCGTGAATAATCTCACGGACCAACGTTATCAGACCAACGTGTCCGATATTCGTGACCTGACGGGCTCCTATGTACGCACCTATGGCTTGCCACGGACGTACGGTTTAGAGCTATCGGTTGACTTCTAGTCAGTGTCGATCGAATGCCCGTGGCATGGGCCTCGGGCGCAGACTTAACCTATGCGGGGGAAATGTGATGCGTATACATCGAATTATTTTGTCGTTTGTTATTTTCTTACTGGTGCCAGGGGTACATGCTGCCGAAGTCCGATCAATTTCTAGGGAAGTCAAAAGCGAACTAGATGGCGAAACGATCTGGACCGTGCATGTGAAATGCGCTGGGATTTCTGAAGAGCGTTCTATCGAACGCACTGATTCCAGTCGAAAATGGTGTTCCGAAGATTTGCCAACCATGTGCTCAAGAAAGAAGGTGAAAGCAGCAAACAACGTTTGTGGCTCGCACTTTGAGCGCCTGGTCGGCGAGTATCGGGTCGAAAAAGCGAAGCAGGAAGCCGAAGCGAACTGAATCAGCGACGCGACGATGAGTGTGCTCTTTCAAGCACAATATAGGTTGGCTTGAAAGAGTTACCGCTGGGCGGCGGAGTGTTACTGGCAGTTGGTGCCTTGATTCGTGCTACAACGCCAACTGCTGGTAATTTGTTCGCCGTTGGCTGGCATGATCGTGCCGCTCGGTAACTCGACCGTAGCGACCAGAAAATCACAGTCACCGGTGGAGGTCGGCACAGTCACGCGTAGCGATGTGTCGCCCGCCGTGACATCGACGACATGGGATTGCGCGCCGTCACTGTCGGCAAACACACGATAAGTTCCTGCGGGTAGATTCT
Source organism: Arenicella chitinivorans (assembly GCF_014651515.1). Lineage (NCBI taxonomy): Bacteria > Pseudomonadati > Pseudomonadota > Gammaproteobacteria > Arenicellales > Arenicellaceae > Arenicella > Arenicella chitinivorans. The sequence goes on from NZ_BMXA01000002.1 coordinate 281,356, forward strand.
CCGCTGATGCGGTGCCACCACTCTCTCCGCAATTTGCCAACACATTGTCGTTGTCATCAACAATCAAAACAAAGCGAGAAAAGGGGTTGTCTCCATCCAGTGAGGCCGCAATGATGTTGCTGACCGCGGTCGTTGAAGTCTGTGCGTGAGCGGGTACAACAATGGCGTTGACCAACGGTTTGTGCCACAAAGGCAGCGCTGCACCGCTGATCAGCGCGGTTGCGAGTGAACGTCTTTTTGAATTATTCATTGTGTTTCGGCTCGTTGATGTTTTTTTGGGGGGTTAAAAGCAGGCAGGCCATTAATTTATGTTAACATTTCATTGACTGATGAATATATAGAAAAAGGAATGGGTCAATGAATAAATTACGTTTTTGTCTAATAGTGCTGATTGGGTTGGTCAGTGCGTCAGTGAACGCACAGTCTCAATATGGAAACAAAGTAGTAGTAGTGCCCTTGATGGGAGAGGAATCTACTTGGCGCGGGAGTTGGCAGGTCGATACTAATTATTCCAAAGCGGAAGTGATCGAAGAAGGTGGCAGCAGTTATATCGCGGTCAAGTCTCACACGTCCAGCCTTGCGAATATGCCCCCCGACACTGAGTATTGGAATCTCGTTGCGGCTTCCGGCGCGACCGGCGCGCAAGGCATTCAAGGCCTCAAAGGCGACAAGGGTGATAAAGGCGATATCGGTGACACCGGCCTCAAAGGCGATAAGGGTGACAAAGGCGATACCGGTGACACCGGCCTCAAAGGCGATAAGGGTGATAAAGGCGATACCGGTGACACCGGCCCCAAAGGCGACAAGGGTGACAAAGGCGATACCGGCGACACCGGCCTCAAAGGCGATAAGGGTGACAAAGGCGATACCGGTGACACTGGCCTCAAAGGCGACAAGGGTGACAAAGGCGATACCGGTGACACTGGCCTCAAAGGTGATAAGGGTGACAAAGGGGATCCGGGTGCAATTGGACCGCAAGGTATTCAAGGGCCGGCAGGGGCCGATGGTGCAGACGGTACGATTATTAGCGTAGACGAAACGACAATCTTTGAAACGATTCCTGATGCAGCCAATCCGAATGAGAAGACCTTGAGTGGTATCGTCTACTCAGCTGGATCCAGAATTCAAATTACAACCCCGGACGCCAATCTGCCTGCCCAAAAGGTGATTGCATTTAATCCATCGGGTTTGACTGCAAGAACTTCCTCGGCAGTGAATATTCGTGACCCTTGGCTTGGCGTGAACTACATTATCGCCACGCTAGGTGTTTTCCCTTCCAGAAGTGGTGCTGACGCTTACATAGCCGAAATCGTGATGTTTGGGGGTAACTTTGCACCGAGAGGTTGGGCGTTTTGCCATGGGCAATTGTTGCCAGTAGCCCAGAATACCGCATTGTTTTCCCTAATCGGGACGACATATGGGGGCGATGGACGAACTACATTTGCACTGCCTGATTTGCGAGGTAGATCGCCAATCGGTGCAGGGTCGGGACCAGGTTTAACCACTATTTCCGCAGGGCAAAAAGGCGGAGCTGAAACAATAAACTTGGCGCTTCCGGTTCAGTAGCACGCGACGGCAAGGTCTCTTCAAACGCAAAATGAAATCTGCTTTTTGGGTGGCGGTGACAAGCATAGTTGCCGCCGTGATTCCTCATGGTGTGACGAGCGCATCGACGTTTTCAGATTTGCCTATTGTCATTGCCATCGTCGACGACGGCTTTAATCATAACCACCGTCTGCTCCAAGGCATGGTGTGGCGAAACCCGGGGGAAGTCCCCAATAACAGGCTCGATGATGACGCAAACGGTGTGGTGGATGATCTCGTCGGCTGGGACGTCTCCGATATGGATGGGACCGTATTGCCCGCTGTCGATCGGCAGTCGGAATTGCATCACGGTACCTTTATTGCCGGGGTAATCGCCGAGATAATTCGAGATCAACTGGGTGAGCGAGATGATTACCCCATTAAACTGATGTTTGTTAAAGCCGTGTCTGATGCGTCTATCCGCGACACCGTCGAAGATGGCTACCGAGCGTTGGACTATGCGCTCAAAAGCGGCGCAAACGTGGTGAACTTGAGTTGGAGTGGTGGTCTTGTCGACGATCAAGCCAAAAGCGCGTTAGCAGGTATTGCTGATAGTCACGCATTCGTGGTGGCTGCGATGGGCAATTACTATCAGGACGGACAGATTTACCCAGCTGCACACAGTCAGGTATTCGCGGTGACTGGTGTTGATGAAAGGGGTATTTCGATTGACGGAAACCTAGGTGAGGAGGCGGACCTAACAGCCATGGGCGCAGAGACGGAGTCGGCGGACGTGGCCAGTAATAACGGCGTTCGCCGAGACCGAGGCACCTCGATAGCCACCGCACGTGTCTCGGCTGCGGTGGCATTGATGAAACTGGCACGCCCAGCAGTCAGTAAGCTCGAGATAGAATCATGCCTGAGTATGACGTCGTATGCTGTCGACAAGCTGAATCCACTTTTTCCTGGCCAGTTTGGTGCTGGTGCGTTGAATATTTCGGCGGCAATAAATTGTGTTAAAGCAGGGTTGCCGCTCAACCACACGTTTAGCAACCCAGAAGGCGTGCTGCTATTTACCAAAGGTAAGGCACGCAAAGCTGAGCTGAATTGGCGAATACAGCCTGAAGGCGCATATTCTGGTGTTGTGCTCAAGCCCTTCTTCGAAGGCAAGAATAAGTCTGTGCACGTGACGATCTCCTCGTTAGACGGTGAACACTTATGGCAAGGCAAAGCCGATGCGCTGCCGCATGAGTTGGAGTTTTCCAGTCACGCTATTCAGATCAAGTTACAAGCCAAAGGTCGCAAAGATTTTCGCTTTGGTATGCGCTATGCGTTCAAGTTGGTTCAACTCTCTAAACGCTATTGCCAGGGGCTTCAGCGCATCGAAGCTGAAGGCGTGTACACTGATGGCAGCGTAGGCAGTGACTATGCGCATTTGAGTGATTGTCAGTGGCTGGTGGTTCCGCCTGAAGGTGAAAACGCGCAGATCACATTCACCAAGCTCGACACGGAACTGCATCATGACATCATTCACCTATTTGCCGGTCAGACCACGGAACAGCGCAACTTACTGTTGAAATTGAGCGGACGTGAACTTCCGCCGCCGCTGTTGGTGAAAGGCGGGCATCCTGCATTACTTTGGTTTGTAAGCACCCGTGAGAACAGTGGGACCGGTTTTGAATTCAAGGTAGACTATGTAGAACCCGAGTAGTTCGCTTCGGCTTTCGCTACAAGTAAGGATTCGATTTGTCTTCGAGCTACTCAATTATGCTTGGATACATGGACAATGGAGGGAGTATGATGCGTTTTATGAGTGTGGTTTTTGGACTCTTCTTGGCTGGCTGTGCAGCCAAGCATGATTCTGCAATTCTAGTTTTTACCGGCTCGGCACCAGCCGATTACCAATCACTGCCTCAATCTGTGCAGTTATTAGCGTGCAACAATACCCAAATTAATACGGAGATGGCATGGAACCAAAGAACTTTAAAGTCAGTTCCATATGGTTGGCAGACGGACGGTAAGGACGAGTTTTTTATCAGTAAATATTACGTCGCGTCACCGCCCGTGCCTAAGACTTTCAAACCGGGCAAGCCGATAACGCTTGGCGTGCTTTCACAAGACCATTTTTCACTGTACGAAGATGATGAGGTGGTGCCGATTTTTTTCGATTACACGTTGTTGGATCCGATCAAGTTGGCTGACATCAAAGTCGACTATGGTAATCGCCTTGATGGCGTGGCCGCTTGCGCTGATTATGGTATCAACACGATCCCGATTAATATTCGATGCCCGTCGTTCAAATATCGGGGCAGCGATCAATATGGTCTGGGCAAGGGCATTGCTCAGCTGTCGAGAGAACAGGAAAATCGTGTCTTGACGGATCATGGTCACTTGTTTATTCCCTTGCGAATCGAACCCGAATCAAATCCCCATATAGATCCGCCGCTGGAAGGTTGTACAGCCGAGATTTTGAATGACATTATCCTTGAACATCAGGTTTACTTTGGAACCGCCGCAAATCACGTTAGCAAGATAGACCTAACCAAGGCGTATCGCCAATTTGTCAGTCACCAAACACCGATCACGCTCTATTGTCGCCCACGTCCTCAGGATCAATTAGCCGCAGGTTGCGCACCGCTATTGCCGCTCGACCCCGAGAAATCAGAATGAAGAAAGTGTGCATTGATGGTGCCTCCAGCATGGTTAGCGCAATACATGATCGAGCCGACACTTGCAGGTGGGTGTGATGTCCGTGGCGTGTGCACGTTGGTGATCCAATCCTGCAGAGCATTTTGACTCGGCGTATTGGCTTTATCCTGTTTATGGCCGCGGCCTTGGAGAACGATGCACTGATTCACCAAGCGCCCGCAGAGTTAGTTTGTCAAACGGAAGCAGTTTATGCGCACCGTTTTTCGGTCTAGATAACCCCTCTCGCTAGCAAACGTGCCCTTTTGTAAACACGCGTAAACGACCCTACATTCTCCCTTCAAGCTGTTTTAAAACTAGCTTGAAGGGGAACCCAGATTAGCCGTTAGTTGGCCGATTTTTTGCTCGCGACTAACTCAAATTTCTTATTGGTGACTTGCCGACGAGGATGTGCAGCACGTCGACCACCATTGATGACGCGCTCGTCGAGTTCTTCGATCAAGTGATTAAGCGTGCGGCTGATGTGGGTTTGGATACGGATTCGCTCAATTTTTGGCCAGGTGGCGCGTTGGCCATCGTTGATGAGTTCCAATACTTCTTCCGCCGTGTGGGCGGTCAGAATTTCAGTGGGACTCAAGAATCGTTTGGACGGCAATAAGTTGATGTCGCCGGTATACGTTTGCGACACCACGGAGATATAACCATTAATCAGCTTGCTCAAATACGATTCGCTGCTCAGTGGTCGCTGAATCAGGTGCGATGCCGCAAGCCCCCAGTCTTTCATGGTTTTTAACGCGGTTTCGCTGATGGTGGAAACGACGCCTTTGTCACCTTTCTCGGCGCTCAAAAATGGCAGCGCCAGTGGATTGGTTTGGCTCACAATAAAGTGGTTTACGCCGTAAAGGCGCGCCAATCGTTTCATCGGTAAATCGTCGGACAGGGAACCATCGACCCATTTACGCGACGGCAAATACGGCACGCGATTGCCTTTCACATCGCGCGCCGCTAGTGACACGGGTGGAAACACGCCGGGAATACAGCAGGATGCGAGTACTGCTTCACGGAGCATCACATTGGGTGACGCAATCGCGTTCAGCAGGCGCGACTTTTGATGCCGCTCGTGCGGTGCCACCGAGATGTTAATTTTTAACCCCGAGATTTGATATGCCTCTTCAAAGGTCACATCAGGAATGATTTTTTCGATGATTTTGATTAAATCATTTTTACGCAGATTGCGCTTTTTACCCGGTGAAAGGTTACGCAGAATGGCTTTGATGTCTTCTTCGAATTCGAGAAAAGCCGGTTCAAAAATCTCTCCGAGTTGCTCGGGTTTTCGTGTGCCGGCTACCGCGGCAATCAAGGCGCCACCGCTGGAGCCCGAAATCACATCTGGAATTAAGTGCTCTTCCCAAAGGGCTTTCAGTACGCCGACATGGAAAAACAAAAAGGTACCTGAGCCGGAAAACATCAGAGCAGACTGGCCAAAACATAAGTGTGCTCGATGGAAAAAGTCGATTTTCTCTCTGAGTGTCACGCCTTTGATATTCGGTTTAGCCAGATGCTTGAGTGCGGAGGCAACTTCCTCTGTGTAGTCAACAACGAGTTGCTTGGTGCCAAATTTAGCTTTGCGATATAGAGAGGACCGTCCCATGCCCCCTAGGTTGCCGTGAATACCTTCGTTCAGGGTAAAGAGTAGGCCGTGGTTGTCGTTAGCACGCCGCATAACCTGCAAGATGTCCAGACGCCGCCGGATAGCCGCGTAATCATATCGGCGACTTTTTTCGCTTTGTTTCCAGCGTTCCAAGCCGGTACGCTCATCGTAAGCGATGGCGGCTTCTTTCCACTCTTCGTAGGTTTCGGCCTCGGCCATTTTACGCTCTAGCGCTCTAGACATAATGTGTACCCCTATGCATTGTCCTCGCCCTTTGCCTTTTCCTCTACGTACAGGGAAAAGTAATTACGGCAGGCGATGTTATAAACTACAGCTCCGTCACCGTGCATGGGAGTGCTGTGCGGAGTTAACCCAAGGCGCTACCTTGCCAGACGCTACTGACATGGGTAACACCGTCGACTAGCGCATCGTTTTGTTGCGCCGTTTGCGATTAATTGCATTGTACAGGTCCACAAACTCTTGTGTGACCTTATGTTTCGGGTCCAGGTAGATCAACGGTGTGTGCGCGGCGTGGGATTCTTTGACCTTGACGGATGAGGAGATAAACGGCTCCAGTAGCTTAAACTTGGATTGGCTGAGCTCATCGACCGCCTGTTGTGGTAGTTTGGCGCGGGCTTGAAACTGATTGACAACTACGCCTTCAATTTCCAGCTCCGGGTTGTGATCTTCGATAATTTCGTCTAATTCCTCCATGAGATCCAGCATTGCATCGCGCGCGAACACATCGCAGTCGTAAGGCAACAGGCAGCGATCAGCGCTAATCAGGGCGGACAATGTGAAGAAATTAAGGGCGGGTGGTGTATCTATGTAAATTTCGTCGAACTCGTCATCCAGTGTGTTGAGAAAATCACGCAGTTTGTAAATCTTGTGTTTTGCTTCTAGCTTGGCTTCAAGGTCGACCAGTGAATAGCTAGCGGAAATCAGCGATAAGTTTTCAAACTGAGTCTTACGGATATAGTCATCGGACGTGAAATCACGGTAATTGCGCGAGATCGTCGATTCCATGAACTCGGCGATGCCGACCACATTGTCTTTCCCGTCGTGGCCTAAGTAGGTCGTGGTATTCGCCTGCGGATCCAGATCAACAACCAAAACATGCTTACCCTGACTCGCAGCGATAGCAGCCAGATTGCAGGTGATCGTGGATTTGCCGACGCCACCCTTTCGATTAAACACAACACGTTTCATACCACTCATTCTATATCAAACTGCGCAATGAATAGGTGTCCGGCGACTGAATTTAGAATCAGATTTCAAATTCGATGGTCACCGGACATTGATTATCCGGTCGTCTGGCCTGAGATTTTGCTTACAGGGCGACCAGCATTTGCTTACTGAATGGAGTCAGATTTTCTAGCTCGTTGTTCTCCACTTTGCGCACCCAATCTGGGTTGGCGATCAAGGCGCGGCCAACCGCCACCAGATCAAACTCTTCCGCGTCCAGACGTTGCAACAGGTTATCGAGACTGGCGATTTCACCGTCTTTGAAGGCTTTGTCGCCAGGCTCGGGCAAGAAGTCGGCATTCAAGCTCACGCTGCCGACCGTAATGGTTGGCTTGCCGGTCAGTTTTTTGGTCCAGCCGGCAAGATTTAAATCGCTGCCATCGAATTCTGGCTCCCAGAAACGGCGTGTTGAACAATGGAAAATATCCACACCAGCCGCAGACAATGGCGCCAGGAACTCGCCCAGTGCTTCCGGCGTTTCGGCTAGTCGCGCGGTGTAGTCTTGCTGCTTCCATTGCGAAAATCGGAAAATAATTGGGAAGTCAGCCGCTACGTTAGCACGGATACCTGAAATGATTTCGCAGGCAAAGCGCACGCGGTTCTCCAAGCTGCCACCGTATTCGTCAGTTCTGTGGTTGGTGCCTTCCCAGAAAAATTGATCCAGCAAATAGCCATGCGCACCATGAATCTCAATGGCATCAAACCCAATACGCTCGGCATCAACGGCCGCTTGGACGAAGGATTGTACGACCTCGTCAATGTCCTCTTTGGTCATTGCGTGGCCAGTTACTTTGCCTGGGAACGCCATCCCAGATGGGCTGTAGCCAGGTGTTTCTCCGCCGGGTTCAATGCCCGGTCGGCGAATCCCGCCAACGTGCCACAATTGGGGTGCGATTTTGCCGCCTTCCGCGTGTACCGCATCGATGACCTTTTTCCAACCCGCAAGTGGCTCTTCACCAGCGATCAACGGTACATCGGGGTAGCCACTGGCTGCCTTATGGCCAACGCAGGTGCCCTCGGTGATGATTAAGCCGACACCGCCTGCGGCACGCTGGCGGTAGTATTCAACCACCGCGTCATTGGGCACGTTGCCTGGTGACATACTGCGCGTCATGGGGGCCATCAATACGCGGTTCGGCAAAGTCATGTTGCCCAACGAAAAAGGGGAAAGTAATGTAGTCATAATTATTTAGCTTGCTTTCTATTGTGTTAACGTCAGCGCAGTTGCGGCCAATGGTTCAACCAACTGACCGTAATCTGCGGCATTTTTACTCGAGGCATTGCCTTGCTGAGCGCGTTTCGCTACGCCCTGGCAAATGGCGGCTAGCCGAAACAGACTGAACGCCAGATACACGTTCCAGTCTGGGATGGTGTCAATCCCCATTTGCTCGCAATACATGGCAACGTAATCGGTTTCATCTGGGATGCCTAGCTTCGCCAGGTTTACTCCGTGTAAGCCGGGCAGACCTTTGCCGCGTGGTAGATAATACTGCATGCACTGGTAGGCCAGATCGGCAAATGGGTGGCCAATGGTGGATAGCTCCCAGTCCAGCACAGCCAGCGCTCGTGGCTCGGTATGGTGAAACATCAGGTTGTCCAGGCGATAATCACCATGCACGATGGAAAAGCGACCGTCGTCCGCGGGCAGGTTGGCGGGCAACCACTCGATCAAGGTGTCCATGGCGGCAATCTTGCCGAGTTCCGATGCTTGATACTGCTTAGTCCAAGTATGCGTCTGGCGGGCGAAATAGTCACCGTGCTTGCCGTAATCCGATAGCCCAACCGAGTCTATGTCGACGCTGTGCAGGGCGGTCAATACACGGTTCATTTCATGATACAGCGCGGTGCGTTCTGCGGGTTCGCACTCCGGTAAAGTCGGGTCCCAGAGAATTCGCCCGTCAAGATATTCCATGACATAAAACATGCTGCCAATGACGCGATCATCGGTACAAAGTACATAAGGCTTGGCGACTGGAACGGGGCTGTCTTGCAAGGCCGACAATAACCGAAACTCGCGATCGACAGCATGTGCGCCTTTGAGGGTTTTGCCGGGGGGCTTGCGTCGTAGTACGTAGGTCTGAGTCGGCGTGCTCAACTTAAATGTGGGGTTCGATTGCCCACCAGGGAACTTGGCCACGCTTAACGGTGGGGTAAAATCTGGTAGTTGTGCGCTGAGATACTCGGTCAGCTTCGCTATATCAATGTCCGACATACGTGTTCCAGTGTTGTAATTCTGCTAGGGAGTGTACAACAAGAACTCTGTGAATCTCATTCACCCAAGTTATTGTTAGTCCATCAACGTGGTGATTTTTGTGTGCTGGCGGCTTGCCGCCAACGCGTTGGGCTCACACCACACCAGCGTTTGAAGGCGCGGATAAAGTTGGCAGATTCTCGATACCCCAAGCAGTAGGCGATATCCGCCACACTGAAATGCGTCTCCTTGAGAAGCGCGTAAGCACGCTGTTGGCGGGCAATTTGAACTAATTGCTTGTAGCTGGTGTTTTGTTCGCTGAGCTTTCTCGCCAGTGTGCGGGTCGACGTGTGTTGTTGCTCCGCCAGTTGCGTCAAGCTCGGCGGCACCGTGTCTGCCATACTGGGTGACTGTGAGGAAAAATGATGTGCCAAAATAAATCGCACGCGTTGTACCACGTCATTTTGAGCGCTCAGTTGTGACTGGATTTCATCGCACTTGGCAAGATTAGTGCGAAACGTGGCGGGGTCCGAGAGAGGCGAGCTGATCTGCAGCCACGAGACTGGCATGCTAAGACGCGTGCTGGCACTGTCGTAGCTACAAGGAATCCCATACAGCGCACTAAGTTGTTCGCTGTATGCCGGTTGTGCGTGTGCAAAGGCAATGCGTGCATGCGCGCCAAGCGAATGCATCACAATCGCTTCTGACAGTTTTTGGGCCACACGTATTGCCATTTCGGCCAGCCACCGCGCCAACAACGGGTGGCCGGTTTGATCGTGAATAATCAGGTGTGCCAGTGCGTCGTCCTCTGTGAATTCTGCGGTATAAGTCGAGGTTCGAACTGCACCGTAGTCGGACCAGACGCTAAGCGCCATGCGTAAATCGGCCGCGCTCAACATTGCAAAGCCCAGTGGCCCGTGACTGGCGATCGAAATTTGTTCGCCGTAGGTGAGCAACCAAGAGTCCACACCGTGCGACACACAGGCTTCGAATATCCGCTCAATATCCGCCTGATACACGAACTCGGAGTCGAGCATGGATTGCAAGCGTACGCCAAACACTGTCTTCAATAAAGGCAGCAATGTTGGGTCACTGCGCAACATTCGCAGGTACGTGGACGCGAGATAGGGTGTGTCGCTCATGGGTTTACTATACGAGCATTTGGCAGTTAATGACAATTAGATTGTCACTTATTGAAATTTCCTCCGTCGTAGCTTTGGAGTAAAGTGATTCATCAGGAGGAGAAGACCATGACAACCTATGTAGTTGATCACCCAGAGAAGGGGCATATTCAGTATCGAGATAAAAAGCGCTGGCTGTGGTGCGGTGCCATTCTGTTTTCGTTAATGCCTTTGCCCATCATCGCGGCTTTCGTGTGGAGCGATAATCCCTGGGTATTAATTTTGCCGCTGGAAATCTCATTTATTCTGATTCCGATTATTGATCATTTCGTTGGCGTGGACACCAATAATCCGCCCGAAGAAATAGTGCCGCAGCTCGATGCGGACCCGTATTATCATCGTCTTATACTGCTTTCCGTGCCGGTGCACTTTATTACCATCTTCACCGGCGCCTGGCTGGTTGGCACGCACCCATTACCGCTTGGCTTTCTGATTGCCTTCGCTATTGTGATGGGGCTCTACAGCGGTATGAGCATTAATACTGCGCATGAGATTGGGCATAAGAACACCAAACGTGAGCGCTTGCTCTCTCGCTTTGCGCTCGCAGTCACTGGCTATGGTCATTTCTGTAGTGATCACAATTTTGGCCATCATCGTGATGTTGCCACGCCGGAAGATCCAGTCAGTGCGCGCATGGGAGAGTCGGTTTACCGATTTATGTTGCGAGAAATACCGGGCGCACTGAAGCGTGGTTGGGAGGCAGAAGCCGCGCGCTTACGCCGTCGCAAGAAACCAGTCTGGAGTCATCACAATCATATCTTGCAGTCGTACGCTATTACGCTGGCCTATCAGGGGGGGCTGGTCCTTATTTTTGGGTGGATACTGATTCCGTTTTTTGTGATTCACAATGGCTTCGCCTGGTTCCAGCTTACCAGTGCGAACTACATTGAGCATTACGGTTTGTTGCGGGCCAAAAAGCCCAATGGCCGATACGAGCGCTGCCAGCCACATCATTCCTGGAATGCGAACCATACGTTCAGTAACCTCATGTTGTTTCAATTGCAACGCCACTCTGATCACCATGCTAATCCAGCGCGCTCGTTTCAAAGTCTTCGCAGTTTTGATGATTTGCCAGAGTTGCCCTTCGGCTACTTCACCATGTACATGATCGCGTACATCCCGGCATTGTGGTTCCGTGTTATGGATCCGATATTGATGGCCATTCCGCACATCAATGGTAACTTGAGTAACGTTAACCTAGACCCGAAGCGGGCCGATGAGTACCGCGCCAAATGGGGCGATACTGACACCCAAAAGTCAGCTGCCTAGCGCCAATATCGAGTCATAAAAAAAGCCTCACATCTGGTGAGGCTTTTTAAGTCTTACAAGCGATCGACCGAAGGTTAGTCGAGATCAATGCCGTCGCTTAAGCTCTCGCGACGTTTACGCTCTTTCTCTTCGTATTTGTCTAGGCAGCGGCCCTTGGTCACCATTGAGCATTCGAGGTAGCCAGAGATTTCGGCGACGACCGCGCGGATAGCTTTGCCCGCCGGTGTCTTTTTCTCGTTGGCTAACGCGCCACCAAAACCATTGCGTCGAAGACCGATGCTCATACCCATGCCGCCTGACCGTGCTTCTACTGTGCGTGTGTCGACAATTTCACCAGTCGTGGAATCAACCACGCGTAAGTCCACTGCAATATAGGCTTTCTTGCGTTTGCCGCCTAGCGATACGCCTTTATATGAGATGCCGCCGCCGGTGGAGTTAACATTAGATTCGAAGGCGCTTACCGTGGCAGTAACTAAGTACTGTGCACCAACCATCTTCCCCATCTTGGCAGCCTTACTACCACTGACGCGCCCCGAGGCCGCCAGATCCTGTTCACCTAGAACCGACGCGAGCTTCTCGCGCTCAATCATGCGAAACTTTTTGCCGCTGGCGAGTTCATTGGTCAGCATGCCACCGAGTTCCCGGCCCACATTACTGCCCCACCAATAGGCTGAACTTTGATTTCGGAAGTCGAGTACCGCCATGGTTGGCTTGTCAGCCAAGGCGGTATTCGAAAATAAAACGGCGACTAGTAGTAGCCCCAAGGTATTGGCAAATTTCATGGTTTGTTTCTCCCCACGTGTTCTTCTCTAGCTTAAAATTTGAAACGAAACGGTGTTGCGACTGGCTTAAAAAACCGTGCTAAATCGAGTCTAGCAACTGATTTCAGGGGTGAATATCCCCTAACTAGGTGAAATTCACCGGTCAAAATCAGCCAGACTACAATTTTGTGGGGGTAGCGCATGATGCGCTAAGTCTAGGGTTGGGAACGGGTTTTATCGATCGCCGAGAGAATACCGCGTAGAATATTTAGCTCCAGCACGTCGGGTTCTGCGCGCGTGAATAGGTGTCGCAGTCGCTGCATTGTTTCACCCTGATGAGGACGCAAAAATTGAATGTCACCGAGTACCTGTTCCAGGTGACCATAAAACCGTTCGATGTCTGCCGAAGTCGGTAAATCACGCGGTGGTGAAACAACAGGGTTTGTGGCCACGCCTTGAGTCGCCGCTTTATACACCTCATACGCCAAGGTTTGCACCGCGGCGGCCATATTCAATGAGCTGTACTGCGGGTTGGCCGGAATCGTGACACGGTATTTAGCATGCTTGATATCCTGGTTATGCAATCCCATGCGCTCTGGGCCAAAGATCAGCGCAACCGGCCCTTTTTGTGCGTCCTGTACTAACAAAGAAGCAGCGGCTTCTGGATCTAATTCTGGTAAATCGTATCCCCGCGGGCGTGCGGTGCTTGCAATCACGGTGGTGCAATCCGCGATCGCTTCGGGCAGGGTGTCAAACGTGCGCGCGTTGGCCACCATATCCGTCGCACCAGCCGCCATTTTGACAGCTTCTTCGGACGGAAAATCGCGAGGCGCCACCAAGGCCAAATCAGTCAAGCCCATGGTCTTCATCGACCGCGCCGCAGACCCAATATTGCCCGGATGAAATGTGCGTACCAATACAATGCGGATATTGTCCAACATGGGTGACCTACTTAAGGAATATGCAATCAAAACAAACCGCAAGGTACACGAGACTCGACCCAAGACCAAGCCGGATTAACCAAAAATGCCTCAGCTTAAAGGCCAATCCAACCTTGTGCATCTCGAGCCAGTTAAATAGTGTCGTCCTCGCTAGGAAGACTAAACTCACTGCCATTCAAACTCAGATTAGCCCCACCATCACCCTAAGTTAGCCCAACCCCACAGTCACACTAAGTCAGTTCAACCCTGCAATCACCCTGAGCCAGACAACCCCACCGTCACCCTGAGCCAGACCAACCTCGCCGTCACCCTGAGCCAGACCAACCTCGCCGTCACCCTGAGCCAGACCAACCTCACGATCACCCTGAGCCAGACCAACCTCACGATCACCCTGAGTCAGACCAACCTCACGGTCACCCTGAGCCAGACAACCTCACGGTCACCCTGAGCCAGACAACCCCAACGTCACCCTGAGCCAGACAACCCCACCGTCACCCTGAGCCAGACCAATCCCACCGTCACCCTGAGCCAGACCAACCCCACCGTCACCCTGAGCCAGACAACCCCACCGTCACCCTGAGCCAGACCAACCTCGCCGTCACCCTGAGCCAGACCAACCCCACCGTCACCCTGAGCCAGACAACCTCGCCGTCACCCTGAGCCAGACCAACTTCGCCGTCACCCTGAGCCAGACCAACCCAACTGTCATCCTGAGGCGCAACGCGCCGAAGGATCTCATCCCCCAAAACCCAATCCATCCTTCAACCAATAACCAAGCAGGAAAATCCCGCCAAGCATCGCTATACTTTACGACAGGAGGGAGGCAATCACACGACTCGCATCAGGTCACGCCGCGCATGGACTGGTCGGCAGTTATGCTTGAATACGTATGCAGAATATTCCCCCTAGTCATGAATACGTATGCAGCTGCTTCCTTGGTTTGCAGCATTCCAATACGATTATTGAGCGATTATTACAATATTATCAAATTGAATTACTCAAGAGGAAGATCATGAAGATGGTAACTCATAAAAACAGCAAGACTGGCCGCAATGTGGCTGGTAAAGCTGCAGGGTCAAAGGTGGCGGGGTTTTACCGAACAACTCTCTCCACGTGTATTGCAGCGGCCATCGCAGGCGTTGCAGCGCCAAGCGTTATGGCACAGAGCGATGACGATAGCGTATTAGAAGAAGTGGTTGTTACCGGCTACCGTGCCAGTATTCGTGACTCGATCGATCAAAAGCGTTTTTCGGATGTGGTCGTTGAATCGATCAGCGCGGAAGACATTGGTAAATTGCCAGATTCCAGCATCGCCGAATCCATTGCGCGCCTGCCGGGTTTAGCCGCACAGCGTCTGGACGGTCGTGCCAGCTCGATTTCAGTGCGTGGCTTCAACGAAGATTTCTCTACTACGACATTTAATGGTCGCGAGCAGGTGTCGATCGATGACAACCGTGGTGTTCAATTTGACTTGTACCCGTCTGAAATTATGTCAGCGGTAACGGTCTACAAAACGCCAACCGCGTCATTAGTGAACCAAGGCATCGCTGGCACCATCGATCTGCAAACCGTGCGTCCTCTGGATCGTCGCGAAAGCGTGACCGCGCTGAACATCTCGGCTGAGAAAAACAGCCTGAATAACCTGAACGCAGACGGCGAAGACACTGGTTACCGTGGTACGTTTTCTTACATCGACCAGTTCGCCGATGACACCGTCGGTGTGGCATTGGCGCTGTCGACCTTTGAGTCACCAAATAATGAAGAGCGTTGGAATGCCTGGGGCTACCCAACTGACGATGCAGGCAACAACGTACTGGGCGGTGCTAAGCCATTCGTTCGTTCATCGAACCTGCAACGTGACACCTTTATGGGTGTGATTCAGTACGAGCCAACTGAAAACCTTTCGATCACTGCAGACGCGCTGTACATTGACTTTCTAGACGAAAAAATTCTGCGTGGTATCGAGATCCCTGGCGCTATCTGGGGCGGTGGTTTCGGCACCGAATTCACGCCGGGCACGGTTGAAAACGGCTTCGTGACTAGTGGTACCCTGTCAAACGTGATGGGTGTGGTGCGCAATGACTTCGAACAACGTGACGCAACGCTGAAAAACTTCGGTTTGAATGTAGAGCTGGCGTTAAACGAAAGCATGACACTCGAAGTCGACGCCAGTACCTCACAAACAGAGCGCACGGTGTGGAGCCTAGAGAGCTACTCAGGCACCGGTCGTGGCACTGGCGTAGGTGCGACTGATACACTGGCGTTCACCATGGACGGTCAAGAAGGCGTTACGTTCAATAATCAATTGAACTACGCAGACCCTGCGCTGGTACAACTGGGCGCGGCCTTGAGCTGGGGTAACGGCAGTACGGTACCGTCGGATGGTCAAGACGGATTTATCAACATTCCAGAAGTTGACGACGAGTTGAATGCATTCCGGGTCGACTTGTCGAAAGACTTCAACGAAGGCTTCCTGACCAAACTGACTTTCGGTATGAACTACTCCGATCGTACCAAGGAAAAACGCGATTCAGGCTTCTTCCTTACCCTGAATGATTACCCCAACCGTACTGGTGTGCCGGCGGGTTATGAAGTTGCGCCAACCTCGCTGGAGTTCTTGGGCTTGGGCAGCATGTTGTCGTACGACTCATTCGGCTTGTATCGCGACGGTTTCTACACCGAAACGGACGAGAGCCTGACCTCAAACAATCGTCTGATCAACACGTGGTCGGTGAACGAGAAAATTACCACGGCGTTTGTGCGTGCAGACTTCGCAACCGAAGTAGCAGGTATGCCACTGACCGGTAACGTCGGCCTACAATATGTCGACACAGACCAAACTTCCGTTGGCAACGCGGTTACCAGCGATAATGGGTTCGCCGTCGCGCAATCACGCGAAGCCGGCGCCAACTACGACCACACTCTACCAAGCTTGAACATGTCGCTGGAATTGTCAGACACACAAAAAGTGCGTCTGGGACTGGCACGCACGATCTCGCGCTCGCGTATGGATCGGATGAACGCTGGATTCGGTTATAACTTTGACTCGGCATTGAACGCGGCAGGCTTGCCACCGTTCTCAGCAGAAGGCGGTAACCCAGAGTTGCGACCCAACGAAGCAGACCAGTTCGACCTGAGCTATGAATGGTACTTCAGCGATGAAGGTTACGTGGCCGTTGCGTACTTCTACAAAGACTTACGCGCGTGGCAAGAACAGATCGAGATCGTTACTGACTTCAGCGGCATCATTCCTCCAGGCGCAGAAGGATTGGTAAACAATACCACTGGCGTGACACGTGCTTGGGTGGATAACACCACGGGCAGTATCGATGGCTTCGAGTTAACCGGTGTTCTGCCAGGCAACCTGATCTCCGAGACGCTTGACGGATTTGGACTCAGTGTGAGTGCCTCTTTCCTCGACAGTGAGTTGGATTCTGCCATCGACGGTGGCCCAATCGTGGTACCTGGTTTGTCCGAAGAAATTGTCAATGCCACCTTGTTCTACGAGAAGAACGGCTTCAGCGCACGTGCCAGCGTACGTGATCGTGAAGACTTCCTCGGTGAGCGGTTTGGTATCTCGTTTAGCCGTCAGTTTACCACGGTGAAAGGTGCGACTATTTGGGACGCGCAAGTTGGCTATGACTTTGGCGAAGCTGGTATCGAAGCCTTAGATGGCCTTGCGATCTCATTCCAAGCGCAAAATCTCACCGACGAGCCGTACACTACGGTCAGTGGCGATGGGTTCATCACAGATTTTCAACGCTATGGTCGAACCTATTTGATCAATGCGCGCTACCGTTTCTAAGTAGCGCGACCTACCCCTTGCCGCGCCACCGATTCCTACCCAGATTGGCGGACGGCAACAGAAAGACCCTGTGGACTTCGGTTTACAGGGTTTTTTTGTACTGATTGAAACAAGCCTTTACACTTCAAAACATGACTGAACAACGTATCAATAAGGTCGTCATCGTTGGCGGTGGCACCGCAGGTTGGATTACCGCTGCGGTGCTGGCGCGATTGCTGGGCAAAAACCTTAACATCACCTTGATCGAATCCGATGCCATCGGCACGGTCGGGGTTGGCGAAGCGACCATTCCACCGATCCTCACGCTCAATAAAGCATTGGGAATTGATCAGCTCGAGTTTATGACCCAAACCAAGGCTACCATCAAACTCGGTATTGAGTTTGAGAACTGGCGAAATCCGGGGCATCGCTACATGCACGCATTTGGCAATCTTGGGCGCGATTACCCGTTTTGTGGCTTCGAACAACTGTGGTTACGCGGTCTGCGTGAAGGTTGCAGCACCGACTTTTGGGATTATTCGCTTAATTATCAGGCTGCCAAGCAAGGCAAGTTCGCCTTGTTGGAGTCGATCCCCAAAACCGACATGCAGGGCATCATTTATGCCTATCATTTTGATGCCGGTTTGTACGCGAATTTTCTGCGTGATTTGAGTATCAAAGCCGGTGTGGAACGAATTGAAGGCAAAATAAAACAGGTACAACAACACCCAGAATCTGGGTTTATCGACCAGCTGGAGCTCGAGGATGGTCAAGCCGTGGCGGGCGATCTGTTTATCGACTGCTCTGGCTTTCGTGGCTTACTGATCAAGCAAACACTCGGGGTTGAGTATGAGGACTGGTCCAACTGGTTGTTGAATGATTCCGCACTGGCGGTGCAGTCCGAAGCCACATTGCCGATCAAACCCTATACGCAATCCATTGCGCACCAAGCCGGCTGGCGCTGGCGCATTCCGTTAACGCATCGCACTGGCAATGGTGTGGTGTTTAGTTCCGACTTTATGCAAGCGGCGGAGGCGGAGCACATACTGCGCACCGAACTTGACGGCGAGTTGCTCGGCGAACCAAGGTTGATTAAATTCAACACCGGTAAGCGGCGTGAGGCCTGGCACAAGAACTGTGTTGCCATCGGTTTGTCCTCCGGTTTTTTGGAACCACTGGAATCCACCAGCATTCACATGATCCAAACTGCTGCGATCCGTCTGCTCAAGCTGTTCCCACACACTGGCATCAAAGACGCCGAGGTCGCCGAATACAATCGTCAGACCAACGACGAAATCGACCACATTCGTGACTTCATCATCCTGCACTATCACGCCACCGAACGCGACGACAGCGACTACTGGCGTCATTGCCGGTCCATGTCGATTCCAGACAGCTTGCAGCACAAGATTGAACTGTTCCAGCAAACCGGCAAAGTCAGCACACCAACTGAACACCTGTTCTCCGACGTCGCCTGGCAACAAGTCATGATCGGGCAGGGTATCGAACCCCAGGGGTATCATCCACTGGCAGACGCCATGAGTTCAGCGCAACTGGTCGAATACCATCGTAATATCAAAAGCATCATCAATCAGGTGGTTGAGAAGCTGCCTAAGCACCAGGATTTCTTAGAGGCAGTGCATAAAAGATAGTTCAGGTCCTTCGACGCGTTACGCCTGAGGATGACGGTTTGGGTTGAAGGTGAGATGGCTCTTGATGTTGAGGGTCTTTTCTCCACTCAGACGCACAAAGTCCGCCTTTTAGGTGCCAGTCAAGTAGTGAGGAATCTGACAACCAAAAAGCTGCGGTGCGGTGCTCTCCAGTGCCACCGCACCGCAACCAACCCTGCCGATGCTTATAACGGATACGGCACATCGGAGAGTAACTTTGCCATGCCATTAAGTACCCGGTAGAAAGCCCAAAGCCAAACCACGCCCCAAATGACCAGACCAACTCCGATGAACAGCAGCAGCGCGCCGATAATGGTCCAGAACAAACTCCACCAGAACACGCGCGTCGCGTTTACCAAATGGCTGTGGTAAATCGTTCCGTATGCACCACCTTTTTGGATCATCGCCCAAATCGCGCCGAACAATAACGGAATCGCCGTAAACAAACCGACAACCAGCAAAATATACGAAATCAGCGCATGCGATTTATACTCGCTGTCGCCAACATTAGCAGTCGTGGTAATTAACGCACTCATAAAAATTTTCCTCATGTAACCCAATCACATAATCGTGTTGTTATTAGCTTAGATGCAAAAACTTCCGATTTGGATTCAGTAGGGGAGATCCTTCGGCGCGAAGCGCCTCAGGATGACATCGATTGGTGGTTGGGGAGTTGGGAGTTGAGTAGGATTCATCAAATGTCGATCGTTAAGTCAATCAGCGAACAATCAGTACTAATAAACACAAAACAAACCGATAACGTCATCCTGAGGCGCTTCGCGCCGAAGGATCTCACCAACTCTAAAAAACAATCCAAAACCCCACTGCCAAAATTCAGAATCCACCAATACCAAGCAAAAAACGCACTGACGCAGATTGTCCACATCCCCGCAACACCGCGCCAAATAAGCCTTCTTAGACGCCAATAATTGACACAAGTCAGTCGGGACTTTAGTCTATTGTTGGCCTTTAGGCCCAGTGATTTACTGGACACATAACAACGTGCCGGAACAGAATCATGGGCTTTAAAATTAATGCTAAAGATCTCAAAAAAGACATGCTTTCAGAGCAAGGAAAAGCCATGTTGTCGGAATTTGCGCTCATTTGGCACAGCCGCACGGGCGAGGTAATTGACCTGGACGCCAACGACACCATCATCCGCCTTTTCAGAGCCGCCGAGCGGACCAACAGCCGCCGATTGCGTTCCATCTACCTGCACCTCAGAGCCGAATTAAGTAACAAGATCGAACACGCCATACCGCAGTGTGATGGCATGATGATAGAACGCTTCATGTCACAAGTAGCCGGAGACAACATCGCAAAGTCGATGCCCGGCGCCAGAGCAGCATAGTAAAAAAAAGTAAACCACGGGTAGGAGTGGGTCGTATTGCAAAGTACGAACGGAGGCTGGAGTGCCATGGACGGTTTCAACAAATCAGTAGCTAATTTGGCACTGCAACCAACAACAAAAATCCTGGCAATCTCAAAACCAACCCCAACCCGCACACAAAAACAAAACCGACCTACGGCCCTTCAAAATTTCCGAACCCATCGCTAAACTAATATCAGGAACCAAAGCAAAGGGGGCAAAAGGAACCACATGGCAAGGAGAAAACGCAGGGACCAGTCCGGCGCAGAAGTATTATTCGGTATCATCGTTATCATTCCCATTTTACTGTATCTCAACGGAGTTTCAGTCGGCACTGCGTTAACCTGGGGAGCAATAATAATCGTTAGCTTCTTACTTATGGCATTATCAATCTGGTTCATACATGGGCTAACTAAACCAAGTCCACCGCTCGACTTGACAGGTGCGGGTAAAACGCACTCCAAAGCGCATAGAGCAAAATCCAGAGCTAAGAACCAACGCGCCACCAAACTTCCGATAATCTCTCCAGAACCAACTCAACCGCCACAACACTGGTCGACCGAACTCATCGGCCAACTCGAATGGCGTGTATTCGAAAAGCTCTGCACCAGGCTCTGGGAGCTCAAAGGATTCAACGCCAAAGAAACACAAACGGGTGCCGATGGCGGCGTCGACTTCTATCTCTACGCCAACACCACACAACAAAAGATCGGCGCGGTGCAATGCAAAAGCTGGGGCAAAAAACAAATCGGCGTAAGTGTTATCCGCGAGCTACAAGGCGTCGTCGCAGCAGAACAACTTAAACTCGGGCTGTTAATGTACACAGGTCAGCTTTCGAAAGACGCACAAAACTTTCTCCAGCAACCCAGCGTCAGCATCAAAGCGCAAAATCAGCACGACATCTTAAGCGAAATACAAAAACTCCCCACTGAAACCCAAGCCAGCTTACTGCGAGAAACCACCCAGGGTGACTACACAACACCGTCGTGCCCAAACTGTGATCAAAAGTTGGTTCAACGCACGGCCAAGAAAACAGGAAAAGTGTTTATGGGGTGCGTCAACTTCCCGCGTTGTCGATACACTATATGACGGCTGTTGTTCAATTAAATACATTGTTCATTATTAATGAACATGTTAAATTGTTGAACATGATTGAAAAGAAAATACTAGATGCTGCTATTCAACAATTCAACTTGCAGGCCAAAATCGAATTAACGAATTTGGAGTATGAAGGTGAAGTGGATGGTGAAGTTGTCGATGCCATTCTGGAGTTAAAGCCGGGAGGGCGACGACTGCTGGCCGAAGTGAAAAACTGGGTAGCCCACAAAGACATCGGTGCGGTGATTCACCAACTGCAAGGATTGCCACAAGGGTATGATCGAATTCTGGTCGCTGATTATGTGAATCCGCCAATGGCTGAGAGACTCAAGAAGCAAAACGTCAACTACATGGATGCCGCCGGGAATGTATTTTTAAATCTGCCTGGCACCTATGTGCAAATTGAAGGTCGAAAACCTGACCGCGATCAAAACTTTGAGAAACCGGGCAAAGCATTTACTGCAACCGGGTTAAAAGTGGTCTACGCGCTATTAACCAAGCCCGAACTCCTCAATGCCACCTACCGAGAGGTTGCGGAGCAGGCCAATGTAGCCTTAGGTGCAATCGGTGAAATACTCAAAGACCTAACAACGCAGGATTTCCTGGCCGGTGGCAGAAGGAGCACCAAGAGAGAATTTGTGGACAAACGAGCCCTCATTGATAAATGGGTCGAGGAGTATCCCAAGCTTCGACAAAAAATCCATCTTGGTGCCTTTTACGCCAACAAACCAAATTGGTGGGATAATCCAGACTTAACCCAGTACGGCGCACTACTGGGCGGTGAATTAGCCGCAGCAAAAACCACCAATCAACTAAAACCCAAGATAGCCACAATTTATTTAGACGAGGCGCAGCGAGACACGTTTCTTAAAGACCATCGCTTACAAAAAGCAGAGGGCGAAAACACGCTTACCGCGCCGAATGTGCAATTGTTCGCCAAATTTTGGGGCGACCAAGATCACGAAACGGAGTTAACTAACCACTTACTCACTTATGCCGATTTGCTGGCATCAGGGGACGTGCGTAACAGAGAGGTCGCGAATGAAGTCGCTAATACCTACCTTTACGATTAAACCAGACGCCTTTGAGCAGGGCTTTGAAGCCTGCTTTCGTGCGGTAGAATCCGTTGCGTACGAATTGGGTATAGACTACGTGGTGGTCGGTGCGACGGCCAGAGACTTGGTAATGCAGTCGGTGCTGAAGGCAGAAGTTGAGAGAGCAACCAAAGACATCGACTACAGTATCAATATTAGCTCTTGGGATGACTTCGACCGTTTCAAGACCGAAATATCGAACCGTGGATTGAAGAGCGGAAGAAGAACAATAAAAAGTTAGGAAGCTTTGAGTGTTATTAGATAATAAAAACAATGGGTATGTCGGCGACGAACTAAAAAAGCGCTCATTTGAGGAAAATAAGCTAGCCGTACTTTCTAGCCTCTTTACACTGTACGGGTTCGCTTCACTCAAAAAGGAATTGTCCAAACTTCAAGAAACTCGACTATTCCTAACGGATTGGCAAAGTGAACTTAGCCTTCAATCCATCATCGGCAATGAACAGGAACTGAGGCTCATAAATCGACTAGACCAAAAACGAATAGCGGCTGAGTGTGCCCGCTGGCTGAAAAAAGAGGGGCTTAAAGCCAGAGTACATGTTAAGGCTAGCAAGCACCGACAAGCTGGCCCTAACCTAATACACCTTCAGTCTACCGACGGGAGTTTTGCGGTTCATGGTAGCGCGACCCTCTCACCAAGTGGGCTTGGCGATGTTCGCTCTGACAGCCTCCAAATGAATACAGGCATCTCAGATACAGAAACCACTAAGCAGTTAATGACGTGGTTCGACGGCATATGGGCGGATGAAACAAGTGCTAGAAATATAAAAGATGAGCTGATTGAAAAGCTTGATTTTATCGCCGCCGATCAGCCTGCGAACTTCATCTATTTCCTTACGCTCTACAATATTTTCAAAGACTTCCTAGAAGATATCGATGAAGAAAATATCATCAAAAGCAAAACTGGTTTTAAAGACACCATAGTTTGGAACAAACTCTACAAATTCCAAAAGGATGGCGTTTTAGGCGCGATTGATAAGCTGGAAAAACACAACGGCTGCATCATTGCCGATAGCGTAGGTTTGGGTAAAACCTTCGAAGCGTTAGCGGTAATTAAATACTACGAGTTACGAAATGACCGTGTACTGGTTCTTTGCCCCAAAAAGCTAAGGGATAACTGGACGGTTTACACAATAAACGATAAACGCAACCTGCTTGCGAATGACCGCTTTAATTACGATGTGCTCAATCACACCGACCTGAGCCGCACTAAGGGTTTGTCGGGTGAAATTAATCTCGAAACCCTCAATTGGGGCAACTATGATCTGATTGTTATTGATGAGTCCCACAATTTCAGAAACAACCCCAATAAAGCTGATGGCAAGACCCGATACGAACGACTGCTAGACGATATTATTCGTTCAGGCGTTAAAACCAAAGTGTTAATGCTCTCTGCCACACCCGTTAATAACCGCATGAACGACCTGAAAAATCAGGTCGCGTTTATCACCGAAGGGCGAGATGATGCGTTTGTAGATTCTGGCATCAAGAACATCGATAGCACTTTACGGTTGGCACAGAAGCAATTTAATCAATGGGCGAAAGAACCCGCTGAAAGCCGCACTACAGCGACCTTGCTAGACAGCATGAGCTTTGACTATTTCAAGCTTCTGGATATCGTCACCATTGCTCGATCACGTAAACACATTGAAAAATACTATGGAACCGCCGATATCGGCAAATTCCCCAAGCGTTTGCCGCCCAAAAACGTCTATGCAGATATCGACCTATCAGATGAATTCCCACCACTCAAAGACGTTAACAAGACTATCAGGCGCTTATCTTTGGCTGGATACTCGCCGTTAAAATTTGTTCGCAACGACCTCAAGGCAGAATACGCAAGACGATACGATAAAGCCGTTGGTGGTGGTAAAGGGGTATTCAAACAATTAGACCGTGAAGAAAGTCTAATTCACCTCATGCGCGTTAACCTACTAAAGCGTATGGAAAGCTCAATCCACTCTTTCACGCTAACGGCAACCAAGCTAGCTAATCAGGTGGAAAGCTTGCTCGCAAAGATCGACGCCCATGAAAGTGATGAGCTATTTGAATTAAACATTGAAGAAATTGAAGACGTAGAACTCAACGCGCCAGAGTTTGAACCATACATGCTGGGCAACAAAACCAAAGTGCTCATTCAAGATATGGACTTAATTCGCTTCAGACAAGAACTTGAAGCCGACCGCGTGTTGCTCGATAGTATTATCGATGATGCGAAAAAAGTCACTGCCGCACGAGATGCAAAACTTGAACTGCTCAAGCAAGAAATTAAGTCAAAGGTTCATGCACCGCTAAACCCCGATAACAAAAAAGTCATCATCTTTACCGCGTTTGCGGATACAGCTCAGTATTTATATGCCCATCTCGTCGAGTGGGCACAGAAAGAGCTAGGTATTCACAGCGCACTCATAACAGGCGGCGGAACGAATAAAACCACACTGGCTGGTGTTGGCTCTGATTTGAATAATCTGCTTACCGCCTTTTCGCCAGTTTCCAAAGAGCGCAATAAGGTTGCACCCGATGCAGTGGGTGAAATCGATTTACTCATAGCAACCGACTGTATCAGTGAAGGGCAGAACCTACAGGATTGTGACACACTGATTAACTACGATATTCACTGGAACCCAGTGCGTATCATTCAGCGCTTTGGCCGTGTAGACAGGCTTGGCTCTAAAAATACCCAGATTCAGCTAGTCCACTTCTGGCCTAACATGGAGCTTGATGAGTATATCAATCTAGAAGCCAGAGTCTCTGGCCGTATGGTGCTTCTCGATATCTCTGCAACAGGTGAAGAGAACGTAATCGATGAGAATGCGACCGAGATGAACGACCTCGAATATCGCCGTAAGCAATTACAGCAGCTCAAAGATACAGTTGTTGATCTGGAAGACATGCCTGGCGGTGTATCGATTACAGACCTCACCCTTAATGACTTCCGCATGGATTTGTCGGATTACATGAATAAGGATCACCGATCTAACATGGCGAAGCTGGAGCAAGCGCCATACGGCCTATATTCGGTTGTGCCACTGGATGAGGATTTAAAGAATGATGGCATTACGCAAGGTGTCGTTTTCTGCTTAAAGAATATTCGACAAGGCGTCGATGCCGTACCCGTCGATGATAACTACCCATTAGCGCCATATTTTCTCGTCTATGTTTCGGACAATGCCGTGGTAGAGCTGAACTTCACACAGAGCAAAAAGGTGCTGGACTTACTTAAACGACAAGCCTTCATCCACAGTGAAGTAGAAACAGATTGCGTTGAAGTTATAAACAGCAAGACAAATAGCGGTCGCGATCTTGAGCATTACCAACACTTACTAGCCATTGCAGTTGATAGCATTGCAGGTAAAAGTGAAGAAAAAGGTGTTGAGAGCCTATTCACCAAAGGTGGAACGGTACTCACTGCCACCAGTAGCCAAGGCATAGAAGACTTCGCGGTAGTTTCCTATCTTATATTGGTGGAAAGCGCTGCGGCTGGTTCTGGTAAAAGGGAGGCATCGCAAGCATGACAAGTAATGCCACATCTACCCGCTCTATTAGCTTTGACAATTTTCTTGAATATTTAGGCGTTCCAAGCTCATGCGAGCTGAACAAGCCCATTTTCAAGAAGATGTTTTCAGAAGCTACGAATGGCAAAAAATCCATTCTGGATGCTGCCGATAAAAAAGCCCTAAAAGACAATGTTGAAAAAATACGCTGGCTCTACACCCTAAAGCCAAACACGATCAATATAGCGCCGTACAAAGACAGCGAACGTGAATACCCCGAGATAGCTATTTTGCACGTCGAGCTATCAAACTCTGTAAGTAACAAAAACATATACCAGCGAATAGCGCATTTTATCAATCGCGCCATTCCATACCCGCTCGTAATTCTTTTTACCTGTGAAAAAGACGGCTCACAAAGCCTATCGTTAGTACTGGCTGATAAACGCATTAATCAAGCAGATAAAGAGAAATGGGTTATAGAAGACAGCATACATTCGTATTGGATCAATTTGGCCTCAGTAAGCGCAGCGGAGATGAGCTTCTTTGAAAGCCTCAAAATAAATAACCTGCCGTTCACCAATTTCTTTGCCTTCTATCAGGCTTTGATAGAGAGGTTGATAGCCATTAAGTGCGCTGAGCATAATGGTGATTTTTCTCTTATGAAGACTGGCCAACCAAATGAAAAAGCGTCCAGTACCGCGAGGTTAGATAGATTGCGAGAGTTGGAAAGGCTTGAGGCACGGCGATTAGAAATATCGAACAAGCTGAAAAAAATAAAACAGATGGGTAAGCAGGTTGAGCTGAATACTCAAATCAAAAAGATCAATGATGAGATTGCCAAGATCAAAGGCAGTCTTTAGAAAGAATATTGTAGGTTTAAAATGGGAAGCGAAATGAAAAAAGTAGAGTTAGAAGACGGCCAAAGCGCCGATATCGTATCTGAAAATATTTCAAAACTGAAAGAGCTGTTTCCCGATGCCTTTTCAGAAGGCGGTGTGAACTTTGACACCCTTCGTCAATTGCTGGGTGATGCATCTGTTTTGGATGAGGGAGAAGAAAAATACGGCCTTAACTGGCACGGTAAAAAGAAAGCGCGTCAGATCGCATTAACACCATCCACTGGTACACTACTGCCATGTCCAGATGAGAGTGTCGATTGGGATACTACTCAGAATTTATTTATTGAGGGCGATAACCTTGAAGTTCTGAAGCTTCTGCAAAAGAGCTACGCCAACAAAGTCAAGATGATCTATATCGATCCGCCCTATAACACAGGGAAAGAATTCATTTATCCAGATAAATTTCAGGAGAATCTAGACACCTATTTAAAGTACACGGGTCAGGTAGATGATGATGGTGTGAAGTTTTCTTCGAATACTGAGACAACAGGTCGAAAGCATGCAAACTGGCTCTCAATGATGTACCCGAGGCTTAGGTTGGCAAAAAATTTACTCCAGCAAGACGGTGTTATTTTTATATCGATTGACGATAACGAGCAAAGCAACCTTAAAAAAATATGTGACGAAATATTTGGAGAAGAAAACTTTATAGATACTGTTATTTGGCAAAAAGTTTATGCCCCCAAAAGTAGTGCCAAGCACTTTTCTCAGGATCATGACTTTATATTGGTATATGCAAAAAATTCTGACGAATGGATGCCGGGATTGTTACCGAGAACTGAAGCTCAAAACTCAAAATACAAGAATCCAGATGATGACCCAAGAGGCCCATGGAGACCTAATAACTTGGCAGCTAGGAATTATTATAGCAAAGGCACTTATTCAATAACTTGCCCAAGTGGTCGAGTAGTAGAAGGTCCGCCAAGAGGCCTTTATTGGAAATACTCGGAGGAAAAGTTTTGGGAGATGGATAAGGACAATAGAATTTGGTGGGGACAAGACGGAAATAATGTGCCAGCCCCTAAGATATTCTTATCAGAAGTAATGCAAGGCCGAGTTCCTCAAACTCTTTGGAAGTTTGAGGATGTAGGCCACACTCAAGAAGCTAAGAGAGACCTCGTAGACAAAGTTGAGTTTGCAACTTCCGGCTCAGTTTTTGAGACTCCAAAGCCGACCAGACTTATAAAAAGAATGCTTCAAATTGGATGTCCGAAAGAAGACCCAGGAATAGTTTTAGACTTTTTTTCAGGGTCGTGTAGCACTGCCGATGCAGTATTTCAATTGAATTTGGAAGAGGGAGTAAATCGTCGCTTTATTATGGTTCAGCTTCCTGAGCCTACTGGTTACGAAGATTATGAAACTATCGCCGATATTGGGAAAACTAGGATAAAGTCATCTGCTTCGAGGATTCGTATAGCCGCGGAAAATGCCGAAGATCTTCTTACTGAGAATGTTGAAGTTGACGTTGGATTTAGAGTTTTTAAGCTAGGTGGATCGAATATCCAAGCGTGGAATCCCGACCGAACAGACCTTGAAGCAAGCCTTCTTTCTCATGAAGAGCACCTTATTGAGGGTCGCACCGAACAGGATGTTCTATATGAATTATTGTTAAAACGTGGCGTGGACCTAGCCGTACCTATCGAAAGCCGTGAAGTTTCTGGTAAAAATATCTATAGCATCGGCTATGGCGTTCTCTTCGCCTGTTTGGATGAATCGATTAGTCGTGAGCAAGTCGAGGACATAGCACAAGCCATTATCGCTTGGCATGGCGAGCTTGCGCCAAGCTCCGATACTCATGTGTTCTTCCGTGATAGCGCTTTCCGTGACGATGTTTCAAAAACTAACATGGCCGCCATTTTAGAGCAAAATGGCATTACCCATGTTCGCAGCTTATAAAGGAGTATAAGAATGAGCAAAAAGATCAGCGGTGCAGAGTATCCCCTTGCAAAAATATTCAGTTCGGAGTTTGAATATGTCATTCCATCCTACCAGCGTCCATACGCTTGGACTGTCGACCAGGCTTCAGAGCTTTTCGATGATTTGTTTGATTTCTATAGCACTGAGCCCGACGAAGGCTATTTTTTGGGCAGTATCGTATTGATAAAAAAGGAAGACAACCCATATTCCGAAGTCATTGATGGGCAACAGCGCCTTACAACACTCACAATATTGCTTGCAGTTATCACATCAAATCTTGATCCAGAAGATAGAGCCGATTTTACAAACTATCTAAAAGAACCGGGTAGAAAGTCACAAGGGCTTGAACCAAAGCCACGATTAATGCTGCGGGAAAGAGATCGAGTCTTTTTTACGCAGTATATTCAAAACCAGAGTTTTGAAGCCTTGTTTGATAAAGATGAGACTCAGCTTCAAAATGAGTCCCAAAAGAACATCATGAAGAATGCACTTTTACTCTCCAAAAAAATTGACTCTGCATTCAAAGGTGAGCAATCGAAGATATTAGAGTTTGGTTCGTTTTTGGTTCAGCGGTGCTTCCTTGTAGCAGTTTCTACTCCAAGCCAGCAATCAGCATTTCGCGTTTTCTCAGTCATGAATAGTCGTGGCTTGGACTTACAACCAACAGATATCATTAAAGCGGATATTATCGGGAAATTGCAGTCTGAGAAGGAGCGGGATGATTACAACGAACGATGGGAAGATATGGAAGTCGAGCTAACGCGCAGTGGATTCAATGATCTTTTTACCTACGTTCGAATGATCTATGCGAAGGAGAAAGCCAAGCGATCATTGCTTGAAGAGTTTCGTGAGCACGTACTAAAGAAAGTATCTGAACCCAACACGCTTATCTCGGAAGTGCTCGAACCATACGCGAATGCCCTTGCCATTGTGAGGCAGAGTTCTTATGAGGCAGTGTCTCACGCCGAGGGAGTAAACAGGTATCTACGCTGGCTCAACAGGATTGATAACTCTGACTGGATTCCAACAGCGATCCAGTTTTTATCCGCAAAGAAAGACGATCCGGAATACGTGGCGTGGTTTTTCCAGAGTTTAGAGAGATTAGCCGCGTTTATGCACGTGTGCGCTCTAAATATTAACGAACGTATTGAGCGTTACAACGAGGTGCTTTTAGCGCTAGAGGGTGATCATTCCTTAGCATCCCCTGTTAAGGCGGTAGAGCTAACTGAGGTTGAAAAAGAAAAAATGCGTAATGCCCTAGCTGGTAACATTTACGAGCTTACTCCGCGGAGGCGCAATTACCTAATACTTCGCCTTGATGCATTCCTATCTGATGGGGCTGCGTCTTATGACCCAACAGTTCTGACCATTGAGCACGTATTACCGCAAACGGTGGACCCCGCTAGTGATTGGGCTTCTTTATGGCCTGATCCGCAGCAAAGGAAAGAGTGGGTACATAAGATAGCTAATCTAGTACCTTTGAACAGACGGAGAAATTCTCAAGCTCAGAACTATGACTTTGTTAGAAAGAAAGACGCTTACTTTGCTGGTAAGAAAGGAGTGTCTTCCTATGTGCTGACAACACAAGTTCTAAAAAGCTCCGAATGGACTCCGGATTATCTTGCCACGAGGCAGGATGAATTACTGGATGTTCTCGAAGACAATTGGAGGCTAAGAGCTTGATATGATGAAGCTGCATTTTGAAGATGATCTCGATTATCAGAAGGCCGCGATTGATTCAGTCGTGAACCTGTTTAAAGGGCAGGAAATATCACGCTCTGAGTTCACGGTGACGATACCCAAGGAACAAACAGCGGACTGGATAGAAACGGGCTCTGGCCGGATGGAAAGTGGTTTAGGTATTGGAAATAGACTGATATTGATTGATGAGGAAATCGAAGAAAACCTTCGTAGAACTCAGTTGATGAACGGCCTACGCCCCTCAGAAAAGCTCGCTAGTGGTGACTTTACCGTTGAGATGGAAACGGGAACGGGTAAAACCTATGTGTATTTACGTACAATATTCGAGCTGAATAAAAATTACGGTTTCACCAAATTCGTGATTGTTGTGCCATCCGTTGCCATTAAAGAAGGCACCTATAAAACATTGCAAATCACCCAAGAGCACTTTGAAGGCTTGTATCCCAAAGCAAAGGGCTATGAGTACTTTCTCTATGACTCAAAGAAGCTTGGGCAGGTGCGTAACTTTGCTACAAGTTCCAACATCCAAATTATGGTCACGACGGTTGGTGCTATTAACAAGAGGGATGTAAACAACCTCTATAAAGAAAATGAGAATACAGGCGGCGAGAAGCCGATTGATCTGGTTCGTGCCACCAATCCAATCATTATCGTTGATGAGCCTCAGAGCGTCGATGGTGGTTTGACAGGTAAAGGGAAAGAAGCCCTAACGGCAATGAACCCGCTTTGTACCCTGCGTTACTCTGCCACCCATGTCGATAAACACCACATGGCCTTTCGCCTTGATGCGGTGGATGCCTATGAGCGTGGCTTGGTAAAACAAATCGAGATCGCATCATTAGAAATCACTTCGGGCAAAAATAAGCCCTATATACGACTATTAGAAACAAATAACAGAAAAAATGTCATTACTGCAAAACTAGAGGTGCATGGGAAAGGTGAAAAGCCAAATATTATTACCGTGGGTGATGGCGATGACCTAGAGCAAGAAACTGGACTACCTCTTTACGAAAATATTCAAATAGGCTCAATCACTTGCAAAAAAGGGAATGAGGCAGTTGAAGTTAAGGGTGATGGTTTTGATCAAACCCTCAAAGTGGGTGAGGCCATTGGTGGCGTAGACCCTGATGAAATAAAACGCCTCATGATCCGCCGAACGATCAAAGAGCATTTTGATAAAGAACTAACCTTTGCCGCTAATAAGCAGCCTATCAAAGTATTGAGCCTTTTCTTTATCGATAGTGTTGAGCATTACCGTCAATATGATGAACACGGCAATGTTGTCTTGGGTAAGTATGCCAAGATGTTCGAGGAAGAGTATCGCAAGCTAGCGAAGTCGGCAGACTATCAAAGCCTGTTTAAAGAAATTGACTTGGATTCTGACGCCGCTGAAGTGCATAACGGATACTTCTCTATCGACAAAAAAGGCAAGTCAGTCGAAACAGCAGAAAACAACCAAGCAGGTCGAGACAATGCAGAACGTGCCTATAGCTTGATTATGAAAGACAAAGAGAAACTGCTTAGCTTTGACACCAAGCTGAAGTTCATCTTCTCTCATTCCGCGCTGAAAGAAGGCTGGGATAACCCTAATGTATTCCAGATATGCACCTTGCGCGATATGGGCAGCGAGCGTGAAAGACGCCAAACACTTGGCCGTGGGTTGCGCCTATGTGTAGATCAAAACGGTATGCGTTTGCGAGGCAATGAGATAAACACGCTGACCGTCATCGCTACAGAAAACTACGAGAAGTTTGCTGAAAATCTGCAAAAGGAAATCGAACAAGATACAGGCATACGGTTCGGCATTGTTGAAGAGCACCAATTTGCCGACATCAAAGTCGTATCCGATACAGGCGAGCCGCAAGCGTTTGGCTTTGATCAATCTAAAAAGGTCTGGCAGTTCTTAAAAGACGAGAACTTTGTCGATGCCAAAGGCAAAGTTCAAGATACACTTAGAGCAGCATTGAAAGATGGCACTTTTGAACTGCCTGAAGAAATTAAGCAAGAGCTGGTTGAGGCGCATGGTGAGGCACAGGCAGGAATAGTCGCGTCTGATATTCAAGGTGTATTGCGCAAGCTGGCTGGCAAGCTCGATATTAAAAATGCCGATGATCGTAGAATTATTCGTACACGGGAAGCTGTGCTGGAATCTGATGAATTCAAGGCGCTTTGGGATCGTATTAAATACAAAACCACCTACCGCGTGGATTTTGATAACCTCAAGCTTATCAACGATTGTGCGGAAGCCATTCGTGCATGCCCACCAATTACCAAGACCCGTGCGCAATTCCGAAAGGCTGATATTGCTATTGGTAAAGGTGGTGTCACAGCAGGCGAGACGTCGGCATCTGGCTTCACTACGATTCATGAAAATGATATCGAGTTGCCGGACATTATCACTGACCTACAGGATAAAACCCAGCTAACACGCAAAAGTATCGTACAGATACTTCGCGATAGCCGAAGACTTCAAGACTTCACACGTAACCCGCAACAATTTATGGACTATTGCTCTGAAGCGATAAACCGCACTAAGCGCTTGGCGTTGGTAGACGGCATTCGATATACAAAAATCGGTGACGATCATTTCTACGCTCAAGAGCTTTTCAAGCAAGAAGAACTGAAAGGCTATCTAAAGAACACCTTGGAAACGCAAAAGTCGGTTTACACCCATGTTGTCTATGACTCAGGTGGCGTGGAGAAAACCTTCGCCGAAGATTTGGAAAAGAATGAGAAGGTCAAAGTTTATGCCAAGTTACCAGCATGGTTCAAGGTTCCTACACCTCTAGGAACCTACAACCCCGACTGGGCGGTAGTGGTAGAAGATGAGGATGAAGAAAAGCTCTACTTCGTTGTTGAAACAAAAGGCAGCACGTGGTGGGACGACCTTCGCCATCTTGAGAGCGCAAAAATCAAATGCGGCGAAAAACACTTCGACGAAGTTGCAAAGGATATCGATAACCCGGCGCGGTACATCAAGTCTACTGATGTTAATGGCATGTTGGGGCGTGTTGAATAGGTGCGGAGTTTATTATTGATGACTGTAAAGACGCAATTTAGTCGGGGGCAGAAAAACCTTCTGTATCTGACCCTGGTTAATATGGCACGCATTTTTTGAACGTTTGAACGATTAACATAACATACAAGGAGAAGAGCCGTGGTTACAATTGACCAAATCGATTCAGCTGTGAAGGATTTCGAGAAGACATTTCGTCATCCTGATTTGCCCCCAATTGAGCAAAGTGACCTCTATTTACTAAGGCCATTAGGAGACCAGTTTGGGTGGCCAAGTGGGTATCCTTTTGGGGATCGCTACGGTATTTATGCAATTTGCAACGACATTCAGGTGCTGTATATAGGAAAAGCGTCACAGCAGCCTCTCTGCTATCGAATCAGCAGTTATTTCAGATATGGAGAGGATAAAAAATCGTGTGTTGTGGCAGCGCAGCACGTTTGGTCGTCAGAGCCATCCTCAGTGGTAACATGGGCCGTTCCAGACGAATCATTTTTTGAAGCTTCTGCGCTTGAAGAATATCTTCTGGCGCGATTTATTGATGACTTGCCTGATAATCGGATAGGTCGGCGCAAAATATAATTATGGCATACGGAAAAAGCATCAGAGTCTATCTCGCTGACGGGACCCCAACTGGCCTGAAACATGCGGAGATCGTAAATTGGACTGGCCAGGCGATTAGTTGTCCGCGAAAACGTATCGCTGAATTACGTGAGTGGGAAGAATCAAAGTCGCCGGGCGTTTATTTCCTATTGGGTCTAGAGGAGACATCAGCAAACCCCTTTGTCTATATTGGTGAGTCTGAGAACGTGCTTGATCGCTTGTTAAACCACTCGGTCAAAAAGGACTTTTGGCGGGAGGCTGTTTTCTTTACCAATAAAGATGAGAACTTAACTAAATCGCATATCAAGTATTTGGAGTCTCGCTTGGTGAGAATTGCCAGTGAAGTTGGGCGGTGCGTTTTGGAAAACGGTAATATTCCTACTCAATCCTCATTGCCACGTTCAGATCGTGATTCGATGGAAGAGTTTATTGGCAATATTAAAGTGCTGATGGGTGTGTTAGGGCATCGTTTTCTAGAGCCCGTTTACACTCGAGTTTCTGAATCGAAAACAGTTGATAGCTCAAGTGGCGAGCGTGTCGATACCAGCATTCCGCTGACTTTGAATTACAAGAAACTAAATGCGAACGCGATGCTAACTGATGAGGGTGTGGTTGTACTCAAAGGCTCAGAAGCGCTGACCGACATGGGCGAAGGCAAGCTCGCTCCGGGTTACTTGCGAATCAAACAGCAACTCGTTGACTCTGGTGGTCTTGTTACGAAAGGTGATCGGCTTGAACTGACGGTGGACTACTTATTCAATTCGCCTTCCGCTGCGTCAGCAATATTGTTGGGTCGACCTGATAACGGTCGTGTGTCCTGGCGCTCTGAGTCGGGGAAGACTTTGGCTGAGATCGAGGAGTCTGGTTTGTAGATTTCTTGCGTTGGTACCTCGTTTTCTGAGATTCTTCGCTGCGCTCAGAAGCGCGAAGCCTGCCCTTGGGGTATGACAGTGTGATGGGACGGGAGAATCTTTGTTGTCCTCAAAACTGCGTAGTTCGCCCTCGGTAAGGTACTAATAACTTTCCACAAAATTACTCGAAGTTAAAAAGCACCCAAACTCCAATTCCCGATCACATTTCTTACCAGTCTCGTAATGCCAATTTCAAAATTCCTATTCACACTGTTTACCCCAAAGAAAACGGACTACAACCGCCAAGTATTAGAGTGGGTAACCGATGAATCCGAGAGAGTTCATGGTCTTCACAGAATGAACTGGGAGGCTATTTACTCAAAGGCGGATCGTGATTTTTCAGATGTGGATCAGGATGACCTTTGGAGCAATATTGCGTATAGCTGGCTGAGGTCATTGCAGTCTGACCTGGGCGAGGCGTATGCGATTTCTGAGTCGGCTAATTTTATATTGTTGTCTTGTCAGAGTGTGCCGTTCAATAAAGCCTTGTTGAGTTCGCTTGAAACGAACCGACGGCGTTTGTTGCGGTTTTTGGAGGGTGTCGCACTCGATGATGGCGTCGGAAAGTTTGCTGTGATGGTGTTCGAAGACGCTGACCGTTATTACGACTATGTCAGTTACTTCGGCAAACAAGAAGGCACCTTTGGACTGAGCGGTGGTATGTTTGTTGATCACGGGTACGGTCATCTTATCTTTCCGCATGGCGAAATAGAAAACACTGAGGTGGTGGCTGCCCATGAAATGTCACACGCGCTCGTGCGACACTTGAATTTGCCGCTTTGGCTGGACGAGGGCATCGCGGTTAACATGGAGGCGGTGTTAAAAGGTCACAACAGTTCACCGATTTCGCACGAAATGTTTGATCAGCATCAGAGCTTCTGGAACGAAGAAACCATACAAGAATTTTGGTCGGGTGAGTCTTTCAGTCGCCCCGATGAAGGACAGAACCTGAGCTACCAGTTGGCCCGCATACTGGTGTTCAATTTAGTCAAAGACTTTGCGGCATTTGTGGCTTTCTGTAATCAAGCCGATTGGAAAGACGCCGGAGAAAAAGCCATGTTGGAGAATTACGGTCTCTCGTTGCAGGATTTGCTGTTTAATTTTTTGGGTGAGGGGGAATGGTCGCCCGCTGTCGGAAGCTGGTAAAAGGAGAGGTTCTTCGCTTCGCTCTGAAGCGCGTAGTCTGCCCTTGAACTATGACGGTAGTGTCGAACATGTAAACGGATAAATGCTCGACAAGTACCAAATTGAGACTTATAGTACTCAAAATGGTACCTTTTTTAAGTTATGACTCATTCTTCAGTCGGCGACGCGCTCTTTACCAAAACCCAGCAACAAGTGTTGGGGGTATTGTATGGCAATCCCGCAAAAAGTTTTTATTTGAATGAGATTGTGCGCCTAACATCGGTCGGAAAGGGGGCGGTGGCCAGAGAGCTGAAAAAGCTTGTGGCGGTGGGTTTGCTAAGTCGTGTTGAACAAGGGAATCAGAGTCATTATCAGGCGAATCATCAGCACCCGATATTTGCGGAATTGCGCGGTA
This sequence comes from Arenicella chitinivorans, assembly GCF_014651515.1. NCBI lineage: Bacteria > Pseudomonadati > Pseudomonadota > Gammaproteobacteria > Arenicellales > Arenicellaceae > Arenicella > Arenicella chitinivorans. Next base: position 317,876 of record NZ_BMXA01000002.1, read on the forward strand.
TTGTGCGTAAAACATTTGGTGTCGTGGGGGTGGTCTCTACTGCGCTGGAAATGATCTTACCGAAGGTATCGCAGGCGTTTATATACGGTTCGGTGGCCAAAGGCAGTGAGCACGCATCCAGTGACATCGATGTGTTGCTTGTGGGCGACGATCTAAGCTATGCTGACGTGATGACGGCGCTAACGGAGGCCGAACATTCGCTAGCTCGTACCATCAACCCGACCTTGTTAACGTGTAAGGAGTTTGATGAACGACTCGCGGTAAATCAAAGTTTTTTAACCCGGGTAATGGAACAACCCAAATTATGGATCAAACACGCTGCGCACTAATCACGGAGGATTAGGTTATGGCCAACCAATTTTTAGAAAACCTCGTCGACATTAATCAACTGCGTCGGGAGCCACCAGACCAGACAGAGTTTGATGGCATGTTGGCAGCAGCGAGGATTAAATTGAGTGACGTGACCATAGCTGGTTTGTCACCTGATAGTCAGTTCGCCTTGGCCTATGGTGCGGCTCACGCCTTGTCACTCGCTGCGTTGCGTTGGCATGGATATCGATCGGATGCACGTTATCTTGTGTTTCAGTGCTTAGAGCATACTTTGGGGCTCGAAAAAGCCAAATGGCGAATTCTGGATAAATGTCATCATCAGCGAAACCTGGCTGAATACGAAGGGCATCGGGATGTGGATGCGTATCTGCTGAAGGAGTTAATTGAGATAACGCGTGACTTGGAGGTGCTCGTGGGTGATTTGGCACCGGTTATAGGCGGCTAGCGATTACCAAGGTATTTTGTGGTTTGAGATTCTTCGCTCCGCTCAGAAATGCGTAGCCTGCCCTTGGAGTATGACGGATGTACTTGGTTGACGGGTATGACCATTGAATCGCTCGTTATTGCGACGAGCCCAGCCATCCGGCAATCTCATCCGTATCAAATCGGGGTCAGATACAAACTAAAGGTTAGTAAGGTCAAATAGAAAATCTGTATCTGCCCCTAAATATTATTACGATCTCTAACTGCAGGGGGGTATTTTTCTGGCGAAGTTTATTGGATACCGACTGTCGAATACTTTAAGCAATGGGCCAGATCTGGTTTGCGGATTTTTGATTCTTGCGGTCAGAATCCTTTTTCGCCGCAATAAAAGATACGAACAAACAAATCACGGCGAATGGTTTTGTTGACTTATTGGCCATCGCAGATAAGCTTTGTGCATTGAAACACGTTCCTTGATTCATCATGTCCGCTGCTAAACAAGCCAAAGAAATTCACCAAGCCACCGAGCGCCTGCGTGCGTTTGTTTTGAATGACGATACGCATGTGAAACGGCTCGTGGACTACGAGAGCGAGTTGCTTGGGCCATTGGTCGAAAAGCTGGACCTGGATTTTGATGAATTGTTGGCGCTGTTTGAAGAGTATGAGCTGGCGGATATGATTCTCAATTTTGTTATGGAAGAGTCCTGCACGCTGGTTTGGCATCCCGAATCTGATTCCGTTTTACAAAAATATTTAAAGCAGAAAGGTTGGCGTGAAGGGCCTGCCGGACGCATGTATTTGCTGGCCATGCAGGAGTCTACGTTCGACGCTTGGGAAGTAGTCGACGTCAACCCGGGCAGCTGGGTAGTTATTCGACCAGCCGGCACCGAGGGCAGAAAAATCAAAGTTGTTGAAAAGTTGGCGTCCAAGCAGTTGCAGCGCTGGGACTTGATTCTGGCCAAGCCGGTGCGCGTGGGAACGCGAACCATATTTACTCAGTCAATCTTGCCATTGCCGCGCGACGCGGTAGCCCGCATTCAAAAGCAACGCGACGAGTTTGTGACTGACATCACAAATATGGTTAAGGAAGATATCGAACAAGGCGAACTTGACGACATGCCAGATGATTTTGAGGCAGGTGCCATTGAAGAATTTAATCACCAGTTGCCTGATTACTACTTCCAACTTTGGGCGTCGTACACCTACGATCAAATCATATCAGAACCCCCGTCACTGGTGAATTTTGATGGTGATCAGTTAAACCAACATAATCTGGTTAGGCCGTTGAAAGTACCTGCTGATGAGATTGTAAAGGCGCTCTCTAAGCAGCCACACTTTTTGTCTTCGAATGATCGACACTTTGATTGGATTGAAACCCGAGGAGACGACCAAATGGTAATGGGGACGGTGAATGTGGGTGAAAAAAGCATCAGCTTGCATGCCAACTCCACTGTCCGAATCGAGACGTTGAGTGACATGCTCACTGCACAATTTGGCGATCAACTCGGCGAGTCGATGGATGTGTTTAGCAACGCTCAAGGACCCAGCTTTGGAGACGTACCTGAACTTACTCCTGAAATGCAGGATCATCTCAACAGAAGGCTAAAAGAGCATTATTTGAAAACCCTCGACGAGCCAGTGCCAATGCTAGGCAATAAAACGCCACGCGAATGCAGCCAGTCAGAGGCCGATCGACCACAGGTAATTGACTGGGTGAAAGAGCTGGAAAACTCGCAAAAAAATAATCCGAGCTTTGATTTTGATGTTAATTTTTTGCGCACAGAATTGGGTTTAGAGGACCATGAGTTTTGAATGCGGGAGTAACTTAGCGGGGCTCTCTTTCCGCGTTAATATAGTAATCGGGGTCTATACTCAGTTTTACGCTGACATCATTGTGAGTAGTCATGAATTCAATCGATGACTTTGTTTTGCAATTGAGTAAAAAGAGAAATACGTCGGTCATTAAAAACCCGTATTTAGATCCGGCGCTCGCGAATAATTTGAACGCCTATTTACGAGCGATTGATCAATTGCGTTACAAGCCAATATTGCTGGTTGGCGAAGCGCTTGGTTTTAAAGGTGGAAAATTAACCGGTATTCCATTTAGTAGCGGGCAGATTTTTCAGCGGTTCGATCACCCGTTTCTTAAGTCACTCCGTTCGCAGATTACTCTGGACGTAATCGAGTCTGAAAACACGGCGACGATCATGTGGGATTATTTAACGGAAAAACAAGTTACCCCATTGTGCTGGAACGCGTATCCGTTTCATCCGCACCCGAAAGGCAATAAACATAAAAACCGCGCACCGACGACAAAAGAACTGGCTTCTGGGGCACGGTATCTAAGAAAATTACAGAGTATTTTTCAACCCGAGGTGATTGTTGGTGTGGGCAATAAGGGCACTGTGTGCGCTCAACGAGCATTTCCGAACCATCGGATACACGCTGTTCGCCACCCGTCTTACGGTGGTAAAGCGGAGTTTATCGCCGGCTTAAATCAGATTCTTGATTGATAGAAAAGCAGGGCTAGTAGTAGCACTCAAAGATTAGTGCGCAACGATAAAATCTATAAGACTTTTTCTATACTCTGGCGCGCTCGATAGATTGTTGTGATCTGCTCCGTCGATGACTGTTAGCTGCGCCTGTTGATCCGCGAATGCTTGGAACAACGCGTTTGCGTGTTTTGCTGGAATAACCCGGTCATTTTCTGCCGTGATTATTAACACGGGTGCGTTTATTTGACCGGTGCGGCTCAATGAATCGTATTGGTCTTTGAGTAACAGAGACATGGGGTAGATCGGTAAAAGGTCTTGAGCAACCTGGCGGATACTGTCGTAGGGTGTGATCAATACCACGGATGTTAGCGGCCTTTGGGTGGCTAACAAGGTGGCTACGCCGCTACCCAAACTGCGGCCAATCACCGACACCGAGTCATGTGACTGATGAATCTTATCGTAGAGCGCGAGTGCGTCGGCGTACAAACCTTGCTCGGTCGGTGCCCCGGTGCTGCCGCCGTAGCCTCGGTAATTAAGCAAATAAATTGTGTGATCGGGTAGCCAGTCTGCAAAGTCTTGCGCGTTGTAGAGAACCGTTTCTGCGTTGCCACCAAAATAAAGGATCGCCTTAGCCTTTTTTGGATTGAGTGTGATCACATTGATTGTCTCATCGCCACTTTCCAAACTCATGACCGGAAAATTATGCGAGACATCCGGCGTTGGAAAATACAAAAACTGCCTTTGAAAAATGACGAGCAGCATGGCGACAACCAGATAAATCAGGATTAGCCCAAATACGATTGTTCTTAGCGTCGTCATTTACTTACATCAAATCTGAGAACCAGCGTCAATGGTGTGGTTATGTTTACTGAGGTGATCGGGGACAAGTTAAGCGCGTAAAAATTGTAATTCATCGCTTGACGTATTCGACTATGATAGTGCTTCCAAAGGCTTGAGAACAGGGTCTGGGAGAATACAAATTTCTAATGTTAAGGAGAATGCGTCTTGGGACAATTAATAAAAGGGTTGGTGGTCATCGCTGTAGTTTGGTATGCGGTGCACTACTTTTATTTTCGCGAGAGAAGCGAACGTGAAATCGCTTTAGACACGGCGATCCGAATGATCAACGACCAGAAAGGTAAAATGATTGATTCGGTGACCATGCTAAAGGGTGCTTATTCGAGTAGCGGCGGTATGGTTGTCACCTATCAGATAACGGAATACAACCCTTCTTCGCAGAGACAAAATTATCAACAGTATATTGAGCAAGTAATCGGGCCGAGACTGTGCAGCGACAGACACGTGAAGGATATGCTGGCGCTCGACGTGGTGGTTTCCTTGCACTATTTGGATCCACTCAAGAAAAAATTAGCGCAGGTGTCGTTGAATAAAGATCGTTGTCATTAATGGCGTGTGGAGAGTAAGTTCGGGTTATTAGATTCTTCGCTTCCGTAAGTATTCAGATTTTGGGGTTGAGTGAGATTCTTCGCTTCGCTCAGAATGACGGTGTGATGGGTTGAAGGTATGACGGTGTGGCGGTGTGACGGTGTGACGGTGTGACGGTGTGACGGTGTGACGGTGTGACGGTGTGACGCGAAGGGGAATCTTTGTTGTCCTCAGAAGCGCGAAGCTTGCCCTTGGGGTATGACGGATGTAATTGGTTGACGGGTATCACCATTGAATCGCACGTCATTGAGAGGCGCGCAGCGACGTGGGGGCCGGCAATCCGGCATCTCATCCGTTAATCAAACACCTCACCGCGCGTTTGATTTGTAGTTTACCTTGGATGCAGGTATTAATACCTTTCCATAAAATCATTCAGGGTTGCCTTATGCGTAAACGTTTTTGTTCTTTCCCTTTTTCTGTGCGCCTTGGCGTGTTGAAAACTGCCTTGTTGACCGGTTTGTTTGCGGTGACTGGAAGTGCGTCACTGGTATTCGCGTCGGATTCTGATGACTATGCGGTGATTCGTGCGGCGGCTGAGAAAGGCAAGGCGGCGTCGATTGCGCGTTTGAAGGAGTGGATCGCGTTGCCGTCGATTGCGGCGGAGGATTTGAATATGCCGGAAGGCGCGGAGTATATGCGCAAGTTGGCGTTAGATGCGGGGTTTGATGCGGCGGAGGTTGTGCCGACCGAGGGGCACCCGGGTGTGTGGGCGACCATGGACAACGGCGCCGAGCGCACGTTGGCGGTCTATTTTATGTATGACGTGAAGCAGTATGATCCGGCGGAGTGGTCGTCGCCACCGTTGGCGGGCAAGATCATTGATAAGCCTGGTTTTGGTAAAGCCATGGTTGGTCGTGGCGCGGTGAATCAGAAAGGCCCGCAGGCCATGTTGTTGGCGGGATTGCATGCCATGAAAGAAGCCGGTGTAAAGCCACCGGTGAATCTGGTGTTGGTGGCGGAAGGTGAAGAAGAGATCGGCTCACCGCATTTTAAGCAGATTGTGAGTCGCCCGGACATCATGGCGAAGCTGAAAGAGTCGGAAGGTATTTTTATTCCAATCGGCTGGCAGGACGACAAGGGCAATGTCGGCGTCAATCTGGGCGCCAAGGGCATTGTGGAGTTGGAACTGGTTGCCAGCGGTGAGAGCTGGGGACGTGGTCCTGAGAAAGACATTCATTCGAGCCTGAAAGCCATGGTCGATTCCCCGGCTTGGCGTTTGGTGCAGGCCTTGCAAACTTTGGTCACGTCGGATGGCAATACCCCAGCGATTGATGGCTGGTTCGAGAACGTGCGTCCGCTCACCGAGCGTGAAAAAGAATTGATCGGCCAAGCCGCCGCCAGCAGCGACGAAGCCACGCGCAAAAAGCTATTAGGCGTGCAACACTGGATTGATGATCTGCCGTACCAACAAGCGCTGGAGCGTTTGGCGTCGCAACCAACGGTAAACATCGAAGGTCTCGTGGCGGGCTACACTGGCCCGGGTGGCAAGACGATTCTGCCAGGCCGAGCAGTGGCGAAAATGGATCTACGTTTGGTGCCAAACCAAACACGCGCCGAAGCCGAAGCCAAACTTCGTGCGCATTTGGATGAGCGTGGATTTAAAGATGTTGAAATGAAAATCGGTGGCGGTTACGACCCAACGGAAACCGCCGAAGACAGTCGGATTATTCAAGCTGAAATGGCGACCTATCGTCGTGCGGGCGTGAATGCCACGCTTAATCCAAGACTCGCTGGTTCATGGCCGGGTGCCATGTTCACTGCACCACCGTTGTCGTTGCCTGCCGGTCAGTTCGGTATAGGCCACGGTTCAGGCGCACACGCACCGGACGAGTATTTTGTGGTGGAGTCAACCAATCCCAAGGTTGCCGGCGCGGTGGACGCGGCGATGGCATTTGTGGACTTTTTCTATCAGGTGGCAGAGATAGAGTGATGTCTTGACAAGAAATCGAAGTCGGATTTGCTATTGTCTCTCCGCATGAAGACTTTCATAAGAGCATCGTCGGTTTTGATTTTGACATTGTTAGCCACTGCCTGCGCTACCCGCGCGCCTATGCCAACCGTGCCCACGGTTGATCTAAATCGATTTATGGGCGATTGGTATGTGATTGCCAATATTCCCACGTTTCTGGAGCGTGACGCGTACAACGCGGTGGAGAGCTACGCTTTGGATGACGACGGCAATATCCCGACCACCTTCACATTCAATAAAGGCGCGTTCGACGGTCCAAAAAAGACGTACAGGCCAAAGGGTTTTGTACGTGACACGCAAAGCAATGCCGAGTGGGGCATGCAGTTTATTTGGCCGATCAAGGCGGATTATCGAATTGTTCACCTGAACGAGGATTACTCGCAAGTGATCATTGGTCGCAACGCCAGAGATTATGTGTGGCTCATGGCGCGAACGCCAACGATTGCGGATGCGGACTACGAACGCTTAGTGCAGAAAATCGCGCAATTTGGTTACGATGTAACGAAGCTGAAGAAGGTGCCGCAGCAAAGTTTGGATGAGCGCTGATTGGGTTGGTGAAATTCTTTGCGGTGCTCACAAGCGTGCAACCCGCCCGAGGGAGGGCGGTACTGAGATGCTCGGCTCTCTGTCATTGCGAGGAGCGTAGCGACGTGGCAATCTGCTGGAATGGGCGAGGAGATCCTTCGCTGCGCTCAGGATCGCGTAGTCTGCCCCGAGGGTTTGACAGGACGAATCTCTGGGGGGCGGAAGACGGTTGAGGGTGGTTGAATGAAGTCGTTGTTCACCGCCGTCGTTGCGAGGAACGAAGTGACGTGGCAATCTATGCGTCTACGTTCTAATTGAGCGCGCCTATAATTATAAGTATGACCAACAGAACTTCACTTCACAAAGCCGCGCTAATCACGGTTAGCCTTCTCGTTAGCCTGTGTGCGCAGGCAAATCCGGTGGCGACTGACAATGTGGTGGCGAGTCTGGTGTCGGAGCAGGCGGTGGTGGTGCCGGGGTCTCGATTCAGTGTTGCTTTGCAATTGGACATCCGTGACGGTTGGCATACCTATTGGCGTAACCCGGGTGATTCAGGGCAAGCGACAGCAATTGCGTGGACCTTGCCAGATTCGGTCAGCGCGGGCGAGATTCAGTGGCCGTTTCCAGAGCGACAGTATGTGGGCCCGGTGGCCAATTACGGATATCACGGAACCGCGATGCACTTGGTTGATATGCAACTGGCTGCTGACTGGCCGATCGGTGAGCCAGTGGTGCTGGCGGCGGAGGCGAATTGGCTGGTGTGCGAAGAGGAGTGCATTCCAGAGCGAGCCAGTTTACGTTTTGAAATCCCGACCGGCGCTCAAGCCAACATTGATCCGAATCAAACCGCAAAATTTGAGCAAACACGCGCCACGTTACCCCGGACGCTGGCGATCGAGTCAGCATATCAATACGCTGAAACTGGGGATCAGCTTCGCTTCGAGTTCAGTCCCGCGCAAGAGCTGATTCAAGCCGAGTCATTGGCGTATTTTCCATTTGAATGGGGCTTTGTATCCGCACCGGCAGAACAGCAGGTTGTGATTGATTCTGAGTTTGTCTCGATTACCACTCAGAAAGGCGATTTGCGTTTCTCTACGCCGATGGGCGGTGTGTTGGTCATTAACGACCCAGACGGTGGGCAACGTGCCTATGAAGTGGTGTCGTCGCCAGGACCGCTGGGTGCGTCACCACCAGTAACACCCTTGGTTGGCGAGACGTCGTCATTGAGTCTCGGTGTGGCCTTGCTGCTGGCGTTGGCCGGTGGCGTGATTCTAAATTTGATGCCGTGCGTGTTTCCTGTGCTGTTTATCAAGGCGCTGAGCTTAATGTCGCATGCCAATGACAGCGCACAACATGCAAGACAACATGGGCTGGCGTATACGGTCGGCGTGCTGGCAAGTTTTGTGGTGCTGGGTGTTTTGCTCATCACGCTGAAGGCGGCAGGCGAGCAAATCGGCTGGGGATTCCAGTTACAGTCACCGCTATTCGTAAGCTTGGTCGCGCTAGTCTTGTTTGTGCTGGCCTTGAGTTTGTCTGGCTTTGTGGAGATTGGTACGCGGTTAATGGGCCTCGGTTCAAATCTGGCGAATCAAGCCGGTTATCGCGGTTCGTTTTTTACTGGTGTGTTAGCGGTCGTGGTCGCCACGCCGTGTACGGCACCGTTTATGGGGCCGGCGGTTGGGTTTGCTGTAACGCAACCGGCACCGGTGACGATTGCTGTTTTGCTTGCGCTCGGTCTTGGATTGGCGCTGCCGTATCTGGTGTTAAGTTGGGTGCCAGCGTGGACAAGGTGGTTGCCAAAACCGGGTGTGTGGATGCAACGCGTTCAGCAGTTTTTAGCGTTTCCGATGTATGCCACCGCGGTTTGGTTGGTATGGGTACTGGGCCAGCAGGTCGGTATCAATGGTGTGTTGGCATTGTTGATGGTATTCGTACTTACTGCATTGACCATTTGGCTTTGGCAAGTTTCGAGTGGCGAGTGGAATGCTTGGCGTATGCTCGGGCGGTTTGCTGCGGTGTTGATCATCGGCGGCATCGTCTTTCTGTTCACCTTGTTGGTGCAAGGTGATGCCGGGCAAGCAACGCAGAACATGGGCGCGGATGAGTCCGAGTTGAGCAAGGAATACGTGGTCTTCGACGCTGAGCAGTTGTCGCAACTACAGGCGCAAGGCACGCCAGTGTTCGTGAACATGACAGCCGCGTGGTGTATCACCTGCCTGGCGAATGAAAAAGTCGCCTTGTCGTCCGCTGAGTTGCGAGACTATTTTACTGAGCATGGCATTGTATACATGAAAGGCGACTGGACGAATCAGGACGCCGCCATCACCGAGTATCTGGCATCATTTGGCCGCAACAGTGTGCCCTTGTATGTGTACTACCCGCCTGGCGATGGCGCTGCGCGAGTGCTGCCACAGCTCCTTACGGTGGCGACAGTAATTGAGTATATTGAGCGCCAGAAGGTGGCAACTGAACCTCCTGTTTTGTAATAACTAACCTGTAATGAGGTATGTCTATATGAATCGATTTAGCAACGTAATCAGCGTATTTTTGGTGCTGGTGTTTGCAAGCCCAGTGTTTGCCGCCCCAGAAGTCGGCAAGCCTGCCCCTGAATTTGCCATGCAAGACACCGAAGGCAACGACGTTAGTCTGACGGAGTTGCGTGGAAAGACGGTTGTGTTGGAATGGTTTAACGACGGCTGCCCCTACGTACGTAAACACTATGGCTCGAACAATATGCAAGCCCTGCAGAACGAAGCCGTGGCAGATGGCGTGGTCTGGGTAACGGTGATTTCGTCCGCGCCCGGCAAACAAGGCTACGTGACTGCCGAAGAAGGAAATGCCCTGACCGCTAAACACGGCGCGTCTCCTACGCACTTATTGTTGGACCCCGAAGGGACACTTGGCAAGGCTTACGATGCCCGCACAACCCCACATATGTATATCATCGACCCCAAAGGCGAGCTGGTTTATATGGGCGGTATCGACGACAAACCTACGGCAAATCCGGCGGATATTGACGGTGCCAATAACTACGTGCGCAGCGCGCTAGCTGAGCTGAAGAGCGGCACGTCGATCACAAGTCCAACGACTCGCCCATATGGATGTAGCGTAAAGTATTCTTCCTAGGCAGGTTTGTTTGAGTGAGATCCTTCGCGTTGCTCGGGATGACGCATTGAGGTTGTGTCTTGAGCTGGGGAATCCTTCGCGTTGCTCGGGATGACGGACTGAGGCTGTGTCTTGAGCTGGGGAATCCTTCGCGTTGCTCGGGATGACGGACTGAGGCTGTGTCTTGAGCTGGGGAACCCTTCGCTTTGCTCGGGATGACGCATTGAGGTTGTGTCTTGAGCTGATGGATCCTTTGCTTAGTTCAGGATGACGGATAGAGGCTGCGTCTTGAGCGGACGGGATCCTTCATTGCGTTCAGGATGATGACTGTATGTCCGTCATTGCGAGGCGCAGCGCGACGTGGCAATCTCATGCACACCTTCTCGTATCGGCTATACTTTGACATACCGGAACCTGTTGGGAAGATTACCCGATGCGAAACGTTTATTTTGCACTAGGCTTAGTGCTGCTCGCTGCGTTGTTAGCCATCTACTTCAAGCCGAAGGAGAACACGGATGCATTGCCGTCGGTGCTCTCTGTCGGTGAAGAGGACTCGATAGTCGAGGAGCCAACGGTGGTTGAGCCGCAAGTGCCACCCATATCCAAATTTGAATCTGCGGATTCATCAGTCGCCAATATGCTGCTAAACGGTGATTTTGGCCGCTCTCTAAATTCCTGGAAGGTTGAAGAGCACGTTACCTGGTCACCGACGCTCGGTTCCGACTCGAGCGGTGCCTTGGTGATTAATGCCCCGGAGCTTAGTTCGGATTCAAGAATTATCTACGCGAAAACGGCGTCTCAATGTGTGGCGTTGCATAACGGTGTGGAGTTTGACCTAGATGCTCGTTTTCAGTACCCGGAATTCACGGCTGAAAACGCGCACGCAAACCGCATCAATGTTATTTGGTTCGAGACACCAGATTGTTCGCGTGGTGGGCAGTTCGGATCTTATGCGGAACCGAAGCTCGCGCGCGGAGAATGGCAGCACGTGTCACGGCAAGGCCTAGTTCCGGCGCTCGGTGCAGTGGCGGCGAGGATTGAGATTCGTCAGACTCAGCGTGGTAATAATAACGCCAAGGCGATCTGGGACGACGTGGTTTTTACCATGACGAAGTCGAAGGTCACACTGCTCGAGGATGACATTGAGTCTGCGCAATTCACGCGTCCGGAGGGCGAGAATTATGTGCAAAACAGTGGTTTTGATTCGACGATAAGTCAGTGGTGGCCGTCGCCGTCAAAGCGACTCCGATGGCATGATTCCGGCGAGCCAGCGCGCGGCGGTGTCATGTCGGCTAGCTTGCCGAACGAGCGTGATTCAAGTATGGGCACGGGTGCGTTCAATCAGTGTATTAATATTGGTTCTCACACTCGATTCGAGCTCGGTGCCATGGTGAAAGTTTCCCCGACGTCGACGCAGCGAGGTGGTGGCCGACTTCGCCCCACATGGTATCAAGGGTTGAACTGCACTGGGCGTCATTCAACATCGGGTAAGCATGCCGACGTGGATAAAGATGAACCCGGATGGCAAACACTCGTGGTGCGAGATCTGACGCCGAAGTTTCAAGCCACGAGCGTGCGAATTTCAGTGATCCATTCGATTGACGGGCGTGGAGAGCATACTTTGTGGTGGGATGATTTTTATTTTAGCGCGTATTAAGACGCGTTCGTTCCAGAGATCCTTTGCTGCGCTCAGAAGCGCGCAGTCTGCCCTTGGGGTATGACGACGAGGTTTCTGAGGGTAATTTACAGGGACTGCTAGAATTGCCCGAAAGTGTAGGGAGTCGAGAGTGACTAGTGTAGTGAGGCCTGGTTCACGGGCCAAATGGCCGGTTGCCTGAGAGTTGAGGTCGAACTTATAGTTAGTCGCGAACCAATCGCATGGTGTTGCGGCAACGCCTACCTAATTTGCTGCATCTCTTAAGCTTTGGTTCATACAGGGGTTGGGGCGCCAGGCTTGGATTCACAGCGAGAGGATTCGATGCCTGGTGTTCTCCAATAAAGTGACGTGGTTTGACCTGGTCATCATTTGGGTGTCAAGGTATCTAGCTTATCGCTGGCTTCAGACTGCGGACTCGAGAAGCGTAGTATGATCGTACACGGCGTGTGATCAAAGAAGTCAGGTCACTCAACCAGTAAACTGCCTGAATGACCTGACATTGACCCATTAATCATCAAGCTCATGGGGCGACATGATTAATGCTGAGTACGCCGCGTCCTTGTGTGGAGACTCGCTTAATAAAGGATGATTGCACGAGTAGTCCGGCCGAACCGGTCCCGCCTTGGATGCTGTTTACCCGCAATTCACCAGCCGAGAGATTTGCGTTCAGTTTGAATAAGATGGCGCTTTGCGCGATGACGCCATAGTACTGACTTGCTTCGGCGTAGTTAAGTGCCTGCACGCTACCTGCGGCTTGCGGTGCCGCATTCCAACGATTACCGACTGCGCTCTGTGCCAAATTCTCAATCGACTGATCCGCTTTGGCGTAATTCGCAGCCTGCGTATTACTACCACCAAGGTCAGCATCTTGCGTCATGGTGACGGATGAAAACCCCGTGGTTGCTTGCAAGGCGTTCTGTATCGACCGGCCCTCCATTAGATTTACCGCTTGGACACTGCTGTTACCATCGACGCCGGATTGCGTCATGGTGATTGATGAGAATCCGAATAGGGTGTTTTGCAACGAGTTCACCACGTCGTCATTCGCTAGATCTACTGAGATACCGTTAATAGCCTGCTTGGCATTGGCACTATTGACCTGCGTCATAGTTGGCGCGTTGCGCAGTGCGGTACTCTGAGTGATATTCCACTCCGCACTGTGCGCCGGTGCGACCAGCAGAAGGCTGACGAACAGTAGCTTGATTTGCGTATTGTGTATCATGATGACCACCTCACCGTGCTATTCGCAGTTTGCGCGGTTGTCATCGTCGCACACTCGCCAGTCACGTGCGACAGCTTTGTGCACGTAATCTTCGAGTTCTAAGGGTTGCTTCTCATCGTCTTCGAATTTAAGTTCCGCCTCGATTTCAGCGTAGCTTACTTCTGGCTGCTCCTGAGTATCAGCACGGTCAGCCAGGCGGTCTGCTGCACGTTGACGTGAATCACGACCAACGGCGACCGTGTCCGGATTATCAAAGCAAGGTGAGAAGTCCACTTTATTGCCAAACGCATTATCCAGGATCCAAACCGCGGCACCATCGAGCAGTGTTTGTTGTGCGGCATGTAATGTTTCGACACGGACATCGGTGTTTGAAAAGCCGTAGTAATAGTTGTCCACAGCAACGCGGAAACGTGCGGTTTTGCTGTTGCTGTAGTACTTCAGGTCGAATGCTTCGGTACCGATCACTACATTAGTTTGCGGGTCAATGATATTGACCACCAGCGTGACCGAACGTTCTGAACCAGAGTCACCAAAATCGATAGCAGCACTTTTCTCTTCCTCGACGTCGCCGCGATAGCCACCGTTTTGGCCGTAACCTTTAGACCGTTGGTGTGAGCTGTCGTTGCGCGTAAATGCACCGTCGATGATCAAAGGCGTGACTTCGCTGACGTCGTTCATGCCGCGAGCGTTACGATTGGTGTTTGCGACCGAGGTTATGCGTGGCAGAAAACTTGATAAGTTTGATTGCGACGGAAAACCGAAGCGATCCAGCCCAACTTGCTCGCTGATGATCGGTTGAAACATCAGTGGAAACTGGTCGATTACAATGCCGTAGCTTGGGTGCGTGTGGGCACTCAAGGTTGAAATCATTTGAATTCGGCCCGAATCCGACAGTGGACCATCAGAGTAGTTGTTGTGCTTAATGGTGCCGTCGATGATGTCCCGCACCATAAATACGTACGCACTGGGGTTCACCAGGTTGTTGTCGAGCTCTTGGCGCAAGCATTGTAGCGCTTCGGACATTTTGGTTTTGGATTTCTCGGGTGCGGCATCAAAATCAGTATCCAATGTGTATCGTGATACCGTCGAGCAGCCGGACATGACTAGTGCTGCTGCGCCTGAGATAACTAAATTTTTAATCTGCGTTTTCATGGGTGTTCTCGTAAAAATTAATAGCAGTCGTAGAAGTCAACTTGTTCGATATACACGTTGCTGACCACCGTCGCTGTAGGGTTGACTTGGAGCGGATCGCCTGAAGACTCAATGTATTGAGCGACAATCGCGCAGTTCGGTTTTTCAATGTTGTCGACGTAGAAGACTTCGCCATCGGGTCCGATTACCTGGTAGCCGCGCGTATTGCCGACAATCAGGTTGTTGGTAGTCAGATAGTTCAGACTCTCACCAGCTTCTGCCAGAAGTTTGGTGTTGTTGACTTCACTGTAGGCAAAACTGGGTTGTTGCAGTGAGGGGATCGTTGCCCAACCTGGATGAAACTCCTGTAACTCCTGTACATTAATTTCATTGACCGTTTGTGCCATGGCAGTTGTGATGGTCGCACCGAAGATCAGCGCGACAGCAAGTTTTTGTGCGTTCATGTTCATGCCAATTTGCCTAAGTTAAAAGTGAATGATTAAGGTTAAAGTAGCCTGGTTGGCCAAACGCCGTTGTGGAGCTTGACCAACCAGCCTATCTGCGACGCGGTGTTAGAATTTCACGCCAACAAAGTTGCCATACTGGCCAGAACCCGTAATGTTGTCTTGAACCATACTGAAGGTCGCTGCCGTCACATTCAGCACTTGGCTGACTGTGCCGCCGCTTCCTGAGCCAGCGTTATCGACAATCGCGTTTAAGGCCTGCAAATTACCAGACGCCGCACTCAGACCGTTTTGGGCCATCGACAAAGCACCGCCGCCAACAGTAAACGACTGCGTTGTGCCAGAATCGTCAATGTTGCCGTTAGTGATATCGATCAAGTTACCCGCTTGGATCAACGTGCTACTGGCGCTTTCCTGATTGAAGTCAGTCACCAGGTTTGAACCGATGAAGGATTGCGAGATTTCATCGATGCTGTCTGTCGTGCCCGTTGCTAGAACGGCCATGTTGCCAGCTTGAACATTGGAGGACGCGGTCGGTGTTTGATCGAAATCAACTGCCTGTGCGCCGGAGGCTATAAAGGATTGCGTCAGATCTGCAATGTCGCCATCCGAACTTGCCAGGTTTCCTGCCTGAATGTTGTTGGATGCACTGGCGGTTTGCTCGAAGATAGCGTCGCCTGACGCGATGGTGGTGGTTTGAATTGTGGAGCCAGCTGATACGCCGATGTCGCCGCCGACTTCGGTTTTCATGAAGTTAGTGGCTTGAACATTGTTCGTGCCCGACACAGCTTGCGTTACGATCAGGTCATTGGTTGTAGCTGTGAAAGACTGTACTGTCTCATCCAGCTCGCCCGTGGTAGCCACCGCGCCGTTGCCGACCTGGGTATTACTACCGCCACTGTTACCCGCACCTTGTGTCATGCGTGCTTCACCATCGACATCGATAGACTGAGTGAGTCCGACCGTGGCCACATTGACGCCTTTCGCATAGTTAACACCTTGCACGTTTCCGCTGGTTGTCATGACTGACTGCGTCATCTCCAATTCGCCACTCTCGTTGTAGTCCTGCACCAATCGGTCAATGTCAACTGTGGCATTTGCTAAGTTCGCCGCTTGTACGTTCGCACCTGCTGATGAGGTGTCTGACTGTGTCAACGACGTCGTGCTGACGTCTGTTTGATTGACGACTTGCGAGATGACGCTGGTTGAACCGATGTTTTGACCATCGATAAAGTTGATGGCTTGGTTTGATGCATCAACAAATGCGCCCTGATTTAAATTAACACCAACCGACGAGGCGAGATTCGCGGTTTGTGAACCTGACGCAAGATCATCTTCAGTGTTGTCGAGGGCGATACCGTTGAGTGCCTGATTACTGCTGGCAACGTTAGTGACTGCACCCTGTGTCATGCTTGGCGCAGGCACGGTTACATCCGCTGTCTGGGTTACATTCCAGTCAGCGGCATGTGCGCCTGACGCCAGTAGGGAAGCGCCGACGAATGCTGCAATTTTGGTCATTTTTTTCATTTGGAAATTCCTCATGAGTAATAAATTAAGTGAGTGAATACATCGCATTAAGAACGGCTACCGAAGTACAGAGCGCGGAAATGCGCGGGGGGACTTGGACAATCGTTATTAATTCGTGCTACCAGCCAACCCATTTGGCTGGATGCGGTTCTCGCTAGGCCGTGTAACGCAAATGACTGCGGGTTTGCGTCCGAATCTACACGCCCTGCGAGAACCGACGAGGCAAGAATAGGCGTTTAAATTGGATTGAAAAATAGTCCAAAAAACCTATCCCGGTTGGCCTATAACCTAGGTTTAGTGCGGTTCTACGGTGATTTCAGGAGTTGATTGTGAGGTGCAGCCAGTTGCCGAGCGAGAGTGCGTTCGAGTGAAAAGGCCAATTAAATCAATACGGAAAAATCATCTAGGTGCGATGATTTGAGTGGGCATGAGCTGGCGAGTCGTGATTATTGAGGTGAGGTTCAGACCGTAAAAAAGCTCGAACTAAACCAAAGTTATAGCCGCACGGTTTAGGCTGAGTCGCTAGGGTTATGGCGCAAAATGGCCTATGATCGATTCACCAGCAGTGCTGGGCAGGTGTCAAACTAGGGTTATAAAACGGGAAATTATCATGCCCCTTTCTTCTTATGTATGCATTTCAGACCTCCATCTGGGTGCACGTTATAGTATTTTGTCGAGTCGAGATGCGTTACATCGTTTTGATGTGGACCAGGCATCGGATTGTTTGCTTGAGTTGGTGGATGCACTGCGGAATTACATTCCAAAGGTATTTGGCGACGAGCTACCGCAATTGGTGTTGCTGGGCGACTTGGTGGATTTTGATTTTGCGTCGATGACGGATATCGTGCGGTCGATGAATGTGTTGGTCGAAGCATTGTTCGATCCGGATAAACCGGCTTTGTTTAGTAAAAACATCATTCTGGTGCCAGGGAATCACGATCACCACTTTTGGCAGACCGAGAAAGATGCTTTGTTTCTGGAGCGGTTTAATGGGCATGCAAGGCGGCCCGCAGAGCGAATTCCGTATCAAACGACGGACTTGTTTCGTCAGGCTTCGCTGAGTTCCACGTTGTTAAACCAATTACCCCATGCCAAAAAGCTGAATCTGAATTTTGAATTAAGGTACCCGAATTGGGGTTTGTGGCAGGCTGGTCAGAGCGGCGAGCGCGACAAGCAAGTCATCTTTCATCATGGGCATTATGTAGAGCCTCTGTATCGGATGGTTACGACCGTTAATCAGATCATGAGCGACATCGCGGATCCGGATATCGAGGAATTGGAACGTCAGAATGGCGGCTGGATTAATTTTTTCTGGTCCAGTCTTGGCGCGTCACCAGCGCAACGCGATAACACCGTCATGTTGTTTGACATCATGCAAAATCCCGCGGCGACCTACCGCTACTCGCAGCGACTCGCTGCTCTGGTCAGTGACTATTTAAGCCGCCAGTCCGGCACCTCACCAAGCAACACCTTGATTAACAATCTGTCGCTGGAAAAAGTGCTAACCGGGATTTTTAGTGCGACCTTGGGGCGTGGATTTCAAGCCGAACGCGCCAGCAACCACCGAACCTTGTCAGAGGACGGTTGGGATGGTCTGGACTGGTACTTGTCTAAACCCTTGCACCAGCAAATCCTGGCGGATGCGCCATCATCAGGATCGGGGCATCAAACCGATCCTGGCATAGTGGAAACTGAGACAACATTTGTTTTTGGCCATACGCATAAGCCATTCCAGGACATCGTCGGTGTGGCAGGCTATCAGCAGCCGGTTAAGGTGTTTAATTCGGGTGGCTGGGTGGTCGATCAACCGGATTTCAGTGCTGCGCAAGGTGGCGCCGTCGTATTGGTCGATGCGGAGCTTAACGTTGCCTCGCTGCGACTTTTTCAAGCCCCGGTGAATGGTCAAATGCCGACAGTAGCGGCAACCGGTTCGCATCCTGGTGAGCGGGCCGATAACCCGCTGTTAAAGCGGATGCAGGACAATATAGATCAGAGCCATTGGCAGGCATTTCAGGACAGCGCCTGCCAAGCTATGCAACAGCGTGCGATGGAAGTGCGAGATCAATTCTTTGATCGCAACTCAAGTGATGGAGTGAAGCAACATGGGCACTAATACACAGAATAAGGATGCCGCTGCGCTCAATTTGCAGCACCATATTGCGACTGATTACAGCAAAATCGAAAAGCGCAAATCCTGCAAGATCCTGGTTATCGGCTCTGGGTATGGTGGCAGTATCGTGGCATCGCGATTGGCCCGTGCCGGGCAGCGAGTCTGCCTGCTGGAGCGTGGGCAGGAATTACGTCCCGGTGAATATCCAACGGATTTGGCTGGTGTGCAGGAACAAACGCAGGTGCGCACCGATAACCCGGATCATCCGGTTATTGGTAAGCACTCGGCGTTGTTTGATTTGCGTATCAACGAAGACATGAGCGCACTGATTGGCTGTGGTCTCGGCGGCACCTCGCTAATCAACGCCAACGTGGCACTAAAGCTCGACGAAGCAGTGTTTGAACGCGACGGGTTAGCCTGGCCGCAGGTGTTTCGTGATCAACCTGGGCTGTTGGAACCATATTACAAACTGGCTCGAGAGGCGTTGGGTTCTAACCCGTACCCAATGGCGGATGATCCGCGCGCGCCCGGTTACAAACCGTTGAATAAACTCAAGGCGCTCGAAAAGTCGGCGTTGACACTCGGCGTTGAAGTACAGCGGCCGGATATTAATGTCACGTTTGATGGCGCGCGTCCAAATCATTTCGGGTTCCAGCAAAAGCCGTGTAATCTGTGTGGCGATTGCTGCTCTGGCTGCAATGAAGGTGCAAAAAACACCACTCTAATGAACTATTTACCTGACGCGAAAGCACACGGTGCAGAGCTCTACTGCAATACCACGGTACACCACATTGAGCAGCACTCGAAGGGCTGGTCAGTACACGTACGTGCCACGGAGCGGCCGGAAAAGAAAGACCGTTCGTATGGCAATAAGGTTATTACTGCGGATATTGTGGTGCTGGCTTGCGGTAGTCTGGGGTCGACCGAGATCATGTTGCGATCCAAGGCGGCAGGTCTGACCTGTTCCGAGCGGCTTGGCAAGCAATTCTCTGGCAATGGCGACTTGCTGGCTTTTGGTTACAATAGCTACTGGCTGGACAACGACAAGTTCACCAATCGCTTATTGCGTGAAGACAGCAAGGCGCAGTTTGAGAGCATTTACGGAGTTGGCAAGGGCAGTAATCAAATCAGTGATGAGCAACTGCCCGGGCCGTGTATTACCGGTGTGATTGATCTGCGCGACAACAGCCGAACGGACGAACACCAACTCATTGTTGAGGAAGGGGTCATTCCCGGTGCGCTCGCCACGGTGATGTCGGCTACCATGGTATTTGGTGCCGCTGGCAACGCCAATTTTCTGCGCTATGGTGTTGATCAGGCAGAAACTCGATTGCGTGACATTGAAGCAATTGCGACGACCATGCAGCATAATCCGGCGGGCTTAACTGATTGCGCCTATGTGGGGGCCATCAGCCGCACTCAAACCTACTTAGTGATGAGCATGGATGCCTCAGAGGGCGAATTGCAACTGGATCGGGATCGACTCAAAATTCATTGGCCCGGTGCTGGTAAAAGTAGTGCCATCAACGGTCACCATGACACCTTGGCTCGGATCAACGACGCCGTGCAAGGGCAACTAATTACCAATCCTTTGCTAAATGATGCCTTTGGTAATAAGCTGATTACCGTGCATCCGCTGGGCGGTTGTGGCATGGGTGATACGATTGCGGAAGGCGTGGTGAATGACCGAGGTCAGGTGTTTAGCGGTTTAACCGACGATTCGGTACATGCTGGGTTGTACGTCTGTGATGGGTCGATTATTCCAGGTGCGGTTGGTGTGAACCCATTGTTGACGATTTCTGCGTTAGCAGAACGTTGCAGCGAATTGATGGCGAAAGATTATGGCTGGACGATCGACTACCTGAGTCGTGTACCCGCATCGATCGTCGAGCAGAATGAAGACGACGATGGTGACGACGACGATGACTTGATGGAATTGAGCTTTGCTGACGAAATCGAAAGTGAGTTGTTGGGCGACGACTTTGATGATTCGGACCCGGCAACGTCGCAGGCCGAAAAAGCATTGTTGCAAGGACTGGGCAGTGCGGCGACCTCGTTTATTGACCTTAAGTCCGACATACTCAAGTCCAGTTGTCAGTTCTCCGAGGAAATGCGTGGTTTCGCGCACTCAATCAACAACGGTCTGCCCAATCCAACACTACGCCGTCATGATTATGAACGAGCTTTTGCCAGCGGCCGCGCGGCCAAGCGTGCGCTGAAATTGAATCTGACCGTGCATATACCAGACGTGGTACTGCTCACGGCAGAGCGCCAGACGGCATGCAATATCACTGGTGGGACACTCCAGTATGGCGATGATCGTTACGATATTCGAAAAGGCACATTCCGCTTGTTGCCGCCGGATGGCCATGCCTCCGAGCGTTGGCTGATGGTCTACGAACTCGAGTGCGGCCAAAAGCGTCGCGATGGTTTCACGCTGGTCGGTCGCAAATACCTGCATGGTAAACCCGGTTCGCATTGGTGGACCGATTTGACGACCTTGTATGTGGACTTATTCCGTGCAGATACTGGTCAAGAGACGCGATTTGCAAGTGGTATCGTGTCGTTGACGTTACAGGATTTTGTACGTCAATTGAGTACCTTTGAAACCGACTTGCCGGCAAAAGCTCTGCGTAAAGCCTTGGGCGATATGTTGTACCTTGCGATCGGTGCCGCTGGCAAAGTGGACGCAATGAAGACTGGGGTTGGCTTGTACCAAGTTGCCAAACTCGGCGCATCACTGGCAGAAACCGTGTTCCGCGCGTATGGTGGGCTACTCGCGACGTTGAATAATTTTCCCAAGCAGGACGCCACTCGGTTGCCAGGCCGCTCAATGCCTAGCGGGCGTGAGTACGCCGAGATCGAAAGTCAGGCGGGCTTTACGATTAAGCTGACACGATATCGCGCCACGCACAAGTCCGACAGCGCCTGTTATCCGGTGATTCTGGCCCCTGGTATGGGGGTCACGGCATCGTCCTTCGCCACCACCACCGTGGCGTGTAATTTGGTGGAATTTTTGACTGCCAAAGGGCACGAAGTCTGGTTGCTAGATTACCGAGCCAGTGCGGATTCAGGATCGTCAACCAAGTCGTTCAGTGTGGATGAAATTGCTCAGTACGACTGGCCAACCGCGATTGATTTTGTGTTACGTAAATCGCCCCTTGATCAGGTGCACATTGTGGCACACTGCGTTGGTTCAATGAGCCTGCTAATGGCTTTGCTGAAGCGGTTTGTTGATAAACAGACTATACGCTCGCTGGTGTCTTCGCAACTGACCTTGCATCCGGTTTCCAACTGGTTGAATAATGCCAAAGCAGATCTTGACGTTATCAACCAATTGGAGAGCATTCCGCTGATGAAACAAATGGGGAATGTGGTGACCATGCGGGCTGGCAAAACTGGGTTTGATCGTATGTTCGACGTGATGGCGTATCAGGTGCCGACACCTGAAGGTGAAGAGTGTACTAACCCGACTTGTCATCGCGTTTTGTCGGTGTATGGGCCGTCGTATTTGCACGCACAACTTAATCGTGCAACGCATATCAAATTGGCTGATTGGTTTGGCCCGATTCACTTGGATGCATTTCGCCAGATCACACACATCATTCGCGCAGGTCACGTGGTTGATTCCGAGGGAAAAAATACTTACTTGCAGGACATTCCGGCGGTCACGTCCAAGTCAGAAAACACCATCGAGCAGCTCGATCTTCCGATCATGTTTCTGGCCGGCGCATTGAATCTTGAGTTCTTACCACAAACCTCAGCGCGCACCTATCATTGGTTGTGTGCGCATAATCCGCTGAGTGTGGACAAGTATCACCGACATGTTTTTACTGATTACGGTCATATGGACTGCTTTATTGGTAAAAACGCTAGTCGGGATATCTTCCCTGAGCTGTATACTTGGATCGAGAAGTATCAATAACGACGCCATCTTATTCAGGAAACACAATGGAACCCCAGCGTAACGAGATATGTCCGGATTAGCGATTTTATTAGTAGATGACCACGCCTTATTTCGCAGTGGTTTGTGCTACTTGCTGAATGGGCTTGATCAGGCGCTGGACATTTCTGAAGCAGAGACGTTTGAGCAGGCGATGCGCGTCTGTCAGCCGAGCACAGAGTTGGTGCTGCTCGATTATCATCTGCCCGACAGTGCCGGATCGTTTAGTGCGTTACAGCAATTGAAGCAGGCATTTCCTTCGATCACTGTGGTGTTGCTGTCGAGTGAGGACAATCCACATATTATCCGTGGTGCGATCGACGCGGGTGCCGCTGGCTTTATACCGAAGTCGTCGACGCCTAATATTATGATTGCGGCGCTAAAGCTTATTTTGGCTGGTGGCACATATTTGCCACCCATTGCGTACGCCGACTCCGATGTGGAGTCCCGATTCGCTGCGCGCGCAGCCAAACCCGCCATGACTGAGGCCACCAATCCGTTTATGGAAATGGAGGGGGATTTGCCCTTGAATCATTCGCAAGTGGCGCAGTTATCTAAACGACAATTTGAAGTCTTGACCGGTGCTATTAAGGGCAAGTCCAACAAAGTGATCGCGCGCGAACTTGATATTGCCGAAGGTACCGTCAAGGCGCATTTGTCGATGGCCTATAAAATTATCGACGTCAAGAATCGCACCGAGGCGGTCTACATGGCTGCCAAGCTTAAGTTTGGTCTTTAGCCGGCGATTAGCCTGCCGCCCCATTTTGCAAGGCGTTGCGGATTGCGGTTTGCAGTTGCTCTGAGTAAATCGGCTTGTGCAGCAGTTTGGCGCGTGCTTGGGACGCTTCCTGCAGGCGGTCCGGTGCGGTGTCGCCAGTAACCAAAATGGCGGGAATATTCGGATGAATGCTGCGAATGCCCTGCAGCGCATCAATCCCACTGGTGTGATCACGTAGTCGTAAATCCACAATCGCGAGTTCTGGCGAATCGGTTTTGGCGATTTGAATCGCCTCTTCGATGGTTTCTGCCGGGAGTACCACGCAGTCGAGGGCTTCTAAGTACACTTGGGTCGCAAGCAGGATATCGGTCTCATCATCGACAACCAGCACGCGCAGTCGATTAAACGAGTAACTCGGTTTGTTTGCGTGGGCCTGAGTGAGGGTATCGCTGCCACGATTGAGATGTAGAATAAACTCCGTCCCGTGGCCGACGGCAGAGCGGAGCGTGAGGCGTATATCCAACAGAGTGCATAAGCGACTGACAATCGACAGCCCAAGGCCCAGGCCTTTGCTGCGATCACGGTGTGGATTATCAACTTGATAAAACTCTTCGAATACCAGCTTTTGCTGATCCTTAGCGATGCCGATGCCTGTGTCTTTCACGCTGACGATAACGTCGTCTTCGCACCACACGCTGATCACCACACTGCCTGCCTCCGTATACTTAATCGCGTTGGCTAACAGATTTCGTAACAGTCGCTCCAATAAGGTCGGATCGGTGTACGCAGGGGCTCGGTCCGGCGTTTCGATCTGGATGGTGAGTCCTTTTTCAGTCGCAAAAGGTAAGAACTCAGACTTAAGACGGCGCACCGTGGCGGTGACGTCGGTATCCGACAAGTTTGGAGTGACAATCCCCGCATCAAGTTTTGAAATGTCGAGTAAAGAATCCAATTGAACAGCGAGGCTATGCAGGGCTTTGTCCATGGTGCCCGTGATTTCGGTGATTCGCTCATCATTATTATCGCTGGTGGCGTTGCGTGAGATCAGCGCAGCAGTAAGTAGCGAGAGCGTGTGTACCGGTTGACGTAGGTCGTGACTCGCGGCCGCGAGAAAACGCGTTTTCGCGGCATTTGCTGCTTGAGATTCGCCCAATGTTTCGGAGAGGCGATGATTAATATCGGCGTATTTTTGTCGCATCTCGACGGAGTTACGAAACAAGTGATTGATTTCTTTTGAGATGCTTAGCAATGCATAGTTCATGAAAACAAGAAACGAGCTAAGCACATAGACCTTCCAAACGCCTTGCCCCTCCGATGGCGGAAACACTGACCACATCAACGCGAGGGATGAGAGTACCAAGGTCACGTAGGGTGCTGTGGCTTTCATAAACCCGGCATTGGTGATCACCACGCCAATCACAAGGTAACCCATTACCAAGGTCACCAAGACGGCGTCCACCACGCTCATGTTAGGAAAAAAAAACAGTGACAAGCAGAGTATCACGGCGTTCGCGAAGCTCAACCAGTAAATAAATCGCAGGCGCTGCGCTTCGCGATAGCGATCCTGCCGCAGTACATAGCGAATACACCAAGCCCGCCCAAACAGCGCCAGGATTGATAAGGTCAGCCAAGCCAGTACCCAGCCAGCAGAGGAATCACCAATGGCGGCGGTCGCAATCACAATCAAGCCGATAAACACGGGCAGAGGGTTGCGGCGCAAGTTGTTTCGCGACAGGACTAGAAACTCCTGCTCGAGACTGCGCGGCATTGTTTGCTTATTGCGAAGCGAAGAATCGCTCATCGTATCCATCCTCTCTAGTTCATTCTGTCTACGATTGTGCATCACCGGCTAGGGCAATACCACTAAACCAAAGTTATAGTTAGACGATGATGTTGCCTTTAGTGCGATGTTAACGGGTTGATATCGCTCAGATTTCTACCGATGTTAAAGGCTGTTATGACACTGCAACCAATTTTATAAGGTCGTCCTTCCATAGTGGCGTGTCGAGCAGCTGGAAGTGCTATTGTGCTCGATCGGTTCGAGTTGCGGCCAGATTCTTTTTAATGGCTTTGATATTCTTCTCGACGCGGTCTCCAAGTTTAAGTGCCACTGTGGTCGCCAGCATATCAATGACGGCTAGATGAATAATGCGCGAGGTCATGGGCGTGAACAGGTCGGTGTCTTCGGCCGTTACGGCGTTCAGCACATACTTGCATTGTCCAGCGAGAATCGATGATTGGGACGTGATGCCGATGACCGTGGCGCCCCCTTTTCTTGCGAGCTCGGCATTGATGATCATGGCATCAGTGCGCCCAGTGTATGAGATAAATACCGCGACATCGTCGCTGTCCATCATTGAGCAGGCCATACGCTGGTTGATGTAGTCGGTGTGTGCGATTACCGGCATGCCAAAGCGAAAAAACTTGTGCTGTGCGTCCAAGGCAACCGAGCTGGACGCGCCCATTCCGAAAAAATGCACACTTTTGCATTTAGCAATTGCGCTGGCGGCGGCGTCCAGTACGTCTGGGTTAATCGTATTTGCAAGTGACTGAATACTGCCCTGAATCGACGTCATGATTTTTTTGATCACCATCGAGCTATCGTCATCGCGACTCAGGTTCTCGACGAACAGTTGACCATTGGATGAAATCTCTTGTGCGAGCCGGAGTTTAAAATCCGGATAGCCATCGCAGCCAAGTTTGTGGCAGAAGCGATTTACCGTCGGTTCGCTCACTTCGGCCGCAGACGCAAGAGACGCGATCGACTGATGGATTACCGATGATGGGTCAGCTTGAATAATCACCGCCAGTTTACGGTCGGATTTGCTCAGGCGAACAATGTCGCTATTCATTAGCTGAAGTAATGATGTCTGTGCTTGCATGCTGGTCCCCTTCTCACGGTATGTGACACGCGGTCGCATTTTTGTAATTAACTTTCAATAATAGCCGAATATCCTGTATTTATCAGGCTAAATTGAAAGTCATGCGATTCCATGCAGTTTTCGGGCCACTGCGCGTGATATTTTCTATGTAGCTAGATTACAGAAAATTGGTTTTTTAACTAATAAATTGTAAT
This sequence comes from Arenicella chitinivorans, assembly GCF_014651515.1. NCBI lineage: Bacteria > Pseudomonadati > Pseudomonadota > Gammaproteobacteria > Arenicellales > Arenicellaceae > Arenicella > Arenicella chitinivorans. The sequence continues at coordinate 344,017 of NZ_BMXA01000002.1, forward strand.
TAACTTACAGTCTGTGCTAATCTTTGACTTATAGCGTGGTGGCGAGTTCACCAAAACGCACAACTTTAACTCGGTATTTGTTGAGCAGAACGCAGATTCGAGCGCCTCGCGTCAACAAAACCTTACGCACTTAAGAGCAGGTATCAGGATGTATAAAATTGCGATTAATGGGTTTGGCCGTATCGGACGGAACGTGCTTCGCGCGATGTACGAGTATCGCAAGCATGATCAAATTCAGGTGGTTGCTATTAACGACTTGGGTGAGGCGGCGATCAATGCCCATTTATTGAAGTATGACACTGTGCACGGCGAGTTTGCGTCGAGCGTCAGCGTTGATGGTGACAACTTGATTGTTGCAGGCGACAAAATTCGCGTGCTGGCTGAACGCAACCCAGCTGATTTACCTTGGGCCGAAATGGGCGTTGATCTGGTGCTGGAATGCACCGGTTTATTCACTACCCGCGAAGCCGCCAGTGCCCATCTTGACGCGGGTGCGAAGAAAGTATTGGTTTCTGCACCAGGTAAAAATATGGACGCCACCGTTGTGTACGGCGTTAACGACGATGTGCTGACACCAGCGCATCGCATTGTTTCAAATGCGTCATGCACCACCAACTGCCTCGCGCCGATTGCTAAGGCTCTGCATGAGTCACTCGGCATTGAGAAAGGCTTGGCTAATACCGTGCACTCCTATACTAACGATCAGCGTTTAAACGATGTCTATCACACCGATCTGCGTCGCGCGCGCGCTGCTGCGCACTCAATGATTCCGAGCAAAACTGGTGCTGCTGCGGCCATTGGCTTGGTAGTGCCTGAGTTGGATGGCAAGCTGGATGGTTTATCTGTCCGAGTTCCAACCTTGAATGTGAGCTTATTGGATTTGACGGTAACGGTGTCACGTGAGACCACTGTCGAAGAAGTGAATGAAATCTTAGCGAAAGCGGTTGCGACCACCAAAGAAGACGTGTTCAAAACCAATGAATTGCCGTTGGTCTCAAGCGACTTTAATCACAACCCAGCGTCCAGCATTGCGGATGTAACGCAAACGCGTGTCTTTGGCGACATGGTTAAGATTCTAGCTTGGTATGACAATGAGTGGGGTTTCTCGAACCGCATGATTGACACCGCCAACCGGATGTTGGAGTTGGGTGTAGACCTGGAGCTGTCAAAAGCCAGCTAAAAAAACATGCGATGACACAGACATCATCGCGTGCTCCGGTCAAGCGCTAAATTGCATGGTGCGGAGATGTTAAGAGAATGCAACTGTTTAGACAGTGACAACGATTTCGTGGAATGGACGTGTTGTTAGCAAGGATGCTGTTTTCTCTCTTTTTAATTCCTCGTTTTTGACAGCATCGCGCTCACCTGGTGAGCGAAGCCACCTTTGCACAGGCGGTCACGGTTGCCAGACGACAAACCTGCCAGCGGGAAACCCGGTACGGTCCTGCGCCCCGACGACATCAGTGACGCGCAGGGTTGCCCCACTAAGTTAGATACAGAGTGCGAAGCCATATGGCCCTAGCTCGATAGTGCCATTGTCGTTGCGTTTAGCGCCATTGCCGAGTGCAATTTGACTACCAGCGGCCGCGTTCCAAACGGCTGTAGAATCGCTCAAATTGAAGCAGGCATGAATCTCAGTGTCATGGTTAGTGCGCCGAAATACCAGCAGTTGATCGGTGCTCGAGCTGGTGTTCAAATTGATCTCACCACTCACCAAAGCGGGCATGGTGCGACGCCATTGTAAGAACTGTTTGTAAAAATTCAGCACTGACTCAGGGTCTTGTTGTTGCACACTGACATTGTTGCGGCGATGGGCGTCGTCGACAGGTAGCCACGGCTTGCCATCTGAAAAGCCGGCATTGGTCGATGAGGTGTCCCAGGCCATTGGCGTGCGACACCCATCGCGCCCCTTAAAGTCTGGCCAGAATTCAATACCAAACGGGTCTTGTAAGTCCTCGCGCGCAATATCGGCTTGAGTAAAACCGAGTTCTTCGCCTTGATACACGCAGAGCGTGCCGCGCAAGCTGGCTGCGAGCACGAGTGCCATTTTGGCGAAGTCATTATTGTGCTTGCCAGAACCCCAACGCGAAACTACGCGTGTTACATCATGGTTGCTAACGGCCCAGCATGGCCAGCCTTCGCCAATTACTTCTTCAAGCGCGCCGACGGTGTGCAGAAAGTGATGCGGGGAAAACTCATCAGCCAACAATTCAAAGTTATACCCCATGTGCAATCGAGTCTTGCCTTGGGTGTATTCAGCCAGCGTTTTGAGGGAGTCTTCAGAATTAATTTCGCCCAATGTCACTGTGCCAGGATAACGATCGAGCAAGGCGCGCACCGACTCCAGAAAAGCGATGTTCTCGCTTTGTGTGTTGTCGTAAAGATGATATTGCGCAGCATAAGGGTTGTCAGGAGAAAACCCGCGACCGGTACGTTTTTCGACTGGCTTGAATGGGTTGTCTCGTAGTGATTGGTCGTGGTAGCAGAAATTAATCGCGTCCAGTCGAAAGCCATCAACGCCGCGCTGTAACCAGAATTCGAGTTCGTGCAGGATCTGCTGTCGCAGTGCGTCGCTGTGGAAGTTGAGGTCGGGCTGAGACTTTAGAAAGTTGTGGAGATAGTACTGTTGTCGACCTTCGTGCCACTCCCATGCTGAGCCCCCAAAAATTGAAATCCAGTTGTTGGGTGGCGAACCGTCGGCCTTGGCGTCGGCCCAAACGTACCAGTCTGCTTTGGGGTTTGTTTTCGAGCGACTGCTTTCTTGAAACCACGCATGTTGGTCAGAGGTGTGACTGAGCACTTGGTCAATCACGATCTTGAGCCCATGTTGTTTGGCCTTGGCGATCAGTTCATCGAAATCAGTGAGCTTTCCGAAGATTGGATCAACATCGCGGTAGTCGCTGATGTCATAACCAAAGTCTTTCATAGGCGACTTGAAAAACGGAGACACCCATAACGCGTCGACGCCAAGTTCGGCAATGTAATCGAGTTTTTTTATTATTCCTTGTATATCACCAATCCCATCACCGTTGGTGTCGCAAAAACTGCGCGGATACACTTGATAAATGACGGCACCGCGCCACCATTCGTGCTGCGCTTGGGTCGCGTTGGATTCAGTTATTGACAGGCTGTGGCCTGACTTTAAAGATACATTTTTCACAACAATTTATAGTTCTTTTGTTTCCTGACTCGCCGATTATTGGGGGCTGGCAGCGGTAATACCGCGAATCACCGTCAACCGCGAGTGCTTCTCCACCTTATGCGCTCCATAGTAGTGCGATAAGCTGATTATGGGGAGATACCAAGGCTTTGAATACGTATGTAACGTGGGTTGCAAGTGATGAATACGTATGTAACGACTTTCAGCCTGCAGCAACTGTGCGTAAGCTGTGATGATGCAATTTGGCTAAGTTGTGCGTGCAATGTTGGTATTCGGCGTACTGAAAGTTGTTATTGGGATTCCGTGCTAAGCCTGATCTTGGAAAAGGCAAGCATGAGAAAGCGACTGACAAACCCGCAACGGCTCACTTAACTATCCATTCTCATTATTTTCTAGCTCCCTTCGAGTTAATCCCGTTTACCAATTGAGGCAGCGGGATTTTTTTTAAGCTCCAAGGCATATTTACCCGAGCGAGAAATTGTTTGATGATGAAACAGACTTGCCACCTTGCATAACCACCAACCACTATTGCAGGAGACCATAAGATGCATAAAGCACGTGTCCAGACCCTATTTATCGCGATTTTGATTTTTAGTTTGACTCGAGCCGCCTACGCGGAAAGTCTAATTGACCGCATCGAACCGCCGTTCTGGTGGACTGGAATGGCCGAGCAGACGGTGCAGTTGATGGTTTACGGCAAGAGTATTGGCAAAGCCACGGTTACGTCATCGAACCCCAGTATTATTGTCCAAAACGTCCACACCACAGACAATCCCAACTATATATTTGTTGATCTGACAACGGAACTTGAGCAGGGTGAGGCCAACACAGCGCTCCGGTTTGAATTGGATGACGGCGCACAGCAAACGGTTCGTTATACGTTCAACGCGCGTGCTGCCGGATCGGCAGAGCGTGCCGGCTTTTCATCCAAAGATGTGGTTTATTTGCTGACGCCGGACAGGTTTGCTAATGGCAACCCGAACAACGATGCGGTCGCTGGCTTAACCGAACAGCCCAATCGGTCGCACCCTGGTGGACGGCATGGTGGAGACCTGCAGGGAATAACGCAAAACCTGGCATACCTTGCGAACCTGGGTATCACTCAGTTGTGGTTGAATCCAATTCAGGAAAACAATGAGGCGACGTACTCATATCATGGCTACGCCATCAGTGACTTATATCAAGTTGATGCGCGCCTGGGTGGAAATCAAGCTTTGCTAAGCATGACAGCTCGTGCTCGCGAACTCGGAATTGGTGTAATCATGGACAGCATTCCCAATCACATTGGTGCCGAGCACTGGTGGATGCGCGACCTGCCAAGTAAAGATTGGATTCATAATGAGGGGAAATTTACCCAAACCTCGCATCGGCATGAAATGATCCAGGATCCCTATGCGCCAGAAAGTGAGCGTCGGGAATTCAACGACGGCTGGTTTGTACCGAGCATGCCGGATCTGAATCAATCCAATCCGCTGCTGGCAAATTACATTGTGCAAAACACCATTTGGTGGATCGAGTATGCCGGTTTGAGCGGTTTGCGAGTCGACACTTTGCCGTATGCGGACAAGCACTTCACTCGTGATTACAATCAGCGCATTTTGGCCGAATACCCCAACCTCAATATTGTTGGTGAAGAATGGAGTACCAATCCGGCCGTTGTCGCTTATTGGCAGCGCGGCAAACTAAACCAGGATGGTTTTGATGCCGGTTCGCCAAGTTTGATGGATTTTCCGTTGCAGGAAGCGCTAATTCAAGCCTTAACTGAACCCGAAGCCGACCGCAAAGGCTTAATGCGTTTGCATGTCATGCTGGCGAATGATTTTCAGTATCCAGATGCCGATAACCTCGTGGTGTTGAGTGATAATCACGATATGAACCGCGTGCACACCTGGCTCAAGCAGGATGTGGCGTTGACAAAAATGGCGCTTGGGTTTTTGTTTACCATTCGCGGTATCCCTCAGTTGTTCTATGGCACCGAGATTTTGATGGATAATACCGGTACCGACGACCACGGCGTGATTCGCAGTGACTATCCCGGTGGCTGGGTCGGAGATACGGTAAACGCATTCACCGGTCAAGGCCTTACCCAAGCGCAGCTCGACATGCAGAATACGGTTCGCGAATTGCTGAATTGGCGTAAGCACAGCGTCGCTATCCACTCGGGAGAGTTGGTGCACTACGTGCCGAAAGATGGCGTGTATGTGTATTTTCGAGTCCACAAGGATGACGTGGTAATGGTGTTGATGAATAAGAACGAGCAAACTAAGCAAATCAATACGGCGCGCTTCAAAGAGACGCTCGGCGCGCATACTCGCTGGCAGGATGTATTAACGCAGGCCACCGGTGAATTGGCGACGGGCATTTCGGTTCCCGCTAAAACCACGATGATTGTCGAACTAAAACAATAAACCGCCTGCTGCTGTGAGCACAGCGCACTGCTGAGGAGAATAACCAATGTCCGTAAATCAACGACAAAAACCGGCATTAAGCTTTTGGCAAATCTGGAATATGTGCTTTGGCTTTCTGGGTATCCAGTTTGGCTTTGCGTTACAGAACGCTAACACCAGTCGTATTTTTCAAACCTTGGGCGCCGACATGGACGCCATCCCGCTGCTGTTCATTGCAGCACCGTTGACCGGCTTGATTGTGCAACCCATAGTTGGTCACTTTAGTGACAAAACCTGGAACGGTCTAGGGCGACGTCGTCCGTATTTCTTCTGGGGCGCATTGTTGACCACGCTGGCGTTGATCGTAATGCCGAGTTCACCAACCCTTTGGGTGGCAGCGGGCATGTTATGGATTCTGGATGCGTCGATCAATGTCACGATGGAACCGTTTCGTGCGTTCGTCGGAGACATGTTGCCCAGCTCGCAGCGTACATTCGGCTACGTGATGCAGACATTCTTTATCGGCGTCGGTGCGGTGGTAGCCTCGATGCTGCCATGGATATTTACCAACCTTTTGGATGTGGCAAACACCGCGCCGGAAGGTCAGATTCCAGACTCGGTGCGCTATTCGTTTTATCTCGGTGCCGCCGCTGTGGCACTGGCGGTTGGTTGGACGATTCTGCGCACGCGGGAATACAGCCCTGCGGAGCTGGCGAATTTCGCTGAGCCCGAAAATGCCGCGAAAGCTGTGCAAGCGCAAAATGAAGTGGACGGGCAAGCGGTTTTTTCAGTTTCGTCTGCGATGGTTTGGGTCTTGGCAGGAGCTTTAAGTACGGCTGCTATCTACGGTTTTAACTGGGCGTATCAACTGTATATCCTGACGATCGGAATCGCTATTTATGGGTTGATTCAATGGTACTCTGCGCGGTTGGAAGCGGCGGGTCGCAGTAACGGATTTTACGCGGCATGCCGGAGTGTGGTGTTAATGCCGACCACTATGCGTAAGCTCGCGGTAGTGCAGTTCTTCTCTTGGTTTGCCTTGTTCGCGATGTGGATTTACACCACGCCCGCGGTAACCTCACACCATTTTGGCAGTAGCGACCCGCTGAGTGAAGCCTACAACCAAGGTGCCGACTGGGTTGGCATGTTATTCGCTGGTTATAATGCATTCTCTATTCTGGCGGCGATGTTGATTCCCATGATGGTGCGGATTTGCGGTTTGAAGCTGACCCATCAGGTTAACCTCCTACTGGGCGCGCTGGGTTTTGCATCAATGATCCTCATTCAAGATCCAAACTGGTTGTTGGTCTCAATGATTGGCGTGGGCTTTGCGTGGGCTTCAATTTTGTCGATTCCCTACGCTATTCTGTCAGACTCTGTGCCATCCAATAAGATGGGTATCTACATGGGCGTGTTCAATTTCTTTATTGTGATTCCCCAGCTGGTCGCAGCCAGTTTGCTGGGTCTGGCGTCGCGCTTCCTGTTCCCTGATAAACCAATCTACATCCTCGGCTTGGCGGCCGGCTTATGGGTGGTGGCTGCACTGGCAATGAGTTTTGTGAAGCACGACGACTGAGTGCTTACTGTTTGATCTGAACTTTGGCACCAGAAGAGTCTCTCACCACGAGGCGTGTGGGCAGCAGAATTGATTTTGCCGGCTCACCGTTGATGGAGCGAATCACGCTTTCCACCAGAGCTTGACCTGCTGCGAAGGTGTCTTGTTGGATGGTGGTCAGCGATGGTGCCAGATGTTCGGCGGTGGGGATGTCATCAAAACCGACGATGGCTTTGTCTCGTGGCACGCGTAATCCATGCTCACGTAAGGCCTTGATGGCGCCAATGGCAATCAAGTCGCTGGCACAGCTGATGGCGGTAAATTCCACGCCGCTCATGGCTAATTGGTGAGCGGCTTTGTAACCGCATTCCTCAGAAAAGAACGCGTTGACGCGCAGGCGAGGATCCACCTCGAGGCCGTGTTCCGCGTGGGCACGGCAGTACCCAGCATATCGGTCACGAAACTCTGGATAATCATTCGATTGGTCGCCCAGAAAAGCAATCCGCGTGTGATTCATGCGAATCAGATGGTCGGCGGCAAGGTAGCCACCGAGTTCATTATCGCTGCCGATAAACAACCCAGGCTGGTCTTTGATCACCGGTCCCCAGGTAACGAAGTGAGCGCCTTCCTGATCGAGTTTGGAAATGCGTTCGATATAGCTTGGGTAATCGCCATAGCCTAGAAAAATGATGCCATCGGCTTTGTTGGCATCCTCGTATTCCGCATTCCAGTCGTCGCTGAGCTGTTGAAACGAAATCAGTAAATCATAGCCATGCTGCGCCGAGGCACGAGTAATGCTGCCCAACATGGAAAGAAAGAACGGGTTTATAAATGCTTCATGCTCGTCGCTGTCCTCAAACAACAGCAGGGCGAGCGTGTTGGTGCGCTGTGAGCGTAGGTTGCGCGCATTAACATCTACCTTGTAGTTCAGTTCGCGCGCGATACGCTGTACGCGTTTGCGCGTCTCTAGGCTTACCAAGGGGCTGTCTCGCAGCGCTCGGGAGACCGTGGGCTGCGACACGCCAGCTAGATGAGCGATGTCAACGGATGTGGGTTTGTTCTTGCCTTTCATAGGTGGATGGATTTATGTAAATAAATTACATTATTAGTTGCCGCTTACTTGTAACTTGTTGACCATCTTATTATTCTCACAGGCGGAGAGGGTTCGCTCGCTCGTAAGAGCAGAGTAGCACTAATGCTGTGAATATGGCTAACTTGGAACGAGGATTAGCCCGCAATTTGTCTGCCGCCGAGTCGCATTGTAGCGTGTGTTGGCAGTCAACACAGCAGAAAGTAAGAGGATGGAAGGTCGTTGATTGTCATGCCACTGGTGGCACTGGCCAGGCAACTTTCCGCAACAAGTAGATCGATTTTGAGCTTCGTGCTTAATAATCGAGCGCTTATATAACACTAATAACGAAAGAGAACTCACCATGGCTCAAACACCAAACTGGAAGGCCCCCGACACTTCGCTCGGCGAGGGCGAAAATACCAATTATCTGGTTCCCCTGATTATTTTGACATCGTTGTTTTTTATGTGGGGTTTTTTAACCTCGCTGAATGACGTCTTGATTCCTTACTTTAAGAAGCTGTTTGATTTAAATTATACGCAGGCCTTGCTAATTCAATTCTGCTTTTTTACCGCGTACGGTGTATGCAGTATTCCATCCGGCACGCTGGTTAAGCGGATCGGCTATCAACGTGGTGCTGTGGTTGGGCTGGCAGTGGCCGCAGTCGGTTGTTTTCTGTTTGTGCCAGCGGCAAATAATTTGAACTACAACCTGTTTCTGGGCGCCTTGTTTGTGTTGGCGTCGGGAATTACCTTGTTACAGGTATCGGCCAATCCTTATGTGGCACAGTTAGGCCCTGCTGCGACGGCGCCACGACGATTAACGTTAACCCAAGCATTTAATTCCTTTGGTGCTTTTTTGGGACCAAAAATAGGCGGTTCGTTGTTACTCGGTGCAGCGGTGTCGGCGACCGTACTGTCAGCAGACGCTGTGAAAATGCCGTACGTAAATCTCGGGATCGCGCTGTTAGTCATGGCCGTGGTTTTTATGTTCGTGAAGTTGCCAAATTTGAGCGACGAGTCTCACAAGGGCAGTTACAAAGATGCACTCGGGTTTCGCCATTTGGTGCTGGGTGTGATTGCTATTTTTGTCTACGTTGGTGCGGAAGTGGCGATCGGCAGCCTGATTATCAATTTTATGGCTGACCCAGCGATAGCGGGTATGCCGGAAGAGCAAGCGGCGGACTTTGTGGCGTATTACTGGGGGCTGGCACTAATCGGCCGCTTCGTTGGCGTGGCGCTGATGTTTGTCATTCCGGGTAACCGTATGCTGCTGATCAATGCTTTGTGTGCAGTGGCGCTGTTGGTGGTTACCATCACTACCGGCGGTAAGCCTGCGTATCTGGCATTGGTGGCGGTCGGTTTCTTCAACTCGCTGATGTTTCCAACTATTTTCAGTCTGGCCATTGCCAAACTCGGCCCGTTGGCCAGTCGCGGTTCCGGATTGTTGTGTACGGCGATTATTGGTGGGGCATTGATTCCACTGCTACAAGGCGTGGTGGCAGACAATGCTGGTTTACAGATTTCTTTCCTGATTCCCTTAGTTTGCTACGTGTACATTGCCTTCTACGGTGCCAAAGGGTGGCGACCATCGGGCCCAGGCGTTAGCGAAGCCTAGGTGCTCGGATTTGTCGAGTTTCAAGCAAAAAGCCCCGATGCAAAACATCGGGGCTTTTTTGTGTTGACATACGTTGGCTGATTTAAAGATTGGTTTGCGCGAATACGCTGGCGCCGAGCAGACCCGGGTTTTTATGCGTGATTAACCAGGTCGGGATGTCTTTCATCAAGGGGCTGTGTCGGCCTTTGTTTTCGAATCCTTTGCGGAAACGACTTGCCAACAGTTGATTTGGGTAGCGCTGGCAAATTCCACCGCCGATAAAAATACCGTCGTTGGCACCGAGCGCCAAGGCGATATCACCGGCGACTTGTCCCAGTACTTCGAAAAATAGGTCGAAGGTTTCTTCGCAGATTGGATCCGTTTTATTGATGCCTGCTACGGCGATGTCGGCAGCGATGAGGCCTGGGTTTTCCTGGCCATGGATCTCGCACAAGGCTTCATGGATATTCACCAGTCCCGGACCCGAAAGCAGTCGTTCTCGAGAAATGCGGTCATCAAATTTTTGATGCAAATAGGCCAGGATTTCGCCTTGCAACTGATTCTCAGGTGAGAAGCCCGCGTGGCCACCTTCGGTTACCAGCGGAATTAAAACGTCATTGCGGCGCAGTAGGCCAGACATGCCCAGGCCACTGCCCGGTCCGAGCGCACCAACCGTATAATCGCTATCCGGCAGACCGTCCCAGGTGCCACCTATATTGATGAGATCACCAGAGTCTAGGCAGCTCAAGCTGTAGGAGATTGCTTCCCAATCATTGAGCAGCTTGACGTGGTCGGTGTGGTAACGCGCTCGCAGTGAGTGACAATCAATCGACCAGTGACTGTTCGGAAACGTGACTTTGCCGTCCCTGATCGGGCCGGCGACAGCCAGCGAAATTGCTTTCAGCTGTTTTATGTTATGCGAATGCAGATACGTGTCGATGGCATCCGACACGTGTTCGAATTCAGCGGCTTCCAGCGTTTGTGCCTGCTGGAAGTAACGCGGTGCATCGGTGGTCAGCGCAAATCGCGCGTTGGTGCCGCCAATGTCTGCGATTAGCGTCGGGTTGTCACTCATGGGTCCTCGCTCCTTATTATGGTCGCCGCTATGGTACTCTGATTGCGCGGTCTTAAGGTCAGAAATGTGGGTTAGTGCCCGCGTGGGCCGGTGTTGTACGCATTACTTGCGCTTAGGCGTCAACGGGTTAGTATGCTTTAGCGTTAACGTGTAGTCTTTGCGGTGCGCTCTGCCCGAGTATATGCTCGATCTGGCGTGCAAATTTTTGTAATAAAATAACATTCAATTTGAAATAATTTAACATTATCCCTAAAATATGTAAATTAATTACATAAATCTGATTGGCCAGTGAAACTTTCAATCGTGGAAACCGACCTGTTTTCCGCTGTCGTTTGAAGTAGGTCGTCAGCGTTGGATTGGAGCAACAAATGCTTAACACCTGTAACATCGTGATTGTTGGCGGCGAAGGCGACCTCGCCTTCCGGAAATTATACCCGGCGCTGTACAGTCTTCACAAAGAGTCTTTACTGGCGGACTGCTCGAAAGTCGTGGGCTTTGGTCGTGGCAAATACACTGCCGAGGCATTTGTCGATAATATGCGCAAATGGACGGAGGACAGTGATTACGTAAAAGGGGTCGACGATGAGACTTGGGCCAGCTTTGCTGACCGTATCTTGCATTTTGTTGGTGATGCGACCGATCCAGGCGACATTAAGCGTTTGCAAAAAGAGATGGGGGAAGGCGAAATCGTATTCTACCTTTCGACGCCACCGTCAATTTTTGCGCCGATCTGTAAGGCTATGGGCGAGGCTGGTGCGGTCACCGATACCACACGATTGGTGGTTGAGAAGCCATTAGGGTCTTCTCGTGAGTCCTTCAACGAGATCAATAACACGCTGTTTGAGACATTCGAAGAGCAGCAGATTTATCGTATCGATCACTATCTTGGTAAGGAAACTGTTCAAAACCTGCTGGCGCTGCGATTTTCTAATATCTTTTTCGAGCCGCTGTGGAATCGACATTATATCGACCATGTACAGGTTACCGTGGCTGAGAGCGTTGGTGCTGGAGGTCGTTGGGCTTACTATGATGAGTCTGGTGCATTACGCGATATGGTGCAGAACCATTTGTTGCAACTTGTGTGTCTGGTGGCGATGGAGTTTCCGTCGCGTAATAAGGCAGATGATATTCGCGATGAGAAGCTGAAAGTTATTCGCAGCCTAAAACCGATTGATGCCTCAAACGTGCAAACGCTCACGGTGCGAGGGCAATATACCGAAGGCTCGGTCGGCCAAGAGTTGGTTCCAGGATACAGTCAGGAAGACGATGCATCAGGCGAGTCGGATACTGAAACCTTCGTTGCGATCAAGGCTGAGATCGAGAACAACCGCTGGCAGGGTGTTCCGTTTTATTTACGTACTGGCAAGCGGATGGCGAATCGCTATTCCGAAATCGTTATTCAATTTAAGCCAGTGATCTTCAAGTTTATTGATATTGACCCAAACGCAATCAATAACAATCAGTTAGTGATTCGTCTACAGCCTAACGAGGGTGTGGAAATGAAGTTAATGAACAAGGTGCCAGGGCTGAGTGAGAAGACAACCTTGCAAAACGTGGGCCTGAACCTGTCATTCGAAGAAGCGTTCGAGGATCACCGTAGCCCGAGTGCGTACGAGCGATTGATTCTGGATGTGACACGCGGCGACCAGACCCTGTTTATGCGATCCGACGAATTGCGCGGCGCCTGGCGCTGGGTTGATGGCATGATCGATGGTTGGAAGACGACGCAGCAAAAACCACAAAAATACAAGGCCGGTTCGACTGGGCCGGATGATGCGCTTGGGCTGCTGATTAAAGATGGCCGCAAGTGGCAGGATTATGGTGGCTAAGATGGACGCAAACTTCGATTGGCATCAAGGTAGTGATGCCGACAGTCTGGCAGATAACTTAGCAGGTGAGTTGGTGGTCAAACTCAGTGAAGCCATTGCCCGAAATGGTATCGCCGTGATGGCGCTGTCGGGTGGTTCCACACCTAAACCGTTATTTAAAGCGCTAGCCGACCACGATGTAGATTGGTCGAAAGTCGTCATTACGCTGGTGGACGAGCGCTGGGTGCCGGAAACGCATGAGCTCTCAAATGCTGCATTTATGCATCGCTATTTGTTAGACGCCTTGCCGGACAGCGTGCGTTTTGTGCCGCTGTACCAGCCTGCACAGAGCGTGGTGGCTTCTTACTCGGCCGTGTTGGGTAATTATTGTGTGGCGACTTCGTCGTCGATGGACGCCCCACGCCCATTTGATATTGTTATTTTAGGTATGGGTGGTGATGGTCATACCGCGTCGTTTTTTCCGGATGCAGACAATGTGGCGGAATTGGTTGATCCGGCGTCGTCGTCGCTCTTGCTGACGTGCGAAAGCCCCACTACTCAGGTTCCACGTATTACCTGGAGCTTACCCGCATTACTAAATACTCAGTTTTTGGCTTTGCATTTCACGGGCGCGGAGAAGCGCCGTGTGTTTGAGCAAGCGTGTGCTGGGACGGACGCCACTGAGCTGCCTATCCGAAGTGCTATTTTTCAGCAACAGATTCCATTACAGGTTTACTACGCAGACTAGTTTGGACTGCTTCCAATTATGACGATTAAACAAATTACCGACAGAATCATCGAGCGCAGTAGGGACACCCGTGCTGAATACCTTGCAATGGTCGACGCCATGCGAAATGCGCCACCAGCACCGGATCGATTGTCCTGCAGTAACTGGGCGCACGTGGTGGCCGCCGAATCGGAAGCTGATAAAAAAGCGATGCCAGCCGGTCAAGGGGCTAACATCGGAATTGTGACTGCGTATAACGATATGCTGTCTGCGCACCAACCGTTTGCAAGCTACCCCAATATCATCAAACTGACAGCGCGTGACATGGGGGCCACCGCGCAGGTTGCTGGTGGTGTGCCCGCGATGTGTGATGGGGTAACGCAGGGTCAGCCGGGCATGGAGTTAAGCCTGTTTAGTCGCGATGTGATTGCGCTCGCGACCGCAGTGTCGTTGTCACACGACGTCTACGATGGTGTGATGTGTTTGGGCGTGTGTGACAAGATCGTTCCCGGTTTGGTGATGGGCGCTTTACAATTTGGTCACTTGCCGGTGATGTTTGTTCCGGCTGGACCGATGCCCTCCGGAATTCCGAATAAAGAAAAAGCGCTGGCACGACAAAAATTTGCCGCCGGCGAAATTGATAAGGCCAAACTATTGGAATCGGAGTCCGCGTCCTATCACAGTGCCGGTACCTGTACGTTCTACGGTACTGCGAACACCAATCAAACTTTGATGGAAGCCATGGGCCTGCAATTGGCGGGTACATCGTTTGTTAATCCAGGGACACTGCTGCGCACCGAATTGACCAAAGAGTCGGTGCGCCGACTGTTGGATCAAACCACGAAAGGCGCGAACTATCGCCCGATGGCTGAAGTGGTGACTGAGCAGTCCGTGGTGAACGCGATTGTGATGATGATGGCGACCGGTGGGTCGACCAACCTCACCCTGCATTTGATCGCCATGGCAGCAGCAGCAGGAATTCAGATTAGCTGGGAAGATATGGACGAAGTCTCGCGGATGACGCCGTTGCTAGCCCGGGTTTACCCAAATGGTCAAGCCGACGTGAATCACTTCGAGCAGGCCGGAGGGCTGGCTTATGTGGTGTATCAATTGCGTCGCAAAGGATTATTGAACGAAGATGTTGTGAACGTAATGGGTGAGGGTCTGGATGCGTACACTCGAAAGCCTGAGCTCGATGGGGAACGCGTAATTTCATGGGGACAGCCGGTCGCCGAAAGTGGCGACGATACGATTCTATCTCCGATTGAAGCGCCGTTTGCACCAGAAGGCGGGATGCGCACGGTAACTGGAAACCTTGGGACGGGTGTGGTGAAGATATCTGCCGTAGACGAGCAATACCAGGTTATTGAGGCACCGTGTAAGATTTTTGATACGCAAGAAGCGCTAAAAACCGCGTTTGATGCGGGAGAGTTAGGTTGTGACCATGTTGCCGTCGTCCGTTTTCAAGGTCCTTCGGCCAATGGGATGCCGGAACTACATAAACTTACTCCTTATCTCGGAATCCTGCAGGATCGCGGCCACAAAGTTGCGTTAGTGACCGATGGTCGCATGTCTGGTGCCTCTGGTAAGGTGTTGACGGCGATGCATGTCACACCGGAGGCGAAAAAGGGTGGGTTACTGGCGTACTTAAACGACGGTGATGTGGTGCGTATTAACTGCCATACCGGCGAATTGGAAGCACTAGTGGATGGGTCTGAATTAGCGAGCCGGACACCGGCAGTCGAGCCTCTGACACCGAATACACTGGGGCGAGGACTATTTGAGAAGATGCGAGAAGTGGTTGGTGATTCAACGCACGGCGCATCATTTATTGGCAAAGCAAATGAACGTATTGGAAATAGCGAATGAAAGCATCTGCAGCGATATTAGAGAGCACTGAGGGAGAAACAATTGTGAACAATCTGCCAGTCGTCAGTAAGTTACTGGGTAATCAACAGGTTGTGCCTGTTGTTGTAATCGAAGATGAGGCTCAAGCTCATGGTCTTGCGGGCGCATTGCTGGCTGGCGGGGTATCGGTTATCGAAATCACGTTACGAAATGAGTACGGAATAAAAGCCATTGAGTTGATCAAACAATCCTACCCAGAGATGATGGTGTTGGCCGGAACGGTAAATTCCGCTGCACAGATGGCCGCGGTCGTTAAAGCAGGGGTTGATGGGGTTATCAGCCCAGGCTTGACACGCAAGCTGGTGGAGGCTGCGCAGGAGCTCGGTGTGCCGTATTTGCCTGGGGTGGCGAGTGCCTCAGAGGTGCTGCTAGCCATCGAATATGGTTTGACCGAATGCAAATTGTTCCCGGCCACCGTGGTCGGTGGAATCGGTGCTTTAAAAGCGTTTAATGGCCCGTTCCCAAAAATTCGATTCTGTCCGACCGGTGGGGTGAGCGAGTCAAATTACCGTGAGTTTCTTGCATTGCCGAACGTCATGTGCGTGGGTGGCAGTTGGTTGGCGCCGACTGATCTCGTCAGAAAAGGTGACTGGGCAGCCATTACCGAACTGTGTAAAGCGGTGACCGCATAAAGCGAAACAATTCAGTTTCGGTCTTGTAATTTCGCCTTCGGCTCCCATTGATATTGTAGGTGCGCTGTTTGGAAGCGGCGCTTAACGACATTATTTGGAGCGCAGCATGGCTTTTCTACGACATCCTCTGGTTATCGGTGTTTTATCTATTATCGGCTTGGTATTAATTTCGGGCTGGTACTTGGACGATGAGCCTGAATTTCAGCAGCTGAATCAGTCCACCGACGCTGAACGCACGGTTGTCGGTTCGGCTACGACGGAGATGCTAATCAAAACGGCCGAAACGCTGCTCGAGAAGCGTGGTGGCTACATGAGTAATGACATCATGCCACCGATGGTGATGATGGATAACGTGCCAAATTGGGAGTTTGGTGTTCTGCAACAAATTCGTGATCTGGTTAAGGCGATGCGGAATGATTATAGCCGTTCACAGACTCAGTCTCTTGCCGACCCTGATTTGGAAATCGCGGAGCCCAAGTTCAATGTCGACAGTGATGCCTGGATGTTTCCTTCGGCCGAAGGCGAGTACAAGGAGGGGATTAAAGCACTGCGTAAATATGAGCTGCGGTTACGGGATCCAAATCAGCAGAATGCACAGTTTTATGCGCGCGCCGATAATCTTGGTGAATGGTTGGGCTTGGTAGAGAAACGGCTGGGGTCTCTGTCTCAACGGTTAAGTCAAGCGCGTCCGCAAGTGCGTGTGAATACTGATTTAGCCGGCGATGCGCGAGCTCAACAGTCGACTTCGGCAGCCGATGAAGTGCTGGCCAAAACCTCCTGGTTCGATATCGATGATAACTTTTATGAAGCGCGAGGCACGGCCTGGGCCCTTATCCATTATCTGCGCGCCGCCGAAATTGATTTCCGACCTGTTCTTGAAGACAAGAACGCGGTCCCCACACTGCGGCAAATTATTCGTGAACTGGAATCAACTCAGCAGGATGTTGATAGTCCAATGATTCTCAATGGTAGCGGCATGGGGATGTTCGCTAACCATTCTCTGGTCATGAGTTCGTATATTGGTCGTGCGAATTCAGCGATTGCGGATTTGCGCCGACTGCTGGCCGATGGTTGATGATCGGTGCAGACCGATTCGGCGATACGTTGTAATGCGCACGCCGAATCGGGAGTAGCCGCTATGAGTTCTGTTTATCTTCCCAATAATCTGCATTTTTGATCCCCAACGCTTTGGGGTCAAAAGAGAAGCTCGTTGCACCGGCATTGCGTTGTCTTTCATAATCCTTAAGGGCTTTTAGCGCAGGACGCCCCATAAAGAAAATGATCAAGATGCCGACGATGTTGACCCAAGCCATCAGCCCGACGCCAATATCGCCCAACGACCAAGCGAGGCTGGCTGCTTTTACGGTGCCATAAAATACCGCCAGCATCAGCCCTACCTTGAGTACGGTGATGGCACCTGGGATGCGTACAAAACGGCTAATGTAGGCCACGTTGCTTTCTGCGATATAGTAGTACGCCATCAGAGTGGTGAAAGAGAAGAAAAACAGTGCGATTGCCACAAATGGGTTCCCAATCCCGGGCATCACGCTCTCAATGGCCATTTGAGTAAACGCAGGGCTACTAATTTCCGTTCCTGCGGCGACGTTTTGTACGATCAGTGCGCCGGTATTGTCGGCCACGTTATACATGCCCGTGATCAGGATCATAAACGCGGTGGCAGTACACACAAACAGCGTGTCAATGTAGATTGAAAAAGACTGCACCAGCCCTTGTTGTGCCGGATGTTCAACCTCGGCGGCCGCGGCCGCATGTGGCGCTGTACCTTGTCCGGCCTCGTTTGAATAGATTCCACGTTTTACGCCCCAACCGATGGCCGCACCAAACCCCGCCATGGGTGTAAATGCGTCACCAACAATCAGCATAAAGATGCGCGGTAATTCGCTTAAGTTAAGGGCAATGATAGCCAAGGCGAAGACGATATAGGCGATCGCCATAAACGGGACCACGAATTGCGCGAAGCCCGCGATTCGTTTTACGCCACCAAAAATAATAAAACCCAGAACCGTCACGATCACGGCACCGGTAATGATTTTGGTCGAGCTCAGTGTGCCCGCTGCAGTATCCACCAGAGAGCCTTGGCCCAGCGTTTGAACTACCGCGTTGCCAATCGCATTCGATTGCACTGTGGGCAACAAGAATCCGCATGCAATGATCGTGGCAATGGCGAAAACCCATGAATACCAAGTCTGGCCCATGGCTTTTTCGATGTAATAGGCCGGTCCACCACGATACTCGCCGTTGTGAACTTCTTTGTATATCTGTGCGAGGGTCGCTTCGATGTAGGCTGTGGCGGCGCCGAAGATGGCGACAATCCACATCCAGAACACCGCGCCCGGACCGCCAAAACCGATCGCCGCGGCAACCCCGGCGATATTACCAGTTCCTACTCGGCCAGACAGCGAGACGGCTAATGCTTGGAATGGCGAGATACCTTGCTCCGAGCCTCTGCCGGATTTTAGTAGGCGAATCATCTCACCGAAAAGGCGCACCTGAAGGCCGCGAGTAAGAATGGTATAGAACAGGCCGGCTGCCAGACACAAATACACCAGTGCTGGGCTCCAGATGATGCTGTTCAGAAAATTTACGGTTTCTTGCATAGCAAAACGAGGAATTGTTGTTATTCGAAGCGGTCAGTATACGGGATTTGTTCCTGACCAGTAGGCAAAAAAAACGGGCGTCGAATGCGACGCCCGTTCTCTAGGACTTGCCGTAGCTAGGTCTAGAAGTTGTAGGTTGCGCGAGCGTACACGAACGTGCCGTTAAATCCGAAAGGACTGAACTGGCTGTAAGGTAAGCCCAATGCGTTGGCCGGTGTTTGACCACATACGTTGGTTGAACAGCCTTGCTCATCAGTCACGTTTCGAGCGCCCAATGTCAGGGTTAACGCGTCCGAGTAATTGTAACCTGCTTCCAGGTCCAGCAATACGTTTGAGTCAAACTCGCCGCCAGCTTCGTTATCATAGAATTCGCCGTAGTAACTTACGCGAGCTAACAAACGAACCTTTTCAAGCTGATGGTTGGCTGTGAAATTCCAGCGTGTATCTGGCGTGCCGTTTTCGATCAAGTTGACGCGATTGTCGTTCAACAAGTTCGGGTTGCGACGCGTCACTTCCGTATCCGTGTAGTTGTAAGCGACGTTCCAGTTAGTGGATCCACCTAGCCAATCTGTGTTCCAAGACGCAACGACATCGAAGCCGCTGGTGTTGGTGTCGAATTGGTTGGTGAAGAAGCGGAACTGCGAGATGTCAGACGCATCGATACCTTGGCCTGCCAACGTTTCCAGATCTTCAGGTGTCAACACGAAGTCATTAGACAGACTCAAGCGGTCGTCCACATCAATGTCGAAGTAGTCCAGTGTCACGTCAACTGGGCCAGCCGAGAAATACGCACCCAGTGTGAAGTTCTGCGACTCTTCCGGGCCTAGTGGACCGCCGCCACGCAAGCGTGCTGCGGGGCTATCGGGTGGAATCACGCCTTGGTTGGTCAACACGCCTTGAATGATCTGTGTTGAGATATTCGACGCATTTGACTGGCCTGGTGTTGGTGCTTTGAAGCCAGAACTCACTGTGGCACGCATACCGAAAGTGTCGGTGAACGCGTAGTTCATGCCCAGTTTGTAGTTGGTGGTGCTACCAAAGTCATCAAAGTCTTCGTAACGCAACGCTGCCGCTACGATCAATGCATCACTTGCTTGCCATTCCAGGTCGGTATAGACCGAGGTGTTGGCACGATCAAATGAGCCGGCGATCGTGGGTGAAAAGCCAGGGAAGCCATTGGTTGACGTCGAGAAGCCTTGAGTACCTAAGCCGCCGTCGATGTAAGACTCTGCTTGACCAGCAACGATGGAGAACTCCTCATTACGATATTCCGCACCGAAAGCCAATGTCACTGTGTCTGACAACGGCATGCTGAAGTCAGCGTTCAGATTTAGGTCTTGCTGTTCGTAGGCGCCTGGATTGAAATCACGTGGTGTGTTCGGACCAAGGCTGGCGTTGACCGTATTGTTGATGAAGAAATCCGCTTCATTAGCACCGTAGTAACCGGTGACTGACCAGAACAAACCGCCGTCAGTTTCGCCACGCAAGCCCAGTAACAAAGATTGATCCGTTACGTCACCACCAAAGTTTGGTGTGAAGCCACCTGGAATCAGCTCTTGGAATGAGAAGCAGTTCGGGTCGGAAGCCACTTGTGCGAACGCATCTGGGTCTGGTGTAACGCCATTCAATGTGACCACTGGGCAGTCAACACCGTCATTTGGAGTGAGGTCGCCAATTAACAGGGTTTCGCCGCCGTCCGCGCTGTAAACACCGCCGCGATTGGTAGGGTTACGATAGTAGAAACCACCGGTCACTGTTTTGGTGTTGTAATTTGCATTACCGAATAGTTCAACGCTTTCGGTAAGTTGTGTGCCGAAGTTTGCCCACAACTTAATGTCACCGTCAATTTCTGGGCTGCCCCAGACCTGTGCTGGGTCGTTTACGCCCTGGTAACCAGCCGCAATTAAGCCGGCGGCGTCGGAACGTTGTACTGAACGGTCAGTTGCTTCTGCTTCAGAAAATTCAGCCGTCAGGTTTAAGAAACCATCGCCAATTGCGAAGCCTTGGTTATAGGCCAAAGTGTATTGGTATTCGCCCTCGGTGTATTGGCCGTAACGCGCTTCAACTGAGCCTTCAGAGTCTGAGTTTTTGAGGTTGAAGTTGATTACGCCTGCAATCGCGTCAGAACCGTATTGTGCAGCCGCACCGTCGCGGAGTACCTCAACGCTTTGCAATGCCAGTGCTGGAATAGCAGCGATGTCTGGGCCTTGAGAGCCATCGGAGATTCCGTTACCCAGCCAGGTGATGACGGCCGCGCGGTGACGTCGCTGTCCATTAACCAGTACCAACGTGTGGTCTGGGGCCAGGCCGCGTAGGTTAGCGGGGCGAACGAGAGTAGCAGCATCCGAGATTGGCTGGTCGTTCACGTTGAATGAAGGGACGACATTACGCAGTAGGTTGCTAGTGTCGACACCGCCTTGAGAAACAAAATCGCTGGCCGAGATGACGTCTACCGCAGCAACTGAGTCGGTTGCTGATCGCGGTTTACCGCGTGTGCCGATAGTCACGATCTCTTCGATCAAACGATCTTCTTGAGCGAAGCTTGGCGTTGTGACGCTGCCTAGAGAAGCGACAGCAACCGCCAGGGCAAGTGCTCTGGGTTGGAATTTTCTCATAACTAATTACTCTCCTGTGAACCGGTTCGATTCACTGTTATTCAGGTTATGTCTGGTAGTCTGTTGTTTTGAGGTCAAATTGTTGCAACAAAACCACCAACTTTTAATCCTACGCCAGTTTTTCCTTGTCAACAAGGTAAATCTGGTTTAGATCAGTGGTTTACAAGTTGTAAGTCCTGGTGGCTCAAAACAGCAATTCACGACCCGCGCCAGAATGGCGTCTGGCTGGCGAGTTTCACGCGCTTCTGTACATTTTCGTCGAGGTATACGATTATCCGAATACCGCAAATGAATCTTGAGAAGTTTGAAATTCACTGGGTCGCTCTTTACTTGTGAGAATTCCCCTCACAAAATCCACCACTAGAAAAACTAAAAAAGACTAATTTTATGGATATTGACACTACTTCGGCTCAACGAAGCACACCAGATATGCCTTTGTGGCTCGCATTTTTACCTGTGTTGGTGCTGATCTCTGCGCTTTCTTGGAATGTTTGGGTGTATGGTGATGATGCCCTGAGTGGCTCAACTCAGGTGATCATTATTTTGGTGACCGGTTTTGCCGCTGCCATTGGGCTGCTACGGGGAACGCCTTGGCATAAGCAGCAAGTGAGTGTCATCGCGACCATCAGTAATGCGATGCCATCGATCCTGATTCTTATGTTGGTCGGTGCCTTGGCCAGTATCTGGCTGTTGTGCGGCACGGTGCCGATGTTGGTGTACTACGGCGTTAAAATACTCAACCCCACGATTTTTCTATTGGCCTGCTGTATTGCCTGTGCCTTGACATCGTTGATGAGTGGCGGTTCTTGGTCAACAGCGGCCACCATTGGTCTGGCGATGGTCGGTGTGGGGCGGGCGCTGGAAATACCGGATGGTTTGATTGGTGGGGCCATTATTTCTGGTGCCTACTTTGGCGATAAAATTTCACCGCTATCAGACACGACCAATCTGGCGGCAGCGGTGACCGAGACGCCGCTGTTCACACACATTCGGTATTTGTTTTTGACCACCGGTCCATCGATGGGTATTACCCTGGTTTTATTTACGGTGATCGGGCTAAATATTGATACCTCCGCGACCGAAGTGGATGTGGCCAATGTATTGGGGGCGATCGAGCAACGATTTAACATTCACATCGGGTTGCTATTGCCACCCATTATTACATTGGGCTTGATTATGCGCCGCGTGGACGCGATCCCTGCTCTGTTTGCTGGCGTGTTAGCCGGTATTGCCTGTGCCTTGCTTTTTCAACGTGAATTGGTGGCAGATCTTATGCAACCCGGTGAACCCTACGCATTGTACTCGATCATCATGACCACCCTATTTGGCGGCGTGGACATCCCGACCAACAACGAAATGCTGAACGATCTATTTAGTGCCTCGGGTATGCGCGGTATGTTGGAAACCGTGTGGTTGATTTTGGCCGCGATGGCGTTCGGTGGAGTGATGGAAGCCTGCGGCATGTTGCAGCGTATCATGGAGGCAGTTAAATCATTGGTGAGCGGTTTTTTCAGCCTAGTGGCATGCACCGCGGGAACCTGTATCGTGACCAATCTGAGTACATCAGATCAATATATTTCCGTGGCGATCCCAGGTCGTATGTATGCCGGTTTGTATAAAGAGATGGGGTATAAATCTGAGAATCTGAGTCGAACGCTAGAGGACACGGGCACCGTGACGTCGGTCCTGATTCCATGGAATACGTGTGGTGCCTATCATGCAGCTGTGTTGGGTATCGGTACGATGACCTATTTACCGTTTTGCTTTTTCAATTTGCTGAGCCCGTTAATGACCTTGCTCTTTGCGTGGTTCATGATCAAGATTCGTCGCCTTGAGCCTATAGCGGAAAATGCAGATGAGGCGGTGCGGGCTTAATGTGCTCGGCGAGGTAGAAAGCGCGTTAGGGTGTCGCTTGGATCAAACAACGGCAGTTGGAAGCTTGTCAGTGCCGCGTGATCCGGAAAGCTAAAATACGCGCCTCCGCCAGCTTGTGCGCGTGCATCGAGGGGCTCGCCATTGTGCAGTCGGCCCACGGCGTCGATGACGTTAGCGCACCCTGCTGAATAGATATTTAACACATTCCATAAATACGAATGATCGTAGCGTGCAGGCGTGTGGCTGCTGGCAATAATGGCGCCCTGATCTATGGCCGAGTTCTCAATGTAGTGTAACGTTGTTCCTAAGTGCTCTTCTTGATTGAGGAGCGCCCAGAATGTCGCCATCACACCTTGGTATGCGGGTAGGGCGCCGGAGTGAAGGTTAATAACACCGTGTTTAGGTACCGCGATGGCGGCATCGTGCAGAATACGCATATGGCGAATGCTGATTACCAAGTCAGGCTTAGTTTGCTGGTAGCGCGCAAAATCCACGCCATTGATGTCATCCAGTCTCTCCAGTGAGAATGCCGCAATCGCGGATTCGGCTTGATGCGTCAATTTGGCATCGAATTGACTCAGGTCGGCTAGCATCGGCGAAACAGTCACTTTGGCAGTGTGGCGTGTATAGAAAACACAAACTTGGTGTTTAGATAAAGCTGGTTGTAGATATGCGAGCGCCAATAGTGCCGCCGCGTCGTAGTTGATCAGCAGGGTGATCCGCATTACGCTCTTTGACGGGTGGTCAGACCTTTTATGAAGTTTCGCAACACTTGATTGCCGCAAGCGCGGTAGTGCTTGTGGGATGGGTTTCGAAACAAAGCGCCCAATTCACTTTTGGACATATCGGTGCCGCCCTCAGCCAAGGTCTCCAGCATGTCTTCCTCGCGGTAAGCCAGCGCGATTCGTAGCTTCTTCAGGATATCGTTCTTGGTCAAGTGAAAGTTGGTCGGCTTTGCAGTGGCTGGCGGGGCGTTATCGCGGAGGCCGCGTTTGTGCACGATTAGGCCATCCAAAAACGCACACAACTCAATGTCGGTGCAAGCAACAAAGTCCGGATCTTCATCCTTGGCCAAGCGCCGCACAAAGTCGTCCTTGGTCATCGCCACGCTCGACGCTGGGTCGAGGCTAAAGAGCTTGACGGCTTGTGGGTCAGAAAAATCGAATGCAAAGCGGATGCGGCGAAGTATGTCGTTATTGTTCATGTGCTGTATCTAATGGTGTTTTTACTGAATCGGCACAGCGCAATTTCACCGAATAGGTTTGGCATCAGTTTCAGGCTGAGACCTTGACGACCTGTTCGATGAACCGCAAGTGACGATTCGATGCTGAAATCAAGTTGCTCGCACAATGCGCGAAAATCTTTGATTGTGCACAAATGGATGTTGGGTGTGTCGTACCACTTGTGAGGTAATTCCTCGCTCACAGGCATGTAGCCGCCGAGACCTAACTGTAATCGGTTGCGCCAGTGCGCAAAGTTCGGGAAGGTCACAATACCTTGTTTTCCGACTCGCATCATTTCCTGAAGTAGCGCTTTAGGGTTGCGCATGGCTTGCAATGTCAGTGATAGAATAACGTAATCGAAGTCGTCGGTATTAAAGTGATCCAACCCTTGGTCGAGGTTGGTTTGAATGACATTTACCCCATTCTCAATGCACTGAGCGATCTTGCTAGGATCGAGCTCGACACCATAGCCTGTGACGTTCTTCTCCTGCTGCAGGTGTTTTAACAGTGCGCCGTTACCACACCCAAGGTCCATAACGTGGCTGTTTGGGGCAATCCAATCACTGATGACCTGGTAGTCATGTCGGGTCAGGCCAGTCTGATGAAGAATCTTGCTCACCCTGTTACCTCCCCGTAGCTGTTGAGATCGTGGTGTATACGGTTCATATAGGCGCGCAAAACACTGGTATAGTGATCTATCGACAATAGAAAGGAATCATGGCCATGCGGAGACTCAACCTCTGCGTAGCTGACGTTCAGTTTATTACTTTGCAGTGCGCGCACGATTTCGCGTGAGCGCTCGACCGAAAATCGCCAATCACTGGTAAAGGAGACCACCAAGAAGTTAGCACTGGCCGCACTCAGGGCGCCGCTCAGCGTGCCGTCTGCGTCGGCCGCAGGGTCAAAGTAATCCAGCGCCTTGGTCATGAGTAAATACGTATTGGCGTCAAAGCGGTCGACAAATTGATCGCCTTTGTAGCGCAGGTAAGATTCGACTTCGAACTCGGGCGTGAATTCATAGTCGAACTTGGCTTTTTGTTGCAGACTGCGACCGAATTTATGCGCCATTGAGTCGTCCGATAAATAGGTTATGTGGCCGAGCATTCGGGCGACACGCAGCCCGCGGCGGGGGCGAGTACCGTGTTGATAGTAGTTGCCATCGAAGAACTCCGGGTCGGTGCGGATGGCTTGGCGAGCTACATCGTTGAAGCCGATATTCTGGGCAGTCAGCTTGGCGGTAGAGGCGATGACGATAGCGTGTCGAACGCGCTCCGGGAAGCTGATGCTCCACTGCAATACCTGCATGCCACCGAGGCTGCCGCCGATGACGGCTGCCCACTGCTGAATCCCAAGTTGATCACTTAAGCGAGCCTGTGATTCAACCCAGTCCGATACCGTGACAATTGGAAAGTCTGGGCCATATGGCTTATTGGTATCCGGATTTATGCTGCTAGGCCCAGTGCTGCCACTGCAACCGCCAAGATTGTTGCTGCAGACAATAAAGAATCGTTCGGTGTCCAGTGGCTTGCCGGGTCCGACCAGTGCATCCCACCAACCCGTCGACTGTTTTTGTCCGGCGTGGCGTCCAGCCGCATGGTGATCGCTGCTCAGAGCGTGGCACACCAATACGGCATTGCTGGCGTCTGAGTTCAATTCGCCATAGGTCTCGTACACCAGTTGATATTGGTCGAGACGACTTTTGCTGGTCAGTTCCAGTGGCGAATCGAAGTGCGCAACTTTCGGCTCAACGATGCCGACTGAATGTGGCTTATTCATCGTTGGATTAAACCTGTTTAGATAGGTATCGGAGCAAGGTACTCCCAGATCAAATACAGACTCGCCTGTAACAGAAGCAGAACCACGACCGGAGAAAAATCAAGCCCCGCTAACGGCGGGATCAAGCGTTGCGCGGGTGCTAACAGTGGGGCGCTGATTGAGCGAGCCACCATAACCACGGGATGGTATGTGTGAGGGTTGACCCAGCTTGCGATGATGCCAACTAAAATCGCGCCAATAAACAAATAAATGCTGTATCGGAGCACCAGTCCAATGCTGATCATTAGAATGGTAACTAGATTCGCACTGGCGCCGTGCAAGGCAACGTAAACCGTGAGCTTAATCGCCGCAATAAGCAGCGCCAGTACGACTGTGGCAGTGTCGATGGTGCCAATGCTGGGCAAAATTTTGCGCAACGGTATGACAATCGGGTTGGTCATCGCGATGATAAACTGCCCAAGCTGGTTACGAAAATCTGCGCGCACCCATTGCATCCAGAAGCGCAGTAACACAACATACAGCGCCAGTGAGAGTACGGCTTGGATTAAGAAATGAGCGGCGTTTTGCATATCTAATTCAGGGTGTTGGTTAACAGTATTGTTGTGACACGACGGTGTATGAAGCGGTTTTGTCCATCTCAACCAAGTTCGTCGGCGAGTTCGGTAGCGCGGCGGTGAGCTGCATCAAATGCAGTTGCAACCAGTTTGTCCAGACCATGTGTACGAAATTGCTGCATCGCCTGTTCGGTGGTGCCGCCGGGGGAAGTCACCTTGTCGATTAGTGCTGGTAATGAATCGCTGCTGGATTTGATTAGTTTAGCTGAACCTTCGGCGGTCTGGACCGCGAGGCTAAGTGCTGTATCTGGGTTGAGACCGGCCTTGACGGCCGCGTTGACCAGTGATTCGATAAATAGCATGAAGTACGCTGGACCACTGCCTGACAGTGCGGTTACCGCGTCGATATCCGATTCATTGTCGACCCAGAAGGTCAAGCCGACCGTATTCAGCAGTTGTTCGGCCTGCTGGCGTTGAGCCGCACTAACCAACTCAGTGGAGTACAGCCCGCTAGCACCAGCGCCGATTAACGCTGGCGTATTGGGCATCACACGAACGATGGCGTGGCGTTGCGCTAACCAGCCATCAATTGAATCGGCACGAATGCCGGCGACTACTGAAATAAGCAGTGGGCGTTTGGCATTGAATGACGCCGCTAAAGGCGTAAGTACCGACGACATGACCTGGGGCTTAATGGCGATCACCACCACATCGCAACTACGGATCAGTGCATTGTTGTCCTCACAGCAGCGCAGACCGAACTGGGTTCGCAGATCCTGCATGCGTGCGGCACTGGGGTCGAATACGCAAATTTGCGTGGCATCAACGCCGCTAGTGATCATGCCGCCAATCATGCTGGTAGCCATATTGCCACCGCCAATAAATCCGATTGTTGTGCTCACGGGCGTGTGTTTCCTTCTGGGTTTAAGAAAGTGGTTGCAGACAACTGATTGTATCGCTATTTGCCCGATTGCGCGATGCGCTTCGAGGACCTTAGTCACTTGTTTAGGTGCGCGCCCCAAACAAATCTGTGCCGATTCGAACTTGGGTGCTGCCTTCGAGAATTGCCTGCTCCAGGTCGTTAGACATGCCCATCGAGAGCTCTGACAGGCTCAGGCCATGGTGTTGATTAATCTGGCTTAGCAGCTCGCGTGCTTGGGCAAAGGTGGCACGTTGCCGTTCGGGACTGGATTGGGGCGCAGGAATCATCATCAAGCCGGTTAACGTTAACCGCTCTAATTCACTGATCTGGGCGCAGAGATCGGGCGCTGCTTGCGCGCTAACGCCCGCCTTACTTTGTTCGTCATCAATATTAATCTGTACCAATACCTTCAGTGGTGCACGTTCTGCCGACATATGCTGGTTTAGCCGACGTGCGACCTTAAGGCGATCAACGCCATGAACCCAGCTGAAATGTTCGGCAATGGCTTTGCATTTATTTGACTGAATTTGCCCGATGTAGTGCCACTTCAGTGTTGTATCGCTGAGCTTTGATTGCTTTTCTTGGGCTTCCTGCAGATAGTTCTCACCGACGTCATGCAAGCCGGCCTCTGCAAAGTCACGTATTAATCTGGCAGACTGGTGTTTGCTGGCGCCTACCAAGCGCACCGTGCTGGGGTCGCGTCCGGCCTTGGTGCAGGCATTTTGTATACGTGTCAATACCTTAGCCAGTTGTGTTGATGCGTAATCGCGGTTACTCATTCGCTGAATTTGTGGGTATACTTGGTGAACTATTGAATTCTAAATTGTATCGCACAAATCCTCGGAGAAGGTATGGACATTGCTGAACTGCTCGCATTTGCTCACAAAAATAAAGCTTCTGACTTACATCTTTCATCGGGCATGCCGCCGATGATTCGAGTTGATGGTGAGATGAAGCGTATCGATTTGCCGGTTTTGGAGTCGGAGACCGTGATCGCCATGATTTTTGACATCATGAATGACCAGCAACGTAAAACCTACGAAGAAAACCTCGAGGTGGATTTCTCGTTTGAAATTCCAAATGTGTCGCGTTTCCGTGTTAACGCATTTAACCAGGATCGTGGCCCAGCGGCCGTGTTCCGGACCATTCCTTCGGTGGTATTGAGTCTGGAAGATTTGAATGCGCCGCAGATCTTTGGTGAACTGGTGATGAAGCCGCGCGGCTTGATTTTGGTGACCGGGCCAACGGGCTCGGGTAAATCCACCACGCTGGCGGCGATGGTGGATTATATCAACGAAAAGCAGCGTTCTCATATTTTGACCGTGGAAGACCCGATCGAGTTTGTCCACAAGAGTAAGAAGTGTCTGATCAACCAACGAGAGTTACACAAAGACACACACAGTTTTGAAAATGCCCTTAAGTCCGCGCTTCGTGAAGACCCTGATGTCATACTGGTGGGCGAGTTGCGAGACCTCGAAACCATTCGTTTGGCGATGACTGCGGCGGAGACCGGTCACTTGGTGTTAGCAACGCTGCACACTAGCTCGGCGCCAAAAACCATTGACCGGGTTGTGGATGTTTTTCCAGCAGAGGAGAAATCCATGGTGCGATCAATGCTGTCTGAATCCATACAGTCGGTGATCTCACAAACACTGATTAAGCGTGTTGGGGGCGGTCGTGTGGCAGCGCACGAAATTATGGTTGGCACCTCGGCGATTCGTAACTTGATCCGGGAAGATAAAATTGCCCAAATGTATTCGATGATCCAAACCGGTCAGAATGAGGGAATGCAAACGCTGGATCAGTGTTTGGAAAAACTGGTTCGAGACCGTCTGATTACCCCAGCCGATGCGCGATCTCGCGCGGTTGATAAGAGTAAGTTCCTGTAGATGATCCGCCAATCAAACCGTTAATTAGAGGAGTTGTAAATCATGTATAAGATGGCTGACTTGTTGCGCGCCATGATGGTGAAAAACGCATCGGACTTGTTCATCACTGCAAACGCTACCCCGAGCTTTAAAGTGGATGGCAAAATCTATCCGATTGCGGGCACACCCTTAACTGGGAAAGATTCGCAAGAGCTCTGTTACAGCATCATGAATGAAGAGCAACGCCGCATTTTTGAGGGTGAGAAAGAATGTAACTTCGCGATTCATCCCAAACAAATCGGTCGCTTCCGTGTCAACGTGTTCATTCAACAGGACTGTGTTGGCATGGTGTTGCGGGCGATTAAAACCAACATTCCAAGCACTGACGAACTGCAAATCCCCGATGTGTTAAAGAAAATGATCATGAAAAAACGTGGTCTATTGATCTTCGTTGGGGGTACCGGTACTGGTAAAAGTACCTCGATGGCAGCGCTGGTGGATTATCGCAACCGCAATGCGCAGGATCACATCATCACGATCGAAGACCCGATTGAGTATTTGCATACGCATAAGAAATCGATTGTGACGCAGCGAGAAGTCGGCGTGGATACCGATTCGTTTGATAATGCCTTGATTAACGCAATGCGACAGGCCCCGGACGTTATTCAGATCGGTGAGATTCGAACTCGGGAGACGATGGACGCGGCAATCGTGTTCTCTGAAACGGGACACTTGTGTATCGCAACGCTTCATGCAAACAACTCGTACCAGGCGTTGGATCGAATTTTTAACTTCTTTCCAGCCGACCGGCGTGACCAGCTGGCGATGGATTTGTCACTGAACTTATACGGTCTGGTGTCGCAGCGATTGTTGCCGGTGAAAGGCCGCGAGGGTCGAGTGCCGGCGGTAGAGGTCTTGATCAACAGTCCGATGATTGCTGATCTAATTAAGGATCATAAAATTAACGAGATTCGTACCGCAATTCAAAAGTCAACCGAGTGGGGCATGCAAACCTTTGACCAATCGCTGTTTGACCTGCATGAGCGCGATTTGATCACCTATGACGACGCGATTAAAAATGCCGAATCTGAGAACGATCTACGCTTGGCAATCAAATTGAGAGGCAAGGCCGCGGGTAAAACCGAGTTTGGTGAAACGTTGGCAGACGTGGCGATTCAGGAAGAAGACGACTATTGATCTTAGGCCAACAGGCAGATGAGGGGTAAAAGCCGGTACGTTACACCGGCTTGTCGAATTATAGTTTATCCAACAGCATACCCAACAAGGCCATCCGCACTGGTACTCCGTAGCTCGCTTGTTTAAAGTAAACCGCATTTGGTAGTGAGTCGACGTCTGTACTGATCTCATCAATGCGTGGTAACGGATCGAGAATCAAACACTCGGAGCCCTCAACATCGTCGCGATTTAGGCGATATCGACGACGGTGCTTATCGAACAGTGCTTTGTCTTCAAAACGCTCTTCCTGCAAGCGATTGATATAGGCGACATCGTACCCATCGTGTAAACGAACTTCACTGCGTACCTCGCAATCCACGCCATTGGCATGCAGCTCGTTTAACATGTTGGGGCTGGGGAAGAGCTCTGTTGGGCCAGTGAATGTGAAGCGGTTGTTTGCGTATTGCGAGAGTAGGCGCGACAGGGAGTGAATGCTGCGGGACTGCAGTGAGTCAAAGCCAAAGACTATATTCAGGTTATCCAGGCGGCCTTTTTCTTTGTAGATCGTGTACGCGTCGATCAACGACTGCGTTGGGTGTTCGTTGCCACCGTCACCGGCATTGATAAAGGGGACCGCGCTGGTGTCGGCAGCAATTTTTGCGCTGCCCGGCAAGGCGTGGCGCATCACGATGATGTCGGCATAGCTTTCGACCATGCGAATAAGATCTTCCAGGCTTTCGCCTTTTTCGAATGAGGTCGAGCTCGCATTCTGCGCAAACACCATGCCGGCTTTGAGTCGTTGGGCGGCACTTTGAAAACTCATCATAGTGCGAGAGCTGGGTTCAAAGAACAGTAGGGCCACCACTTTGTCGTCGAGTAAATCAATTCGTCCTTCACTTTCAATTCGCTCGGCCATGCTGTCGGTGGCGCTGAATATACTCTTGATGATGTTGGGTGTGAGTTGACTAGACGAGATAAGTGATTTGAACGGGAGCATGGAGCGACCTCAGCGAACAGTTGCCGCGAAGAATATCACAGGGCTTAATCGGACAGTGAGTGAAAATAACTTTCGAGAATCAAACAGGCTGCGACCTGATCACGTAACGCCTGCTTCTTCGCTGCGTTGAGTCCATGGTCGGCGAGTTCAGCATTGGCTGCAGAAGAGCTTAGGCGCTCATCCATGCCGTGTATCGGTAATTTGTGGTTCTGCTGAATATGGCTTTTGATACGGTTTATCAGTTTATTCAGGTGCGGGTCATCCGTTTGAGGATCTCCGATCACGACGCGTTCGGGCTGCCATTCCTTAATCAACTGATCGAACTGATCCCAGTTGAGGCGACCGCGATCGGCGGTCAATGTGGTGCAGGGTTTGGCGGTGCCAGTGAGTGTGTGTCCAACCGCGACACCGGTGCGCCGCAAGCCAACGTCCAGCGCCAGCACGCAGCCCACTAATCGCCTCCAGGTGCCGAGACAGCGGTGCTGGCAAAACGGTTGTCGGGTAAGAAATGAATGGTTCTCGTGATCACCAGAATGTCAGTATTGCGGAAAAACTCTTCATCCGGGAAGGCTTGAAATGGGGACGCGTCACGCATGATCCGCTTGGCTGTTTCGTTCAGGATCTTGTATTTAGAAGGCTCGTTGATATTGATGTCACGCAGGGTCCCATTACGGTTGATTTCGACGGTTAGAATCAGGCTGCCGTGGATGCCGTTGGCTTTAATTTGGATTGGATAGTTAGCGTTGCCCACGGTGGTGACACGTTGTTTCCAGGCATCCAAGTACTCTGCGGCACCATGTGCTTTGGTGAGTGGTGATAGAAACTCTTTCTTAGGTCGTTTCTCGTAATCTCTTTGCGCTTGGCTAATTTTGGCGACTAAACGTTCGCGTTCGAGTTGGCGCGCATCGGTGTTGAATTTGTCCGGACCTTTTATTGGTTGCAAGTTTTCGAGCTTGGTCTTCTCCGCTGGCCGACGCTGTACTACCAATTCGCTATTCTTTGCAGTGAGGAACTGGTCTGGGGTTAGGCTGGTGGTGGGTTGGCGGTCAGCCACTTTTTTAACCGATTGAATTTTCGATGGGTTAACCGCTTTCCAAGGTAGTGGCGATTCAGCCTCCTGTTCATCCGTGCCACCACCGGCGTTATCGGTACTGGCGATCAGTTCGGCACCGTCTGCTACCTTATTGTTTGAGGAATTGAGTAGCACGACATCCAACGTATTGTCGGTGCTTTTGCGTGCACCAATCTCCGGCAATTTGAAACTGATGCCCAATATAATGGCAGCATGCAGTAATGCCGAAAAGAACGCCGTTACGCTCAGTACGTCAGTTTGACGATGGTTATCAAAATAACTCATGAAATTAGTGCAGCTTGGATTCGATTGCCTTCAGTAAATCGAGAGCAATATTGGTGTCGTACTCGGCATTAATTTCTTTGATACAGGTTGGGCTGGTAACATTGATTTCGGTCAGACGATCACCGATTACGTCCAGTCCGGCAAACAGGATATTGCGTTTGACTAACTCCGGTCCAACTCGTTTAGCAATGGCAAAGTCACTGTCGCTCAGGGGTTGAGCAACGCCGCGACCACCAGCTGCGAGGTTGCCGCGTGTTTCGCCTTGGGCGGGAATGCGGGCGAGGGAATACGGCACCGCTTCGCCTGCCACCACCAGTATGCGTTTATCGCCGGCTGTGATCTCAGGAAGATAGCGTTGGGCCATGGCAAATCGTGTGCCGTGTTTGGTTAATGTTTCGATGATGACGCCAATATTCGGTGAGTCCTGCTGTACGCGGAAAATTGACGCACCACCCATGCCGTCAAGCGGTTTTAAGATGACATCCTTATGGGTGTCCAAAAAGCGTCGAAAATCTCGCGCATTGCGTGTTATTAGTGTTTCTGGGCATACATCGGGAAACCAAGCACAGTAGGTCTTTTCGTTACAGTCGCGTAGTGCTTGTGGTGAGTTGACCACCATCGCGCCTTGAGCTTCTGCCAGCTCGAGTATGTAGGTGGCGTACACGAACTCCATATCAAATGGCGGGTCTTTCCGCATCAGGATCGCATCTAAGTCGCCGAGTGCCATGCGATATGTTTCACCCAGCTCATACCAATGGTTCGCATCTTGAAACGCGGTGACGCTGCGTGCGTCGCCAACGGCTTTGCCGTTTTCGATCAGTAGGTCATGCATTTCAAAATACACAACTTCCCAGCCAAGAAGCTGGGCCTGCCAAATCATTTCGAAGGTACTGTCTTTCTTTATATTGATGGAGCCGATGGGGTCCATCACAACGCCAATTTTCATGCTTGATGCTCTATGTATGGGTAGGCCACGGTGTGCGCGTGGTGCCCGTATGGTAACGCGAAAAGCGATGAAAGTAACCAGCTATCCCCCTGGGGATTGTGATCATTTGGTTAGACAAGCAGGTAACACAGTGTGCTGATAATTAGCCCAAATAGCATATTGAGAGTCAGGCCTTCGCGCATCATGGTCTTTACACTCACCAGATCCGTTGAATACGCGATGGCATTCGGTGCCGTGGCCACCGGCAGCATGAACGCACAGGATGCTGAAATGGTTGCCGGAATCATCAACAATGCCGGCGGCATGTCAGTCGCCGTGGCGGTCGCAGCGAGTATTGGTAGTACCAGTGTGGTGGTCGCGAGATTGGAATTGATTTCGGTAAAAAACGTGATGCCAGCACAGATCATGAGAATGACAATGAAGACCGGTAAATCGCTGATCACGGAGCTCATGCCGGCACCGATTATCTCCGCTAGGCCGCTGGCGAAGAATGCTTTTGCGATGGTAATGCCGGCGCCAAACATGAGTAAAATTCCCCAAGGGATCGAGCGGGCGGTGGGCCAGTCAAGTAAACCGCCGCCGCGCGAAGAGCGTACACCGAACATCAGTAGCGCGCCCAATACGGCCACCGTAGCATCGCCAATACCGCTGAGATTGAATGGGCCGGTCCAACCGCCAAAGGGTTGACTGCGAAAGACCCATAGCACGATGACGAGCGTGAAGACGGCGACCACGCGCCGTTCGTCCGGGCTCCACTCGGCTTTTGCCGGCAAGTCTACATTGCATTCCCCGTGCAAGTTGCGTGTCAGCCAAAGCCAAGCGATGGGAATCAACAGAGCGACGATTGGAACGCCGATTTTCATCCAATTTAAAAAACCATAACCTTGGCCAGTCACTTCGGAGTAAACACCGGCAAAAATGACATTCGGCGGTGTGCCTACCAGCGTGGCAATACCGCCAATAGAGCACGCATACGCGATGGCAATGACCAGTGGCGCTGCGAGCTTTGGGTTGTCGACCTGTTTTAGACAGGCCAGTGCAATCGGCATCAACATCAGGCAGGTGGCCGTGTTGCTGATCCACATCGACAGTAGTGCACCGGACAGCATAAATGCAGCCACTAGTCGTTTGATGCTGTGCGGCCCAACCAAGCGCAGAATGCTGACAGCGAAACGACGATGCGCGCCACTTCGTTCTAATGCTTTGGCCATCATAAAGCCGCCCATCATCAGTAGGATAATGTGGGATCCAAGCCCAGATGCTGCGGTTTTATGGTCGATTACACCGAAAATAGGGAACAGGGAGAAGGGCACTAGGGAGGTCGCGGGAATCGGTAACGCTTCGGTAGCCCACCACCACGCGGTGAGTAGGGTGATGGCGGCAGTAGCGCAGGCAACCGGTGGTAACGCGCTGGCATACAGCACTGTATAGCTTATCGACGCAATAAGTGGACCGATAATAAGGTGAGGATTAATGCGATTGGCAGCCTGAGACATAGGTAAGGGTAGGTTTGTCGCTTAGTTAAGATGACTAATTATTTTATTTTGCTATTATACCGGCACGATTTTGCACCCGAATTTAACCTGCAGAGACAACCTTAGTATGTTCAAACAAGTGACACAATACCTCGTGGTACTGGCAAGTTGTTGTCTTATTGCTGCGTGCAGTAATAAAGATGACGTGATGGTGGTTGGCCCAACGGCGGACATAACGCGTCCACCAGTGATGGTCAAAGACACGCCAAAACCCGCGGCTGAAGCGACCAACCCAGATGAAGCTATCTCATATGATGAATGGCGAAAGCAACAGGAAGAGCAGACGCAGACCGGCGCGCCGTAGTGCAGTCGAACATTCAACTTGGTCAATTAAAGCCAGCATTAGCTGGCTTTTTTTATGCCTGTGTGTGGGGCGATAGATGGTCGTTGTCATATTTCTGTAACTGTCTGTGGCGAGAATACCCCCGTCTTGAGTAATCTGGCAAATAAGAAGTCCGTTAGATAAGTCGTGCTTTCAGGTTGTGGTGACGTATCTGCGACTTCACTATTCCTATATAAATAGAGGTCTGAGTTAAATGAAAATTAAGTTGATCGCAGCGCTTGTGGCTGCAACTACATTGGCAGCTTCCAATGCTAACGCTGAGGTTGAAGTGTCAACCAAAGGTGGCCTGAAGGTGTCTAGCGGTGACTACAAGTTTGAAGCTGGTGGTCGAATCATGTATGACTACAACCGTTCTGAGTTGAATGGTGAAGTAGACGAGGACGATATTAACCTACGTCGTGGTCGAATTTACGTAAAAGGTAATGTATCGAAGAACTGGGCGTTCAAGTCGCAGTTCAATATCGATGGTAGTGGTATCGAAGATGCCTACCTGCGCTACACCGGTTGGGGTAAAGGTGCTACAGTGACTATTGGTAACCAAAAAATGCCATTCGGTTTAGAAGAGTTGACGTCTTCAAAAGACATTAGCGTTCTTGAGCGTTCTGCGATTACTGAACGTTACGCGGTTGGCCGTGCTGAAGGTGTTCAGCTATCTGGTAAAGGCGGCAAATCAACGTACGGTATCGGTATCTTTACCGATAACGAGAAGGATTCTGAAATTGGTTTCGCCGCGCGTTACACATTTGCGCCGCTAAAAACAGACACGTCTGTATTTCATTTGGGTGTGGCATACAAAGATATCGATGAGAGTTCAGCGCTGGGTCTGGAAACTGCATTCTCATCAGGTCCTTTCCATATTCAAGCCGAGTACGTGGATGGTGAAGAAGGCGCGGCCGACGATTTGAGCGGTTATTACGTTCAAGCTGGCTACATTCTTACTGGCGAGACTCGCCCTTATAAAGATGGTGCGTTCAAGCGTGTTGCGCCCAAAGGTAAAGCGGGTGCGTGGGAAATGGTAGCGCGCTTCGAAGACGGCGACGGAAACCACAGCGATATCGAACTTGGCGATGACGATGCATCTGCCTACACGTTGGGCGTAAACTATTACGCACACAAAAACGTCAAGATCGGTGTGAACTACACGGATGGCGAGAGCAATACGTCGGATGACGATGGCAGCGAATTCCGCGTACGCTTTCAGTTGACGTTCTAAGTCTAACGCTGTTTTAAATAAAGGCCGGCCCACGGATGGGTCGGCTTTTTTATGCCTGCTGTGCACACGCTCGGCGCGCTCGTCTTAGTGCTACCCAGGCCGGGTTAGCCAATTTGTCTTGTTTCTTGCTATTCTCGGTTTGCTAGCCGAAGACAAATCAGTACACTACGCCGATTAAATTTTGGACTCCCTCTATAGTCATGATTACCACTGCAAATATCACCATGCAATTCGGCGATAAGCCGCTGTTCGAAGATATCTCTGTCACGTTTGGTGACGGCAACCGTTACGGTCTGATCGGTGCCAATGGCAGCGGAAAGTCCACGTTTATGAAGATTCTTGATGGCTCGCTAGAGCCGACCGGAGGCAATGTGTCGATCACGCCAAATGAGCGCATCGGCAAGTTGAATCAGGATCAATTTGCCTACGAAGAGTACACGGTTGTCGATACGGTGATCATGGGGTACCGCGAGCTGTGGGAAGTCAAACAAGAACGTGACCGAATCTACAGTCTGCCCGAGATGAGTGAAGAGGAGGGCATCAAAGTCGCAGAGCTGGAAATGGAGTTTGCCGAAATGGACGGTTACACCGCTGAAGCGCGTGCTGGTGAATTATTGATGGGGGTAGGCATTCCCATCGAGCAACATTTCGGGCCTATGAGCAAAGTGGCTCCGGGCTGGAAGCTTCGCGTATTGTTGGCGCAGGCGCTGTTCTCAGATCCGGATATTTTGTTTCTGGATGAGCCAACCAATAACTTGGATATCCACACCATTCGCTGGCTCGAAAAAGTGCTGCAAGAGCGTAACAGTACGATGATTATTATTTCGCATGACCGCCACTTTTTGAACGCGGTGTGCACTCACATGGCTGACCTCGATTACGGGGATATCAAGTTGTTTCCTGGTAACTACGATGAATACATGACGGCGGCGGAAATGGCGCGTGAACGTTTGCACGCTGAGAATGCCAAGAAAAAAGCGCAAATCGCAGAATTGCAGACCTTTGTGAGTCGATTCTCGGCCAACGCGTCAAAAGCCAAACAGGCAACATCGCGTCAGAAGCAGCTGGAAAAAATTAAACTGGATGAAGTGAAACCGTCCAGTCGCGTTAATCCGTTTATCCGTTTTAAGCAAGACAAAAAGTTGTTTCGCAACGCGCTGGAAGTAGAAAACTTGACGATGGCTTACGATGCGCCGCTATACACCAATCAAACTTTTAATGTTGAGGTGGGGGAACGTATTGCGATCATTGGTCAAAATGGCGCCGGTAAAACAACGCTGATTCGGAATTTGCTGGGCGAGGTTGAGCCGCAAGCGGGCACCGTAAAATGGTCTGAGAATGTCGAAATCGGTTACTACGCGCAGGATCATGCTGATGACTTCGAGACGGAAATCAGTGTCTATGATTGGATGTATCAGTGGCGTAAAGCGGCTGAAGACGAACAATTTGTGCGCGGAGTGCTGGGGCAGATGCTGTTCTCTAAAGATGACATCAAAAAATCCGTTAAGGTGTTATCTGGCGGCGAGAAAGGGCGTATGCTGTTTGGCAAGATTATGATGCAGCGCCCCAATGTGATTATTATGGACGAGCCAACCAATCATCTGGACATGGAGTCGATCGAGTCACTTAATCTGGCGTTGGCAAATTATGAAGGCACGCTCATTTTTGTGAGTCATGACCGCGAGTTTGTCAGCAGCTTGGCTAACCAAATTTTTGAGATCGAAGATGGCAAAATCGAGCGTTTCGTCGGCAGTTACGATGAGTTTCTGGCTAAAAAGGATGCGCAAGCAGCCTAGTTTAAATGTCTAGCGCACGTCGATGAAAGCGTTCGAAATAGGCACCAAGAAGACGATACTTTTCTACCTGCACGGTTTGCGGGGACACGCGTTTGCGCAAAAGGCTGCACTCGAGCACATGGTGAAGAACCATGGTGTGAGCGTTATTTCGCTGGAGATGCCGGGGCACGGTGAGGACTCGTTTGAGGAGCACTGTATGGTGCCGGCTTATCGCGATCTGGTGGCGATGATCACGGATGAAGTTCGACGCCAATCCAAAGATGCTGAGCAAGTTATCTTGATGGGTTACTCCTTTGGCGGTGCTTTGATGACGCTTGCTGCGGACGAATTGGAACAGGCGCAAGACTTTCATCCCAACGTGGCTGGGCTGATTGGTATCAGTACCGCGTTTGATGTGGGGCACAATGTGCCGTGGTGGCAATTGTGGCTGGCTCGACTGATCGCGCCAATTTCTCGATTTTTGTTTTATAAGGTTCCAAACTACAGTCATTTGCTCACCATTCGCGAGATGGATATCAGCAAAATTTCGCCGCAGGCAGCGGTGCAGAAGTCCATCCACGAAGACGAGTTGGTGTATAAAGGGCGCATCCCGCTTAATACCTCGGCTCAAGTCTACTATACCGGTCTCGCTTCCTCTGCAGCTCTGGAACACTTGTCTACGCGCGTGCTGTTATTGCATTCCTTGGATGATGAGATAGCGTTGGCGCCGGATCCAGCGAAAATGCCGTCGCACGTTAAACTGAAGCTGTTTAAAAACTTGCGCCACAATTGCATAGACGGCGTGGCGCGCGAGGCGGTTGTGGCGCGTAAGACCATTAGTCAGTTTATTGTGGATAAACTGTGACCTTTATTAATTAATTGCACCAGAGGAATTGTATGCAAGCTGCCGATATTCGAAGTCTTGACGACCTGGCTCTTTATACGAAACTGATCGCACACCCAGATGTTGTGCGTGTGAACGACTTGATCGCGCGCCACGAGGCAGAAGGGCCGACGGGTATTCGGCGCAATTTGCTCTCAACGTCGGTGCGTCTCACGCGCAATATGGCGCCAGGCATCGCCGCGATGGCCGATGAATGTGTGGAGCGACTCGGTGTGCAATTGCCGCTGGAGTTGTTTGTGTACTCCAGCCCCCAGTTCAATGCTGCGTGCTTCAAGCCGGAGAATGATCGGCTGTACGTGATGTTTTCTTCCAGCTTGTTGGAAGGTTTTACCGATGCGGAGCTAAAGTTTGT
This sequence comes from Arenicella chitinivorans, assembly GCF_014651515.1. NCBI lineage: Bacteria > Pseudomonadati > Pseudomonadota > Gammaproteobacteria > Arenicellales > Arenicellaceae > Arenicella > Arenicella chitinivorans. The sequence goes on from NZ_BMXA01000002.1 coordinate 383,984, forward strand.
GATGGGTCACGAGTTGGGACATCATGTGTACGACCACCATGCCGTCCCGATTGGCTATTTGCTGCGGGGCGAAACCAGGCCTGACCCTAAATTGGCACTGGAGTTGTTTACTTGGTCGCGTTACGCGGAATTGTCCGCTGATCGGGCGGGTGCGCATTGCGCTCATGATATGGACGCAGTGGCTAAAGCATTGTTCAAGTTGTCGTCCGGTTTGACTAGCAAGGTTGTGCAGTTCAGTTTGGACGACTTTGTCGCTCAAGTTGACGACATGATAGTGGACGACCAAGAGCCCGGTAAGGGGGCGCCGCAATCCGATTGGTTCTCGACGCATCCGTTCAGTCCCTTGCGCGTTAAAGCGCTTAAACTGTTTGAGGAGTCTCAGCTGTATGGCGGGCAGGTGTCGCGTGAAGACCTTGAAGTGGGGGTGCAGTCGGTCTTGAGTTTGATGGAGCCCAGTTATTTAGAAGCCAAAACCGACACCGCTGAATCGATGCGACGCTTGCTGTTTGCTGGCTTGATCGCCGTGGCGGATGCGGAGGCGGGAATCTCCGAAGAAGAGCTGGATATTTTTAAGCAATACTTTGGTAAATACGCATTCAAAGACACACTGGATCTTGAGAAAACCAAAGCCACAGTGGAGAGGCGTAGTCGAGAAGTGCATCAGCGCGCGTCAAAAACACAGGCCATGCAGGTGTTGCGCGACCTGTGTGTTATGGCGCAGGCGAATGGTGGTGTGTTGCCCAGTGAACGGTTGGTACTGGAAGGTATTGCTCAAGAGCTACATATTCCGAGCACCTTCATTTGCCAGACAATCTGTGAAGAGCGTGACTTGGATTAGTCTGCGGCGTTCTTTAGATAAAAAACGAATAACTAAATATTTTTATAGTATTACTAATTATATGTTCGGCCACTTATACTAATTAAAACGTGCCCAAACGCTTACAGCGTAACGTAAAGGGAAAATAAAGATGAGTATAGAACTGGTTAAAACATTGTCTAAAACTGAGTCAAAATCAGAGCGGGTGTTTCATGCGGATGCCGACTTAATTGCGTTAAATCGTGAGTTCCAAAATAGTCGCCCCAGTGAAATCATGAAGTTTACGATCGAGCATGCGCAGAACCCGGTCATCTTTACAAATTTCCGTCCATTGGCCGTGGCGTTTTTGCATTTGGTTACGCAGCCGAAGAAGGATATCCCTGTAATCTGGGTTGATCACGGCTTTAACACGCCTGAGACCTACCGCCATATTGAGCGTGTTGTTAACACGCTGGACCTGAATTTGCACGTGTACTCACCTCGCATGTCAGCGGCTCATTATACTGCTGTGTATGGCCCCATTCCGCCGCTGGATACGCCCGAACACGATCGTTTTTCGGAGATCGTTAAGCTGGAGCCATTTAATCGTGCGATGGAGGAGTTGAAGCCGGATGTCTGGTTGAACGGTATCCGTCACGATCAAAATGCGCACCGCAAGAACCTGGATGTGTTCACTTTTGGGAGTCATGGAACCGTGCGCGTAGCCCCAATGTTTCACCTTACCGAACTTGATGTCGAAGAATACATTTACGATCGGGAGTTGCCAGACAATCACGATTACTTTGACCCCACGAAAGGCGAAGAGCACCGAGAGTGTGGCCTGTTGTTGCAGAAGTAGTTTGGCTCGAAGCTGAAGTTTTTCCTCGACTAAAATAGCCGCTAAATGTAAGTTTCAGTCGCCCTTTTGTGCTGGTTTGATACACTAGCGCGATGCTAGATAATGATAAACTACTCTTTGCCCTCAACAGTCGTGACGCTGTGTCAGGGACGGTCCTAGGGCAGCAACTTGGCGTATCTCGTGTTGCCATTCAGAAGCGTATACAGACTCTATCCGATAACGGCTTGCCGATCGACGCAGTGCCCGGTGTCGGCTACCGCTTGCCAGAAGGCGTGTCACTCCTCAGCGAGCAACAATTAAGCGCAACGCTCAATAATCAGTTGATTCATTCGGTAAGTTTGTTTCAGTCGATTGAATCCACTAACTCCTATTTGTTGACGCAACCGATCGACACCGGACGTGCGCGTCTTTGTGTTGCGGAGTCGCAGAGCGCTGGGCGTGGTCGCCGTGGTAACGAGTGGCTTTCTGCCCCGTACCGGAATGTGATGATGTCAATTAGTTGGGGATTTGAGCGCTGGCCTGAAACAATCACCGGCCTCGGATTGGCAGTAGCATTGGAGGTCGCCGAGTATTTGCGTGAATCATTCCATGTTGATGTCCAGATCAAATGGCCCAACGACCTAATGGTGAACGGGGCAAAGCTGGCGGGTGTGTTGATTGACGTAGGTGGTGAGTCGACTGGTGCCTGCAATGTTGTTATCGGATTGGGACTCAATGTGCATCAGCCCGATTGGTCTCAGGGTGGCGCATACCAATGGCAGGACCTCTCGGGGCTGGGCATTCGATGTGATCGTAACGAATTGGTCTCGGGGCTAGCTAACCGTTTGGTTAAGATGCTGTCGGATTTTGCGACTACTGGGTTTGCATCTCGAACCGCGCGCTGGAACAGCTTGTCAGAATACGCCGGGAAACGCGTGCGCGTGCTCGGTGTGGGTGACGAGCTTGAGGGCGTTATGCGTGGGGTCGATGAGATGGGTGCGTTACTGATTGATGTTGACGGTCAAGGTGTGTCTAGGGTAGTCGACAGCAATGTGAGTGTGCGTTTGTCGTGAATCTGCTGATAGATATCGGAAACACGCGCACCAAGTGGTTGATGCTGGACGGCGGCGCCCCGCATGCTCGTGGGGTTTTGGGTAACCATAAACTGAAGGAGCTCGATTTCACAGGGTTTCAAGTGTCTGCTTCGATTGCTTCCTGCGTTGCGAATGAGCGTGTCTTCAACGAGCTTGCACTACGTGTACGGGAACAGCTAGAGCTTGAACTGCAGCGGGCAGTTGTCACTGATCGTCAAGGCCAGCTCCTGAACGCGTATCGACGGCGTGACCAACTGGGTGTTGATCGCTGGTTGGCGGCGATTGGTGCGCACAGTCTAATTCAAGATCGCCGATTAATTGTGGTCGATGCAGGCACGGCTGTTACGGTTGATCTGGTGACCGCTGATAATGTGTTCCAAGGCGGTGTGATACTCCCAGGTATACGATTGATCCAGGAGTGTCTGACTGGGAATACGGCCGGGGTTGTGTCAGCGCCGAGTGATGTGCGCTCTGTAGTGGGTCGGACTACTCAGGAGTGTGTGAATGCGGGTGCGCAATTCGGCGTGGCCGGTGCGATAGAGCGTTATATTAGAGAGATGACGGGCTGGTCTGGAGATGGCGGATCCGACGTGCCATGCGTGTTAATGTGTGGTGGCGATGCTGAGCGATTGTCAGCCTTGTTGCCCATTGAGCACCGTGTGGAAGTTGATTTGGTTTTCAGTGGTCTGTCTGTGGTATTGTCTTAGGCGTTAAAACCGTCGTTAACTCATGTTGGGAGCTTAATAGATGCGATTCGCAGTCCTGTTTGCAGCCTGTCTGGTGTTGTTAAATGTTGTTGTGTTTTTATGGCCGAGTGGTGCTACTTATGCGCCGAATGTGCATGCCGCGCGACAGGATGTTAACCCGCATTTTATTCGACTGAATAAAGAGATTGAGGAGCGGTTCTACACCCAAGTGGCGGCGGCGGACGAAATCGTTCCAGCGGGTCAAGAAGTGCAGTTAGCCGCGATTTCAAAGCCTGGTGAAGCCTGCTACCGGCTAGGCCCTTTTATGCATCGGGAAAACTATGAATTGGCCCAAGCGGTATTGTTGAATGCCAATCTGGAATATCGGAAGTCCAAGCGAGCAAGTAAAAAATCGGATGTTTTTAGAGTCTTTCTTGGGCCTTATGAGACGAGGGAGCAGGTTGCTGATGCGCGTACTGATCTCAAGCGAAATAATGTATTGGATCATTTCGTGCGTAAGCAAGATGACGGAAGCTACATTATTTCGCTGGGTATATACAGCACGCAATTGGCGGCGGATACCGCGGTTGATTTGTTTGATGGTAAATTGAGCGGTGTGCAAAAACAAAGTGAAGTGGTTGTCTTGCCAGAGAGTTTTTGGTTGCATTTTTCGATGACGGATCAACAAGTATCGAGGCTGCAGTTGTCTGCCATGGATTGGGGTGAGCAGTCTGCGAAGATGGGATTGTATCCATGTAATGCATAGCTTTTACTGCGAGGCAAAATTGGCAAAATTTAAATACGAATAAATAATTGTTTTTTTTTGCAAGAATCGTTGTAATTCCGAGAGAGTCGCCATAAAATGCGCCACCTGAACGAGGTTAAGCCTGCATAGCTCAGTAGGTAGAGCAACTGACTTGTAATCAGTAGGTCGTTGGTTCGATTCCGACTGCAGGCTCCATTCAGTATTTTAGATTGAATGTAAGCTCGCTGCTTCATTAGTTAAATTGCTAGAAGCGGGTTATCAGAAATTGATGTATGGTGGGGTGGCCGAGTGGTTAAAGGCGACGGACTGTAAATCCGTTCTCTCTGAGTACGCTGGTTCGAATCCAGCCCCCACCACCATTTACGTCAATGTCTTCTGTTAACTGATTGCAAGTAGTGATTTGATCTTGAGAGTACGGATCCGCCTCGATTGCCAGTAGTTCGGTTCCAGGTATGCGGGTGTAGTTCAACGGTAGAACCTTAGCCTTCCAAGCTAATGATGTGGGTTCGATTCCCATCACCCGCTCCAGTTTGTGATGTCTTGCAAGTAAAGTGCTGGCAGCTCTTTTTGCAGGCTTTCCGCGAGTTTGCGAGATTTAGCGGCGGTGCGCCGGATAGAATTTCAGCCCACGTAGCTCAGGGGTAGAGCACTCCCTTGGTAAGGGAGAGGCCATCGGTTCAATTCCGATCGTGGGCACCAGAACATAGCCGGTTGAGTTGATCAACTGGCTTTTACGTTTAGCTTAACGAGTGTTTCGCTGGACGAATATTATGCCGGAGGTGTATTGCACCTGCGGCATTAGTAGTTTTGCGGTTTGGTTTGTCATTGTCTTGTCATGCTGATCTGCAATAAAGCACGATTGCCCTGTTTGAGATTGGGGTGGTGTGCAGAATGATTACCGGCTGAGCCGGTATCGTGTTTAGTTGGTAATTGTTTAACGAAAGAACGAGTAGATAGGTTAATACTATGTCTAAGGAAAAATTTGAAAGAACCAAACCGCACGTTAACGTGGGCACGATTGGTCACGTAGACCACGGCAAGACGACGTTGACGGCGGCGATTACGAAAGTATTGTCAGAGACCTACGGCGGGGCAGCGGTAGCGTTCGAGAATATTGACAATGCGCCAGAAGAGCGCGAGCGTGGCATCACTATCTCAACCGCACACGTTGAGTATGAGACAGATAATCGTCACTACGCACACGTTGACTGCCCAGGTCACGCGGACTATGTAAAGAACATGATCACTGGTGCGGCCCAAATGGACGGCGCGATTCTGGTATGTTCTGCCGCTGACGGCCCAATGCCACAAACGCGTGAGCACATCCTGCTTGCACGTCAGGTTGGTGTACCTTACATCGTAGTGTTCCTGAATAAAGCGGACATGGTTGACGATGAAGAGTTGTTGGAGCTGGTTGAGATGGAAGTGCGTGAGCTGTTGGATTCGTATGAATTCCCAGGCGACGACACGCCAATCGTGATTGGTTCTGCTTTGAAAGCATTGGAAGGCGATGCGCAATACGTTGAGAAAATCATTGAGCTGGGCAAAGTGTTGGATGAATACATTCCAGAGCCAGAGCGTGCGATTGACGGTGCGTTCATCATGCCAGTCGAAGACGTATTCTCTATCTCAGGTCGCGGTACTGTAGCGACAGGTCGTGTTGAGCGCGGCATCATCAAAGTTGGTGAAGAGATTGAAATCGTTGGTATTAAAGACACAACGAAAACGACGGTCACCGGCGTAGAGATGTTCCGTAAGTTGCTGGACGAAGGTCGTGCGGGCGACAACGTTGGTATTCTGTTGCGCGGTACTAAGCGTGAAGATATCGAGCGTGGTCAAGTATTGGCCAAGCCTGGTTCAATTACACCGCACACGAAGTTCGAAGCAGAAGTGTATGTGTTGAGTAAAGAAGAGGGTGGTCGTCACACGCCATTCTTCAAAGGTTACCGTCCACAATTCTACTTCCGTACGACAGACGTAACGGGTGCATGTGAATTGCCAGAAGGCGTTGAGATGGTTATGCCTGGGGACAACATCAAAATGCAAGTTGAGTTGATTGCGCCAATCGCGATGGAAGAAGGTCTTCGTTTCGCGATTCGTGAAGGCGGCCGTACTGTTGGTGCGGGCGTTGTAGCGAAGATTACTGACTAACGCGCTTATCCAGCTTTCGCACAACCCAATTGCCGCTAATCTGTGCGATTGGGTTGCGCGCGACTCAATTAATTCGTCGGCCAGAGTTTTGGTGTTCGGATAAATTAGTCAAGAAAGGCGCTGCGGGGCTGGATAATCTTGGTGTGCTAATGTATATTAGCGCACCTTTTTGCGTATATGCAGTCTGTAAACATCAGCTAATTTGCTGATTTTTAATCAAATTTTAGTTTAGGCCAGTAGCTCAATTGGCAGAGCGACGGTCTCCAAAACCGTAGGTTGGGGGTTCGATTCCCTCCTGGCCTGCCACTAAATTAAAGTTTGTTTGCGTGTGTGGTTCCGTTTGCAGCGCGGTAATAAGTCAAACAGGCAAGATTTTCAGATTGAATTCGAGAAATTCGGTCGTAAATACTCACGATGTCGTTTTTCGAAGCAATTAAAGAAGAGAAAAGTTAAAGATGGATAAAGTCAAGGTAATCGCGTCGTTATTGATTGCGGTCGGAGGTGTGGTTGGTTATTACCAGCTGCCTCAATATTTAGGCCAGGATGTATCGATTTTATGGCGAGTTGGCTTGCTGTTGGTGGCCTTGGTGGTGGCTGCTGTTGTGGCACTGACATCTGAATACGGGTCCTCATTCTTAGAGTTCGCGAAAGGTGCTCGAATTGAGCTGCGCAAAATGGTCTGGCCCACACGCCAGGAAACCACGCAAACGACCATTATCGTATTGATCTTGGTGGTGCTGGTTGCGCTGTTCCTTTGGTTAATCGATATGAGTGTATTTGAAATTATTTATGACTGGTTGTTAGGTGTGGAAGACTAATCTAGTCCACTAACAGTCCAGTGTCAGGAATAAAAGGTAAACAATGTCAGATAATCCAGTAACAGATCAAGAGTCTGCAGGTTCTGCCGATAAAAAGTCGCAGATGCAATGGTATGTTGTGCAGGCGTTCTCAAACTATGAGAAGCGCGTCAAGTTGACATTGGAGGAAAGCATCCAGCGTCACGGAATGCAGGATTATTTCGGTGATATTTTAGTTCCAACCGAAGAAGTAGTCGAGATGAAAGCGGGCCAGAAACGTACCAGCGAGCGCAAGTTCTTTCCTGGCTACGTGTTAGTGCAGATGGTGATGAATGATGAAACCTGGCACCTAGTAAAAAGCACGCCGCGAGTTTCAGGCTTTATTGGTGGCAAGGCCTCTGATCCGACGCCGTTGACTGATGTGGAAGCCATGGGCATTTTGCAGCAGGTTCAAGAGGGCGCAGATCAGCCACGACACAAGTTCTCTTTCGAGCCTGGCGAAGTGGTGCGTGTTATTGAGGGTCCGTTCGCAGACTTCAATGGTACCGTCGAAGATGTGAACTACGAGAAGTCCAAGCTGCGTGTGGCGGTATCGATCTTTGGTCGATCCACACCTGTTGAATTGGATTTTGCCCAAGTCGAAAAAGGCTAAGTTTTAGCCGCCGCGCAGCATTTGATGCGAGGCGGCGTTTTGATTGCTTCGGCGATCAGGTGTGAATGAGTATTTATTGTTCCGTGCACCAACTATTTATTTTATTGTAACTGGGGAGCCTAACGGCGTTGGTACCCGCAAAAGAGCGTGAAGTTACATGCTCCGGAGTAAAAAATGGCTAAAAAAGTCGATGCTTTGATTAAGCTTCAAGTGCCCGCTGGTGGCGCAAATCCAAGTCCGCCGGTTGGCCCCGCATTGGGTCAACATGGTGTCAACATTATGGAGTTCTGTAAGGCGTTTAACGCGGCGACACAAGAAATGGAAAAGGGCTTACCAGTTCCTGTTGTGATTACCGTTTACAGCGATAAGAGCTTCACTTACATCATGAAAACACCACCGGCGTCGGTGTTGTTGAAAAAAGCTGCTGGGATCCAAAAGGGTTCAGGTGTGCCACACACTGACAAGGTTGGTAAGGTGACACGCGCTCAGCTAGAAGAAATTGCCCAAGCTAAAATGGCGGATTTAAACGCTTACGATCTGGATCAAGCGGTGAAAATTATTGCTGGTTCTGCACGTAGCATGGGCATCGAGACTGAAGGAGTTTAATCATGGCAAAACGTTATTCAGCAGTTGCAGCTAAGGTCGATGTAGATAGTTTTTATGCATTAGATGAAGCATTTGCCTTAGCGAAAGAAACGGCGTCAGCGAAATTCGACGAAGGTGTCGATGTTGCGATTAACCTCGGTGTTGATGCGCGTAAGTCAGACCAAGCCGTACGAGGCGCTACCGTGCTGCCAAAAGGCACCGGTAAGAGTGTTCGCGTAGCGGTGTTCACCGATGGTGATAATGTCGAAAAAGCCAAAGAAGCCGGTGCCGACATTGTTGGTATGGACGACCTCGCAGCGAAAGTGAAAGCAGGTGATATTGACTTTGATATTGTGATTGCCAGTCCAGACGCCATGCGCGTGGTTGGTCAGTTAGGTCAGATTCTAGGGCCAAAAGGTATGATGCCAAACCCGAAGACCGGTACTGTGTCAGCCGACGTGGCTACCGCGGTTCGTAATGCCAAAGCAGGTCAGGTTCAATACCGTATCGATAAAGCAGGCATCATTCACTGCACGATTGGCAAGGCATCTTTCTCCGCGGAAGATCTGAAAGAAAACTTTTTGGCTCTTTTGACAGCGCTGCATAAATCTAAGCCAGCGACTGCCAAGGGTCAGTACTTTAAACGAGTTTCTGTGTCCACCACAATGGGCCCAGGAATTCGTGTTGATCGCCAAACTCTACCGCAGCTCTAAGCGGTAGGTGTTAGCGATTGACATTGGGTGTTCGGCAATCCATTTTGGTTTGTCGGGCGTGTCAAAGACCGTAGGTGAACGTCACGAATAGAGTGGCGTGCTTAATATCCTACGTAGATGGTGTCCCAGACTGGTTTTGTATTTTTGTTGCTTCGGTAACACCTTTGTAAAACTGACTTAGGGTGCCAAAACTGGAGGTAGCTCTCACATGAGCCTAAATCTTGATCAAAAGAAACAGGTCGTTGAAAGCGTCTCTGCCGTAGTCGGTAATGCACAAGCAACGGTTGTTGCTGAGTACCGCGGATTGACCGTAGAGCAAATGAAAGTTCTGCGTCGCGAAGCTCACGACAACAACGTGTACCTAAAAGTGGTGAAAAACACTCTTTTGCGTCGCGCTGTGCAAGACACCGAACATGCATGCTTGGACGAGTTATTGGTTGGTCCTTTGGCATTCGCTGCATCAGAAGATCCTGTTGCGGTGGCTAAAGTTCTGAACAAATACGCGAAAGAGTATGACGCGCTGGAAATTAAAGCGGGCTCGATGCAGGGCAAGCTTTTGTCAGAAGGCGATATCAAAGCACTAGCACAGCTTCCGAGCCGTGAAGAGTTGCTGGCGAAACTGATGGGCACGATGCAAGCGCCGATCGCCAAGTTCGTTCAGACACTTAACGAGGTTCCAACCAAGTTTGTGCGTGGTTTGGCTGCAGTAAGAGATGCAAAAGAAGCCTAATTCAGGTTTCGATGACGCGTTTCAACCAGTTTTTACATTTTAATTGAGTCCTAGACTCTGTTTTTTGAGGTTTTACAAATGAGTAAACAAGATATCTTAGACGCGATTGCGTCAATGTCAGTATTAGAGCTTTCTGAACTGATCACTGAAATGGAAGAGAAATTCGGCGTTTCTGCTGCCGCTGCTGCGGTTGCTGTTGCCGCTCCTGCTGGCGGAGACGCTGGTGAAGCTGCTGCTGAGAAAGACGAATTTGACGTTGTTCTTGCTGGTTTCGGTGACAACAAAGTAGCCGTGATTAAAGCGGTTCGCGGTGCAACTGGCCTTGGCTTGAAAGAAGCCAAAGAAATGGTTGAAGGCGCACCAGCTACGTTGAAAGAAGGCGTTGCTAAAGCTGAAGCTGAAGAGCTGAAAAAGCAACTTGAAGAAGCAGGCGCTTCTGTAGAGTTGAAGTAAGAGATTGCGATCTCTTGCTGGCCATGCGCAGCGTGCGCATGGCTGCTACACAGCGAGAAATGCACTGAGGCTGACCGGCGAATGCTGGTCGGCCTTATCTCGCTTCTAGGTATTTTCATTCGCAAATGCGGGATTTGAAACTACCCTGTTGGTGCAGTGTAATGAATTTTTCGGAGTTGTCGATGTTGTCCGGCGAGTATGAACTAGCCGACCAGCGACACTCTTAATAAGCTTGTAAAAATCGAGGTTATCCATGGGCTACTCTTTTACCGAAAAGAAGCGTTTACGTAAGAGTTTTTCGAAGCGTCCGGAAGGCGTCTTACCAATTCCTTACCTACTCCAGACTCAGCTTGAGTCTTATCGCAAGTTTTTACAAGCAGATGCTGATCCGGAAGCACGTTCAGAAACCGGCTTGCAGGCTGCGTTTAAATCGGTATTCCCGATCGAAAGTTTTAACGGCAGCGCGGCGCTTGAGTTTGTAAGCTATCGACTTGGCGTCCCGCCATTCGACGTGCGCGAGTGTCAGCAACGCGGCTTGATTTTTGCTGCACCGCTCCGTGTGAAAATGCGTTTGGTGATTTACAATAAGGAAGAGGGTAAATCCACAGGTGCCAAATCAGTAAAAGAAATCAAAGAGCAAGAGGTATATCTGGGTGACATGCCCTTGATGACCGAAAACGGGACGTTCGTTATCAACGGCACCGAGCGTGTTGTGGTGGCTCAGTTGCACCGTTCTCCGGGCGTATTCTTTGACCATGACCGTGGTAAAACACACTCGTCTGGTAAACTGTTGTTTTCATCTCGAATTATTCCTTATCGTGGTTCATGGTTGGATTTCGAGTTTGACCCCAAAGATCTGCTGTTCATCCGTATTGACCGCCGTCGTAAGTTGGCAGCGACGATCCTCCTGCGTGCGCTGGGTTACACCACTCAGGAAATACTTGAGATGTTCTTCAATAACGACACGTTTAATCTGTCGGAAAAAGAAATATCAATGGACTTAGTCCCATCACGTTTGCGTGGTGAGCAACTGGCTTTTGATATCACCAAGAAGCGTGGTGGTGTGATTGTTGAAGCCGGTCGTCGCATTACAGCACGTCACATTCGTGAAATGGAAGAAGCGAAGCTTGACTCCATTGTGGTACCGACTGAGTTCTTAGTCGGTCGTACGCTAGCCAAAGATATTGCTGACTTGGAAACGGGTGAATTGCTGGCCGAAGCCAATCAGGTTGTGACTGAAGATTTGATCGAAGCCTTTATCGAAAAAGGTGTTAAGTCGATCGAAGTCATTTACACCAATGACTTGGATGAAGGTCCGTATGTGTCAGAGACTCTGCGTACCGACCCAACCAATAATGAATTGGAAGCACAAGTCGAAATTTATCGCATGATGCGTCCGGGTGAGCCACCAACAAAAGAAGCTGCTCAAGGCCTGTTCGCGAATATGTTTTTCAATCCCGATCGTTACGATCTTTCGACCGTTGGTCGTATGAAGTTCAATCGTCGTTTGAATCGTGAATCAGATACCGGTGACGGTGTGTTGAGCAAGGAAGACATCATCGACGTGATGAAAACCTTGATCGATCTTAAGAACGGCAAAGGCGATATCGATGACATCGACAACCTGGGTAACCGACGCGTACGTTCGGTTGGCGAGTTGGTTGAAAATCAATTCCGTGTTGGCTTGGTGCGTGTTGAACGTGCCGTGCGTGAACGTTTGACCCTGGCGGAAGCTGAAGGCCTGACACCACAAGATCTGATTAACGCCAAGCCAGTGTCCGCGGTGGTTAAAGAGTTTTTTGGTTCAAGCCAGTTGTCGCAGTTCATGGATCAGACAAATCCCTTGTCTGAGGTGACGCATAAGCGCCGCGTTTCCGCATTAGGCCCTGGCGGTCTGACCCGTGAGCGAGCCGGCTTTGAGGTGCGTGACGTACACCCAACGCATTACGGTCGAGTGTGTCCGATTGAGACGCCAGAGGGTCCGAACATTGGTTTGATTAACTCGTTGGCTGTGTACGCTCGTACCAACGATTACGGTTTTCTTGAAACACCGTACCTGAAGGTCGCAAACGGCAAGATGACTGACGAAGTTGTTTATTTGTCTGCGATCGAAGAACGTAAATATGTGATTGCACAGGCGAACGCGGAAGTGGACGCCAAGGGTAATCTAACCGACGAATTGGTTAACTGCCGACACCAGAATGAATTTTCGCTGGCGACTCCTGAACAAGTTGAGTTTATCGACGTCGCGCCATCGCAGATTGTGTCCGTAGCGGCATCGTTAATCCCGTTCCTTGAGCACGATGACGCGAACCGTGCATTGATGGGTTCGAACATGCAGCGTCAAGCTGTACCAACAATTCGCAGTGAGAAACCGTTGGTCGGCACTGGGATGGAACGCGTGGTCGCGGTTGACTCCGGTGTGGCATTAACTGCTCGTCGTGGCGGTAAGGTTGAATCGGTCGATGCGGCCCGCATCGTGGTTCGTGTCAACGAAGACGAAGTTGTTGCGGATTCCGTCGGTGTCGACATTTACAATCTGACTAAGTACACACGTTCTAACCAAAACACCAATATCAATCAACGACCTTTGGTGAAAGCCGGTGACGAGATTGCGCGCGGTGATGTTTTGGCCGATGGCCCGTCAACTGACATGGGTGAATTGGCGCTGGGTCGTAACGTGATGCTGGCGTTCATGCCGTGGAACGGTTACAACTTTGAGGACTCGATCCTGATCTCAGAGAACCTAGTAAAAGAAGATGTGTACACTACGATTCACATTGAAGAGCTGACGTGTGTCGCTCGTGATACTAAGCTCGGTTCGGAAGAAGTCACGCGCGATATTCCCAATGTCGGTGAGCACGCGCTTGGGCGTCTGGATGAAGCAGGCATTGTGTATGTCGGCGCTGAAGTTAAAGGCGGTGATATTCTGGTCGGTAAGGTGACGCCTAAAGGTGAGACCCAACTAACACCGGAAGAAAAGCTATTGCGTGCGATTTTCGGTGAGAAAGCATCCGATGTAAAAGACACGTCACTGCGTGTTCCTTCATCCATGAAAGGAACTGTAATTGATGTTCAAGTCTTTACTCGTGACGGTGTTGAGAAAGACACACGCGCTTTGGCAAACGAAGAGTCTGAACTGTCCAGCATCCGCAAGGACTTGAATGAGCAGTTCCGTATCGTTGAAGAAGATACTTACGCGCGTATTGAAGCCCTGTTGAAAAACAAAGAGGTTGTGCGTGCGCCAGGCTTGAAGAAAGGTCAAAAGGTCACGCAAGCGTATTTGGACGAAACTGATCGCACCAAGTGGTTTGAGATCAGTCTGACCAACGCCGACGCGGCGGACAAGCTTGAGCAATTGCAAGAGAGCTTGGTACAACAGCGTAAATACTTCGACGAACTATTCGATGAGAAGCGCGGCAAATTAGAAGCGGGCGACGATCTGGCACCTGGCGTGTTAAAGATGGTCAAAGTGTTCGTGGCGGTGAAACGTCGCTTACAGCCTGGTGATAAAATGGCAGGTCGCCACGGAAACAAAGGTGTTATCTCCAAGATCGTGCCTGTCGAAGACATGCCGTTTATGGAAGATGGAACCACGGTGGATATCGTTTTGAATCCATTGGGTGTTCCGTCACGGATGAACGTTGGTCAGGTGCTTGAAGTCCACCTCGGGTGGGCTGCGGCGGGTCTCGGTAAGAAGATCGACAGAATGTTGCGCGAGCAACGCACTGCGGCTGAAATGCGTGAATTCCTTGGTAAGGTTTACAACACCAGCGGTAAAGCTGAAGACCTCTCTGCACTGACTGACAATGAAGTCGTCGAGATGGCCGGAAACCTACGTGGCGGCGTGCCCATGGCGACGCCAGTATTTGACGGTGCAGCGGAAACCGAAATCAAAGGCATGCTGGAGTTGGCAGACTTGCCGACCTCAGGTCAGACAACGCTATTTGATGGACGTACCGGCGAGAAATTCGATCGTCCGGTTACCGTCGGCTATATGTATGTCTTGAAACTGAACCACTTGATCGACGATAAGATGCATGCTCGATCCACCGGACCCTACAGCCTGATTACGCAACAACCACTGGGTGGTAAAGCGCAATTCGGTGGTCAACGTTTCGGTGAGATGGAGGTATGGGCGCTGGAAGCATATGGTGCAGCATATACCTTGCAAGAAATGTTGACGGTGAAGTCCGATGACGTGAGCGGTCGTACCAAAATGTACGAAAACATTGTTAAAGGTAACTACCAGGTTGAGGCAAACATGCCTGAGTCGTTTAACGTGCTGGTGAAGGAGATCCGATCTTTGGGTCTCAATATCGAGCTGCAAGAAGACGCGATTAACTAAGCCGTTACCGATCTAACAGAGGAAAAAACAATGCAAGATTTACTCAATCTCTTTAAGCAACCGGGTGCGGTTAGTGACGATTTTGATTCGATTCGTGTCAGTATCGCATCGCCGGAAAAAATTCGCTCATGGTCTTTCGGTGAAGTAAAGAAACCTGAGACGATTAACTATCGTACATTCAAGCCGGAACGTGACGGCCTATTTTGCGCCAAGCTTTTTGGCCCGATAAACGACTATGAATGTCTGTGTGGTAAGTACAAGCGTCTTAAACATCGCGGTGTGGTCTGCGAAAAATGTGGTGTAGAAGTCACCTTGGCGAAAGTGCGTCGTGAGCGCATGGGTCACATCGACCTGGCTTGCCCAGTAGCGCATATTTGGTTCTTGAAATCTTTGCCGTCGCGTCTAGGCTTAATGCTGGATATGACCGTGCGTGAAATCGAACGCGTACTTTACTTCGAGGCTTATATCGTTATTGATCCAGGTATGACTCCGTTGGAAGCGAAAACGCTGATGACGGAAGAAGCATATCTGGACGCAGTAGAGCAGTATGGCGACGAGTTCAAAGCCGGTATGGGCGCAGAAGCGATCAAGGAATTGTTGACCAGCGTCAACATTGATAAAGAAGTTACGTCGCTTCGTGATGATCTGGCGGATACGTCCTCAGAGACTAAGATCAAAAATATCACCAAGCGTTTGAAAGTGCTTGAAGCATTTCAGTCTTCTGGCAATGATCCACGTTGGATGATTATGGAAGTGCTGCCGGTGCTGCCGCCCGATCTGCGTCCTTTGGTGGCGCTGGAAGGCGGACGTTTTGCGACGTCCGACCTAAATGATCTGTATCGTCGTGTGATTAACCGAAATAATCGTTTGCGCCGCTTGTTGGATTTGAATGCGCCGGACATCATCGTTCGCAATGAAAAGCGGATGCTGCAAGAGTCCGTGGATGCGTTGTTGGATAATGGCCGTCGTGGTAAGGCGATTACCGGTGCCAACAAACGTCAGTTGAAGTCACTGGCGGATATGATCAAAGGTAAGCAAGGTCGTTTCCGTCAAAACCTACTGGGTAAACGCGTGGACTATTCTGGCCGGTCGGTCATCGTGGTTGGTCCAACCCTGCGTCTTCACCAGTGTGGTTTGCCCAAGAAGATGGGCCTTGAGCTGTTCAAGCCGTTTATCTTCAACAAATTAGAGCTTCGTGGTTTGGCGACTACGATCAAGCAAGCTAAAAAGTTGGTTGAGGCAGAGACGCCCGAAGTTTGGGATATCCTCGAAGAAGTGATTCGTGAGCATCCAATTATGCTCAACCGGGCCCCGACCTTGCATCGTTTGGGCATCCAAGCGTTTGAGCCGGTACTGGTGGAAGGTAAAGCGATTCAGTTGCATCCGCTGGTATGTACGCCATACAACGCTGACTTTGACGGCGACCAAATGGCAGTACACGTTCCGTTGTCATTGGAAGCGCAACTCGAAGCGCGAACGTTGATGATGTCGACCAACAACATTCTGTCGCCTGCAAATGGTGAGCCGATTATTGTGCCGTCGCAAGATATCGTTTTGGGTCTGTATTATATGACTCGCGAAATGATCAACGTTGCTGGTGAAGGCAAGCACTTCTCAACGGTTGACGAAGTGCGACGAGCGTATGACGCGAAAAGCATTTCCCTGCACGCTAAGATTCATGTGCGAGTGCGTGAAGTCGCTATCGACGAGGAAACGGGTGAGCGCACGGTGACATTTAATAAGTACGAAACCACCACTGGTCGTGCTTTGTTGTCCGAAATTTTACCGGATGGTATGCCGTTCTCGGCCATCAATCAGAAGATGAAGAAGAAGACTATCTCTGAAACCATCAATCTGTGTTACCGCTCAGTCGGTATGAAAGAAACGGTTATTTTTGCTGACCAATTGATGTACACCGGGTTCCGCAATGCGGCATTGGCAGGCATCTCGATTGGTGTGGATGATATGGTCGTGCCGGCTGAAAAACACTCGATTGTGGACGAGGCTGAGACGGAGGTTAAGCACATTCAGGAGCAGTATGCTTCCGGTCTGTTGACCGACGGCGAGCGCTACAACAAAGTCGTCGATATCTGGACTCGTACATCGGAAAACATCGCCAACCGCATGATGGATAACCTCGGTTCCGATGAGGTTATCGACGCCGAAGGCAAAACGGTCGAGCAAGAGTCATTCAACTCTATCTATATGATGGCAGACTCCGGAGCGCGGGGTTCACACGCTCAGATCCGTCAGTTGTCAGGTATGCGTGGTCTGATGGCGAAACCGGATGGTTCGATTATCGAAACACCGATTACCGCTAACTTCCGTGAAGGATTGAACGTATCGCATTACTTTATTTCTACGCACGGTGCGCGGAAAGGTCTGGCGGATACCGCATTGAAAACGGCGAACTCGGGTTACCTGACCCGACGTCTGGTAGATGTGTGTCAAGATCTGGTTGTCACCGAGGAAGACTGCGGTACGGCCAACGGCGTATTACGTAAAGCACTAGTCCAGGGCGGTGATGTTGTGATTCCACTGCGCGATCGTATTCTGGGTCGTACTGTGGTCGGTGACGTTTACTCGAACGTGGACGATTCAGTGGTAGTGCCAGATGGCCACATGATTGATGAGCGTTACTTCGAGGCGATTGAAGCCAACAATATTGACGAAGTCAAAGTACGTTCAGCCGTTACCTGTGATACGCGTTATGGTATTTGTTCTAAGTGTTACGGGCGTGATCTGGCGCGCGGGCACTTGGTCAATCGCGGAGAAGCCGTTGGTGTCATTGCAGCGCAGTCAATCGGTGAGCCTGGTACTCAGTTGACAATGCGTACCTTCCACATCGGTGGTGCGGCAACAGCGGGCGCGTCGGTTTCGAACATTGAGGTTAAGAATAACGGTTCAATCAAGCTGGAAAATTTGCGCTCTGTTACTAACTCAGATAAAAAGCAAGTTGTGGTTGCGCGTTCTGGAGAACTGATCGTGCGGGACCAAAATGGTTCTGATCGTGAGCGTTATAAATTGCCTTACGGTGCGGTATTGCAAGTAAACGATGGTGATAAGATCGAAGCTGGTCAGATAGTTGCTAACTGGGATCCACACACGCATCCAATTATTACTGAGGTGGCGGGTAAGGTTAAGTTCTCGGAAATGACCGAAAACCTGACAGTACACAAGCAAACTGACGAGTTGACTGGCGTAACGTCCTACGAAGTAATTGACCCATCAGAGCGGCGTGGTTCAGCCCGTGATTTGAAGCCAACGATCGAGTTGGTTGATGGTCGTGGTAAGCAGCTTACATTGGCAGGTACAGATGTCCCAGCGCGTTATTCATTACAGGCTGGTGCAATTGTCACGGTTAACGATGGTCAGAAAGTTGGTGTTGGTGACGTACTAGCACGTATTCCACAGGAATCGTCTAAAACACGTGATATTACCGGTGGTCTGCCTCGGGTTGCGGAATTGTTTGAAGCTCGTAAACCAAAAGATGCCGCCATTATGGCAACCGCGTCAGGTGTTATTTCGTTTGGTAAAGAGACCAAAGGCAAACAACGTCTGGTGATTACCGACACCAATGGTGAGTCGGTTGAAACACTAATCCTTAAAGGTCGTACCATCAACGTGTTTGAAGGTGAGACGGTAGAAAAAGGTGAGGTTGTGGTTGACGGTGCGCCGGTAGCAGAAGACATTTTGTCGCTCAAAGGCAAAGAAGCGCTAACCGACTATATCGTAGACGAAGTACAAGACGTTTACCGTTTGCAAGGTGTGACGATCAACGATAAACATATCGAAGTCATTGTGCGGCAAATGTTGCGTAAGGTTCGTATCACTGATCCAGGGCAAACTAAGTTGTTACCCGGTGAGCAAGTTGAGCGTACGCGCTTCTTGGAAGAAAACGAAAAAATTGAGAAGGATGAGCTGATTCCAGCAAAATCCGAACCAGTGTTGTTGGGTATTACCAAAGCATCCCTGACCACGGAGTCATTTATCTCAGCGGCATCGTTCCAGGAAACAACGCGCGTTCTGACCGAAGCGTCTATCGCGGGTAAAGTAGACAGTCTGCGCGGCTTGAAAGAGAACGTGGTCGTCGGTCGACTGATTCCTGCGGGCACTGGCTTGGCATACCATGAAGATCGTGTACGCCGTCGTCGTGAAGCGGATGAAAAAGAAGCTGAATTGGCTGCACTGTTAGCACAGGAAACCGCGGACGCGGAAGCAGCGTTCGATGCATACGAAGATTCAGATGGTGCTGTCGCTGCCGAATCTGAATAATCAGTCGTCGAAATAAAAGCACTAACCCTCATGCTGGTGACAGCATGAGGGTTTTTTTATGCAAATTAGAGATAGAAGATTAGGCGAAGGTGATTGCTGAAATCCGCAGAAAGTTCGGTTTTTTTAACACAAATGTCAATTTGACTGGTCTATAATAATTCATACAATATGTCAGCTAACTAGCTGACGCTGTGTGAAATTGCTACCCAATCGTTTAAGTATGCTCCTAACCCAATACCAAACGATCTATGCAACTTCGCTGTTAATGACTGTTTGTTTTGCCCTAACCCCAGTCGACAACGCTCTGGCAGGTAACCCGTCTGCTGAGCAAAATCGAGCGCCTAACCCAAGCTCGACTCAAGTCTTGTTATCGCCAGGCGATACACAAGTACTAGAAGACTTAGTTGTAAGCAGAAAAAGAGTCTCCGCAGAAGTTGTATACGAATCTGATGACACGATGACGGTGAACTCCGCTAATGACTTTGATGCCTATAAGGCATTGAGTTCTGGTGCGGGGGCTGCCGTTAATTTTAATATTGCCTTTGCCGTTGACTCTATCATTATGACGGCGAGCGGTCGCAGTGCGGTCGAACAGATGGCCAATGCACTGCGTTATTTCAGCCGTGATACGCGTTTCGAGCTGTTAGTGCACGAGCCTCGTGACCCCGAATCATCGCGTGAGCAGCGTTTAGTTCAAGGGCGTATCAATGAGTTGATTCGAAAGCTGAAACGCCAAAGTGGTGTTGAACCAGAGCGTCTGCGTGTGGTCTACACCAAGCAGAATAAATCTGGCGATCACAAGTCAGCGCGTAAGGCAGAAACTTTGCCACTGACGTTAGTAAACATGGGCTGACGTAGCCTTAGCGGACGAACGCGTGGCCTCCTTTTATAGAGGAGGCCAGTTTTTGTCGTGGTTACGATTCCCAGGTGACGGGTTTGTCTGCGGGTTGTGCGCAAAAATCCATGTATTTGGCTTCTAATTCGGCTCGCTTGACTTTGAGTGTCGGCGTTAGCAGGCCGTTTTCGATAGTCCAAGGGTCTTTCGCGATTCGAATGCCACCGACCACTTCGTGTTTTTCGACGACCTTATTGACCGCTTCCAATGTTTCAGTCAGGCTCTCTTCAATTTCAGCCTGACTCATTCCATTCGCGACTTCGTCCGAAAGTACCACCACGGCGATTGCCGCTGGGAGTCCGCTGCCCATAACGCAGATTTGCTCAATCAGTTGGTTGTCAGCCAATTTTGCTTCAATCGGCACCGGAGCAATGTATTTGCCTTTACCAGACTTAAACAAATCTTTCACGCGACCGGTGATGGTGACAAAGCCATCCGCGTCCATTTCAGCTTTGTCTCCAGTACGAAAAAAACCGTCCTCGGTAAACGATTCAGCCGTAGTTTCAGGGTTTTTGTAGTATTCCTTAAATATACCGGCACCGCGGATTAATATCTCACCTTCCTCCGAAGTTTTAACCTCAAACCCTTCGACTGCTTTACCGATGGTGCCGAGTTTTTCGAGTTTGAATGGATAATTCGTAGTGGCCAGACCAATGGTCTCTGACATACCCCAGCCTTCTGAAATTGGAATGTCTAGCTTTTGATACCACTTGAGGATGGACGGCGAAATTGGTGCGGACCCGCTACCGAACGTGAGACAATTATCGAGACCGAGTTGGGTGCGAATTTTCTTTTTGACCTTAGCGCCAATAAATGGGATCTTGAGCAAGGTGTTCAACTTGCGTTGTGGCACCTTGGCCAGAACCTGAGACTGGAACTTGACCCAAAGGCGAGGCACAGAGATAAACGAAGTCACATTGGCGTTTCGTAAGTCATTGATGAAGGTTTCCAGTGATTCCGTAAAGGAGACGGTGGCGCCGGAATACAGGCTACTGTATTCGACCAGTGCGCGTTCCGTGACATGCGCTAAGGGAAGATAAGACAGAAACCGGCCTTTTTCACCATTGGAGAACAGGCGAATGCTGACCGCGGCTGAATAGCTGATATTGCCGTAAGTTAATACCACGCCTTTTGGGTTGCCGGTGGACCCGGATGTGTACACAATCGACCAGGTGTCACTCAGGTCAGGTGATGCCACATCGGATAGCGGCTCGTGCTTGGCAATTAGGTCACTGAAAGTGTTTTCGGCTCCCTCGGGCCCTTGGGCCATCGAGATAGTCGTAACGCCGTTTGGTATCGCGGTCAGTGCCATGTCGGTATCGGCAACGTTACCAATGAAAATCGCTTTCGACTCACTGTGCTCGATGACGTAGCGAATCACATCATCGCCAGCTGTGGCGTAGATCGGCGTGGGAATCATGCCTGCAGCGACAATCGCAAAATCGGCAATAAACCATTCCGCGCAGTTGCCGGATAATAGCGCAACGCGATCACCAGGCTTCAGCCCCATGGCAAGTAAGGCGTTGGCAAGGCGCAGAGTCATGTCATACGCTTGCTGCCAGGTGTACTCTGTGTAAACACCACCTTTAGGCTGTCGGAGGAAGATTTGATCAGGTTGTTCCTGGACCTGTTGAGCGAACGCCTGCATCGGCGTAACTTTAAAATCAGTGATATTGATGATATCTCTCCTCTATGTTCGCGAATGACAAAAAGTCACTGCAAACCTTTGTTGTTCTGGTGCTTAAAGAGTACCGTTTACTGCACATCCTATCCAGTAAAACTGTATGATGAGAATAGCTTTTTTAGTGAATGTTGTAGATAAATGTCACCTATAATTGATGCGGCAGTTCGCGATAAATCGATGTTCGAGGTAAAGCCAAGTCTCTGGGTGATCGAATTCGGCTGCTACCGTTGTTCGGATTAGACTGGTAAGCTAAGGGCATAACTTTCCAACCTTCGATTCGAGGAGATTTCATGGCAACACGCACATACGACGTTGTCGTCTGGGGTGCCACCGGTTTTACTGGTCAATGGGTAGCAAAGCATCTGTTTGATCGGTATAGCAAAAAGCAACTACGTTGGGCGATTGCCGGACGTAATGAGGAAAAGCTTAGGCAAGTCCGGCATTTTATTGGCGATGCAAAGGAGTCTGTCGATCTTCTAATTGCTGACAGCGCAGATCAAGCGTCGTTAACCGCGATGGCCGAAGTGACGAAGGTGATTATTTCCACTGTCGGCCCCTATTCCGACTATGGTTCGTTGTTAGTCAAGGTATGCGCCATGGTGGGCACTGACTATGTTGACCTGGCCGGTGAAGTGCCTTGGATGCGGGATATGATTGATGAGTATTCTGAGTATGCAAGTAAAAGCGGTGCGCGCATTGTGCACAGTTGTGGTTTCGATTCGATCCCGTCAGATATGGGTACCTTTTACATTCAGCAACACGCTCAGCAGCACTTTGCTGAGAGCTTAAAGTGTGTGCGCTACACCCTAATAAAGGCCAAGGGCGGTATGAGTGGCGGCACCATCGCAAGCATGATGAATGTGATTAAATTGGCAGTAAATAACAGAAAGGTAAGACGGCTGCTAGGCAACCCGTACGCGTTGAACCCAGACCTCAAATTTAACGGTGGTGATAAGCGCGATCAAACTGGTGTCAGATTCAGTCCAGATGTGCAGCGCTGGACTGCTCCGTTTCTTATGGCTGGCATCAATACGCGGATCGTGCGCCGTTCCAATGCGCTTCTCGGTTTTCGTTATGGAACCGATTTTCGCTACAGTGAGTCGATGGCCACTGGTGCGGGTACTAAAGGTTACCTGGCGGCGAAATCCATTTCGCTGGGTCTGAAAGCGATGACCCTGACCAGTGTGACCAGACTGGGTCGCAGTGTGCTGCGGCGATTCCTGCCCGCACAAGGCGAGGGGCCTGAAGTAAACCCAGACAGTCCGGGTTTCTATGTGATTCAGTTTAACGGCGAGACACGTGGTGGTGAGTCAGTGGTAATGCGCTTAAAGGGGGATTCCGATCCAGGTTATGGCTCGACCTCGAAGATGTTGGCCGAGTCCGCAGTATGTTTGGCTCACGACTCGATTTCCGTGGATGGTGGATTTTGGACGCCAGCGAGTGCGATGGGTGACGCGCTGTTGACGCGTTTGCAGGACAACGCGGGACTGAGTTTTAGCGTGATTACTGACAATGACTGATGCGTTGCATGGGCGTAGGTGAGCTGATGAATAACACACGATTACAGGCGGCCGCCAAACACTTTCTACAGCAGCACCCGAAAGGCTTTGAGGACGCGTCGCTGGCGGAGGTGATGACGCGTCATAGCAAGGCTAAGTTGAGCGAGTTTGCGCAACAACATTTTGCGCCAGATTCGACCGCAACCGATGCTGAAATTATTGACGCCATGGTCAAGTTGGTGAGTCGTTCATCGATGGTGTCGATGTTTGAGAAGCCCAAGTTTCGTGACTTTTGCCAGCGGCTAGATAACATGCAAGCCGGGTTTTTGGCTGATTCATTGATGCGCTTTTTGCACGATGATCAAGCGGCCGGTTTTGATGCGATGCTTAGTCTACTAGACACGCAGAAACTAGCCAAGTGGAGCTTGATGACGATTATCCCGAGTTACTACGCACCACAGTACGAGGTCTTTGTTAAGCCGACTACCGCCAAGGGTATTATTGCGTACTTAGAGCTAGAGGGCTTGGCGTATAAGCCAAGGCCTAGTTGGGCCTTCTATACGGGGTATCGAGACTGGGTAAACTCGGCTAAGCAACGGGTCGATCCGAGCTTGTCACCAACTAATGCAGCGTTTACTGGCTTTTTAATGATGTCGCTTTCCTGAGAACGCATCGGGGTTTTCTATGTCTTAGACATTGCCAGATGTGTGTCCGAATACCACTTCCATTGGCGCTCACGTTGATCCCGGCGCAGTTTATGTTGATGTGTTGGGCTAGTGTGCATTGACCACGGCATAGACAGGTCCTGCCAACGGTACGCGACTGCTCGGCCTATCTCAACTCTACCTAGGAGTAGTTGTGCGACCTGTCTTTGATGAATAAGATCTTCATGCCCCAAGCCTTCACCTGCAGTCCACTGCCGTAGTCCGCCGATATCAAGTTCGGCACTATGGTGAACATGTCCGCACAAATAGTCACTCGTATTTAGGTTGTTTGCCATCGACAACAACCAGGCCACTTCGTTGATACCGCCAACTTCATGATCATCGTTTGGGCGTGGATCCCGCAGTGGGCTATGGCTGAACATGAGTGTATTTTCCACCGAGCTCGGCACTTTTGCTAATCTTTGTAGCATGTCCCCGCGTAACCCGGCTTGCGCGGGGAAGAAGTCAGCGGCGGTATCAATATTTATAAACCGGGTTCCGGCGACGGTGAAGTGGGCGTTTAATGGACCAAGTTCGGCAAGAAACCGGTGATACATCAGCCCGCTGTCATTGAAGTCATGGTTACCAAGGCTGATATAACAGGGTAGTGGGGCGTGGTGAAATTGGTGGATGGCGCGGTCATATTCGCCGGCGGTGTAGTTGAAATCTCCGAGGTGCAATAGGAACTGCGCGCCCAGCTCTACGGCGCGGTTTAGGCACCAATCCAGTTCGAGACCACCGCCGGTATCGCCGATGACCGCGAAATCGAAACCGTCGTCTAGGCCATGTTCCCAGCTCAGTGTTATTTCGTCGTGGGACTTGCTACTGATTTTTAGGCGGCGATTGATCCCGTCGATTTGCTCTTGAATGTCACTCTTAGCCTGGGTTTGAACACGTAACTTGGCGTTTGGAAGCACATTGTTAATCTCGACTTCGAGCTGTGTGCCCTGCGTTAGGAGATGCAAGCTAGGTGTTGGTGTGACCGCGCGCAGAGTGAAGTTGACGCTCGAATTAGACGAGCGCTGCTTTATCGCAACTAGGTCGGTCAGCCTAAGCTGTGCACCTTGGGTGTTCAGGGCGCTGTCGAGCGCACGCGGCTCCAGTGATAGACGCGGGTAGCGCAGACCGCGGTGGTAGCTGTAACCCAAGCCGGCCGCAGCCATGCCGCTGGCCAGCAAGAAAGATCGGCGTGATGCCATGGTGTAGCTTATTCGACAGTGATGGTGATTTTCTTCGATAACACAGGTTCCGCATGCGGAATATGCAGGTAGTTACCAAGTAGGAGCTGTAGCGTGTATTCACCAGGCTCCAATTCTAGTGTGGTCTCCGTTTGGCCGCCACCGAAGTGGATAATTTGTTCTGTCGCCGGCAGCGGAGCGTCCATTGGCGGCAGCTCTTCAAGGTTGATCAGAAGATGGTGATGGCCGCTAAACTCAATATTGTCGCCTGCTTTGGCAACGGTCATATTGGTGATTCCAAATTCGACTTTCACTGGTGAGCTCACTACGGCACCGTCACCAGGGCTGATGATAAACACATCCGCGCCAGGTGCAGCGGGAGTGATCAGGTTGGATGGGGCCGCCGTTGTTTCAGTCTGACTCGGCGTCGTGTCTTGTGGGGCGGCGGTTGGTGTCGGGGTTTGATGAAAGGCGAAAAAGTAGATCAAGAATGCGATTAAAGCAGCGGCGATGGCAAGTGAGACGTTTTTCATATCTTTTTTGTGATGGAATTAAGGGAAGTTGGGTCTGTTAGTTTTGATTTCCGCAATGGGTACTCTACTATAAACCAGTTTGTGTGAGATCATGACAATCTACCTCAATTCCATCGGTACGTTAATGGTTGTAGTGGATACCGACCGGGTAGGGCCACCACGCCTGTCATCCTCGGTAGAGACTCGATAGAATTGAGCCAACAACGTGACTCGTACAGATACACATGAATGAAAAACTAACCTACCAACAAGTACAAGACTACTACGGTCAAGTGTTACAAAACAGTTCGGATTTGAAAACCGATGCGTGTTGTACCGACGAGGGGATGCCAGCCTATTTGAAGCCGATTTTATCTAAAGTGCATGACGAAGTGCTCGTCAGATACTACGGTTGTGGCTTGGTGTTACCAGAAGAGTTAGATGGCGCGCGAATACTTGATCTGGGGTCTGGCGCTGGCCGCGATGTCTATGCCTTATCAGCATTGGTTGGTGCGCAGGGGCAGGTAGTCGGTGTCGACATGACCGCAGAACAATTGGCCGTTGCTAACACGTACCGCGAGTATCACGCGGAGGCGTTTGGCTTTAGCTCACCGAACACGACATTCCATCAAGGCTATATCGAACGGTTAGACCAACTGAGGTTAGAGCCGGCGTCATTTGATGTGGTGATCTCAAACTGCGTGATTAACTTATCTCCCGACAAACAAGCCGTACTGTCACAGTGTTATGACTTGTTGAAACCGGGTGGTGAAATGTATTTTTCGGATGTGTACGCCGAGCGCCGTACTCCGCAGCATTTGATCGATGATGAAGAACTCTATGGTGAGTGTATTTCTGGTGCCTTGTATTGGAACGATTTTATTAATCTAGCAAAACAGTCTGGTTTCAAAGATCCGCGTCTGGTCAAGAGTCGACCTTTAGCAATCGAGAATCCCGCACTGCAGGCGAAACTGGGTGATCGACGCTTTTACTCGGCGACCTACCGTCTGTTCAAATTAGACGATTTAGAACCGGCCTGCGAAGACTATGGTCAAGCTGTGCGTTACCGTGGCACGATCGCGCATCATCCAGACAAGTTTGTACTTGACGGGCATCATGTTATCGAGACCGGAAAAATGTTTCCGGTCTGTGGAAATACCTACCGCATGCTAGCCGAAACCCGCTTTGCGCCGCATTTCGAGTTTTTCGGCGACTGGGATACGCACTATGGCATCTTCGATGGATGTGGCACTGAACTGCCATTTGCCGAGTCAGCTACCGCCAGCGGTGGCGCCTGCTGTTAATCAGTCCTCCAGCAGCAAGGGTAGTAAACTGCCAATATTGATACGGTTGCCATCTATATAGAGCTGTTTGATGGCTGCGTCGGCATTGACCCTGCCGTATCCGTACACGGAGTCACGGCCACCACTGCCAAGATCGGTGGCGGTGCTCAGCATGGCCTGGCGTACCAGTGCGGTGGTGTTCTTGCGACTTGCGCTCATCAATAATGCAGCAACCCCGGCGACGTGTGGTGCTGCCGCAGAGGTGCCAAAAAAAGTGGACGGAAAGCCGCCGGCCCCGGTGACCGAGACGCCATCCACGCCGGTTAGGTCCGGTTTGGCTCGATTGCGTTGTGCCGGGCCGCGTGAACTGTAGAACGCGGCTGTGTTGCTGCCCGCATTAGTGGTGCCAATTGCCAGTGCGCGCGTGACGCCAGGGTGTCCAAAAATGCTGCCGCTAGGGATTTCGTATTCGATCGCGCCTGCGCCGAGGAAAAACATTTCTAGTTTGCGTGCCGCGCCACTTTGCTTGTTGACCACGGCGAAACGAACTTCGTCGGATGCGCCGGTGTTGGGCACGCATACTGCTTCAAACGCAGGCCCGCCGGTAAACGTACTCTGTTGCGTGATTTGTCCGTCGGTGTTGAATATATACAAGTCGTAGTTGCTTGACGGGTTGTTGAAGTTCTCGTCCCATTGCAACAGTGCGACGGTGCCTCGGTTGGGTGGAATAAGAAAACCCATTGCGTCATCTGATCTGTTACCGCTTCCAGTGCCAAAGTTGTGGATGCCACCACCACCCGGAAACTGTCGATAATTGCGCTCATAATGCGAGGCTGCGCTGTTGCCAGCAGAAGAAACGTATAATACGTCAGCGGGCAGTCTGGCCACCGCGTTTGCGATATCGCCATCGGAGAAATAAGGTTCGCCATAAAAGCCGAGGTCGTCAACTATGATGTTGGCACCAAATGTGTTTGCTAGTCGGTTTGCTTGGCTAATGAACTCCATTGAGGTGCTTACTGCGGCAACGGCGAGCTCAGCGTCGGGTGCTAGGTCGTGAATGATTTCTGCCATTGCCGTGCCCTCATTGCAGGTAAGAGCTGGGCTGCATTGCGATGGGTTTGCTGAACGTGTTGAGCAGCTGCCATACACGGTGATGTTCTGGGGTAGGTCCCCTGAGTTGCGAGCAGAGGTCCAGCTGTTGGCGCCATCAGAAATAATGCCAACCTTGATTCCTTCCCCGGTGACGCCCATGTCGCGCAATATATTCGCTTTTAATATGGCGTCGCCCTGTGTGACGACGCGCCCGGCACGATTGGTTGCATAGACCGGTCGAGAAATGGCGCTTACTTGCGCTAATTCGCTGATCGCGGTAATCGCACTGACTGGGACCCAAGCCTGAATCTGGCTCAACGACGGCACAGTGACTTCAATTTCTGCTCCCAGCGCTTGCAGATAGGGGGTTGCGTGTTCTGGTGCGGATTTGGTTTTGATATAGACCTGTACTTGATTATTACCTTTAAAGCGCAGGCCTGATTGAGTATGTCCGAATTTGCGTAAATGCTGATCCTCGACAACAAGTTGCGCTAGTAACGGGTCGAGTTTCGGGTTTTGCTTTGCGGCTCGGGCTTGACGCGCCTGCGTGGCAGCGATGGCGGCGTCTATTTTAGCGCGAGGTATGGGGTCGGTCAGTTCAACTGCTGGCGTAACGAATGGGAGCGCAATGCAAAATGCGAATAGAGTTGAGCGGACTGCAGGTCGAAGAGATTGGCTTGAACGCATAATGTAAGTCCAGTGAGTTTACGATTTTGAATTCGGTGGTGATGGCCACTTTGGGTAGCGAGCAGCCTGTTTACGATTGTGTGGAAATGTCGAGCGGAAAGAGATCGACACGAATCAAGCAGGTCAGATATTATGTTTCTATATATTGCTTGCAAAACTGACCTCTGCTGTGGAACTTCACCCTTCATTTCTCGTATTCGCATTTTCCGCTGCTTTTACGCCTGGCCCCAATAACATCATGATTATGGCTTCAGGTTTGAATTTCGGGGTCAAAGCCAGTTTACCGCACTTTTTCGGTATATGTTTTGGCTTTCCCAGTATGATTCTCGCTGTCGGTTTTGGCTTGGGTTACGTGTTTGAGCGTTACGCCTGGCTGCATGCGCTGATTCAGCTTGTTGGAATAGTGTATTTAATCTATCTGGCCTGGTTGATTTTTAGAGCGGCCCCACGCCACGAGCGAAAATCCATATCCAAGCCATTAACATTTTTGCAGGCCGCGTTATTTCAATGGGTCAACCCCAAAGCCTGGATTATGGGTACCAGCGCGATTGCGGCTTACACCACGGTGGGCGCGGAGCTTTATCTGCAAGTGCTGGTTCTGGTCTTCGTGTTCTGGTTAATGACGTTCCCGAGTGCTGGTGTGTGGATGATGGGCGGTGTTTGGTTGCAACGTGTGTTAACCAATCCAGTGCATAGTCGTCTTTTTAATGTGGTAATGGCGTTGTTGTTGGTCGCATCAGTGTTACCAATTCTGGCTGAGCTGATCGCTAAGTATTGGCGCTAGCCGGAGAATCTGCGGCTGCTTAGTTCGTCACAGCAGAAACTGCGGTCGAATGTCGCCGTGTTTTGAGATTTGGGCGAAAGCGATAAAAACCCCTGTTTTTCCTTTGCTTTTCCTTGCATTGAAAGCATCGCAGGCATAGAATCCGCTCCACTTGAACACCGTTACTGCTAGAGACCTTGTGGTCAGTTGATACTAGCCTCTTTAGTAAGACGGTCGCCTTCGCTCCTTGCATATGCAGGTCGTTTTTTCGCGAAGGCAGAGAGAAAACTACTCGAGAATCCGATTTTTTAGCGTCCGCGCCACATTTGCTTGCGCCGCGCCTTGACTTTGCTTGTGCGAGTCCATAGAATCGCGCTCCCGCGAGTACGTGTTTGTGTGTTCGAGGTACTGAATTTTCTCATTTCGCAGTTGAGAAGCTGGCGAGATGGGCTTTTGTCGCTCTGAAGGTTGCATCCCCGTGTGGCTTTTAACGATTTTTTGAAAAACTAAAATTAGATTATGCCTACTATTAATCAGTTAGTACGGAACCCGCGTAAGAAGCAGGTTCAAAAGTCAAATGTTCCTGCGTTGATGGCGTGTCCACAGCGTCGTGGTGTTTGTACTCGTGTCTATACCACCACACCTAAGAAACCAAACTCCGCATTGCGTAAAGTTGCGCGTGTGCGTTTGACGAACGGTTTTGAGGTTACCAGCTATATTGGTGGTGAGGGTCATAACCTGCAAGAGCACAGTGTTGTGTTGATTCGTGGCGGTCGTGTAAAAGACTTGCCAGGTGTTCGTTATCACACTGTTCGTGGTGCGCTGGATACGTCTGGTGTTGCTGCGCGTCGCCAAGGCCGTTCTAAGTACGGTGCCAAGCGTCCTAAGTCCTAATATTGTCATAAGTATTGGCTGAGCTATTAATGCGCAGCTGAGAATAAACTGCTACAGAGAGCACGTTATGCCTAGAAGAAGAGAAGTCCCGAAACGCGAAATTCTGCCTGATCCAAAGTTTGGAAATGTAACTCTGGCTAAGTTCGTCAATATCTTGATGAAAGATGGTAAGAAGTCGGTAGCTGAAAAAATTATTTACGATGCGCTGGATTTGATCGGTGAGCGTCGTACCGAAGACCCGTTGGAAGTGTTCGATCAAGCGTTGGAAAACGTAAAGCCAATGGTGGAAGTTAAGAGTCGCCGTGTTGGTGGTGCGACTTACCAGGTGCCTGTAGAGGTTCGTGCTTCACGTCGTACTGCGCTGGCTATGCGCTGGATTGTTGAATACGCCCGTGGACGTTCAGAGAAGTCAATGACGCAGCGTTTGGCTGGTGAGTTGATCGATGCGTTTGAAAAACGTGGCGGTGCGATGCGTAAAGTTGAAGATGTGCATCGTATGGCAGAGGCGAATAAGGCGTTTAGTCACTTCCGCTTCTAAAGTCATCACAAGATTCGCTGGCGCAATTAAGCCGACAAGTCGGTGCGAACTGCGGGCGCTTCGCGAAATTTTGTAGGCCTGGTGTTGTAAGTGGCATCAGGCGCCCCGCAGATAAATAGGTATCTCGGGTTTGCTCTTTTAAAATTTGAGATAGAGATTAGTCATTAGACATAGCTTTTTACTGGAACTGGTAACTGAATAAAGATGGCACGTTCAACTCCAATTAATCGATACCGAAATGTTGGCATTATGGCGCATATCGACGCGGGTAAAACCACGACGACCGAGCGTATTTTGTTCTACACGGGTATCAGCCATAAAATCGGCGAAGTGCACGATGGTGCGGCGACGATGGATTGGATGGAGCAAGAGCAAGAACGTGGAATCACGATTACATCAGCTGCCACGACAACCTTTTGGCGCGGTATGGATGCTTCACTTGAAGAGCATCGTATCAATATCATCGATACCCCCGGGCACGTTGACTTCACGATTGAGGTTGAGCGCTCGCTGCGAGTCCTCGATGGCGCGGTTGCGGTTTTTTGTGCGGTTGGTGGTGTAGAGCCTCAATCAGAAACCGTCTGGCGACAAGCTAACAAGTATCATGTGCCGCGTTTGGCGTTCGTGAATAAGATGGATCGCTCAGGTGCGGATTTTTTGCGCGTAGTAGGGCAAATGAAAAAGCGCTTGGGTGCAAACCCGATTGCTCTGCAGTTGCCGATTGGTGCAGAAGAAACCTTTGCTGGTGTCATTGATCTGATCAAAATGAAGGCCATCTATTGGGATCAAGACCCGATGGGTGTCATGTTTGAAGAAAAAGATATTCCAGCGGATCTGAAAGACCTTGCTGCAGAGTATCACGAGCAGTTGGTTGAAGCTGCTGCTGAAAGCTCTGAGGAGCTGATGGATGAGTATCTGGAGAACGGATCGCTCTCCGATGAGCAGATTAAAGCTGCTCTACGTGCGCTGACTATTGGTAACGAAATTGTGCCGGTGATGTGCGGTAGTGCGTTTAAAAACAAAGGCGTTCAAGCCATGCTTGACGGTATTGTTGACTATTTACCTTCGCCGCTTGAAGTTCCTGCAATCGCAGGCGTGGATGCGCAAGAGAGAGAGGTAACTCGTGCGTCTGATGATGCCGAACCTTTTTCTGCATTAGCATTCAAGATTGCGACTGACCCGTTTGTCGGTCAGCTGGTATTTTTCCGGGTCTACTCAGGTACGCTGAAGACTGGAGATGCGGTTTTTAACCCCGTAAAAGACAAGAAAGAGCGGATTGGTCGAATTCTGCAAATGCATTCGAATAATCGCAAAGAAATTAATGAAGTTCGCGCTGGTGATATCGCTGCAGCGGTCGGGCTTAAAACGGTCACCACAGGTGATACGTTATGTGACATGAAGAACGTTGTCACTCTAGAGCGCATGGAGTTTCCGGACCCTGTGATCTCACAAGCGGTAGAGCCAAGAACGCAGGCAGACCAGGAAAAAATGGGTGTTGCGTTAGGCAAGCTGGCGCAGGAGGATCCGTCCTTCAATGTCCGCACAGATGAAGAGTCAGGTCAGACCATTATTTCAGGTATGGGTGAGCTGCATCTGGATATCATCATTGATCGTATGAAGCGCGAGTTTGGCGTGGAGTGCAATGTTGGTAAGCCGCAGGTCGCATATCGCGAAGCGGTAAGCAAGGCGGTCACGCATGAAACTAAGTATGCGAAACAGTCTGGCGGTCGTGGTCAATATGGTCACGTATATCTTCGCATTGAGCCACTTGAGCGTGGCGCTGGTTTTGAATTTGTGGATGAAATTAAAGGTGGCGCTGTGCCGCGTGAATTTATCCCTTCTGTTCAAAAAGGTGTTGAAGAAGCAATGGAAGGTGGTGTGTTAGCCGGCTACCCATTGATCGACGTGCGCGTTGCGTTGTACGACGGAAGTTACCACGATGTAGACTCCTCGGAGTTTGCGTTTAAAGCAGCTGCTAGTCAGGCCTTTCGAGAGGGTTGTCGCGAAGCAGGTGTGGATATTTTAGAGCCTATTATGGCGGTCGAAATTGTGACCCCTGAAGAATATATGGGCAACGTGAGTGGCGATATTAATTCGCGCCGCGGTGTCATTTTAGGTATGGATGATACGCCTTCGGGCAAGTTGATCGAGTGTGAAGTGCCGCTCGCAGAGATGTTTGGCTATGCCACCGCTCTGCGCAGTGCCACGCAAGGTCGCGCATCCTATACCATGCAGTTCGAAAAATATGCCAAGGCGCCAAAAAATGTCGTCGACGCGATTGTAAACAGATACTAGTCGTTCCAGTGTTGGGTACGGCAAGTAAACGAATTTAGTTAAGCAGTATTTTAAAAAACCAAAAGATAGGTGAAACGCTATGTCTAAGGAAAAATTTGAAAGAACCAAACCGCACGTTAACGTGGGCACGATTGGTCACGTAGACCACGGCAAGACGACGTTGACGGCGGCGATTAC
Organism: Arenicella chitinivorans; assembly: GCF_014651515.1. Lineage (NCBI taxonomy): Bacteria > Pseudomonadati > Pseudomonadota > Gammaproteobacteria > Arenicellales > Arenicellaceae > Arenicella > Arenicella chitinivorans. The sequence goes on from NZ_BMXA01000002.1 coordinate 417,069, forward strand.
GAAAGTATTGTCAGAGACCTACGGCGGGGCAGCGGTAGCGTTCGAGAATATTGACAATGCGCCAGAAGAGCGCGAGCGTGGCATCACTATCTCAACCGCACACGTTGAGTATGAGACAGATAATCGTCACTACGCACACGTTGACTGTCCAGGTCACGCGGACTATGTAAAGAACATGATCACTGGTGCGGCCCAAATGGACGGCGCGATTCTGGTATGTTCTGCCGCTGACGGCCCGATGCCACAAACGCGTGAGCACATCCTGCTTGCACGTCAGGTTGGTGTGCCTTACATCGTAGTGTTCCTGAATAAAGCGGACATGGTTGACGATGAAGAGTTGTTGGAGCTGGTTGAGATGGAAGTGCGTGAGCTGTTGGATTCGTATGAATTCCCAGGCGACGACACGCCAATCGTGATTGGTTCTGCTTTGAAAGCATTGGAAGGCGATGCGCAATACGTTGAGAAAATCATTGAGCTGGGCAAAGTGTTGGATGAATACATTCCAGAGCCAGAGCGTGCGATTGATGGTGCGTTCATCATGCCAGTCGAAGACGTATTCTCTATCTCAGGTCGCGGTACTGTAGCAACAGGTCGTGTTGAGCGCGGCATCATCAAAGTTGGTGAAGAGATTGAAATCGTTGGTATTAAAGATACAACGAAAACGACGGTCACCGGCGTAGAGATGTTCCGTAAGCTGCTGGACGAAGGTCGTGCGGGCGACAACGTTGGTATTCTGTTGCGCGGTACTAAGCGTGAAGATATCGAGCGTGGTCAAGTATTGGCCAAGCCTGGTTCAATTACACCGCACACGAAGTTCGAAGCAGAAGTGTATGTGTTGAGTAAAGAAGAGGGTGGTCGTCACACGCCATTCTTCAAAGGTTACCGTCCACAATTCTACTTCCGTACGACAGACGTAACGGGTGCATGTGAATTGCCAGAAGGAGTTGAGATGGTTATGCCTGGCGACAACATCAAAATGCAAGTTGAGTTGATTGCGCCAATCGCGATGGAAGAAGGTCTTCGTTTCGCGATTCGTGAAGGCGGCCGTACTGTTGGTGCGGGCGTTGTAGCGAAGATTACTGACTAATTTAGAGTTGAGCTCCTGTTCTGTCGGGAGCTCTACGATAAGTCACTATAAGAATATTTATATTTTAAGGTTATAGGTTAACTATGAGCGTCGAAAATCAAAAAATTCGTATTCGACTGAAGGCATTCGATCACCGTATGATCGATCGCTCGGCACAAGAAATTGTGGATACAGCTAAGCGCACAGGCGCAATGGTATGTGGCCCAATTCCTCTGCCAACTCGCGTTGAGCGACTGACTCTGCTGCGTTCGCCACACGTGAACAAGAAAGCACGAGATCAATTCGAAGTGCGTACGCACAAGCGCATCGTCGATATTGTTGAGCCAACTGACAAAACAGTAGACGCGCTTATGCGTCTCGATTTGGCAGCCGGTGTAGACGTTGAAATTAAGGTTAACTAGGACTTCGGTTTTTCACTGATAAGTCCCTCTAACCAATCACTAATAGAGTTGATAGAAAAATGTCACTTGGATTAATTGGACAAAAAGTAGGTATGACGCGCGTCTTCCAGGAAGACGGACGTTCAGTGCCTGTTACGGTGGTCGAGGTCTCTGCCAACCGTGTAACGCAAGTCAAAACCGTAGAAACCGACGGTTACGAAGCGGTGCAGGTTGCCAGTGGCGAACGTCGCGCTAATCGCGTTTCAAAAGCAATGGCTGGCCATTATGCAAAAGCGAATGTGGCCCCAGGTACTCGATTGGTCGAGTTTCGAGTCAATGCGACAGATGCTGAGCTAGAAGTTGGTTCTGAAATCAATGTCGATCTGTTTGAGGCAGGCCAGAAAGTAGACGTACAAGGTACGACGATTGGTAAAGGTTTTGCCGGTGGTATGAAGCGATGGGGTTTCGGTGGCTTGCGTGCGACGCACGGTGTCTCCGTTTCTCACCGTTCACTGGGTTCGACCGGTCAATGTCAAGACCCAGGTAAAGTCTTTAAAGGCAAGAAAATGGGCGGTCACATGGGTGCGCGCAAACGTACTCAACAAGGTTTGGAAGTGGTTCGCGTAGACGCAGAGCGTAATGTCATTCTGGTGAAGGGGTCTGTCCCTGGATCCAAAGGTGGCAGCGTGATCATCAAACCTTCTGTAAAAGCAAAGAAGTAGGTCGATATCATGGAACTTAAACAACAAAACGGATCAGCTTTGAAAGTTTCTGACGCTGTCTTCGGCGCGGACTACAACGAAGCATTGATTCATCAAGCTGTGGTTGCATATCAAGCTGGTGCACGCCAAGGTACGCGCGGACAAAAAAATCGTTCCGCTGTCTCTGGTGGTGGTGCTAAGCCTTGGCGACAAAAAGGTACCGGCCGAGCCCGAGCTGGTACGTCACGTAGCCCAATCTGGCGTGGTGGTGGTAAGACTTTCCCGGCTGTGACGCAAGACTTCTCACAAAAAATGAACCGCAAGGCGTATCGCTCTGCGATCCGTTCGATTTTGTCTGAGTTGGTTCGCCAAGAGCGTTTGGTGGTGGCGGCAGACTTCAAAGTCGACGAGCCTAAAACAAAACAGCTGGTCGCCAAAATGAAAGACCTCAAGCTGGACGATGTTTTGATCGTAACGCATGAGCTGGATGAGAATCTGGTATTGGCGTCTCGTAACCTGTATCACGTCGGTATTTTGGAAGCACAAGAAATTAACCCGTTGAGTTTGATTGGCTATGACAAAGTGTTGATCACGTCAGAAGCAATCAAGCAAATCGAGGAGAAATTGGCATGAGTCAGTCTAAGCTAAGTAAAGATGAACTGTTCCAGGTGATCATTTCACCTGTGGTTACTGAGAAGAGTACCCGTGCAGCTGAGTTTCATGGCCAAGCCGTATTCCATGTAGCCAACAGCGCAACACGCAACGACGTTAAAGCTGCGGTTGAGCAAGCGTTCGACGTTGAAGTTGAGTCAGTAAAGATCCTGAACGTGAAGGGTAAAACCAAGCGTTTTGGTCGCACTCTGGGTAAACGTAACGATCGCAAAAAAGCATACATCCGCTTGAAAGAAGGCAGCGATATTGATTTCGCTGAGTTCCAAGCTTAAGTCGGTAGTAATAAAGAAAGGTATTTAGAAAATGGCATTGGTAAAGTTAAAACCTACCTCACCTGGTCGCCGCGGCACGGTTCGAGTCGTTAACTCGGATTTGCACAAAGGCGAAGGCTACAAGCCTTTGTTGGAGTCGAAGCGCGCAATTAGTGGCCGTAATAACGTAGGTCGCATCACTGTCCGTCATCGTGGTGGCGGTCATAAGCGCAAATATCGTGTTATTGATTTTCGTCGTAATAAAGACGCTATCCCTGCGAAAGTAGAGCGTTTGGAATATGACCCGAATCGTAGCGCCCACTTAGCATTGTTGTGCTACGCCGACGGCGAGCGTCGTTACATTCTTGCGCCAAAAGGCTTGCAAGCTGGTGATTCAGTTATTTCTGGCAACGATGCGCCAATCGCGGTTGGTAATACATTGCCGCTGCGTAACATCCCTGTTGGTTCGGTGGTTCACAACGTGGAACTCAAGCCAGGCAAGGGCGGGCAGTTGGCGCGTTCAGCGGGCACGTCAATTCAGTTTGTCGGTAAAGAAGGTAACTACGCTCAGATTCGCTTGCGTTCTGGTGAGATGCGTAAAGTGCACCTGGAATGTCGTGCAACCTTGGGTGAAGTCGGTAACTCCGAGCATTCATTGCGTAAGCTCGGTAAGGCCGGTGCTAAACGCTGGCGCGGTATTCGTCCAACCGTTCGAGGTGTGGCGATGAATCCGGTAGACCATCCTCACGGTGGTGGTGAAGGCCGCACATCAGGTGGTCGTCATCCTGTGTCGCCAACCGGTGTGCCAACCAAAGGTTACCGTACTCGAAGCAATAAACGCAGCGATTCGATGATTATTCGTCGTCGCAAGAAATAAGGGATAGAGGTCTAGATAAACACTATGGCACGTTCAATTAAAAAAGGTCCATTTGTAGACCATCACCTGTGGGCAAAGGTTGAAAAGGCAGTTGCGAGCAATGACCGCAAGCCGATCAAAACTTGGTCTCGTCGCAGCATGATTATGCCGGAATTCGTTGGTTTGACGATTGCGGTCCACAACGGTCGTCAGCACGTACCCGTGTTGATCTCGGAAAATATGGTTGGTCACAAGTTGGGTGAGTTTTCACCAACTCGTACCTTCAAAGGCCATATTGCTGATAAGAAAGGTCGATAGGAGCATTTAAAATGCAAGTTAAAGCTACTGCAAAAAACGTACGTATCTCGCCACAAAAGGCGCGCTTAGCGGTGGATTTGATCCGCGGTAAGTCAGTTGCCCGTGCGCTTGAGGTCCTCTCTTTCAGTGAGACTAAAGCGTCTAACCTGGTAAAGAAAACCTTGGAGTCTGCCATTGCAAACGCTGAGCACAATGAAAGCGCCGATATCGACGAGCTTTTCGTGTCTAAGTGTTTTGTTGATGAAGGCCCGACTATGAAGCGTATGCGTCCGCGGGCAAAAGGCCGCGCGTTCGGAATTTTAAAGCGTTCTAGCCACATCACTGTGGCGGTGAGCGATGATCAAGCGGGAGGCCAGTAATGGGTCAGAAAGTACATCCAAACGGAATGCGTCTGGGCATTGTTAAAGACTTCAATGCTAAGTGGTATGCCGATAAAACTGACTATTCAAAGTTTTTACTGCAAGACTTAAAAGTTCGTGAATTTCTGGAAAAGAAGCTGAAAAATGCTGCAGTTAGTGAAATCACGATCGAACGTCCAGCGCAAAACATTAATGTCATCATCCACACTGCTCGTCCAGGTATCGTGATTGGCAAAAAAGGTGAGGATATCGACCGTATGCGCAAAGCGATTGCGGAAATGACTGGCTTGCCAACGCAAGTGTCGGTAGAAGAAGTACGTAAGCCTGAGATAGATTCTCAGTTGGTTGCGGACGGTATCTGTCAGCAGTTAGAAAAGCGTGTCATGTTCCGTCGTGCTATGAAACGAGCGGTACAATCTGCTATGCGTGCCGGCGCTCAAGGCGTAAAAGTGATGATCTCTGGTCGGTTGAACGGTGCTGAAATTGCGCGTTCAGAGTGGTACCGCGAAGGACGTGTTCCCCTGCACACATTGCGTGCAGATATCGACTACGCCACTTCAGAAGCGTTAACTACTTACGGCATCATCGGTGTCAAAGTATGGATCTTCAAGGGCGAAGTTTTTCAAGCCCTTAACAGCGCGCCTGCGGAAGAAGCCAAGCCAGCAGCCAAGTCTTAAGACTGGACTGGTTTAGAAAAGTATAGAGGTTAATAGAAATGTTATTACCAAAACGTACCAAATTCCGCAAAGCGCACAAAGGGCGTAACCGCGGTCTAGCTCATACTGGTAACAAGGTGAGCTTCGGAGAATTCGGTCTGCAATCTACTACGCGAGGTCGCATGACATCGCGTCAGATTGAGGCAGCTCGACGAACCATTACCCGTCACATCAAACGTGGCGGTCGTGTGTGGATTCGCGTGTTCCCAGACAAGCCAATTTCGAAAAAGCCCCTAGAAGTACGTATGGGTAAAGGTAAAGGTAACCCTGAGTTTTGGGTTATGGAAGTTAAGCCTGGTCAGATGTTGTACGAATTGCAAGGTGTTAGCGAAGAGCTAGCGCGCGAAGCATTCGAGCTGGCTGCTGCAAAGCTTCCTTTCAAGTGTAAATTTGTTAAGCGTCAAGTCGGTTAAGGCTGGGATTAGAAACATGGCTACTGAATCAAGAGCAGCTGAATTGCGAGCTAAGTCGGCTGAAGAACTGAAAAATGAATTGGTTGAATTACGCAAAGAAGAATTCGGCCTGCGTATGAAAAGAGGAACTGGTCAACTGGCGGACACCGCGCGTTTCAAAAAGATTCGCCGTGATGTTGCTCGCATCAAGACCATCCTGAACGAGCAAGCTAAAGCTGCTTCATAGTTAAGAGAGAATCAAGATGACTGAGAATACTGGTGCACGTACCGTTGAAGGTAAAGTCGTGAGTAACAAAGCTGAAAAAACAATTTCAGTGCTGGTTGAGCGACGTGAAAAACATCCTTTGTATGGCAAGTACATTCGCAAATCCAGCAAGTTTCTTGCGCACGATGAAGCTAATGAGTGTGGCGAAGGTGACACAGTTTTAATCGAAGAGTGCCGTCCGCTGTCTAAGCACAAGACTTGGCGCCTGGTTAAAATTGTAGAAAAAGCGGTTATTGTTTAAGCCGTTTTTGCACCTCGTACAAAGCAAAAGCAGAACCGAATTTAAACGCACTGAATAGAATTGGAGTAAACCCATGATTCAAATGCAAAGTATTTTAGAAGTAGCTGACAACAGCGGTGCACGTAAAGTTATGTGTATCAAAGTGTTAGGTGGCTCTAAACGTCGTTATGCCGGTATCGGTGACGTTATCAAAGTCAGCGTCAAAGAAGCGCTCCCCAATTCTCGTGTAAAGAAAGGTGGCGTTTATGACGCAGTGATCGTTCGTACACGTAAAGGCGTGCGTCGTCCTGACGGTTCAGTAATCCGTTTTGATAAAAACGCAGCCGTGATTCTGAACGCATCTCGCCAGCCAATGGGCACGCGTATCTTTGGCCCGGTAACACGCGAACTGCGTGGCGATAACTTCATGAAGATCGTTTCACTGGCACCCGAAGTGTTGTAAACGACGATTCAAGACAGGTTAGAAGAAGATGAACAAGATTAAAAAAGACGATACCGTGATCGTAATCAGTGGTCGCGATAAAGGCAAAATTGGCAAGGTTCTCCAAATCTTGGATGACGGCCGTGCACTGGTTAACGATGTTAACTTGGTGAAAAAGCACACCAAGCCAAATCCAATGGCCGGTGTGACAGGCGGTATCTTATCTAAAGAAGCGCCGATTCAATTGTCTAACGTTGCATTGTTGAACCCAAAAACCAACAAAGCGGATAAGGTTCGCATTGAAGGCGAGGGCAAAGACAAGCATCGTGTATTTAAATCAGACGGCAGCAAAGTTGACGCGTAACGCGCGCTGCGTCCAGACAGGTAAAGAACAATGACAAGATTGCAAGAACATTACGTAAAGAATGTAGTTCCTCAATTGCAAGAGAAATTCCAGTTTTCAAGCTCAATGCAGATTCCACGTATTACGATGGTATCGATCAACATGGGTTTGGGCGAAGCGGTCGGTAATAAAAAGATTATCGAAAGCGCAGTAGCTGACTTAGAGGCGATTACTGGTCAAAAACCAGTTGTTACTCTGGCGCGCAAATCAGTTGCGGGTTTTAAAATTCGAGACGGTTGGCCGATTGGTGCCAAAGTAAACTTGCGTCGCGAGCGTATGTACGAGTTTCTTGATCGATTGATCACAATTGCGATTCCTCGTATTCGTGACTTCCGTGGTTTGAACCTAAAATCGTTCGATGGACGCGGAAACTATACTTTCGGTTTGAAGGAACAAATTGTGTTCCCAGAAATTGATTACGACCGAGTCGATGCATTGCGCGGAATGGACGTGACCATTACTACTAGCGCGGCGAACAATGAAGAAGCCGAAGCCTTGTTACGTGGTTTCAACTTCCCACTTAAGACCAAATAATCAAACACCTTTGAAATTAAAAGGTTTATAGAGTTAGAGAAACAGCTATGGCTAAAAAATCAATGATCGCTCGCGAAGCGAAACGCACCAAGCTCAATAATCGACTGCAAGAGCGTCGTGAAGAGTTGAAGGCAATCGTTGCTAATCAAGACGCAGACTATGATGAAAAATGGGGAGCGATGATGGCGCTGCAAAAATTGCCGCGAGATTCAAGCAAAGCTCGCCAGCGTAATCGTTGCGGTTTGACTGGTCGTCCACACGGCTACTATCGCAAGTTTGGACTGAGCCGTAACAAGCTTCGTGAAATCATTTTAAAAGGCCAAGCGCCGGGTGTTGTTAAGTCCAGCTGGTAACACAGTGGATACTGACAGCAATCCTTTATAACAGTTACAGAAACGGTACAGCACCATGATGACAGACCCAATCGCGGATCTATTAACACGAATCCGCAACGCGCACCATGCTGAGAAAATTGCGTTGACCATGCCTGGTTCAAAAATTAAATCAGCCATTGCGAAGGTGTTAAAAGACGAAGGTTACATCGAGAGTTTTGATACGACTACCGAAGACGGTAAGCCGATGCTAACGATCAAATTAAAATACTACGAAGGCGCGCCAGTTATTGAAACAATTCACCGCATCAGTAAGCCTGGTCTGCGTGTGTACAAGAGCGCCGAAGAGCTACCGAAAGTAAACGGCGGCTTGGGTATTGCGATTGTTTCTACCAGTAAAGGTATTATGACCGACCGCGCTGCTCGCTCAGCGGGCGTTGGTGGTGAAGTCCTTTGCTCCGTTAGCTAATTTATTAGCTTTTAATATTAAGTAAGCTGCGACGAAAAGGTCTAAACGCTGCATTAATTGAGATTGAAATTATGTCTAGAATTGCAAATGCACCTGTGACATTGCCAAGCGGCGTCGAAGTGACGCTGGATGGACAACGGGTCAAGGTCAAAGGTTCAAAGGGTGAGTTAGAGTGGAATGTCCACGAACTCGTAACAGTAGAACAAGAAGATGCGCAAGTGAAAGTATCGGCTAACGACAGCAGTAAACAAGCTGTCGCGTTGGCAGGAACCACCCGTGCATTGGTTAACAACATGGTCACTGGCGTGACTGCCGGTTTTGAAAAGAAACTGACCATCGTTGGTGTTGGTTATCGTGCTCAAGCTCAGGGACAAAAACTGAACCTGACGTTGGGTTTCTCACACCCTGTTGTATACGAAGTGCCGGAAGGCATTAAAGTTGAAACCCCAAGCAACACTGAGATCGTTGTGACAGGTATCGACAAACAGGTTGTTGGTCAAGTTGCTGCTGAGATTCGTGCTTACCGTAAACCAGAGCCCTATAAAGGCAAGGGTGTACGTTATGCCGACGAATATGTAATGCGCAAGCAAGCTAAGAAGAAGTAATCGGGGAGTTTGAGATGAAAGATAAAAAACAAGCACGTTTGCGTCGAGCTCGTAAGCTACGCGCGAAAATCGCCCGTCAAGGTGTAACTCGACTGAGCATTCACCGTACTTCACAGCACATTTACGCGCAGGTGATTGACGCCACGGGCGGTACTGTATTGGCGGCAGCATCGACCTTGAGCCCAGGCATCAAGAAAGATGTGAAGAACACCGGTAACTGTGAAGCAGCTGCTTTGGTCGGTAAAGAAATAGCTGAGCTGGCCAAGAAAGCAGGTGTTGAGTCTGTTGCATTCGATCGATCTGGTTTCCGTTACCACGGTCGTGTTAAAGCACTCGCTGAAGCCGCTCGCGAAGCTGGCTTGCAGCTGTAACCGTACTACCAGGAGATAATCATGGCTGGTCCAAAAAGAAATTCTCGAAATGATCGTGAACCTGTAGATGAAAGCCTTGAGCAGCTAATCAACGTACGACGCGTTGCTAAAGTTGTTAAGGGTGGTCGTATCTTCGGTTTCTCCGCACTGACCGTGGTCGGTGATGGCAAAGGTAGCGTCGGTATCGGTCGCGGTAAGTCTAAAGAAGTACCTTTGGCTGTTTCCAAAGCAATGGAGTCAGGTCGACGTGGTATGAAAAAGATTCACTTAGTTGATGGCACATTGCAGTATCCGGTTGTTGCCACTCATGCTGGTTCTACCGTTATTATGCGTCCTGCTTCTGCAGGTACTGGAATTATTGCTGGTGGCACCATGCGAGCAGTATTTGAAGCCGCTGGTGTGAAAGACGTGTTGGCTAAATGTATCGGTTCAACCAATCCGGTTAATGTGGTACGTGCAACGATCAAAGGCCTGCGTTCGATCAACAGCCCAGAAGCGGTTGCAGCGAAACGCGGTAAGTCGGTTAAAGAGATTTTGTAATCCTTGCGGAGCGCACTGCGTTCCGCAGGTCTTTTACAAAACAAGCATAAAACTTTCGGTATAGACAAATGGCTAACGAAAAGAAAATTAAAGTAACTCTGGTAAAGAGTATGTTTGGTCGTGGTTCAAAGCACATGGCATGTGTGAAAGGCTTAGGTCTGCGTCGCATGCACCAAACTGTTGAGGTGATCGATACACCTGAGAATCGGGGCATGATCAATAAAGTTTCTTACCTTCTAAAAACAGAAGAGGTTTAAGACAATGCGTTTAAATACGATTAAGCCAGCTGAAGGCGCTAAACACGCTAAAAAACGTGTCGGTCGTGGTATCGGTTCTGGCACCGGCAAAACTGCGGGTCGCGGCCATAAAGGTCAAAAGTCTCGTTCTGGTGGTAAAGTTCAAATCGGTTTTGAAGGCGGTCAAATGCCTATTCAACGTCGTTTACCAAAGCGCGGATTCCGTTCTGCGATGTCTCGCAACATTGCTGAGATTCGTTTACACGAGCTCAATCTGGTTGAAGGCGACGTAGCTGATTTGGCTGCACTGCGTAAAGCTGGTCTGCTTAATGCTGGCCATCTGCGTGCTAAGGTAGTTTTATCAGGTGAATTAAATAAAGCAGTGTCTTTACGAGGCGTTGGTGCGACAGCGGGCGCAAAAGCAGCGATTGAAGCCGCTGGCGGAAAAGTCGAAGACTAATTAGACTTTGGTCTTTTAACCTTCGAATACGTCCCGATAAAGCTATAACGACAAATAAAAGGCATAAAACGCTTAGGTTTAAGTATGGCACGTGAACAAGCAGCAGCCCTGGCTGGATCAGGCAAACTACAAGAACTCTGGTCACGAATTTTATTCGTGCTGGGTGCGTTTATTGTGTACCGCATTGGTACGCATATCCCGGTTCCAGGTGTGGATCCAATCGCGATCGCAGCTTTGTTTGAGCAGAACCGAGGTTCAATCTTAGATGTCCTGAACATGTTTTCAGGGGGCGCATTAAGTCGTCTGTCTATTTTGGCACTCGGTGTGATGCCATACATCTCTGCGTCCATCATCATGCAGATGTTGACGGCGGTCGAACCACGTTTGAAGCAAGTCAAGCAGGAAGGCGAAGCAGGACGGCGTAAGATCCAGAAATGGACTCGTTACGCTGCGGTAGTTTTGGCCACGTTCCAGGCGCTCGGTGTTGCAAGTACAGTACAAGGCCAAGAGGTTGGCGGCGCATCAGTCACGCTGATTACTGGCTTTCAGTTTACTATTGTCTGCGTATTGGCGCTGGTCGCTGGCACCATGTTCTTGGTTTGGCTTGGCGAGCAAATTACTGATCGCGGTATTGGCAATGGCATGTCACTGATCATCTTCGCGGGTATCGTGGCTGGGCTGCCAAGTGCAATCGCTGGGACTTTTGAACTGGCAAGCAGTGGTGAGTTTTCACCTTTGTTTGTGGTGTTCTTGATGGTCGCGGTCGTACTGGTTACTGCGTTTGTGGTGTTTGTGGAACGCGGTCAGCGGCGGTTGACTGTCAACTACGCGCGTCAACAACGTGGTAATAAAGTCATGCAGGCGCCGAGTAGTTACTTTCCGCTGAAAATGAATATGGCTGGTGTCATTCCGCCAATCTTCGCATCGAGCATCATTTTGTTCCCAGCGAGTTTAGTCGGATTTTTTGGCAGTGAGTCTGCCGGCGGCGTGGCGGGTATCCTGCGGGATATTTCGACCAAAATGCAGCCAGGTGAACTAATTTATACCGTGTTTTACATCGGTATGATTTTGTTTTTCGCATTTTTCTATACGGCGTTGACGTTTGACCCGAAAGAAATAGCCGAAAATTTGAAGAAGCAAGGCGCGTTCGTTCCAGGTATTCGACCAGGGCAACAGACCGCGCGTTACATTGATGGCGTTGTTTCAAAACTAACTCTGGTTGGTGCGATTTATCTGGCGATTGTGTGTTTACTGCCAGAACTGCTGATCGTTAACTACAACGTACCATTTTATTTTGGTGGCACATCACTGCTGATTATTGTGGTGGTTATCATGGATCTCATGGGGCAAGTTCAGTCACACCTGATGTCCCAACAATATGAGAGCCTGATGAAAAAGACTAATTTGACTGGTAAATCCGGCGGTGGCCGTAAACGTCGTCGATAGTCGAGATTAAAGATCGAGCACAGTTCGCTGTGTTCTTGGTTGAGACAGAGTTACGCGTCGAAGACGCATTGAGTAAGTACCGAGGAATATTATGAAAGTTCGCGCATCAGTAAAGAAAATTTGCCGTAACTGTAAAATTGTTCGCCGTAATCGTGTGGTTCGTGTGATTTGTACCGATCCACGCCACAAGCAGCGACAAGGTTAATTACACTACAGCCTTGAACGGCTGCCAGGTTCTAGCAAGGCAGACCGAACTAAGGGGTAAATTGAATAAAATAACGCTTGAAAAATTTTCCAGTTTCGAATTCGAATCGGTTGATTTCAAAGGCACTAAACAGTATCCTAGCGCGCCTTCCGAAGGTCGGTTAGGACCAAAAGAATCTAGTTGGTAATTCGGTTTTTTTAAACCCAGTTACCGATTTTTACAAGAAGCATCCGGAGACACACAGTGGCACGTATTGCAGGTATTAACTTACCATCCCATAAGCATGTCGAGATCGCACTTACATCGATCTACGGTATCGGTAAAACTCGTTCGCAACAAATTTGCGATGCGGCAGGTATTGATCGTTCTACTAAAGTAAGTACTTTGAGCGAGCCAGAAGCTGAAAAACTGCGTGCCGAAGTGGCCAAGTTTGAAGTGGAAGGTGACTTGCGCCGTGACGTATCCATGAACATCAAACGTTTGATGGACTTGGGTTGCTATCGCGGTCTGCGTCATCGTCGTGGTTTACCGCTGCGCGGTCAACGGACTAAAACAAACGCACGTACCCGTAAAGGGCCACGTAAACCTATCAAGCGCTAAGCGCCAGCTTTTAATTCGTTAAAAGATCTGTTTTTGAGAGTTTAAAATGGCTAAGAACACTAGCAAAACAAAAAAGAAAGTTAAAAAGCACATCGTGGATGGAATCGCCCATATCCAGGCGTCTTTTAACAATACCATCGTCACTATTAGCGATCGTCACGGAAATGCCCTGTGTTGGGCAACTGCTGGTGGTTCTGGGTTTCGTGGTTCACGAAAAAGTACCCCATTTGCGGCTCAGGTTGCTGCTGACCGTTGCGGCAAAATGGCACAAGAATTCGGCATGAAGAACCTTGAGGTTCGCGTCAAAGGACCTGGTCCTGGTCGTGAGTCTGCGGTTCGTGCTTTGAATAACTGCGGATTCGAAGTAACTCAAATTACGGATGTTACTCCAATCCCTCACAATGGTTGTCGCCCTTCTAAGAAGCGTCGCGTATAACCCGTTCGATTCGATGACTTGTAAGTTGATCGTTAATGCAAGCAACGATCATCAACAGTGCGTCACATCGGTCGAGAGCAACATTAAAGACAGAGAATAGACATGGCAAGATATATCGGCCCAACCTGTAAGTTGGCACGTCGTGAAGGCACAGACCTGTTTCTGAAAAGCCCAGCACGTTCGTTAGAATCAAAATGCAAGATTGACAAGATCCCAGGGCAAAGCGCTCAAGCGCGTCGCCCGCGCACCACTGTGTACGGTACGCAATTGCGTGAAAAGCAAAAAATGCGTCGTATTTATGGGGTTTTAGAAAAGAAATTCCGAGCGTACTACGCTGAAGCTGCACGCGTTAAAGGCTCGACCGGTGAAAACCTGTTGACATTGTTGGAGTCGCGTCTCGATAACGTAGTTTATCGCATGGGCTTCGCCGTCACTCGTGCAGAAGCACGTCAGTTGGTCAGTCACAAATCAATCAAAGTGAACGGAAAGATTGTCAATATTCCTTCCTTTCACGTGTCGCCTGGCGATGAAATTGAGATTCGCGAAAAAGCTAAAAAGCAATTACGCATCAGTGCGGCACTCGAAATCGCCGAACAAGTTGGCTTGGCTGATTGGGTCAGTGTTGATGCCGCTGCCAAAAAAGGCGTATTCAAAACTGCACCAGAGCGTAATGAGTTGTCTGCAGACATCGACGAATCGTTAGTCGTCGCACTCTACTCTAAGTAATTGTGTGCTGAAGTGCCGCTGATTACGGTGGTTCTTCGCCAACAAATCGACTGAATTCATCTAAACATTCACCTACATTCCGCCAGAGGAATTGGGTAGATACTGGAGACACAAAGACATGTCAGACACTATTGAACAGCTGCTAACCCCGCGATTCGTGGACGTAAATACCGAAGATGGTGTTCGCTCCAAGGTGGTTATTGAGCCGTTAGAACGCGGTTTTGGTTACACCTTAGGTAATGCGTTGCGACGCATTCTGTTGTCGTGCATTCCTGGCGCGGCCATTACCGAAGTTAAGATTGATGGCGTTTTGCACGAGTATTCTTCGATAGAAGGCGTGCAAGAAGACGTAATCGATATTTTGTTAAATTTGAAAGGCGTTTCGATTAAGAAAGACTTTGATGAACCTGTGACCTTGACTCTAAGTGCGTCTGGCGAAGGTGTTGTTAAAGCGGGCGATATTCAAACTGTCTCTGACGTCGAGGTTGCTAACCCTGAACATGTTATTGCGCATCTTTCAAAAGACGCAAAGTTTCATGCCGAATTGACTGTTCGCAGCGGTCGAGGGTATCAAGTCTCCGAGGCTCGTAAGTCTGAGCACGATGATAAAGAAATTGGTCTAATGCAACTTGATGCAACTTACAGCCCAGTTTTGAAAGTGTCATATTCCGTTGACGACGCACGTGTAGAACAACGCACGGACCTTGATAAACTGACACTGAACATCGAAACGAATGGCACTATCGATCCCGAAGATGCAATTCGTAAAGCAGCAACTGCACTGAGTCAACAAATCCAAGTGTTCGTTAACTTGGAAGAAATCGCTGCAGTAGCGCATGAAGAGAAAGAGCCTGAAGTTGATCCGGTATTGTTACGACCTGTTGACGAGCTTGAGCTGACTGTTCGATCTGCGAACTGCTTGAAAGCCGAGAGTATTTACTACATCGGTGACTTGGTTCTTCGCTCTGAAGTCGAGCTGATGAAGACGCCAAACTTGGGTAAAAAATCACTCACAGAAATTAAAGACGTTCTGGCACAGCGTGGTTTGTCTTTGGGCATGCAATTGCAAAATTGGCCACCTGCTGCACTTCGTGTAGACAGCGACCGCTAAGAACACAACGAACTATAGAGAAAGAACAGAGGTTTCTATCATGAGACATAGAAAATCAGGCCGTCAGTTCAACCGTAATTCAAGCCACCGCCAAGCGATGTTTCGCAATATGATGGTGTCTTTGTTGAAACACGAGCAAATTAAAACCACCGTTGCAAAGGCCAAAGAACTACGTATGTTCGTTGAGCCGGTTATTACCCTAGGTAAAGACGGAACCCTGGCTAATAAACGAGCCGCTTTCGCAAAACTGCGCGATCGTGACATTGTTGCTAAGTTGTTCGATGAAATCGGCGAGCGCATGAAAGATCGTCCAGGTGGTTACACGCGTATTTTGAAATGCGGTAACCGTCCAGGTGACAACGCACCGATGGCTTACATCCAATTAGTTGACTTCGACCTGGAAGCACACGCTGCTTTGTTTGAAGACGACGATGAAGAGTTTGAAGAGGACGCGGCGTAAGCCCGCCACTTAAAGTCATTTTAAAAAGCCTGCTTTCATGCAGGCTTTTTTATTTCCTATGACACGCGTACTTCACCTTTTACGTTGCCGCGCAACTGATTTAATATGGCTATGTTTCCTGAGTGAACTATGAGGCTATTGTGAACGTTCTTGCTGACATTGCAAAAATATTTATCACGTACACAGTGATATTGTTTGTTTTTCTGTTTATCGTGTTGTGTTGCTACATCGTTGTGCTTTACGTAATCGACCGCACGCAAAAAGAGCACACGGTACGCCGCAACTATCCGGTAATTGGCCGTTTTCGGTACTTTTTTGAACACCTTGGTGAATTTTTCCGGCAGTATTTTTTTGCCATGGACCGGGAGGAAATGCCATTCAACAGAGCCCAACGATCCTGGGTGTATCGAGCGGCTAAGAACTTAGATCAAACTGTCGCATTCGGTTCTACCCGTGATCTAAGACCTGAGGGTACGGTGATGTTTATTAACTCACCTTTTCCACCGTTGACGGACGAATCACTGCCACCCAAACCGATTCGTTTGGGCGATGGTTATTGTGGTAAGCCTTATGAGACCAGTGCTATTGTGAATATATCCGGGATGAGTTTTGGTGCGATTTCCAAACCTGCTGTCCGAGCGTTATCTCACGGTGCCAAAGCAGCTGGCTGCTGGGTTAATACCGGAGAAGGCGGACTGTCTCGCTATCACCTAGAAGGTGGTTGCGACATTGTGTTTCAGATCGGCACCGGCAAATTTGGTGTGCGAGATCGTCACGGGAATCTCTCTGAAGAAAAGCTTGCGGGTATCGCGCAGCATGAAGCAGTGAAGATGTTCGAAATTAAGCTGAGTCAGGGTGCGAAACCGGGCAAGGGCGGCATGTTGCCGGGCGCAAAAGTGACGGCTGAAATTGCTGAAATCAGAGGGCTGGAAATCGGCCAAGATGCGATCAGTCCAAATCGACACCATGAATTGGCTACGTCAGAAGATCTACTTGAAATGATTTATCGCGTGCGTCAGATAACCGATAAACCTACGGGGTTTAAAGCGGTTATTTCGAGTTCCGCTTGGTTGGATGAATTATTTGGTTTGATTCGCGCCAAAGGTCTGGAATATGCCCCGGACTTTATTACTGTTGACAGCGCGGATGGCGGAACTGGCGCAGCACCGATGTCGCTCATGGATGATGTCGGCCTGACCATTAAAGAATCGTTGCCGATGTTGGTGGATAAGCTAGACGAGTATCAACTGCGCGACCGGATCAAGGTCAATGCGTCTGGCAAGCTAATTAACCCAACCGAAGTCGCCTGGGCCTTATGTGTCGGCACAGATTTTGTCTCTACTGCGCGTGGCCCCATGTTCGCTCTCGGTTGTATTCAAGCATTGCAGTGTAATAAGAATACTTGCCCCACGGGCATCACAACACACGACAGAGAGTTACAGAAAGGCCTGGTGGTCGAGAACAAGCAGAAGCGGGTCGCGCACTACATCAAGAATCTGGAGAAGGAGATTCGTATTATTGCAAATTCGTGTGGTTTAAAACGACCTCGTGATTTTACGCGTGAGCATGCGCGTATCGTGATTGATACGGGCCGCTCCGTGACGCTTGCACAGTTATACCCGAGTTTTCAAGGTCATCCACCGAAACTTACTGCACCTTTAGAGGGCGAGTCAGCGGTGAACTCGTGACCCCAATATTTAAGTGTCTAAGGTCACTAAAAAGCACGGTCGACCGAGAACGCAGCCAACTGGGATAAGGCCGTTTTGTAGTCGGAGTCCGGTAGCACGTCCAACGCCTGTTGCGCTAACTGCGCTTGTTCATGCGCTTTACGCGCAGTGTAAGCCAGTGAGCCAGTGCTCTCGATGATGCGGAGCACCGCGGCCAGATTTTCCCGGTTTGCATTCGTTATGGCGTCTATCAACACCGCGCGATCTGCAGCGGATGACCGCTCGATTGCATTGATCAATGGTAAAGTTGGTTTGCCTTCTGCTAGGTCATCGCCGACGTTTTTGCCCATCGCTTCAGCATCGGCCGTGTAATCCATGATGTCATCCATCAACTGAAATGCGGTGCCGAGATGCAGGCCATAGGCAGCAAGTGCGTCCTCCACTGAGCGAGACTGTTTGGTAATCACTGCACCAAGCTGAGTCGCGGCTTCAAATAGAATGGCTGTCTTCGATTGGATCGTGTCCATATACTGTGCTTCAGTGGTGTCCGCTGAACCACAGTTGATCAGCTGCATGACTTCGCCCTCGGCGATCTGGTTGGTGGTGCGCGACAAAATCTCCATGACGCGCATGCTGCCGACCTCGACCATCATTTGGAACGCGCGCGAATACAGATAGTCGCCAACTAAGACGCTGGCCGCATTGCCAAATAGTTCGTTCGCAGTTTCGCGTCCGCGGCGTAACTCTGACTCATCCACTACGTCGTCGTGCAACAAAGTCGCGGTATGGATAAACTCCACAATCGCTGCTAACAGAGTCTGTTGTGGATTTATTTCAGTAAGTTCAGGATTTGACGCCTTGGCTGCTAAGAGCAACGCCACGGGTCGTAACCGTTTGCCTCCGGCTTGAATGATGTAGGCACCGAGTTGGTTAATCAGGGCTACTTCACTGTTCAGTTGGCGCATAATGGTTTCATTAACCGATGCCATATCACCCTGAACTAGAGCAATTATCTCTTTGACATCAACGGCTTGCGATTGTGAATCGCTGATAGGAGTAGTTTTTAGGGTCATGCTCTGCATTATAACCGAGGGAAATGAAAATCGGCTGTTTTTAAACGCAATCCAGCGCGATGTTCGACGGGTAGAAAAGAACGGGAAATGCCACCTCGAAGGTTGACCTGAGGTAGCGTAAACACTAGAATTCGCTTCCTGTTCGCTGGGTCCGTATTGGGAAGAAAGTTGCGGTGGTACAGTTACTGCCAATCCCCTTCTGAACGTAAAGAGATCGACAGATCGGAGACAAACTATGTACGCGGTAATCAAAACCGGCGGTAAGCAATACCGTGTCGCAGTCGGCGACAAAGTGAAAGTGGAGTCACTACAAGCGGAAGCGGGTGACAAAATCACGTTAGATCACGTTCTCATGATTGGTGATGGCGACAAGGTTGAAGTCGGCACACCAACTCTCGACAAATCTGTAGAGGCAACGGTTCTGAGCAATGGTCGTGGCAAAAAGCTGCGCGTTGTTAAGTTTCGTCGTCGTCAAAATTCACGTACTCGTACCGGGCATCGCCAAAATTACACCGAGCTGGAGATCACAGCGATTGGTGGTAAAGCGGCCAGCAAACCTGCTGCGAAGAAGAAAGCTGCTGAAAAGCCAGCACCTGCCAAGAAAGCAGCCCCTAAGAAAGCCGCTGCTGCTGATGCAGATGATTTGACCAAAATCTCAGGCGTTGGTCCTGTGATCGTTGGCAAGTTGGAAGGGATGGGTATCACCACATTCCAACAAATTGCAGATTTCACAGCAGACGATATCACACGCATCGATGAAGAATTGAACTTCAAAGGTCGAATCGAGCGTGACGAATGGGTTAAACAAGCAAAAGAGTTCCTGAAAGGTTAATTCTGAGCAAAACTGATTAGTTGCACGAATCAGCAACAGTGAGGTAGAGAAATGGCACATAAGAAAGCAGGCGGTAGTTCACGGAACGGTCGCGATTCAGAATCGAAACGACTCGGCGTCAAACGCTTCGCAGGTCAAACAGTGAATGCTGGCAGCATTCTCGTTCGTCAACGTGGTAGCGAATTTCATCCGGGTGACAATGTTGGCATGGGGCGTGATTACACCCTGTTTGCATTGCAAACAGGTGTGGTCAAATTCGAAAAGAAAGGCCCGAGAAATCGCCGTCATGTAAGTATCGTTGCTGCCTAAGCACAGCGCAGATACGAAGCAATAAAAAAGCCCTGCTAAGCAGGGCTTTTTTGTGCGCAATTGAATTGGTTTGATCTAACTGAGCAGGCGAACTGCCAGTATCAGTGCGTCATTGAAATCTCGTACTCGTAACTTGCTGTACAGTGAACGCAAGTGTGACCGCACTGTGTGAATCGAGATGTTCAGAGTGTACGCAATCTGCTTTGGTTTTTGACCACTGACCATCAGCGAGATAACGCGTGTCTCACACTTTGACAGACCAAAGGCGCTAGCAAATCGCTGCATTGCTTGGCCGTCGTGGTGCAGGTCGCCCTCTATTGTTACTAACAGGAGTTCCGGTTTAATAGGGCATTGTGTCAGCGTAAACGCGCGAAGCTCATCATCGTTAGTATTGAGGTAAAGCCGTTCTGATTTTGGTGAGTTTGTATTCTCTTTGCCATGACATAACACGCGTTGACCTGCCATGCGTATCTGTAGTGCGTTTTTATCTTCTCTGAATGTTAGCTTGGTGCCCTCGATACTAAGCCAATTGTCGTTCACCACATGCTGGGCAGCAGTATTCAACTCGACGACTCGCAACGCGTTATCGATTAAGAATACAGGCAGGGATAAATGCAGAATAGGCTCTAGTGCCGAGTGTGGAGACGCACCTTGGACTGGCATGGGCATAGGTAGAATTGAATGCTCAGTCGGCTTGATTGGCCTAGTGGTATTGGCGTATGTGTTCATATTTGCTCCGATAGTTTATAACTTCGGCCTCGTTGACCCGTGGAATTTTCAGCTTCATTTATCCGGAAGCTAAAAAAGACCTAAGTATTCGTCATTCATTGCAAAATACGCAATGGGCCGAATGGCCACTTCGATTTGGCTTGTGTCCTAATAGTGCGAGTATGGTGAAAATCCTCTCACCACCTTTCCACACAGGGGCGTCGGAGTAGCCTAATTAACGGTCTAGTGCTGTGGCGGCCCGGTGTGATGCAAGGCATTGGCCATCAAACCACGCCAGTTTGTCGTGCAATGACACAACGGAGCCAATGATAATTAAGGTGGGCGCTTTTACCTGTTGGTTTGCGATTACGTCCGGCATCGTTTCCAACGTGCCGGTATAGACCTTTTGTTCCCGCGTAGTGCCCTGTTCGACTAATGCGATTGGCATTGACGGCGCAACGCCATGTGCGATGAGTTGTTGACAAATCACGGGCAGGCCGATGAGTCCCATATAGACGACGACGGTTTGATTGGGCGTCGCTAGGAGCGGCCAGTTCAGGTCGACGGTATTGTTTTTCAAATGACCAGTTACGAAGAGGCAAGACTGCGCATGGTCACGATGTGTTAGGGGAATCCCTGCGTACGTAGCGCAACCACTGGCAGCGGTAATGCCCGGTACGATTTGAAAGTTCACACCGGATTCGCTTAGCAAACTGATTTCTTCGCCCCCACGCCCAAAAATAAACGGGTCTCCACCCTTGAGTCGCAGTACGTTTTTGCCCTCAAGCGCAAGTTGCAGTAATAATTGATTAATTTCTTCCTGTGGAACCGCGTGGTTAGAGCGTGCTTTGCCGACGTAAAGGCGATCAGCATCGCGGCGAGTCAATTCGAGGATTTCTGGGCTGACTAAGCGGTCGTACAAGACTACATCCGCTTGCTGCATGAGTCTTAGTGCGCGAAAGGTGAGTAAGTCAGGATCTCCAGGTCCGGCTCCAACCAGCCATACTTCACCTTGTGCTTGGCTGGGGCTGGCATGCGTGACCGCGTCCGCGAGCCGCTCATCGGCCTGGGTTTGACGGCCCGATAAGTACATCTCGCCAATCGCACCGTTGACGACACGATCCCAAAAACGCCGACGGTCTGTTTCTTCCGGTAACACGCCTTTCAATTTGTCTCGGAACCGGCCCATGGCGCTCGCAAGCGTACCGTAGCTGGCAGGAATAAAAGCTTCGAGGCGAGTGCGCAGGGTGCGTGCCAAGACTGGTGCTTGACCGCCAGTTGAGACAGCAATCAGCACGGGCGAACGATCAATAATCGACGGTGTTATAAAGCTGCATAGATCAGGTTGGTCGACTACGTTGACTGGTACGTTGACCGCTTGTGCGAGTTCTGAAATCCGTTGATTAACCGCCGCGACATTGGTTGCGGCAATGATCAGTCGATAGCCACCGATATCATCAGGGTTGAATTCGCGTGCGATGTGTGTGATTTCGGCGCCAAATTCGCTTTCCAATTCGGTGCATATCGCCGGGGCAACCACCGTGATTGCGGCGTCTGCCTTACGCAGTAAACGAATTTTTCGCAACGCCACCGGACCACCGCCAACGACCAGGCAGGGTTGAGAGTTGAGTGTGACAAATATCGGAAAATGCTGCATACGGATATTATAGCCCTTGTCCATGTGAATAAAACTATTGCAGTGGTGGGCTTGATTTACCAGTGTGTGAGGATTGCGTGATTTAAGCAGTTACGCTCGTAACTAACAACTGCGATGCTTGGGAAAAACTACGTTAATCGCCCAAGTTGTCGAGGCTGAGTTGCGGCGATAGTTTCTGGCTCAGTCGCGTCATGTTGTGGCATTATTAACCGATGTCAGAGACACAACTAAGCACAGATCAGGCGATCAAATCGGCTATCCAAGAGATCGCCGTCGGGCCGGATCGTGGTCGAGATATCAGTGCCGCACTGTCGCAACAAGTTATGCGCGCTATTCTGGATGGTGAGGCAGATGAGGTGCAGGCCGCAGTGTTTCTTATTGCCATGCGCATGAAACGAGAGTCATTGGCCGAATTTTCCGGTATTCTGACTGCCTTGCAAAGCGTCGTCGAGGTGCAGACTGTTGCCGTGCCAGAGTTAATCTGTCTGGCGGATCCATTTGATGGATTTGTTCGCACTCAGAGTATGACACCCTTTATCGCGCCTGTGTTGGCGGCTTGTGGTGTGCCTAGCATGCAACATGGTGTTGAAAGTGTGGGGCCAAAATACGGTGTCACCGCGCATAAAGTGTACCGAGCGGCGGGGATGTCGGTCCTTGCCACTGCCAGTAGTGCTGCTGAGCAAGTTCAAAATCACGGCTGGAGTTATCTCGATCAATCGGTTTACGCACCGGCCTTGCATCAGTTGCAATCTCTGCGTGGTCGTATTGTAAAACGGACCGCATTGACCACCCTTGAGCGCCTACTAATGCCCTTACGTGCTGAGCGGCAGACACATTTGGTGTTAGGCTATGTCCACAAGGCATTCCCACAGGTCTACGCCTCCATGGCGATGGAATGTGGTTATGATTCGGTGGTATTGATTAAAGGAGTTGAAGGAGGCCTAGCGCCGGCACTGAATAAGCCGATGCGTCGATTTATTATTGACGCTGATCGGCTACACAATGTTGATGAGCAAAAAGAGATCGTCGATGTATCTCCAATATTATCTGACACTGATGTGGCCGGCCCACCCATGCGCGATAGCAGCGACCCCGTGGTACAGTGTCTGGAAACCGGGCTCGCAGTGCTGCGAGGCGAATCAGGCCATGCGCGTGAAAGTTTGTGTCTGGCGGCTGGACAGATTTTAGATTCTCGAGATCCGACACTCTCGTTGTCGCAAGCTGTTGAAAAAGTTCAGGTCTGCTTGGATAATGGCTCTGCGAAAGCGCATTTCGACAGTCTGGTACACAGTTGTAAATAGCGTTTACCTATCATGGCGAGTGAATCGCCTAACGCGCAGTAATGCGATGCAAGAAAAATAAACGAGTGACATATTATGCCCGCCAAACCGAATAGTATTACTGAGCAGCTTCCTGATACTCCACAAGTTAAAGAAGCGCTTGAATTTCTCACCAGTATCGTGGGCTCTGCGTGTCAGTTTAAAGCCTCTGACATCCATATCCGCGCAGGGCATCAGATCATGATGCGGCTTGACGGCCGCATTCGCCAGGTGAAAGGTTCGCCGGAGATGAGCGACGAGATGATCGAGCGATTGATTTATCCACTGATGTCGAAATACCATCTTTCACTGTTTAAAGAAGAAAACCAGGTCGATTTGTCTTTGAGTGACAACAAGGGCAACCGCGTGCGGGTCAACATGTTCCGTCAGCTTGGTCAATTGGCGGTCGTTATGCGAGTGATCGAAAATGTCATTCCCGATCCAGATGCCTTGGGCTTGCCGGAGCAGGTCCGCAATATTGCGCGGATGCGTCAAGGGCTGATTATTTTCTCGGGCGCCACGGGCTCTGGGAAATCAACCTCGATGGCGTCGTTACTGAATGAGATAAACCGTGATCGCTACCAACACATTTTGACGATTGAGGACCCGGTCGAGTACGTATTTACCGAGCAGCGCTGCGTGATATCTCAACGTCAGGTTGGCATTGATGTACCCGACTTTGCGCGCGCGATGAAGGCTGCACTGCGTGAGGATCCTGATGTGATTCTGATGGGCGAAATGCGTGATCCAGAGAGTATTGAGATTGCACTAACCGCAGCCGAGACCGGTCACTTGGTATTCAGTACTCTGCACGCACCGAACTCGGCCGATGCTATTACTCGAATGGTGTCGAGTTTTGGAGGCGATGAGCAGCCCACGATTCGTGCCAAGCTTGCGCACAACTTGCGTGCGATTGTGACGCAGCGACTGTTGCCGAAAAAAGAAGGTGCCGGTCGCACCGTGGCTTGCGAAGTGCTTACCGTGACACCGCTGGCGCGTGAGTTGATTGTGGATCCCATGCGAATCAAGGAGATCAAAGACTTGATTAAAGGTGGTGATAAAGTGGAGGGCATGTTGCACTTTGATGAGCACTTGATGCAATTGGTGCGTGATGATGTCATTACTGATGAAATTGCGTTGACCAATGCATCAAGCTCGACCGATCTGGCGTTGAAGTTGAAAGGCTTTTAGTACACATGAAGCTGGTCATTGGCAACAAAAACTATTCGTCCTGGTCTTTACGGCCATGGCTGTTGTTGCATGCGTTCGGCGTCCCGTTTGATGAGCACCTCGAATCGCTAGCCGGAGATGATTTATCCGAACGACTTCGGCAGCATTCGGATTCGGCAAGAGTGCCAGTTCTAGTGGATCGAGATCTGAGCGTATGGGACTCGCTGGCAATCTGCGAGTATTTGAATGCTCAGTACCTGTCAGATAGCGCCTGGCCTCAAGACGCCAAGCAGCGTGCTGTGGCGCGTGCTGTGGTGGCGGAAATGCACGCTGGTTTTGCTGCCTTGCGTCAGCATCTGCCGATGAACTGCCGCGCGCAACGTGAGATTGAAATCTCACCAGCGGTGCGTCGTGATATCCAGCGAATTGATACAATTTGGTCGCAGTACGCACGCCCAGATACCGAAGGGAATTTAAGACTGTTTGGTAGCTTCGGCATAGCGGACTGCTTTTTTGCCCCGGTGATTATGCGGTTTACAACCTACGATGTTGCAATAAGCCAAGCATCCCAAGCGTACCTAAACAGCATGTTAGCGCATCCGTCTTTGCAGAAGTGGGTTACAGATGCACGACACGAGACAGAAATTTTGTCCGAAGAAGAGGTTGGTGTAGACCGTGCCTGATCACGGCCTACCGGATTCCTGACCCAGCTTAGTCGAGTGATTCCACCAATGCTAGAACTTCGTCCACGTGCCCTTTGACCTTCACGTTACGGATTTCGTGGCGTAACTTCCCGTCTTTGTCGAAGATAAATGTGCTACGCACGATGCCCATGTATTTGCGACCATACATGTTCTTTTCTTTGATCACGTCCATCGCGTTACATAGCTCTTCGTCTGGGTCTGAGATCAAGTCGAATGGAAATTCGTGCTTGTTAATGAAGTTTTGATGCGAACGAATGCTTTCGCGAGACACGCCGAGAATTTCCGCGTTGGCAGTTTGGAACTGGGGATACGCATCACGAAACGCCTGCCCTTGCGTCGTACACCCTGGTGTGTTGTCCTTAGGGTAAAAATACAATACCAATGCTTTACCCTTAAGGTTGCGTAGCTCTAGTGCCTCGTTTTGCGTGGTCTTGACCGTCAGGTCGGGAATCTGGTCGCCAATTGCAATAGTCATGATTTAAGTTGTCTTGGTTTCTCTAAGTATAAAGTCTAGCGAGAGTATACGGTTAGTCTATGATCTTCCAGTGAAGCGCTTCGGCGTGTGTGCGGAGGCGCTCATCCGGTGTCACTGCAATGGGCACATCCGCTAGCTCAAGTAGGGGCAAGTCGTTGATTGAGTCACTGTAAAAATAGGTTGTTTCGGGCGTGATCTGGCGTGCCTCTAACCACTGTGTTAGACGGGTGACCTTGCCTTCGCGGAAGCAGGGAACGCCTTGTATGCGGCCCGTGTAGCGCCCATCTTTGAATTCCGCTTTGGTCGCCAGTAAATGTTCAACACCCAGACGTTCTGCAATCGGG
Organism: Arenicella chitinivorans; assembly: GCF_014651515.1. Lineage (NCBI taxonomy): Bacteria > Pseudomonadati > Pseudomonadota > Gammaproteobacteria > Arenicellales > Arenicellaceae > Arenicella > Arenicella chitinivorans. The sequence goes on from NZ_BMXA01000002.1 coordinate 442,941, forward strand.
CCGGTCACAAAGTCGTTTGTGGCGGTGATGATAACAATTTCGTCGCCTTGCGCTCGATGCTGAGCGATAAGCTCAGGTTTGCCGGATTCGATCATGGGCTCGATGATCGTTTGCATGTAATCGGCATGCCAGGCATGCAACTGGTCTAACGAGTTCTGTGTCAACGGTTGAAACTGAAAGGCGCAAAACTCATGAATATCTAGTGTGCCAGCGACGTATTGCTGATAAAAATAGTCTTGCTTTTGCCGCTGCTCTTCCGCATCGACGACGCCAAGGTCGGCCAAATATAGCCCCCATGCGTGGTCACTGTCTCCATTAAGTAGGGTGTTGTCTAAGTCAAATAAGGCCAGTGCCATGTCGAACTCCTTAAGTTTACAGAATGCTGATTTAGTAATGCACAAATCACGGCGACTTGATTATAATGACCTAACCAAGCTTGGCATAGCGCCGATCGTATCTAATCTCACTGAGGCATGCAGAACTTCGAACCAATATTTGCCAATGATGGATACCGACCGAATGTAGGTATCATAATTTGTAACGACAAGGGGCAAGTTTTCTGGGCTCGACGTATTAATCAGGATGGTTGGCAATTCCCGCAGGGCGGAGTCAGCCGCAATGAAACTCTGATTGACGCGATGTACCGTGAGCTGGAAGAAGAAACTGGTCTAAAGCATGATCAAGTCCGACTCGTTGCGCACACCAAAGAATGGCTGCATTATGACTTACCACGTCGACTGTTACGTAATCAACGCCGTCGGGTGCAGCGCGCCAACCGCAAACAAATTCAATTTCGTGGGCAAAAACAAGTATGGTTCTTGCTAGAGCTGATCGAAGATGATTCTGCCGTGAACCTGGAGGCGGGCCAAGAAACACCGGAATTCGATTCATGGTGTTGGGTTGATATGCACCATGCCATTGATAATATTGTGGAATTTAAGAAAACGGTTTACAAGAAGGCACTAACTGAACTCCGCGAGTTCCTGCCAACCAACTAATTGCCTGTTTGGATAATTGAATGACGCTGTTTCAGACTGTTAAGCCTGCTGCGCTGACAATTTTTACCGCTGTATCGTTGTCGATCTGTGGATCTGTATCTGCGGAGTCTGGGCGGTCGCCGGCCCCCGCTGCACTCACGAAACTCTCGGTCGCCAAGACCATTACCGAACATGCGCGTAAGAGTCGTTTCCCAACCAAGCTTCAATTTGAAGATGTGAATGGTGCGACTCAGACTGGTTACGTCAAATATACGTTCGACGAATCTGTGCATGCGGAAATGGCGGACGTGTATCTGCGTTATCAGCCAGACTATGCCTGCTTTGTGGCCATCGATGTCGAGACCGGTGCCATCCTCAATCTGACGAGCTTTATTAAATCGGACGAAAAATGGGACAATCTGGTGATGCGCGCCGATTATCCGGCGGCCTCAGTCTTCAAAATGGTGACTGCCGCGGCCGGGATTGACTTGGGGAAAGTGTCCCCAGAGAGTGTGATCCCATTCAATGGCAAGTCCACTACCTTGTACAAAAGCCAGGTCTTGCGACACAAAACCACCAAATGGACGCGGACACCAACCTTTAAAGAGTCCTTTGCGAAGTCGGTGAACCCCGTGTTTGCACGACTCGGTATTGATAAGATTGGCGCCGCTAACCTACGAAGCTATGCCGAGCGTTTTGGTTTTGGTGCGCCTTTAAATAGCGACTTTATGTTGCCGGTGAGTCAGCTCGGTCTCAGTATGGAAGATAAGTGGGAAGTGGCGGAAGCGGCTTCAGGTTTCACCCGTGACATTACGTTGAGCCCGATTCACGCTGCGCAGATGGCAGCGACGATTGCCAACAATGGTCAGCTGGTTACACCGTATATGGTGGACTCGGTGGTCAACGGCGATGGGATTGTTCTGTACCAAGCCGATACGGCCGAGCAGCAATCCACCCAAGTGGTCAAACCTAGCACCGCGAAAGCCCTTCGGTCGCTGATGAACGCTACCACACGCATCGGTTCAGCCCGCAAATCATTCCAGGGTTTGAACCGTTACAAGGTGTACCACGACATGCAGATCGGCGGCAAAACTGGCTCGCTTACCGGTGAATCCCCACGTGGTCGGCACGACTGGTTTGTCGGCTATGCAGAGAAAGACGGCCGCCAAGTCGCGTATGCATCACTGATTATCAACAAGGAAAAATGGTACGTGCGCAGCGCTTACGTTGCACGCCAATTTATTTACCACTACTTCACCGAGCAAATGCAGGCTAAAGCAAAAGAAGGCGCCATGCAGACTGCGGTGGCAGAGTGAGTTGACGAGTAGCGCAAAAAACAGCTGCAAACTCTCCCCATGAGTAGAAAATCGTTTTCAGAGTCGTTATTGATTACGGCTATTGCGTTTATTCCCATTTTAATAATTTCGGTCTTGAAAGAGTTCATTGATCCACGCCCTTTTTGGGTGTTCTACGATCATATTGAGTCGCTTTACTATTACACGTCGATCGACGTTGATAGAGGGTATTACACCTCACAGCGTTGATAACCCGGGTCCAACGGTACAGTTGTTGGGTGCAGGTTTGATATCGATTCTCGGCTCAGATCTGGGAACAACCTCAGCTAAATAGACTCAATTGGCGATATATTCAGTGTTGAATTGATTTTGTCGTTGACCTTGCTGGGCGCGATGCCATTTCTGTTAAGACTGCTGAAGCGGAAAATAACAAAGCTTGCATCGTAAAGGTTGGATCAAGCGTACTTTAAGCTTAACCCCGGATCTTATTTAATAACGACGTAGTCGAACGTTCAAATTGGAATGCGATGGAGTGCACTTGACCGCCGGCGGCTTGCACAATGTCGCCGCCAACAATGTCCTTAGGTTGCCAGTCACCGCCTTTGACTAGATGTTCCGGCTGCACCAATTTGATCAAATCGTAAGGTGTTTCCTGATCGAAGCTGACGACGGCATCGACGCACTCGAGGCTGGCTAATAGCGCCATCCGATCTTCAAGGTTGTTGATCGGCCGGTCATCGCCTTTGTTTTGGCGTTTGACCGACGCGTCACTGTTCACACCAACGATCAACGCAGCCCCCAAGTTACGTGCTTGTTCCAAGTACGTAGTATGGCCGCGATGCAGAATGTCAAAGCAGCCGTTCGTGAACACCAGTGGTCGTGGCAAAGATTCCACCGCTTGGCGTATGGTGGCCTTATCCGCTTCAGGGTTGATAAGCTTGCGTTGGGTATTGACCGTGTGCATGAGACCTGAGGGCTTATTCTTCGTGATATTCGAACACTTTAACGACGCGTTTTACGCCGCGCACCGTACGTGCATATTCTACCGCATCGGTGGCTTCCGCACGGGTCACGATGCCCATCAAGTAAACGCTGCCGCGGGTTGTGACGACTTTCACGCGGTTTGCATCAAGGCCGGTTTTGAGTAACAGTCGACTTTTGACTTTGCTGCTGATCCAAGCATCATTGGTGCGTGTACCGAGGTCCGTCTTGCTGGTGATGGTGGTTTCATCGACCACCTGGCGCACACCCTGAATTTGCCCAAAACGTGCAACCAAGTCACGCTTGATTGCTTCATTGTCAACTTCGCCAGTGGCTAGCAGGATGCCATTCCAAGATACTGGCTTCACGTGTGCGGCCTGACGGATTTCGTCACTGGAGACCAGAATGTTGCGTGCCTTAATTTCAATCGCGCTGTCGTCAATGTATTCCCCGACGGTGCGGCGGTCATGGATGATGTCGACCGTGGTGACGGCCACCACACCAATCAGTGCTTCCACGCAGCCGCTCAATACGACAGCCATCATTAAACTGCTGCCAAGTGTGCGCAGGCGTCGGTTCCAAGTTCGACGAGTCGATCTGGAATGGCATGAGGATGTGGCTTGCGGCATAGTGGCTCCGGGTTGGGTCAGTTGAGTGGGCAACAAATACGATTAGTCCAGAATATAGCTGTCAATGAGCTCGCACAGGCAGTGGATAATCAAGCCGTGCACTTCCTGAATTCGGGCGGTGACATCACCGGCGACCACCAGGTCGAAATCGGAGTCGGTCAGTAATGGACTCAATTTTCCTCCACCCTTGCCATTCAGGGCAACAACCGTGACTGATTTTTCATGCGCGATCTCGACCGCCTTCATGATATTGGCAGAATTCCCCGATGTGGTGATCACCATCAGCACATCGCCGGCATTGCCCAGTGCGCTGACTTGTTTGGAAAAAACTTCGCTGTAGTCGTAGTCGTTACCAATCGAGGTCAGGGTAGAACCATCAGTAGTAAGTGCAATACCCGGCAGTTCGCGTCGCTCGCGTTTATACCTGTTGAGCAACTCAGATGATAAATGTTGCGCATCGGCCGCCGATCCGCCGTTACCGCAGATCAGCAATTTGTTGCCCGTCTCAAAGCTGGCGTAAATGGCTTTTGCCGCCGCTTCGATCTGAGATTCGAGATGGATATTATTCAAGATGCTGGCTGCGCTTTCTTGAAAGTGTTGTGAAATTATCGACATGAGTAAACAAAATTGACGCCAAGGTTTGATGAGCTAAATCGACCGGTGTTAAAACGCATTTCGAATCCACTCAAACTCTGGCTGGTTGAGATTTCCGTTGACGCAGAGTATATCAAAACGGCAGGGACAGTCTGTATTTTTAGTCGCTTGCAGATAGTGTTCGGCTGCCCGGCGTAGTTTGGCTTGTTTGAATTGGTCGACGCTCTCCAATGCCCCACCAAAGTGGTTGTCGCGTCGATGTCGTACTTCGACGAATACCAAGTAGTCGAAGTGCATCATTATTAGGTCGAGCTCACCAACTTTGCAGAAGTAGTTACGTTCGACTAGCGTTAACCTGCGTTTGCGCAGGTATCTAACTGCCAGGTCTTCTGCGTGGTTTCCCGTCGCTCGGGTTCCAATTCGAATCATTGTAAACTCCTTTTACATTTGAATTCAGGCTGTGATTACTGTTGTCAGACTCGATGGGGCTTAAATCCATGCCTAGCGTGGCTTCTGGTTTGGCTTCGCCTTGCTCGAATTTGGCCCACACTGGTGTGTACACCGCTTCGCCGAATCGGTTGATCGATATCTGGCCGGTATTGCCATTGATGGCCAATTGGCCGGGGCCAGTCAGTGCGCGAAAATTGCCCGCGATTTCGTAGGCATCGCTGCCCATGGCAAACAACATATTCAGCTGTCCGGCGTAGGGCGACACCTGGGCCGACTTTAACACCCATGGCATTACCGGAAACACCGTGTTGTCCAAATCCATGTTGTTGACGCTGTCTTGAATGCCGTTGAACACGCTGGAGGTGGCGTACACGGGTAAGCGGGTGCCAGTGAAAAAATTAATCTGTGGGCGCAACAAACGGCCTGTGTCGTCGTCCGCCAGCATAAAGATAAAATCAATGTCTTCGCGCTGATAGGGGGAAAACTCTGGGCGGTAACCCAACACCTGGCGCAGGCGATTGTAGCGATAGTTGCTCTGGTCGATCGCGAACAGTTGTTTTAGTTCCACGCTGTGATCGAACTGTTTGGGTGAGTAACGTGTGCTGGAGGTAATCTTGCCTCCGAGCGTTAACCACTGCCGTTGAAACGCGCTGACGGTGCGCAGGCTGACTGCATCGTTGGGGGCGATGATTGCGGCGCTCAAGTGTCCGTCTTTCCAGGCGCGTTCAGCAACTTGCTTGCCTTCTTGCTCGGGGCCCATGGCAAACCGCGCCACACCGGAGGTCAGTGCGGCTTCGCCGCCTAGCAACAGGGTCGCGACACTACCATTAGCGACAGCGCTAACCTGGTCGGCGTAGTCTCGTCCTAACGGCCCGATAATAAAGTCTGCGCCAGACTGGGCGGCGGCCGAGTAATACTGTACGGCTTGGTAAGGGTTGTCACCAATGTCGTAGAACACAAGATCCGGGCGATAGGATGAGTTGTTGGTTTCGTGCTGGAATTGTATGCCCTCTTTTACCGCTTGAGCAGCTTTGTTGAAGCGTGATGATATGGGCAGCAATACGGCGATCCGACGGGGTGAGTTGGCATTCCAGTTGGAACTAATCGCTTGCTTTTCGGTCACCGGCTCTTCGCGCCAACGATTGAATTGCTGTGGTTCGAGTGCGGCGCTACTGAGTTCACTGCCCAGGCTTTGCTCAAGTCGATTTCGAACTAATGGCCGTTGCGTAGCCGCGATCATTTGTTGCCGCGTTTCGACTGGTATTTGGTTAATGACTTGCCACAAATAGCGAGTGGTTTCGCTACGAGCAGCGCCAACCAGCGCACCTTCTCGCTCGATCAGGGCATGAATCGCAGATTCGTAGTTGCCCAGTGCTTGATGTGCTAGTGAACTGAGTAATAAGGCGTCGACCTGCTGCGTGGACAATCGTGGGCGTGTTGGAATCACAACTTGTTCAGGTTGTAACGGGTCTGACACCGTCGGTTCCACCGGGGGCAGATAGCTAATCACCGGCGCCAGTAATTGCAGTGTGTTCTGGTAGTCGCCCGATGCGTAGGTGATGTATGCGAGCACCACATTTTTACGATGGCTTTGCACCGTGTCGAGCTTGGCACCGTAAAGGGCATCTAGGGTTGATTGAGCTTGTGAGAAATCACTGGCCTGGATGTAGTATTCAGCGGCACTGAGGATGGCATTTGCGCGATTATCATTGTCGCTCTGTTGAGCCTGCTGTTCGTAGAATCGGGCTCGTGAATTATGCCGTTCGGATTCCATGTCTTCGGCAATCAGCGGGTCATTAACGAATCCATCATAACTGCCGGGTGGTAATGGGGCTGCGAATGGCTCGTCCTGCACGACATCCCGTGTTTCGACTTGCGCTGGATTATAGGTCGGTGTGGATGCGCAACTTGCCAGCAGTCCCAGGAGCGGGACAATCATCAAGCTGTGTGTACAACGACGTAATTGAAGATGCATTATGATGGTATTCCGATTATTCTCGACGCCTTGTTCTGTGCGCTGTGTTGGCGTGCGTCGATATCCAACTGTTTAAACGCGAAGTATACCGAGTGAATGACCCAATTAGCAAAGTAAGCGGCTCAAACTCCAGCCAAAACACCGTCGATTTAGGTTGTCTGCAGGTGGTTGCGACACCCATCGGAAATCTGGCGGACATTAGCCAGCGTGCACTCGATGTGCTGCGGTCCGCCGATCTGATCTTGGCAGAAGATACGCGGCATAGTAAACGGCTTTTGGCACACTTTGGGATTAACACGCCATTACGGTCTTGTCATGAGCATAACGAACGTGAATTAACCAATTGGGTGCAAGCGCAATTAACCGCTGGGCAGCAGCTAGCGCTGATTAGTGATGCGGGCACGCCGTTGATCAGCGATCCAGGGTTTGTGTTGGTGCGAGCTTTGCGGGACTCGGGTCATCAAGTGGTCACGGTGCCGGGGCCCAGCTCGATCATCGCAGCGTTGTCGATAGCCGGGTTGCCAACGGATCGCTTTGTGTTTGACGGATTTCTGCCGCCCAAGGCGCAGGCTAGACAAACTTCGCTGCGCGCGTACTTGCGCGAGCCTCGAACAGCGGTCCTGCTAGAGTCTTCACACCGTATCGTCGCGGCCGTGCGTGATATCGTCGCTGTGCTCGGGGATTCACGCCGAATCGTGTTGGCACGGGAGCTAACCAAGCGTTTTGAGACAGTTTTGGCTGGGACAGCCGCCGAGGTGTTGGCAACCTTAGAGTCTGATTCAGATCAGACCCGCGGCGAGTTCGTGTTGATGTTGGCGGGGGTTGTAATCAAGGGGGAAGACGATGCTCAAGTGAGTCGAATGCTGGATGTCATGTTAGCCGAATTACCCGTTAAGCAAGCAGCCGCTTTAGTAGCCAAACTGACCGGTCGGCGCAAAAATGATGTGTATCAACTCGCTTTGAGTCTCAAATCATGATGCGTGGATGCCTGGTTTGCATCGTTTTGACGTGCTTTTTTGTGGCCGCCAATGTGGATGCAGCGCGATTCAAGTCGCATGAGTTGACTGATCAAGATGCGGTGCTGGTGTTGGACGCCGACGATGCAACGCTGTTCGATTGGCGTAGTGAGCAGCCCCTGATTCCGGCCTCGCTGACCAAGTTAGTGACTGCGTATCTGGCAATGGAAAAGTGGGGAGCATCACATCAATTTAGAACCGCGTTTTACTACCAGGACCAAACTCTTTGGATACAAGGTTTTGGTGATCCATACCTGGTTTCTGAGGAAATCGAGCATATCGCCGCTGCTCTGGTTGCGCGGGAGGTCGCAGACGTCAAGACTATCCGAACCGACAGTCATTTCTTTGATCTTGAGGCAATTCCGGGGCGCAGTCGAGTTGATGACCCGTACAATGCACCGCTTGCCGCGTTGAGCGCTAACTTTAATACGGTAATGTTGCAGCGGCACGGTCAGCAGGTGGTGAGTGCTGAACCGCAGACACCATTAACTCCTCTGGCTGAGGCATTCGGTGCCAAAGTGGGTACCAAAGTCAGTCGAATCAACTTGATCTCCGCACAGAATGCGCAACGCTATTTTGCCGAGCTTCTGGCTGCCAAAGCGGGTTGGTCATCGCCGAAAATCGAAGTTGATCAGCGCGTGCCGAGCGGCCTCAAAGCGGCCTACGTGCATGTCAACTCACGGAATCTGGCCGAGACTTTGCGCGGTGCACTCGAATACTCGAACAATGTGATTGCCAATCACCTGTTTCTCAAGCTTGCGGAAACGCCAGAATCGCAGCAGGTGAGTTTTGAGGTGGCGGTTACTGCGGCAGAAACAAGGTTGAAAAGCCAGTTTGGTTGGTCGAACTTTGTTATGCGTGATGGCGCTGGTTTAACCCGCGACAATCGCTTTTCGGCGCGCCAGTTAGCGCAGATTTTAGGTGAGTTTCAAGTGCATCGTCATTTGCTCAAACCGTATTTGACGCAACGAGATGACGTGCGTGTTTACGCTAAGACCGGTACGCTGGATGGGGTGCACAGCTTTGCCGGCTACATTGAATTAGATCAGCGGCCGCTGCGCTTTGTGTTCATTTTTAACCGTCCAATGCCGTACCAGTTTCGGCAGCATCTATTGCGTGATTTAGTGACCGCGTTGCAAGCCGGTACGTTGCGATCTGAGGTGCGCTGATTATGCGTGGAATGCGGCATACTGACGTGGTAGACCAAGTTGATTGGCGTAGCTTAAAGCAGCTTGTGCCTTATTTACTTGAATTTCGTGGGCGCATTGTGCTGGCCTTGCTGTGCTTGATTGCCGCGAAGCTGGCGAGTGTTGGTTTGCCGTTTATTCTCAAACACATCGTGGATCAGCTCAATGAAGACAATGCGGTCATTATCGTGCCGTTGGCTTTATTGATAGCCTATGGGATGGTGCGTTTTGCTAATGTGTTGTTCGGTGAGCTGCGCGATACCTTGTTTGGTCGAGTAACGGAACGCGCGATGCGTCGAGTCGGTCATCAGGTGTTTCGGCATTTGCATTCGCTTGATCTAGCCTACCACCTCAATCGTCGTACTGGTGGCGTGTCACGGGATATCGAGCGTGGCGTGGCGGGTATCAGCTTCCTGATGCGATTCATGGTGTTCAATATAGTGCCAACTTTTATTGAGATAGGCATGATCGCAGTACTTTTGTTTTGGAACTATTCGGTCTGGTTTGCTGTGATTGTGCTGGTGTCGGTGGTGGCTTATGTCGGCTTTTCCGTTGTTGCCACCGAGTGGCGAACGGCCACAGTCCGCGCCATGAACCAGGCGGAAAGTCAGTCTAGCACGCGCGCTGTAGACAGTCTGCTGAACTTTGAAACCGTCAAATATTTTAATAATGAGGCGTTTGAAGCAGCGCGTTACGATGACAATCTGGCTGATTGGGAGCAGGCGCGGCGTCGTAACCGACTTACCTTGTTTGGACTCAATGGTGGACAGTCAATGATTATTGCCTGTGCCGCTACTGCTGCCATGGTTCTTGCTGCGTATCGAGTCAGTGTTGGTGCGATGAGTATTGGTGATTTTGTATTGATCAATGCTCTGATGATGCAAATATTTGTCCCACTAAATTTTCTCGGTTTCGTTTATCGCGAGATGAAAGGAGCCATGGCAAATATTGATGCCATGTTTGCCCTGCTGCGCGTCGACTCCGCGGTCCAGGACAGCGAGGGTGCCCCAGACTTGCAGGTGCAACGGGGTGAAATTCGGTTTTCAAAGGTGGCATTTCATTACCATGCTGACCGCCCGATATTAAAGGGCATTAGCTTTACGGTTCCGGCCCGACAAAAAGTCGCAATCGTTGGCGGCAGCGGTTCCGGTAAGTCAACCATCATGAAATTACTGTTTCGGTTTTACGATCTAAATGCTGGCCAGATATGGATTGATGGTCAGGATATCTCTGAGGTGACTCAAGATAGCCTGCGACGCGCGATTAGCGTGGTTCCACAGGACACGGTATTGTTCAATGCGAGTATTTACGAGAATATTCACTACGGAAATGTCAATGCCAGTCGAGAACAAGTTTGCGAGGCGATTCGCATGGCGTATTTGGATGAATTTATCGCCCAGTTGCCGGAAGGCGAAAACACGCAGGTCGGTGAACGCGGGCTTAAATTGTCGGGCGGCGAAAAGCAGCGCGTGGCGATTGCGCGCGCCATTTTGAAGCAGCCAAAGATTATGGTGTTTGATGAGGCGACCTCATCACTCGACAGTCGTTCGGAACAGCGAATTTTAGCGGCGATGCAGCGGGTGCGTGGCAGCTACACCAGCCTGGTGATCGCGCACCGTTTGTCTACCATCGTGGACGCAGACCAAATTATCGTGCTAGACCAAGGCGAGATAATAGAAACTGGAACACATGATCAATTGCTGGCGAATAAGGGCGCATATGCTGCGGCATGGCGACTGCAAAACAGTGAATTAGCATGAAGGGGGCCTGCTAAAGATGCCGACTCTGGTATCATAGCGCCGATTTCACCAACCGCGATATCGTGTTATGTATTCCTTCGTTCGCCCGATTTTATTTCAGCTCGATCCCGAGCGTGCACATGACTTGACGCTGTCACAGCTGGCGACGATTTCGCGCTCACCCTGGATGACGCGGCAGCTGCATTCGTGTTTTGGGGCCAAAGTACCGTCATTGTCGGTGGAGTGTATGGGGCTGGAATTTCCCCACCCTGTCGGTCTGGCGGCGGGTCTCGACAAGTCGGCGCGTGCTCTACCCGCGTTGGCAGCGCTTGGGTTCAGTGGCGTCGAGATGGGGACCGTAACCCCCAAACCTCAGCCAGGCAATGATAAACCCAGAATGTTTCGGTTGCCGGAAGACGAAGCCATCATCAACCGTATGGGTTTTAATAGTGGTGGCGTCGATGAGTTCGTGCAGAACTTGACGCGGCCTGAAATTCCTGTGGTAGCGGGGATCAATATTGGCAAAAACGCGTCCACTGAGATTGCCGATGCGCATTTCGACTACGTGAGCGCGATGCAGCGCGTATACGCTAGTGCCGACTACATTACCGTTAATATTTCATCGCCCAACACGAAATCGTTGCGCGACCTACAAAATGAAGCATTTTTGGATGAGTTGCTGGGACATTTGATGGCAGCACGAGCCAAATGTGAGAAAGTGCACAAGCGACGTGTGCCCATTGCGCTGAAGGTCGCACCAGACCTAAGCGGAGATGAAATCGAGACCATTGCAGAACTCGTTGTGTCACACCAATTCGATGCCATAATCGCGACCAATACCACTGTGTCGAGACCGGATAGTTTGCGCAGTGTGCATGCGACTGAAATGGGTGGCTTAAGTGGTGCGCCGGTTAAATCCATGGCTACCGAATGCATTCGCCGTTTTTATCCTTTACTGAATGGCAAAGTGCAAATAATCGGCGTTGGTGGAATAAAATCGGTGGATGATGCGTGGGAGAAGCTGTTGGCTGGTGCGGATTACCTGCAACTTTATACCCAATTCATCTACCAAGGGCCGGTTATGATTCGTGAGATCGTGAGTGGTTTATCTAAACGTGTTGCTGATCAGGGCTTCGACGATCTGCCGAGTGCCATGCACGCGCTGCGTGCAAAGTAGTAATTGGCCTGAATTTACTCAATTCGTTGTGATTCTTTTGCTAAACCTCGCTGGTTTGAGTAGACTGCGCGCGAAGTTAGCCGGACAGTCGCCGCCTGTTATGCAGGGGGAGGAAAGTCCGGGCTCCACAGGGCAGGGTGCCAGATAACGTCTGGGCGGCGTGAGCCGACGGCCAGTGCAACAGAAAGATACCGCTTCCACACAAGGTGGTGTTCGTTAATTCGGGCAGTGCCTGGAAGTAAGGGTGAAATGGTGTGGTAAGAGCGCACCGCGCGAGTGGTAACATGAGCGGCAAGGTAAACCCCACTCGGAGCAAGACCAAATAGGTGTCCAGATGGCGCGGCCCGCGTTGGACACGGGTAGGTTGCTTGAGGCGTGCAGCGATGTGCGCCCTAGATGAATGACTGTCCTCGACAGAACCCGGCTTACAGGCTAACTTCTTTATCGTCTATTCGGATGAAATCGTGGTTTTGGATCTCGGTTTCATCGAGTAGGCGAGAACATACGAGTATCGGGGTAATAACAAAACCGTAATTATCGTCGTAATACACAATTTTTGGTTAATATGCCTAAAAATTAATCAATCAAAAATAAAATCTTGCCACATCAAGTTAAAGTAACACTTTAACTTATCAGTTTAAGTCGCCATGGAATGTGCGCTAACTTACTGAAAGAAAAAGGTTTTCCTGATCATTTATCCCTTGACAGTCATGTCTGCGTCGTAGATAGTGGCGAAATGTGGGTAATTGTGGGGTTTTGTGGATGAAATTGCCCAAATCCTGACCCAAAATTAGAAAAACGAAACAGAGAACCAATCAACAGGCGAGAACTATTTAGTCGTGGCCAGAGGCAGTAACCATCTGAGTTTGGATGCCAAGGGGCGGATGTCTATTCCGACCCGGCATCGTGACGCCCTACGTGGGGAGTCCGAGGGTGCGCTCGTGGTAACGATTAGTCCGAGTGATCGTTGTTTGTTGTTGTATCGATTGGAAGACTGGGAGCAGGTGGAGCGAAAGCTGACGGCGTTGCCGACCTTGAATGCCCAGACGCGCCAATTGAAACGCATGTTGATTGGGCATGCTGACGACTGTGTGATGGATTCGAGTGGACGCATTCTGCTGCCACCGCAGTTGCGAGAATTTGCAGGTATTGATCGAAAAGCGGTCTTGGTTGGGCAAGGCGACAAGTATGAGATTTGGGATGAGGCGCACTGGGTAGCGCAACGAGATTCCATGTTGTCAGTAGAGCTCGACGAATCGGCATTGCCGGCCGAGCTTGAATCACTCTCTTTTTAGAGCGCGCCATGACTCCGGTTGAAGAACATATCCCTGTCCTGAAGCGAGAGGCTCTCTCCGCGTTGAACGTGCGCCCGTCTGGCGTCTACATCGATGCCACGCTCGGTCGTGGCGGGCATGCGCGTGCCATTCTAGAACAATTAGGTCCCGAAGGTCGTTTGATTGGGTTTGATCGCGATTTACGTGCGGTTGAGCTGGGGCGTGCCACGTTCGCGGACGATAAGCGTGTCAGCATCGTGCACTGTGAGTTTGCGCGTATGCAGCATAAAATTAAGCAGTTTTCGGATATTAGTGGTATCGACGGTGTCTTGATGGATCTGGGTGTTTCATCGCCACAACTCGATCAGGCCGAGCGCGGCTTCAGCTTTCTGCGCGATGGCGCGCTGGATATGCGTATGGACACCACGCAGGGTGAGTCGGCCGCAGACTGGTTGGCACGGGTTGATGAGCGTGATTTGATGATGGTGCTGTTTGATCTGGGGGAAGAACGGTTTGCGCGTCGTATTGCGCACGCGATCGTGGAGCAGCGCGCAGAAACTCCGATTACGACCACACATCAATTGGCGGATATTGTTGCTCAAGCAATCCCGAAAAAGGACAAGCATAAACATCCAGCAACACGAAGCTTTCAGGCCATACGCCTGCATGTGAATCAGGAATTAGCACAGGTCAGTGATGTTTTGCCGCAGACGGTTGAACTGCTCAATGAGGGCGGTCGCTTGGCGGTGATCAGCTTTCACTCGTTGGAAGACAGGATCGTGAAGCGCTTTATTCGAGATTTATCGACGCCAAACTTACCGCCAAAGAATATTCCAGTGAGCGCGGACATGTATCGTACGCCCCTAAAGCAGATTGGCAAGCCTATCAAGCCAAGTGCGGAAGAGGTTGCGCGCAATGTGCGTGCTCGAAGTGCCGTGTTGCGTGTTGCGGAACGTACGGATGTGCCCTACGCAGGAGGTGCGCATGCGTGACAGTGTGATGTGGTTTTTGATTACCAGTGTGGTGGTAAGTGCTTTATTTGTCGTCAATGTGCGCCATGAGCATCGCATTGCGTATGTGGCATTTCAAACCGAACAGGCGCGCCGTGATGCGCTGGATGACGAGTGGGGTCAGTTGTTGGTCGAAGAAAGCCTGTGGGCATTTCCGCATCGGATCGAGCGTGATGCGAGCAGGTCACTATCGATGCGCGCTCCCAATAAAGACGAGATAAAATTTGTTGGCATAAACGCCCGTGCTAGCGAGGTGCAAGATGGCACGCGGTAAAGCAAATCAAACCACTGATCGTCGCAGCCAAAAAGAAGTTGTGGTCCCGGTGTCGACCTGGCGCTATCGGGTGGTCGGGCTCGTGTTTGGGACAATCTTTGTCACCTTTGCTGTGCGCGCTGTCCACTTACAGGTCATCGATAATGATTACCTTCAGTCGGAGGGCGATGCGCGATATCTGCGCGTACAAAAAGAAGAGCCGACACGCGGCATGATACTGGATCGTAATAATCAGCCGTTAGCGATCAGTACGCCGGTCGATTCAATCTGGATGCATCCGACAACAATTTTGCGCCAGCAAAACGAGTACTCGTACGAAAAGCTAACGAGCTTATTAGGCATCTCTCGTAATGAGTTGCTGGCGCGTGCTGAAAAAGCCAAAGCCAAAGAGTTTAGTTATCTCAAGCGGCAAATCTCGCCGCAGCTAGCCAACCAGATATTGGCGCTCGACGTGCCCGGGATAAATTCGGTGCGTGAATACAAGCGCTACTATCCGGCGGGGCCCGTATTGGGTCACGTGCTTGGATTTACCAATATCGACAATGAAGGTCAAGAGGGACTGGAACTCTCATTTAATGAGTCACTTAAGGGGCAGCCCGGACGCACGCATGTGTTACATGATCGAGTAGGACATGTTGTTGAATATGTTGAACAGTTGAGTCAGGTGCAGCACGGTGAAGATATCAAACTGAGTATCGATGCGCGTATCCAGTACTTGGCTTATCGTCATCTGCAAGCAGCGGTCAAAAAACACAACGCCGCATCAGCTTCGTTAGTGGCGTTGGACGCAAAAACCGGTGAGATTCTGGCCATGGTAAGCATGCCGGACTTTAACCCCAATGATCGCGCGGAACTTAAAAGTACGCGATTCAGGAATCGCTCGATTACTGACTCTTTCGAGCCGGGGTCTACAGTCAAACCGTTCACGGTGGCGATGGCACTGGAGGAGGGCGTGATCGAGCCGCAGTCAATCATTGATGCGGAGCAGGGTTTCTTTTATATCGGCCGCAGCCGGATTAACGACACAAAAGCGCTGGGTGAGATTACGGTGAGTGATGTGATCAAACGAAGCAGTAATATTGGTGCGGCCAAAATCGCAATGAAGTTACCTGCGCGTGATCTATACGACACCTACCGTGCACTGGGGTTTGGGCAAACGAATCAATTGAAGTTGCCCGGTGAGCAGCGCGGTATCCTCGCGAAGCGTAAAAAGTGGCGACCGATAGAGCACGCGACCATGTCTTATGGATATGGTCTGTCGGTGAACACCTTGCAATTAGCGCGCAGCTATATCGCGTTAGCAAACGATGGCGTGATTTTGCCCGTTACCTTGAGTCCACTTGAAGAGCCACCCGAGGGCGAGCGTGTGTTCAGTAAAGGTGTTGTGGATCAAGTGGCGCTGATGTTGGAAGCTGCAGTGAGTGACAGTGGTACGGCACCGCAGGCGCGTGTCGATCAGTACCGCGTAGGCGGTAAAACCGGAACTGCACACAAGGTATTGAACGGTCGATACCAAGATGACGCCTACATGTCTCTGTTCGCTGGGTTTGCGCCCATCAGCGACCCTGAGGTGGTGTTGGTGGTAGCGATTGATGATCCGCGAGGCGTAGACTACTACGGGGGCTTGGTCGCCGCGCCAGTGTTTTCGGCGGTCATGGCCGGCGCGCTGCGGTTCCGCGATGTGCCGCCCGATGCGCTTGAGTCAGAGCAGAAAGAGCCTGCAAAGCTAATGATTGCAAGACCAACCGCGTCCATGAGTCGTGCCTCGCAATTGCAAAGCGGAGGGGCAGGATGAATCAATATCAAGCGCAACTTTCTGATTTGATGGCGCTGCTGAATTTGCCGTGTGTGGACGATGTTACCGTGAGTTCGCTGAGTATTGATTCGCGACTCGTGGAGTCGGGCGGCTTGTTTTTCGCCTATCCTGGTCATAGCTCGGATGGTCGACAGTATCTATTGCAAGCACAGCAAGCGGGTGCTGCAGCGATTATTTACGAGGCAGATGGCTTCGCGTTGCCGCCGGAGATCGTTGTGCCGGCCATTGGTGTACATGACCTTCAGGGCAAGGTCGGGTTGTTGGCCAGCGCGTTCTACGGTCAGCCCAGTGCGGATATTCAAGTATTCGGTGTCACGGGCACCAACGGCAAAACGACGTGTTGCTATCTATTAACACAGGCGTTCAGCGCACTTGGATTGCAAGCTGCCATGATTGGGACAATTGGTGTTGGGCAATTGTCTGGCTTGAGCAGTGCCAGTCATACGACGCCTGACCCTGTGTCACTGCATCGTTTATTGGCTGAATTTCGAGATGCCGGAATCACCCAGGTTTGCATGGAAGTGTCGTCTCATGCGTTAGATCAGGGGCGCGTGGCAGGGACCCAGTTTTACTGTGTGTTGTTCAGTAATCTCTCGCATGATCATCTGGATTATCATGGCAATATGGTTGCCTACGGTGATGCCAAACGTCGTTTGTTTACCGAATTTACCAGTGAGTTAGCCGTGATTAATGTTGCGGATGAGTTTGGTCGGCGTTTATGCGACGAAGCCAGCGCTGAATTTGTAGTGGGTTTCGGTCAGGGTGGTGATGTGTATGCGGATGACGTTGCGCTCAGCGCTGAAGGCCTGCAATTTGTGATTGAAGGCAATGGCGTGGATTTTGAGGTGGTCACGCCGCTGATTGGATCAATCAACGTCCCGAACCTAGAGATGTTGGTGGCTTGCTTGTTGAGCTTGAGCACGCCCCTAGATGGTATTCAACGCATTCTGGCTGAGTTGAAGCCAGCGCCCGGGCGCATGGAGTTGTTCAGCGCCAATGGGAAACCGCGCGTGGTGGTGGACTATGCACACACACCAGATGCATTGGATAAGGCCCTGCGTTCTATTACGCCGCATTGCGAAGGCGCGCTGTGGTGTGTGTTCGGCTGCGGCGGTGATCGCGATCGCGCCAAGCGGCCGGTTATGGGCAAGGCGGCCGAAGCGTATGCAAGTCACGTGGTGATTACCAACGATAATCCTCGATCAGAAGACCCGCAGCGAATAGCAAATGAAATTGCATTGGGTGTCGAGGGAGCGCATACGGTTATTTTGGATCGTGCCGACGCTATTGAATACGCCGTTACACATGCGGACGAGTCAGATTGGGTGTTGGTAGCCGGTAAAGGGCATGAGTCGACACAAACAATCGGACAACACGTACTGGGCTTTTCCGATCGTGAGTTTGTCGCAACATTGATGGGGGTGGCGCAATGATGCAGCTTTCTCAAGTGTGTGATGCCGTGGGCGGCGTTATGTTTGGTGACGACTGTTTATTTCACAATGTGTCGATCAATACTCGTGATGATTGCGCAGGCCGTTTGTTTGTGGCCCTAAAAGGTGACAATTTCGATGCGCATGACTATGTGACACAGGCAGCGGCGGCTGGCGCTGCTGCCTTGATGGTTGAGCGTGCTGTGGACTCTGATTTGCCGACAATACAGGTGGCCAGCACGCATCGTAGTCTGCTGGATTTGGCTGCTTGGTGGCGAGCCCAGTTTTCTATCCCTGTGGTGTCGATTACAGGTAGCGCGGGGAAGACCACAGTGAAAGAAATGACTGCGTCGATCTTCTCCGCGTTTGGCGAAGGGGTTGCCACGATTGGTAATTTGAATAATCAGATTGGCGTACCGCTGACACTGATGCGACTAAAGGCTGATGATCGTTATGCGATTGTTGAAATGGGTATGAACCACCCTGGAGAAATCGCTGTGTTGAGTTGCGTAGCCAGACCAACTGTGGCGCTGATTACCAACGCCGGTGCAGCCCACCTTGAAGGACTCGGGACGGTCGCCGCCGTCGCCACTGCCAAAGGCGAAATATTCGAAGGGTTAGCGGACGATGGTGTTGCGGTAATTAATGCCGATGATGCGTACGCAGAGCAGTGGCGTGTTACCGCACAAGGTCGACATGTGGTGACGTTTGGGTTGACGAATTCGGCAGATATCAGTGCCACCTACACAGTCGCAGAGGGCGGCTTAGTCTTAGACGTGACGACGCCAAATGAAGCGTTTTCGGTGCGACTGGAGACAGTTGGCGAGCATAATGTCCGCAATGCTTTGGCGGCGATTAGCTTGGCGTGGGTGTCCAATATTCCGATTGACCTGATTCAACGTGGACTGGCCGCCTACCGAGCCCCAAATGGACGACTTGCGATTCGTCGTTTTGGGGGGCGTACTGTAATTGACGACACTTATAACGCTAATCCTGTTTCGATGGCTGCAGCGATCAAGGTTTTGCGCGATTTTAAGCAGACCACACTGATCGTGGGTGATATGGCGGAGCTGGGAGCAACGGCGGTTCAGGCGCATCATGATTTGGGTGCATTGGCCGCCGAGGCGCAGATCGATTGTTTGTTAGCTTGTGGTGAATTTGCGCCACACATTGTCGAAGGCTTTGGCTCGGCGGGTCTGGCTTTTGATTCGCAATCAGCGCTGTTGACACATTTGCAAACCACGCTACCCGTTGGCGCCGTGTTGGTTAAAGGCTCACGCTCTGCGCGTATGGAGCGTGTTGTCAGTGAGCTAGAAATGTTATTTAAAAATAATTCAATGCCTCTTGCAGGCAAAGCCCCGGGGAATAACGCATGTTAGTCGCATTGTTTGAAATGCTTGCCGAACAGTACAGTTTTTTCAATGTGTTTCAGTATCTAACACTGCGCGCAATTTGTGCGGTTCTGACGGCCTTGGTTGTGTCGTTGCTGGTGGGGCCGATCATGATCCGAAAATTGAGCATTCACCAGATCGGGCAGACCGTGCGGCAGGACGGGCCGCCAACCCATTTCGACAAAGTGGGTACGCCAACCATGGGCGGGCTTTTAATCCTTGCTTCCGTGTTGCTGGCTACCGTGTTGTGGGCTGATTTGAGTAATCGATTTGTACAGATTACCGTGTTCGTATGTTCCTTGTTTGGTGTGATTGGTTGGTACGACGACTATCAGAAACTCATTAATAAAGATCCGCGTGGTATGGGTTCACGTAACAAATTTCTTAGCCAGAGTGTGGTCGCAACAATTGCAGCTATATTCCTGTACCAAACGGCACAGGCTCCGATTGAGACGGCGTTGATCATTC
Source organism: Arenicella chitinivorans (assembly GCF_014651515.1). NCBI lineage: Bacteria > Pseudomonadati > Pseudomonadota > Gammaproteobacteria > Arenicellales > Arenicellaceae > Arenicella > Arenicella chitinivorans. The sequence continues at coordinate 462,624 of NZ_BMXA01000002.1, forward strand.
CATTCTTCAAAGACGTCGTATGGCAGCTCGGTATTTTGTTTATTCCGCTGACGTATTTTGTGATTGTGGGAACTAGCAATGCGGTCAACCTGACCGATGGATTAGATGGATTGGCCATCGTGCCGACTGCCATGGTGGCGGGCGCATTGGCGGTATTTTGTTATCTCTCTGGCAATGTGATTTTTTCGGACTATCTGCAAATCCCTTTAGTTGTCGGAGCCGGTGAAGTCGCTATTTTTTGTGCGGCATTAGTGGGGGCTGGACTCGGGTTTCTATGGTTTAACACGTATCCCGCACAGGTGTTTATGGGGGATATCGGTTCACTATCCTTGGGTGCGTCGTTAGGTGTCGTGGCCGTGATCGTGCGTCAGGAGCTGGTGCTGTTCATTATGGGCGGCATTTTCGTGTTGGAGACGGTGTCGGTCATTCTGCAGGTATTTAGTTATAAGTTTTTTGGTAAGCGAATTTTTCGGATGGCGCCGATCCATCACCATTTTGAATTGAAGGGGTGGCCGGAGCCACGTGTGATTGTACGATTCTGGATCATCAGCCTAGTGTTGGTGTTGATTGGTTTGGCGACCTTGAAGGTGCGTTAATTTAAATGGTTGATCAACGACACAATATTAGCCCAGACCTGTTAGCTCGTTATCAGCGTGCTACGGTAATTGGATTGGGAATTAGCGGCTTTAGCGCGGTACGTTATTTGCGTTCGTGCGGGCTTGCTGTGTCTGTGCTTGACTCACGCGACAACCCGCCATTAGCCGCGCAGTTAGCCGAGTCTTTTCCTGACGTCGATGTGCGTTGCGGCGCGTTTGTGGATGGCTGCCTTGATGCGAATAGTTTAATTGTTGCCAGTCCGGGCGTGTCGTTACAGGAACCCATGTTGCAATCGGTGCGGCGACAAGGCGCCCAAATTGTCGGTGATGTGGCGTTGTTTTTGGCAGCAAATACCAAACCGGTAATCGCTATTACGGGTTCGAATGGTAAAAGTACCGTGACCACATTGGTCGGTGACATGGTCGCTGCGGGCGGTTTGCGGCCACTGGTTGCCGGTAATATTGGTGTGCCTGTACTTGATGCGATAACAAATGCACTGGATTACGATGTTGCGATTCTGGAGCTGTCCAGTTTCCAACTGGAAACAACCTCTCACGTCGGTGCGGCGTCGGCCGCAATTCTAAATATCAGTGAGGACCACATGGATCGTTACCGTTCCATGGGTGATTACGTATTGGCGAAAAGCCGTATTTTAAAAGGCGCGCAACGCGCCATACTCCCTAGGCATGACGAGCAGTTGTCGCAAATAACCCAAGTTGCCAGGCTATTGAGCTTTGAGTTGGATGAACCGGCCAATGAAGATGAATTCGGTGTCAAGCGGCAACACGATGGGCGCTGGTTAATGCAGGGCAAGAAACGCTTAATGAAGCTCAGCGACATTGCGCTGACTGGGCTGCACAACGTGAAAAACGTATTGAGTGCGTTCGCACTGACTGATTTCTTGGCGTTGTCATTGGACGCGCGAGTGCGTGCGGTAAAAGAGTTTGTCGGTCTGCCGCACAGAATGCAAACGGTTGCAATGCACGGCGGTGTACGTTGGGTTAATGACTCGAAGGCGACTAATGTGGGTGCCACAAGTACCGCGCTTCTGAGCCTGGAGCAGCCGGTTATCTGGATCGCTGGTGGTCAGGGCAAGGGGGCAGACTTCACCGCATTGGCTGATGCGGTCACGGACAACGTTCAGTTGCTCATACTCTTTGGAATTGACGCGCCAAAACTTGAGGCCGCGCTCAATGGGCGTACGCGTATCGTATCGGCGTCGGATATGGCGGAGGCAGTGGCACTTGCTGCGCAAGCTGCAAAGCCTGGGCAAGTCGTACTGTTATCACCAGCCTGTGCCAGTTTCGACATGTATCGTGGCTTTGAACATCGTGGCGATACCTTTGCTGCGTGTGTGCGAAACCACATAGAGCGAGGTGCCGCATGAGTGGTAGTGCTCTACAAGCGACACGTTTCACGCCGCAAGACAACTCCGTCGGCGTTGATTCGGTGTTGCTTGGCGTATTCATTTCGTTGCTAATGTTGGGGTTAATCATGGTGTTTTCTTCAACCATTGCGATGGGTGATCAAAACTTAAACACCAATACCGCGCATTTTTGGCGCCAGTTGATACATGTGATCGTGGGTGTTGGGTTGACCGTGCTGGTGGCCTCTATCCCTGTTTGGGTCTGGGACAAGTTAAGCTGGACATTGTTAGGCTTGTCATTCCTGCTGTTGTTGGTCTTGTTGTTTATCGGTATTGAAGTCAATGGCTCACGCCGTTGGTTTTCATTGGCTGGATTCCGTTTTCAGCCAGCGGAATTTGCCAAGGTTGCCATCGTACTCTACACCGCCAGTTACTTGACACGCCGACAAGCGGAAATCAAAAAGTTCTCTAAGGGTATTGTCAATATAGCCGTCGTTATCGCGTTGATGGGGGGCTTACTCTTGATGCAGCCGGACTTCGGTAGTTTTGTGGTCATGACCGCGACCGTGGGTCTGATGATGTTTCTGGGTGGAATTCGCGTAAGTCATACCTTGTTGTGCCTGACTGTGGTTGCGATTGCCATGTATTTTATGGTGAGTATGTCGCCGTATCGTATGGATCGTTTGATGAGTTATCTCGATCCTTGGGCGGATCCTTACGGTGCCGGGTTCCAGTTAACGCAAGCATTAATTGCCGTTGGGCGCGGTGAAATCTTTGGGGTCGGGCTCGGTGCCAGTATTCAAAAATTGTATTACCTGCCGCACGCGAACAACGATTTTATTCTGGCCGTGATAGGAGAAGAATTGGGACTGGTCGGTATCCTTCTCGTCATCGGCTTATACGGGACGTTGTTGCAACGGTCGCTATTGATTTCGCGTCAGGCGGAGCTGGTCGGTCGCGTCTATGCAGCGCGATTGGCGCAAGGTATTGGGATTTTGCTGGTCTTTCAAGCGGTGATAAATATTGGCGTTAATTTAGGCGTGCTGCCGACTAAAGGTTTGACACTGCCGTTTATTAGCTATGGTGGTAGCAGTATGTTGGTGTGCTGTATTGCCATCGGGCTGCTGTTTGGTGTGGACCGCCAAAATCGTTCCGGCGAGCTGAAAAAGGGGGGGGCGCGATGAGTCGTGTTCCACACTTGCTGGTAGTTGCCGGCGGCACTGGTGGGCATGTCTATCCTGCGCTGGCGGTGGCCAACCAGCTGCGTAAGCAGGGCGTCGCGGTGTCCTGGCTTGGTACGCATCGTGGTTTGGAATCACGGGTTGTGCCTGCGCACAACATACCGATGCACTGGGTATCGGTGGAGGGCTTACGAGGTAAAGGCGCGCTCACGTTGCTGCTCGCACCATTCAAGTTGGCGCGCGCAATGTGGCAGAGCATGCGCGTAATCCGTCGTGTCAAGCCGGATTGTGTGCTTGGCATGGGTGGCTTCGTTGCTGGCCCGGGTGGCCTAATGGCGCGCTTGATGGGGCGACCATTGATCGTGCATGAGCAGAACGCAGTTGCGGGCTTGACCAATAAATACCTAGCAAAAATAGCCAGTCGTGTACTCACCGGCTTTCCACAGGTGCAGGGCTTGCCAGGTACCGCAGACTGGGTGGGGAACCCGGTGCGAGAGACGATCAAACCAAGCATTGATGGGCAGACTGAATCGCGTACCAAGCTGAGGGTGCTGGTCGTAGGCGGTAGCCAGGGAGCTTACTCGTTTAACACCAAGCTACCAGCGGTAGTGTCCGCGTTGTCGGAGATGAATATTGATATCTGGCACCAGTCCGGTCGCGGGAATAGTGCCGAGGTGACCGCAAATTATGCGGCGCAGGGTGTGCCCGCCAGAGTTACCGAGTTTATTGATGATATGGCAGAAGCGTATCGCTGGGCAGATATGTTGATTTGTCGAGCCGGTGCAATGACAGTGGCCGAATGTTGCGCTGCGGGCAAGCCTGCGTTGCTGATCCCGTATCCTTTTTCGGCTGGTGATCACCAAGTTAAAAACGCCGAGGCGATGGTCGCTACGGGAGGTGCACGGATGTTGTTGAACCAGCAAATCGAGCAACCTGAAATGATTGCTACGTTGCAGGACATGTTATCGAGCCGCGACAGTTTGCGTGCGATGGGCTTGCAAGCACAGTCATTACATAAGCCAGATGCTTTGAGGGATGTGGTTGCAGTGTGCCAGGAGTACTTAGATGCGTAACCGAGTAAACAATATACATTTCGTCGGTGTTGGTGGTAGTGGTATGTCTGGTATCGCCGAGGTGCTGGTTAATTCCAACTACCAAGTGAGCGGGTCGGACATTGTTGATGGGCCGGTTACTCAGCGCCTTCGCAATGCAGGTATCCGCGTGGTGATTGGTCATCATGTAGACAATATCAAAGGCAGTGACGTGGTCGTTGTCTCGTCAGCCATAGATAAAACCAACCCTGAAGTGCACGGGGCTATAGAAGCCGGCATTCCGGTGATTCCGCGTGCTGAGATGTTGGGTGAGTTGATGCGTTTTCAACATGGGATTGCGGTCGCAGGTACGCATGGCAAGACGACGACAACCAGTCTGGTGTCGGCTATCTTGATTGCAGGCGGGTTGGATCCTACGTTTGTGGTCGGCGGTTTGATCAATAGCGCGGGTGTCAACGCGAAGCTTGGTCAGGGCGACTATTTGGTGGCGGAGGCAGACGAAAGTGATGCGTCGTTCCTCAATTTGAAACCGCAGATGGCCATCGTTACGAATATTGATGAAGATCACATGGTGACTTATCAAGGCAATCTCGATACCTTGAAGAAGACATTCGTGACCTTTTTACAGAACTTGCCGTTTTACGGGCTCGCGGTCTTGTGTGAAGACGATGAAAACGTGCGCGCTATTCGGTCTGATGTGCATAAGCCAGTAGTTAGCTACGGCTTGAGTGAGTCGAGTGATTATCAGGCTTATGACCTTTCACAGGACGCAACGCGGATGCGCTTTAAAGTGCGTCGTCCAAATCGCACACCGGAACTGGATGTTGAGTTGTCGATCCCCGGCACACACAACGTCCTGAATGCCACTGCAGCGATCGCGATTGCTAGCCATTTAGGCGTCGACGACACCGCGATTCAATCCGGATTGCGTGAGTTTCAAGGGGTTGGGCGTCGTTTTCAAATATTTGGCGATGTGGATGTCAATGGAGCCAACATCACGGTGGTGGATGACTACGCGCATCACCCGGTTGAACTGGACGCAACGCTGAACGCGGCACGTGGCTGTTGGCCCGATCGGCGCATTGTCGCCGTGTTTCAGCCACACCGTTACTCGCGTACGTTTGATTTATTCGATGATTTTGTCAGTGTGCTCGCAAGTCAGACTGATTTGTTGATTTGTGAAGTGTACCCCGCTGGGGAAACGCCGATAAGTGGTGCAACCGGACAAGCCCTGTGTCAAGCAATCCGGGTGCGGGGTACCAGTCATCCAATTTTCGTTGCTGAGCTCGATCAATTGCGCTCGGTATTAGAACCCATTGTGCAAGATGGCGATGTCGTACTCACCATGGGCGCCGGTACCATCGGAAAAGCGTCGCGACAGTTATTCGATGCATTGCAATCTGGGGGTGACCTATGACGTTTGATGTCACTCGTTTTGGCAAAGTTGCGGTGCTGATGGGCGGCATTTCTGCGGAGCGTGAGGTGTCCCTTAAAAGCGGTGGGGCAATCTTGGCCGCTTTGCAGCAGGCCGGCGTGGACGCGCATGGCATAGATGCTGGCCCACATAATATCGCTGTTTTAAAGTCCGATGACTTTGATCGTGTGTTTATCGCGCTGCACGGTCGTTGGGGCGAGGACGGTGTTGTGCAAGGTGCGTTGCAAGCGATTGGTTTGCCCTATACGGGTAGTCAGGTTCTGGGCAGTGCGCTGGCCATGGATAAGGTGCGGAGTAAGCAAATTTGGCAATCGCTTGGGTTGCCAACGGCCGCGTTTCGAGTGCTCACGTCCGAAGCCGATCTGGATGGATTGGTTGAGTCACTCGGCCTGCCCCTGTTTTTAAAACCTGCGCGTGAGGGTTCCAGCGTCGGCATTGGCAAGGTGGAAACCCAACACGGTTTGCTCGCTGCCTACCAAGCAGCAGCAGAATGTGGTGATGACGTGATTGCGGAGACATTCATTCCCGGTGCGGAATTAACAGTGTCGATCCTGCATGACGAAGCGCTACCAATCATTCAGATGCGTACCGCTAACCAATTTTATGACTACGAGGCCAAGTACCTGTCAGATGACACAATCTATGAATGCCCTGCAGCGTTAAGTTCCACCTTGAGCAAGACTGTTCAAGACTTGGCTGTGTCCGCATTTAAGGCGCTGGCTTGTCATGGCTGGGGCCGAGTAGATGTCATGTTGGATGCCCAGCAGCAGCCGTTACTGCTTGAGGCGAATACCGTGCCGGGTATGACTGATCACAGCTTGGTGCCGTTGGCAGCGGCGGCGGCAGGTATCGATTTCACACAATTGGTGCTTGAGATTCTGGCACAGACGCTTGAGTCGGAGGGCAGCAATGGCTAAAGAGCGCGCTTTTGCCAACCAGAAACGTGAAATGCAACTACAGCGGTTGCAGAAACTAGCGCGTGGGCTGTTGTTGGCGATGGCAACCGCATTGACTTTTGCCACGGTCGGATTATTGGCGGCTGATCAGCTGTATCGTCCTGATACCTTCATGATAAGTCAGCTTAAAATTCGTGGCGCGTTTAACCACGTGACCACTGAGCAGGTGCGTGAAGCACTGGCAGATGAAGACCTAGGTAACTTTTTCTCAGTTGATTTGCTGGCAATTAAGTCCGTGGTTGAAGCCTTGCCTTGGGTTTACCGTGCGAATGTGCGCAGAGAATGGCCAAATACGCTTGAACTTTATGTGGAGGAGCACAAGCCTGTAATGCGCTGGGGTAAGGATAAATGGGTGAGCTCGGTTGGTCAGGTGATTGCCCCGGAAGATGCCATCGAGCTCAGTAATGCGATTGTTTTGCACGGCCGCGAGGCGGATGCCAGCCGTATGTTGCAGGCAGCGTTCAACTGGAAGCAGCAATTGGCTACACGGCACCTTAAGCTGAAGTCTGTCAGCCTAAGTAGTAGCCAGGCGTGGACGCTGGGTGTGGTTTATGTGCCACAGAAAGCGCAATTTGAAATTCAATTGGGACGCAATGATGTTGCAAATCGTTTGGCGCGCTTTGAATTTCTGTTTGATCAAAAATTTCGGGATGGTACGCGACGGTTGACACACGTGGATGCCCGCTACCCAGACGGTTTAGCCGTGAAGTTTGAACCAATAGAACCTGACCTTGCCATGGGCCCTGATGCTCTGGCTGCCAATCACTGAATGCCCAAGGTAGAACAGTAATGAGCAAAAAGAACGAAAGTAAATTAATTGTCGGTTTGGATATTGGAACCTCCAAGGTGCTTGCCATTGTGGGGGAAGTTAATGCAGATGGAGACGTCGAGATTATCGGTTACGGTCATCACCCAGCAACCGGCATGCGCAAGGGTGTTGTGGCCAATATTGAGGAAACCGTGACCGCAATCCAGCGCGCCGTAGAGGAAGCCGAGTTAATGGCGGGCTGCCAGATTTACTCAGTGTATGCCGGGATTGCTGGCGCGCATATTAACAGTTTCAATTCGCACGGCGTGGTCGCGGTGCGGGACAGCGAGGTTGACGGGAACGATGTCGATCGTGTAATCGAATCGGCGAAAGCCGTTGCCATTCCGAATGATCAGTCCATTCTCCATGTGTTGCCGCAGGAATTCATTATCGATGGCCAAGAAGGTATCCGTCATCCAATAGGCATGAACGGGATCCGCCTCGAAGCAAACCTGCACATGGTGACATCGTCAGTGAGCTCCGAAAAGAATATTGAAAAATGTATTCGCCGCTGTGGACTAGAGGTGGACGATATTATTCTTGAGCAATTGGCATCGTGCGAGTCGGTGTTGACCAATGATGAAAAAGAGCTAGGCGTGTGCCTGGTGGATATCGGTGGCGGTACAACGGATATTGCGGTTTATGCCGAGGGCGCGGTGCGTCATACGGCGGTGATTCCAGTTGCCGGTGACCAGATTACCAACGATATAGCCATCGCATTGCGGACACCTACCGCGTCAGCAGAAGACCTCAAAAAGCGATATGCCTGCGCGCTGCGTCAACTCGCACCTGCGGACGAGAGCATTGAGGTGCAGACAGTTGGGGACCGACCGCCACGTAAGTTGTCAAAGCAAACGCTGGCCGAAGTGGTTGAGCCGCGAGTTGAGGAATTGTTTGAGCTGATTAAAACCGATCTTCGACGTAATGGGTTCGAGCACCTGATACGGTCCGGTGTGGTACTCACTGGTGGCAGTTCGAAAATGGAAGGCATGATCGAACTGGCCGAAGAGATATTCCACTTGCCAGTTCGCCTTGGGATGCCGAAGTATCTGGGCGGACTGAGCGAAGTAGTAAAGAATCCAATTTATTCGACTGGCGTCGGTCTGGTGTTATTCGGCCACCGAAATCAGTCAGAGCCTCGAGAAAAGGCTCAATCAGAATCTCGATTCCGGGTTTTATTCGAAAGAATAAAGCACTGGTTTCAAGGTAATTTTTAACCTAGCCATGCGAAGTGTGCGTACCAGGCGCAACAACCAATTTACGTGATGGTACTGCACTTTATTTTTTTAAAAACGGGAGAACGAAATGTTTGAATTATTAGATACCGTAGACCAACAGGCGATCATTAAAGTCGTCGGTGTTGGTGGAGGTGGCGGTAACGCCGTCAATTATATGCAAAAGTCCAACATCGAAGGGGTTGAGTTTATCAACGCCAACACCGATGTACAGGCGCTGCAAAGCTCGCCATGTGGCACGATCTTACAGCTTGGTGCGAACCTCACCAAAGGGTTGGGCGCAGGCGCCGATCCGGACATCGGTCGTCAGGCAGCGATCGAAGATCGTGAGCGAATAGCGGAGGCGTTGGCCGGCGCTGATATGGTATTTATTACCGCTGGCATGGGCGGCGGAACGGGGACAGGTGCGGCGCCGGTGATTGCTGAAATTGCGCGCGATATCGGCGCCTTAACGGTGGCGGTAGTCACGCGACCATTCGGTTTTGAAGGCCAGCGTCGTTCTAAATTAGCAGATCAGGGCTTGAAATTATTAAAAGATTCTGTTGATTCGCTGATCACGATTCCGAATGAAAAGCTATTGGAAGTCATGGGTAAAGAAGCGTCCCTACAGGATGCGTTTGCGATGGCGAATGATGTATTAAGAAACGCAGTTCAAGGGATCTCGGAGTTAATTACCAGCCCTGGGTTAATCAACGTGGATTTTGCGGACGTGAAAACTGTGATGTCAGAAATGGGCCAAGCAATGATGGGAGCCGCTTCAGCGACCGGTGCAAATCGAGCTGCCGAAGCCGCGCGCAATGCGTTGTCCAGTCCGTTGCTAGAGGACACCAATATCCGAGGTGCGAAAGGTATTTTGGTCAACGTGACCGCGGGCCCGAACCTATCAATTGGCGAGTTTGGTGAAGTCGGTGGGATGATTCGTGACATGGCATCCGATGATGCAACGGTTGTGATCGGTACTTCGATTGACCCTGAAATGAAAGATGAGCTGCGCGTTACCATGGTGGCGACGGGGATTATGGACGGGTCGGTTCAGGCCGCGCCACGCAAGATGGAAGTCGTTGAGCCGATTGCGAAAGCCGTTGGTAGCTCATATGAGTCCATGCTGGATAATGACGGCCCGGCCGAGCCACAATTGATGACGCGTCGACGCGGGTTAGGTTCAAGTGAACTGCCGTTGTTTGATTCCGAAGGTGAATCGGGTTTGGATGTGCCGACATTTTTGCGGCGTCAGGCTGACTAAATGTGAGTCTCGTTATGAGTCGTTAAGCGCTTGTTCTTTCTCTCAGGTGTTTAAAGTAGTCGTGTTGAGTGAGGTCGTCGGTGTCTGGAGGCGTTATGCACTGCATTATTAATGTTATGCTGCGAAGCTACACAATTTCTCCCGTTTCGTGTAGGATTTGCGGCTTGGCTATATATTTGCTGGGTGCTGGATGTCTCCATGCATTAAGAGGTACCTGAATATGCAAATTATGTGCTTGAAAAGACTCGATTTTTTGCACTGTGCTTTTGGAAGAACGACGCTTCCATCGATCTCATCTTTTTTGGGTTAAAGGTGTTTGAATGCACATGCGCAGTTGGCAAATACAAAAAAAACGGCATAAGGCATGATTAATCAGCGTACGCTTAAAAACGTGATTCGCGCCACCGGTGTGGGGTTGCATACCGGAGAAAAAGTTTATCTGACACTCAGACCCGCCGCGGTTGATACCGGTGTGGTGTTCCGTCGAGTCGATTTGGATCCTGTGGTTGAGCTCTCAGCTCGACCCTTTGGCGTCGGCGACACACGCCTCTCTACGGCATTGCAAGAGGGTGATGTGACGGTTTCCACAGTTGAACATTTAATGTCCGCTTTGGCTGGGTTGGGCATTGATAATGTGTACGTGGAACTGTCTTCCCCAGAAGTGCCAATCATGGATGGCAGCGCAGCACCGTTCGTCTTCCTAGTTCAGTCTGCGGGTGTTGTCGAGCAGGATGCGCCAAAGAAATTCATTCGTGTGAAACAACCTATCATCGTCGAAGACGGTGATAAATGGGCTAAGTTCGAACCTTTTGATGGCTTCAAGGTCTCTTTCGCCATCGATTTTGATCATCCTATTTTCGCAAAGTCTCCCCAGAAAGCCACGGTTGATTTTTCAACCACCTCTTTCGTAAAAGAAGTCAGTCGCGCTCGCACATTCGGCTTTATGCATGAAGTCGAAGCCCTGCGCGAAGCAGGCTTGGCGCTGGGTGGCTCGCATGACAACGCGATTGTGATGGATTCTTACACGATTTTGAACGATGATGGTCTTCGTTACGAAGATGAATTCGTGAAACACAAAATTCTCGATGCTATTGGTGACCTGTATTTGCTAGGGCACCAGTTGATCGGCGAATTCAGCGCGTTTAAGTCAGGTCACGCGTTGAACAATAAATTAATCCGCGCACTCATGGCTCAGCCAGAAGCGTGGGAATTGGTCACGTATGATGACCCGGCGGATGCGCCCATTGCATTTATGCATTTGGCCAATGCTTGATAAATAAAAACAAATAACAAAAAGAAGAGATTTAACCGTTTTACCTCGTGTTTTGGTCGGATTGCTCCGACCGGCATGATCAGTAATGGTGGAGACAGCGGAGTCTCAGTAGCTAGTCCATTTTTTTGGTGTGGGGTTGTCGTCGCTAATGATGGTGTCGACTTTGCCCACGTGGACGATGCTGCTAGGCCGCAGCGTTACAAAGCGTCGACCTATTGGCTTTTAAGGGTCTGTGCTAAACGCTCTAGTGCTTTCGCCAATGGCTCATGTTTGACGCGATGTTGAACTGCTTCGACAGATTGTATCGAAGCAACAGGCGGTTTTTTGCGGTTGACGAACTCCTTTAGAGGGAGTCGAGTCATTGCTTCGCTCGAATGTTGAGCACCGGTATGTGTTTGCAGTGCCATGCGAATTTTGATCTGCTGGATTTGTTGGAATCCGGCATGGTGAATCGCGGTAAGCAGACTGACCTTGAGGTGGTTAAGCATCGTGGCTGAGTGTTGATTGCGACAACTGATAGTGAGGCGTTCTTGCTCGATGTGTGACAACTGCGCATCGTTCGTCGCTGAAAACTGTTGTTTTCCTCGTTGCTTTCGTTGTTGTTCACACCAGTCGTGCCAGACCGGTGTGAGCTTCAACAACAGAGACTGTGAAGCACTAAGCTGTTGATGAAAAGGCAGCCTATGGACGATATTCGCGAGATTTTGCGCGTAATGGCGTTTGCGACGAACTGGCGGTAAGTTGGGTTCTGACGACGTTGTTTTGCTGGCCATAGCGGTTTCTGGGCTGGTCGCTTGTGAATTGTCGGTTGATTTTAACTTGGCCATAAGTGTAGTTTAGCTGATTTGACGGAATATGCTGTGTAAAGTGTATTGTGTTTAGAGCAGCGCCGGTTGCAAGTAGTCTTTGCAGCTGATGTTGCTGGATTCGGTGTGACTCATTGGTGTTCAATAAAAGTTGTTGGGTTTATTTTGAAAGTAATTTTAATAAAAGATGATGCATGTCGAAATGGCGCAGTTTGCTGGTCAGGTCGCAAATTAATCGCGTTAGGCGCTGTTTGCTTCATCGCCTTACCCCTAGCTCTAGGTCTGAGCAGCTATTGGGTTGTGTCGCAAATCGACCGTGCCTTGAACCCTTTTGTAGACCCAGAGTACCGCATAGCTGTGGAGACACGCGTCAACGAGCAGCAGGAAGAAATGCTCAAAACACGAGAATATGTACGCCAACATATGGACGTTCTTGGGCGACGAATTGGCAGCTTGCAAGCACAGGTCTCTCGTATTAAAGCGGTCGAGATGCGTATTGCCGAGACCTCTGGCGTTAACTTGAGCGACTTCGAATTTGAACAAGATCCGCCTATTGGTGGTGCCAGTTCGTCTGAATCGGATTCAGAGGAAGTCGATATCGAAAATGCGATTCGTGAGATTGAGAAAGAATTGTCGATCCGTGAATCTGAAATTGCTGCGGTTGATTTTTTGTTGTCGCGCAATAATCTTGAATCTCAGCAAACTCCCGCCGGCTGGCCTGTTAAAGGCGGTTGGGTATCCTCAAGCTTTGGATCTCGTATGCATCCGATGACCGGGAAAAAGCAATTCCACCGCGGCGTAGATATACCCGGTAAGCCGGGTGCGCTGGTGCTTGCGGTAGCGGATGGCGTTGTGGTGCGATCAGAGAAAAATGGTAATTATGGCTGGATGGTTGAAATTGATCATGGTGACAGTTATACCACCTTGTATGGGCATAACCGTAAGAACCTAGTAAAGGTTGGTGAGACAGTAGTCAAAGGTCAGGGCATTGCTGAAATTGGCTCCACAGGCCGTTCGACTGGGCCGCATGTGCATTTTGAGGTCGCCAAGGATAATAGAAACATCAATCCGGTGAAGTATCTTTACAAAAAGTCCTAAGGCGATTATCTAGTTGGTCGATCAGTCTGGGTCGCGGAATCCGAAAAGGGCGCATTGCGCCCTTTTTTGCTTTTTACCCGTCTTGAATTAGGTTCCTGAATTTGTTACCAGTCACTGGGTTGGAATTTGGAATCAAAGCCTTATACTTGGTGTATTATTTGGCCACATTTGCCTATTACTAACATCTATCCATGCCGGCCCAGATGACCGGAGTCATAACAACGTCCTGCAATAACAATAATTAGGTTCCCCAGTGTTTAAAAAAATCTTCGGCAGTCGCAATGATCGACTGGTTCGACAAATGTCGAAACGTGTTAAAAAAATTAATGATCTTGAGCCGGAATTCCAGGCATTAAGCGACGAAGACCTAAAATCGAAGACCACTGAGTTCCGTCAGCGGCTCGATGCGGGCGAAACCTTGGATGCCATCTTAAATGAAGCGTTTGCGACTGTGCGAGAAGCCTCGGTTCGGGCGCTGGGTATGCGCCACTATGATGTGCAGATGATCGGCGGGATGGTCTTGCACGATGGTCGGATTTCAGAAATGCGCACTGGTGAAGGTAAGACGTTAATGGCAACGTTGGCTGCCTATTTGAATGCGCTGGCAGGTACCGTTCATGTGGTGACCGTGAATGATTATCTTGCCGCACGTGATGCTGAGTGGATGGCCAAGGTTTACAATTTCATGGGGCTGACGGTAGGCACTATTCGCTCTGGGCAAAGCCCTGAAGATAAGCAAGCTGCCTACGCCTGTGACATTGTTTACGGGACTAACAACGAGTTCGGTTTCGATTACTTACGCGACAATATGGCGTTTTCGCCGGACCAGAAAGTCCAGAGAGAGCTTACTTTTGCCATTGTGGATGAGGTCGACTCAATCCTGATTGATGAGGCTCGAACACCGCTTATAATTTCCGGTCCTGCAGATACGGCAGCTGACGTTTACAGTAAGATTGATGTGATCGTGCCGCAGTTGACGCGTCAAGAAGATGAAGATGGTGACGGTGATTACACAGTGGATGAAAAGTCCAAGCAGGCGTACTTGACCGAGGCCGGTCATGAAAAGGCTGAACAACTGATGGTTAACATCGGTTTATTGCCCGCCGATGCAAGTTTGTATGACATTGGCAGCATCACCTTACTGCACCATCTGTACGCGGCGATCCGCGCGCATACCTTGTTCCATCGAGATGTCGACTATGTGATCGAAGACAATCAGATTGTGATTGTTGATGAGTTTACCGGGCGTAAAATGCCGGGTCGGCGATGGTCAGATGGCCTCCATCAGGCAATTGAGGCCAAAGAAAAAGTAGCGATTCAACGTGAGAATCAGACGTTAGCATCGATCACCTTCCAAAATTATTTCCGTTTGTATGACAAGCTGTCTGGCATGACCGGGACGGCAGACACGGAAGCGGTCGAGTTCATGGAAATCTATGGGCTAGAAGTAGTGGTTATCCCGACGCATAAGACCATGGTTCGAATGGACCAGCCCGACGTTATTTTCCGGACTATGCCGGAAAAATTTGCCGCTATCGTGGAAGATGTTCGTGAGCGTAATGAGGCACAGCAACCGGTATTGCTCGGTACGGCTTCGATCGAAGTTTCCGAGCTGCTGTCACGCGAATTTAAGAAGCATAAAATCAAGCACGAAGTCCTCAACGCGAAGCAGCATGAACGCGAAGCCGTGATTATTGCTACTGCGGGTCGACCCGGTGCGGTAACGATTGCAACCAATATGGCTGGTCGTGGCACCGATATCGTCTTAGGCGGTAATCTGGATATGCGACTTGAAGGCGTGGAAGACGAAGCCAAGCGCGCTGAGATCAAGCGTGAATGGGAGCAGGACCATCAGCAAGTGTTGGACAATGGCGGCTTATACGTGATCGGTACCGAACGTCACGAATCGCGGCGTATTGATAACCAATTGCGTGGACGTTCAGGCCGCCAAGGTGATCCCGGTGAGACGCGTTTTTATCTGTCCATGGATGATACCTTGATGCGCATTTTTGGTTCGGAACGCATCTCAAACATGATGCAACGGGTCGGCATGGAAGAGGGCGAAGCCATCGAGAGCCGTTTAGTGTCTCGCGTGATTGAAAATGCCCAACGTAAAGTCGAGGGTCACAATTTCGATATCCGCAAGCAGCTGCTTGAATACGACGATGTGGCTAATGAACAGCGCAAGCTCGTGTACACCGAGCGTAATGAGCTTATGTCTACCGATGATGTGTCGGAGAACGTCGAGTCTATGCGTGAAGAGGTGGTTGATTTAGTAATTGATCGCAGTATTCCGGCGCAAAGTATGCCGGAGCAATGGGACATCGAACAATTGGAAGATGACCTCAAGCTTGAGTTTGGTGTTGAGCTACCGGTGTCTCAATGGTTGGCGGATGATAAAAAACTCTATGAAGAAACGCTTAGAGATCGAATTCTGGATGAAGTTGAAGATGCTTACAAAGCCAAAGAAGCTAAATATGGTAGCGAGATCATTCGACATCTTGAAAAAGTAATTATGTTGCAGACGCTAGACACGCAATGGAAAGAACACTTGGCTGAAATGGACTATTTACGTCAGGGGATCGGCTTGCGTGGTTATGCGCAAAAGAACCCAAAGCAAGAATATAAACGCGAAGCTTTCGAGATGTTTACGGCCATGTTGGAGCGGGTTAAAACTGAAGTCGTGACGATCCTGGCGAAGGTGCAATTGCGTGAAGAATCGGAAGTCGGTGAGCTGGAACGGCGCCAACAAGAGGCCGCACAGCGTGATCTTGAAATGCAACATGCTGACGCCGGTGCGCAAGCTCAGTCTGATCCAAATGGCGGTGGTGAGGCAGCACCATTTGTGCGTGAGCATCCCAAGGTGGGCCGAAATGAGCCCTGCCCATGTGGTTCTGGCAAGAAATACAAGCAATGCCATGGAAAGTTAACCTAGGATGAACGGCTAGCAGAGGGTTTTGAAATGGCTGTAGGTTTAAATCCGCCCGCAAAATTAGCGCCAGTACAGGGCATTGAATTGGGGATCGCTGAAGCGGGTATCCGTTATTCGAATCGCGCTGATCTAGTGGTGTTGAGCTTGTGTGAAGGGTCGACGTGTGCGGCGGTATTCACTAAGAATAAATGCTGTGCTGCACCGGTGACGCTGGCGCGAGACCATCTTGCTGCGGCGTCAGTACGTGCACTGGTAATTAATTCTGGCAATGCAAATGCGGTCACCGGCGAGACGGGCATGCGTAATGCTGAGCAAAGTTGTGCCATGGTCGCTCAAGCGATGGGCGTCGATGCCAGCCAGGTCTTACCGTTCTCCACCGGTGTGATTGGTGAGCAGCTCAATATGTCGGCTATGACTTCGGGCATACCGCAGGCGGTAGCAAATCTGGATGTTGATAACTGGCTTTCGGCCGCCGAAGCCTTAATGACCACAGACACTATCGCTAAAGCAGTCTCTACCACGGTAACGTTGGCGGGTAAACCGGTGACCATCACCGGTATGGCAAAAGGTTCCGGCATGATTTGTCCAAATATGGCAACCATGCTGGCTTATGTAGCTACCGACGCGGCTTTGCCTCAAGCGCTATTACAGGAATGCTTGCATCGTGGTGTTGATGATAGTTTTAATCGAATTACCGTGGATGGCGATACCTCGACAAATGACGCCTTAGTGCTGATGGCTACCGGTAAGTCAGGATTTGAACTTAAGGACCTCGAGTCTGAGGTTGGCCAACAGTTTTATAATGCCCTTGAGCGAGTGCTGGTGGAATTAGCGACCGCGATTGTTCGTGATGCTGAGGGTGCGACCAAGTTTGTGCGTATTGACGTGCGTCATGCTGAGCGGGTAGACGATGCAAAAGCGATCGCATTTTCAATCGCCCATTCGCCACTTGTTAAAACTGCGCTGTTTGCCAGTGACCCGAATTGGGGACGAATACTTATGGCTCTGGGTAAGGCTGATGTGAGTGCGCTTGAGATGAGCCGGGTTAACATCCAGATTGGAGATGTTGCGCTGATTGTGAAAGGAGAGCCGGCTACCACTTACCATGAAGCTCTGGGTAAACAGGTGTTTTCGCAGGCCGAGATTGGTATCACCATTGATCTGGGGCTTGGCGCAGCAAGTTTTCATGTTTGGACCAGTGATTTATCGCATGACTATGTGTCGATCAATGCGGACTATCGCAGTTAATAGCAAAAATGCAAAGGATTGAAGTTGCCGTGGGCGTCATTATGGATGACACCGGTCGATTGCTAGTGGGACAGCGCGTAGTGGAGGATCACTATTTTAACAAATGGGAATTTCCCGGTGGGAAGATAGAAGCCGGCGAATCGGTTTCATCTGCCTTAGATCGTGAGTTTCGCGAAGAGGTTGGCATCTCAGTGACGGTATCCAAGCCATTAATCGAGCTGGAGCACGACTACCCTGATCGACATGTTCGCTTACACGTGCACTTAATTTCGCAGTTCAGTGGTGAAGTTACTCCCCTCGAAGGTCAAGCACTGGCTTGGGTGAACTTTGACGAATTAGAGAAACTGGACTTTCTCGCTGGTAATCAGCCGATAATTGAGGCACTTAAAGCCCGCTACGGTACCTGAGTCGCTAAGGCAGCTATTGACCTTGGGCTAGATTTAGATAGGTTTCGTGCAGTCGTTGTGCGGCACGTTGCGCTTCCTGAATGGTACCGTTGTTGGCGATCACGTCATCGGCAAACTCCAAGCGTTGTTCGTCGCTAATTTGCGTGGCCATGATGGCTTCTACCTGTTCACGCGTCAGGCTGCTACGGGTTTGCACACGCTGGATGCGTAATTTTCGTTCGGCGGTCACCACCAATACCCGTTGCATGAGTTTTAAGAAAGGTGAACTTGCAGTGAGCAGGGGCACAACAACCAATCCATAAGCGCTATCGATCTGCTTGATCTGTTGCTCACACTCGCGACGAATTGCTGGGTGTGTGATGCCATCTAATTTTTGTTTATTGCGTTGCGATGAAAAAGCGATACCCCGCAGTTTGTCGCGATTCAATTCGCCATTGTGCAGTAGTATTTGCGCACCGAACTCTTTCACCAGTTCCTCGAGCGCAGGTTGTCCGGGGCGAACAACTTCACGTGCGATGACGTCGGTGTCGATGACTGGCACGCCAAGGCCGCCAAGATAGTCCGAGATGACTGTTTTTCCGCAGCCGATACCGCCAGTTAGCCCTACTATAAAACTCATCGCTTCGAGTCTGTGATTGATGTGTGAGTGCCTAGAATCCAGTCAGATTCAAATAAGCACGATTGATTTCTTCGCCCCATAACATAGCGACCCATCCTGCGACGGCTATGTACGGACCAAACGGGATTTCGAGTTTGCTACTGGCTTTTTTGATGATCATAAACGTAACACCGAACACGCTGCCCAGGACTGTCGAAACCAGTATCATTTGTGGCAAATACTGCCAGCCAAGCCACGCGCCGAGCATTGCCATCAGTTTAAAGTCGCCAAAACCCATGCCCTCTTTGCCGGTTACTCGGAGAAAGACCTGGAACACAATCCAGAACACGAGATAACCAGCGATCGCCCCAATTATCGCGCTTCGTGTGTCGGCAAACACTGGCCATAGGCTCATGGCAAGGCCGAGCCACAGCGTGGGTAAAACGATGTCATCTGGCAGTAGTTTGTGATCGATGTCGATAAATGCCAGAGCAACCAAAACCCAAGTCAGAAGTACCGCGAATACAGTTTGAAGTGACCAACCTAGCTGGTACACGACGATCGCAGTCAGAACGCCGGTTAGAAGTTCAACTAAGGGGTAACGTAGACCAAACTGTGCACCGCATGACGCGCATTTTCCACGTAATAGCAGATAGCTAATTAAGGGAATATTGTGCCAAGCTTTAATCGGCGTCTTACATTGACTGCAGTGTGACGCTGGTTTCATTAATGTGGGCGGATCGGTATCGTCAACCGGTAACTCTAACCACTCCTTAGATTGGACAGTCCATTGGTGCATCATCATGTTAGGGTAACGAAATATGACGACATTCAGAAAGCTGCCAATCAGCAAGCCAAATAGCATGCCCAACGAAGCAAGTGCACCGTTGGGCAGCGTCGAAAGCTGTTCTAGCATAGTAAAAAAAGTTCTAGAATACAGAAGCCATTTTGAAGATTGGCATGTACATGGCTAATACCATTGTGCCAATAATACCGCCAAGGAAGACAATCATCATCGGCTCGATGATGCTACTTAATGCATCGACAGCGTCGTCAACTTCACGCTCGTAGAAATCGGCTACTTTATCGAGCATAATTTCGAGTTCACCTGATTCCTCGCCGCTTGCTACCATCTGCAGCATCATATTAGGAAAAACTTTGGTTTGCGCCATGGAGTTTTCGAGTCCTCGACCGGTACTGATATCGGCTTTCACGTCGCTGACGGCTTTTTGATAAACTCGATTACCGGTTGATGCACCAACTGTATCCATGCCGTCAACCAATGGAACACCTGCCCCGAATATAATCGACAGGGTTCTGGCAAACCTTGCAAGAGCGGATTTCTGAAGAATTACCCCGAACGCAGGCAGCCGAATGAGCACTCTGTCCATCGTGAACTTCAGCTTTTCTGAACGTTTGTAGGAGAAGACGAAACCAACTGCCACGCCCGCTATCCCGAGTACGAACATCCACCAGTATTCTTGCATCCACTCGGACATATCTACGATTATGCGTGTCAATGTGGGTAGGTCTGCCCCGACGCCTTGGAACAAAGTTTCAAACTGTGGAATAACGAACAGTAAAAGCAGGATTGTAACGACGACAGACACGAACAATACAATCAACGGGTACATCATCGCAGATTTAACCTTGCTCTTGATTGCCTCAAGTTTTTCGTTGTAGGTCGCTACGCGATCCAGCATTGTATCGAGCTTACCGGATTCTTCACCGGCTTCTGTCAAACTGGTAAACAGCCGATTAAAGTACTTGGGATGTTTTTTTAACGCATTACTGAGCGAGGTTCCAGACTCAACTTCGCGTGCCAGCTCCATCATCAGCTTTTCCATGGATTGACTGTCATGGCCCTTACCGATTGCTCTCAGGGTCTGAGCAATCGGAATACCTGCACCAATCATAGTGGCCATCTGTCGCGATGCGAATGAGATGTCGACCGACTTAATCGGTTTGCTGCTTGAAAAAAGCGGTTTGGGCTTGCGTTTAATCTTGGTGACGCGCACTCCACGTTGCCGCAATATCGCACGTGCTTGAGAGAGCGTTGGGGCCTCGATGCTACCACCGGTGGTGGCGCGTTTCTGGTTCACTCCTTCCCAGTCAAACTCGAAAACTTTTTTCTGATTGGTTTTGGCCATATTGATTATTCTTGGTTTTTAAACGTGGGTACAAGTTTATTGCTGTCGGTAAGCTCACGGATTCAAGTATGACAAGCAGTCGGCTATATCGGTGCCGATTCAGTAAACAACCTGAACTTCTTAAAACTTAACGTTGAGCATGGTTTTCCTATAGTAAACCACTGATGTAAAAAGAGAAATAGCCAGTAGAGTATATTATACGTTGGTGACGCGTTCAATTTCCTCAAGTGAGGTTAAACCGCCTTTCACCTTGATCAGGCCGGACCGCCGGAGGTCTATCGTACCTTCTTTTTCAGCTTGTCGTTCAATATCTCGCTCGGTACAGCCCTCCATAATCATGGTCTTAATCGCTTCTGATATTGGCATGACCTGGAATACACCAGCTCGACCCTTATACCCCTCGGTGCAAGAAGCGCAACCCTTGGGGTTCGCGGTAAACGGAGTGAATGTGCCGATTTCTTCGGGCTTGTAGCCAGCATCAAGAAGCGCTTTCTCGGGTAGTTCTGCGTCTATTTTGCACTGCTGACAAAGACGTCTCACTAGTCGTTGGGCCACAATTAGTTGCACCGCAGACGCGACGTTAAATGCAGGAACCCCCATATTCAGTAATCGAGTCAGCGTTGCTGGTGCGTCGTTGGTATGCAGTGTACTCAGTACCATATGACCTGTTTGTGCGGCTTTGATGGCGATTTCTGCGGTTTCGAGGTCACGAATCTCACCCAGCATCAAAATATCTGGATCCTGACGAAGAAAGGCGCGAAGTGCGTCAGCGAAGCCCATGTTCGCCTTCTCGTTGATGTTTACCTGCGTAATCCCTGGGAGTTGAATCTCAACCGGGTCTTCCACGGTGGAAATATTCTTAGTGGGCTCATTAAGCATATTGAGCGCGGAGTACAGCGTTACGGTTTTACCAGAACCGGTCGGCCCCGTAATAAGTACCATGCCGTACGGTCGTGCAACGGCGGCGGAATAAAGCCCCAACTGCTCTTTCGTAAAGCCAAGTGTTGTCAAGTCCAAATTCGCTGCACTGGAATCCAGAATACGCATAACAACTTTCTCGCCATACACTGTTGGCAGGGTATTTACACGAAAATCGTAGGCTTTATTGCGCGCGACTTTTAATTTTACCCGGCCGTCTTGCGGGATACGTCGTTCGGCTATGTCGAGTTTGGCGAGAATTTTGACGCGCGCCACAATGCGAGGCGCGAACGAGATCGGCTGCGTGGTGATTTTATGTAAGATGCCGTCGATACGAAAACGAATTCGGAGCTCGCGCTCAAACGGCTCGATGTGAATATCTGAAGCGCCACGATTGATCGCGTCTACTAGGATTTTATTGACGTACTTTACAATGGGGGCTTCGTTGGGATCGAAGTCTAAATCATCTCTTGGTTTGTCGTCGCTTCCTGTGTCATCTTCAAGATCCAGCTCCATGTCGCCATCACCCAGGAAGTCCTCAAGTGTGGCGCTCTGCTCTTCCTGAATTTTTTGAATTGCACCTTCAAGCGCGGAGAGCTCGGCTTGTATCGGTAGAACCTGGAGTCCGGTGTAGAACTTAATCTCGTCAATGGCTGATTTATTCGTCGGATCAAACACTGCCACGAATAAATTTTTTCCACGCCTAAACAATGGCAGCGCGGTGTGCCGCTCGACCAGCTTCATATCGACTAAGTCTGTCGGTATTTGAGTCAGATCAAAAGCACCTAAGTCGAATAGCGGACTTCCAAATCGATCAGAGAACTGTTTGCTCAGATCATAGCTTGACAGAACACCTCGCTGGTTTAGCTGTTGAACGATTTCCTTGGGCTCATTATGTTCTACGACTATTTCTTCAATGTCACTCCGATCCGCGAGATCGAGGTTGATGAGCGTTTGCGCGAGTGCTGGTAGTGGTTTATTCATTTGAGAATTTCTGAGCTTTGAACATAAGTTGACTGATTCAAATATACTCTAAATATTGGTTGAGTGCTTAAAATACAGTGTATTCAAACTTTAATGGGCTGGCTAATGTCTGCAGTCTACTGAAACGTGAGCCATTAAGTAAATAGAGTGAAACTGCGCTAGTATCCGGCTAGGGAAACGCAACAAAAATAGTCATCTAAAATGAATTTACCTCGAACCGTTGATGTTTTGGGTCTTAAATACTCAGTCACGGACTATAAGGCTGCGACTGATTTGGTATTGAAAGCTGCCCATGAAAAAAGACATTTTTCCTTGTACGCATTGCCGGTGCACGGTGTCATAGAACGCAGAAGGGATAACGAGTTCGCACAGGCGTGCGATTCTGCAACCATGATCGTACCTGACGGTCAGCCTATACGCTGGATGATGAATTGGTTGCATGATGCAAACTTAGCTGATCGCGTTTACGGACCGACGTTGCTTCGCCACGTACTGCTTGGCCCCCACACTGAAGAGTTTCGAGTGTATGTGTACGGCGGCCGGACACCGGCGGTTCAGCAGGCCTTTATTGATCATATTGAGACCACCTATACCAATGTTCGGGTCTGTGGTCGGTATCGTGAGGATAGCGCTGATGTGCAGACCCTTACCGCGGCGATGGTGAACGCGACGCAACCGAATTTGGTGCTGGTTGGACTGGGTTGCCCGAAGCAGGAAAAGTGGATAGCGCAACAACAGCATGACATCTCCGCAGCCCTGATGGGCGTTGGCGCGGCATTTAGCTTTTTCTCCGGAGATCAAAAAACGGCGCCCGGGTGGATGCAGGATTTCGGGTTGGAATGGTTGTTTCGATTAGGCCAAGAGCCAAGGCGCTTGTGGCAACGGTATTTGTACACCAATAGTTTGTTCGTTCTGCTTGCGATTGGGGCACTTGCCAAGCACACACTTGGGCTGAAAAAATGACTCTAACGCCGGGGCAATATTTATCTCGAGGCAGTTTGGCAATTAAGAGAGTGAAATAAAGAGTGCGTGTTCTAATTTATCAACGAATAGTTCCTCATTATCGAGTTCGATTTTTTGAGGCGTTGCATACGCGTCTCAAGAAAGTCGGCATTGAAATGCAACTGGTGTACGGAAATCACCGGGACGGCTATGTGCCTGAAGGTGTTGATATCGATCAGGAATGGGCGGTCAAGGTTAATAACCGATACCTGAGTATTTTCGGGCAGGAAATTGTATTTCAGGGCGGTTTTAGCGCTCTTCGGGGTAAACCTTGTTTAGTGATTGTCGAGCAGGCGAGCCGTTTAACACTGAATTACTTGATCCATTTATCGAAACGTACTTACGGCTTTAAGCTTGCTTATTGGGGGCATGGGCAAAACTTTCAATGTCCGGAAGTTGGTATCAAGAGTGTCCTAAAGAATTTGCTTTTGAAGCAAGTTGATCACTTCTTTGCATACACTACCTCGTCGATGAATATCTTGACTGAGAGAGGTTTCGATCGGCGCAATGTCACCGTTGTAGACAACAGTATCGACACGACAAAGCTACAATTCGAATTATCGCAGTGTTCGGATGCGCAGATTGAAAAAATCAGACGTGACCTTGAGATTGACTCAGACACAATCGGCTTGTTTTGTGGGGGACTTGACGAACGGAAGGAGTTTGACTTCTTGTTTCAGGCCTGTGATCGGATTAAAAATGAGTTGAGTGCATTCAACATCATATTTATTGGGCATGGTCCTAAAATGATGGAACTTAAGGAGTTTGCTGCCAGCAGGCCTTGGGTGCATGTAGTCGGGCCCATAACCGGTCAGGAAAAAGCGGCTTACTTTACTTTGGCTCGGTGCCTCGTCATGCCTGGAGCGCTTGGTTTGGTCGTTATTGATTCCTTTGTTTCGTCCACTCCGATGGTCACCACAGAAATTGAAACTCACAGTCCAGAATTCGACTATTTGATCTCTGGTGAGAACTCGTTGATTACGAAGGTTGATATCGATGAGTTTTCGAAGCAGGTGGTTATGCTGTTTAAAGACCAGGGTCTGCATGCTCGATTGCAAGAAGGTGGAAGGGCGAGTGCTACTCAGTTTACCTTAGCGAATATGGTTGAGCGCTTTGCTATTGGGATCGAGAATACCTTGACGGAGTGAACTGAGTCCCGGAGCTATCAAAGTATGCTTAGTGTTACGCCAGATTTTTATGTATTTCGTAATAGGGGTATTGATATATCTTGAATCAATTGATCGCACGCAAGAGTGATTTGGGCGAGGCGGACCTCAATTTTAGGGGGATTAAAAAACGGGTTTTTGCGGCGAGCGAGTCGAAAACAAAACCCGCCAAAAAGGCACTTATGAGGGTTGCCAATGCCGCACCATTGATCCCGTAGAGAGGTATCAATGTAAAATTTAATCCGAAATTAGCGACCGCTGCGGTTGCTGTTCTGATGAAGATATAGTTTTCAAGGTTTATTGCGATCAATGCCGGTGTGGTGATCGTGCCAAAGTACACAAATATGGTAGCAAGCGATAACAACATTAAGCATGAGGCTGCATCGGTGTACTCGGGGCCAAATAAAAACAAAACTATCTCATCGCTTAGAAGCGAGATGAACAGCGTGACTGCCAACCCCGTATAAAACATTAAAGTCAGTAGTTGACGCAACAAATTTAAAAACGTGGTCGAGTTCGCTTTGTTGGCTTTGAGTAGGAGTGGAAGTGCCACAGTTGCGGTTACTACCGGAATAAAGTAGGTAGCCTCAACGGTTCTTACTGCGGTAGAGTAAATACCAAGTTGGCTAATGCCAAGCATGTGCGCGATCATCCATTGGTCCATCTTTGTATACAAAATCACGGACAGTGACGAAAAAAATACCGGTAATGAGTTCTTCGTAATGGCCCACACTTGGTTGACAGTTGCGGTTTGCCAACCAGCAATATACGCGCGCTGTTTATGGTTGACGAAGAGATATATGGTTGTAAGCAGTACCGTGTCCAGTGCGATTGAATATACGAACAAGGCAATGTCCGCATCACACAGAATCAGTGTTAAGCGAACGATCGAGGATAATACGTTTTGAGCTATTTTGCAGAACGCTAATTGTTTATATTCTTGATGGGCTTGCATCGCTGGCTCGATCACCCAACTGGATTGGAGTACGCCGATCGCCGCGATCAGTAGCAGGTATCGTGTGTCGGTCGATGATGACCAAATAACCACTGGGATCAGTATCACTAAGATCAGAGTGCTGGTCAGAAACCTGATTGTCCATGCTGACAACAATGTTGCGCCGGGAGTATCAGGCTCATCCGTGAGTCGCCTGACAATAATCATGTCTGTGCCAAACTTCGTCAGTATGGCAAAGAGCGACGAAAATGCGAGCACGTAGCTGTATGTTCCAAACAACGTTGGCCCAAGGTATCGGATTACTGCAAGACCAACTAGAAACGCCGCAATGAAACTTGTTAATCGCTCCGAGATCAGCCAAAGGTTGGCGTGAATGTATTTGGCTGCGTTGGGCGGGAATTTGCTACGCTTTATCGTTATCACAATCAATACTCATTGGGGCAAGATACAACCTCTTTTAGCTTAGCTGGTCGAATACGTCTTGCATGTTTTCTCTAAATTTGTCGATTGTGAACTTTTCTGTAAATCGACTGTGGGCGTTTTGGCCTAACTTGCTCATGAGTGCTCGGTCTTGTGATAGCTTGCGAAGTGCGTGGGTAAGCTCGTCACTACTTCGTGGTTCAACGAGTAGACCAGTCTCCTCATGCTCGATCAGATCAGGGACGCCACGCCACGAACTTGCGATGATTGCCAGATTGTATTGCATTGCCTCGAGAACCACTAAGCCGAAGGTTTCGGCTTCATAGAATGTCGGAAAACAAAAAATGTCGGCGCGGTGAAATTCTCGCCATTTATCACGACCGGTCAATGCGCCCTTAAACTCGACTCGCTCTTGAAGGTTGTTAGACTCTACAAAAGCCTCACAAGTATCTTGAAACTGGCGAGATTGGAAGTTGCCAACGAAACAGGCTTGAAACCTCACATTTTCGCTTGCCAATGTCGCAAGAGATCGCAGTAAAACCAGTACGCCTTTTGATTCGCATAATAAGCCTACATGCAATATATTGATGCCGTGGTGGTCTGGCTTATCTTCACTTTTGAAATCACGAACACAATGGATACCATTGGGAACAACAAATGACGCTTTGGACTCGATGAATTGATCGTCGGGTGGGTTTAATCTAGACAAAATGATGGATGTGTTCGGAGAGAAGTACGCGCGGCGGTACAAGCATTTTATCAGTCTTGGCAGTGTGTCGTAGAGTTCAGATATGCCGCCCGCGTGAAAGTGAAAAATGGTTTGTTTGAATAACCACCTGGTTGTACAGAGAATGATGATATCTCGATACATGGGGACCAAGTTGCGACCGGCGGGTGGGTAGTACAGAGCGTCGGGCTTGTATTTAATTCGAATGCACACTATTTTTGCGATCGTTGCAACCAAGTGCCAGAGTTTTAATACTTGAAATCGGCCTATGTCGCGACTTGTGGTCGAAAACGCCATGCGGACATGCAGCAATTCTACGTCGCGAAATTCCAGTGAGAGCAAGTTCTCATTCATGATCGATTGACCATTGTGTGGAGGCGGTGTCTGTGCAACGACGAGTACTTTTTTTGGCATCACTGTGATCAGTGTAAGTGTTGTTTATAGAAAGGGTTTTTGGCGCAGTTAGTTTCGGTTAGTATGCTTTGTCCGTTTGAATAACGTGAGCGACTGTTTTAATCATGATTTTTAGGTCCAGCCATACACTCCAATTCTGAACATATTCCAGATCGTATTTAATTCGGCCTTCCATCATTTCGAGAGTGGACGTTTCTCCTCTGAATCCTCGTATCTGTGCCAATCCGGTGATGCCAGGTTTGACACAATGACGAGTCATGAATCGATCAATCCTATGTTGAAAGCTGTTGTTAAGCTCGATTGGATGGGGACGTGGCCCAACAAGCGACATAGTACCGTTAATCACATTAATTAATTGAGGTAGCTCGTCTAGAGATGTTCGTCTTAGTAGTTTGCCCATGCGCGTTATTCTGGCGTCGTCTCTAGTGGCTTGGCTAAACGTGCCTCTTGAGCTTTCATGAGTCATTGTTCTGAACTTATATATCTTAAACTCATCTCCTCCGAAACCATGCCTTCGTTGCTTAAAAAAGACCGGTCCGTCGGAGTCAATTTTAATTAAAATCGCGATCAAGCCGAGCAATGGGCTCAGGGCCACAACCAATACGATGCCCAGTAATTTATCTTCCAGGTACTTCAGTGCACTATTAATTTTTTTTCTTTTGCTAAGACTGGAGTTGATTACCGGGATGCCAAGCACGTTTTGAACTTCCAGCACGTCCGTGTTTTCATTGTGGGGATATTCGGGGATATAGGCAACGTTCGCAGCGGTATCGCTAAGCATTAGTTGTACTAGCGAAAAGTCAATTGAATTAAATATGTCGGCCGTAACCCAAATCTCAATTTCGTAGTCTCCATGTTGCTGAGTCTGTCGAAACTCTTTTACCCATCTTACTATTCTTTCAAGATAGTTCTTGGTCTCTTGTCCTTCATTCGGAGAAAAATGTTCTAAAACCTGGATGTGACTTGTATCGTGGAGGTGCTTTTTGATTTTTTCTAATGCCGCAAACGCGGTTTGGTTACCGCCAGCGATTACAATTACCTTACCGCTGATACTGGTTGAGAAGAAGCGAAAAATACATGCTCGGGCAGTCGTGACAAAACTGAAACTCAGTGCCACTCCTGTTACAAACCATATCCGCGAAAAAAGCTCGCCCGTTTTAGTCAAATACAGAAAACTTGCCGTGGCGAATGCGGCAAGAACAATGCCCATTGCTGCTGCATAGAAGTGTCGAAATGAAACGATTGAATTTGTTTCGGAATAAAAACCGGTCGCTGAAAAACCGAACGTACAAAACACGGCAAGGGTCAATGAGGGGGCCACATACTCAGGTGGAAGGCCCCAATCTCCAAATCGCATCCAATATGCAACGATTGATGCAACCAATACCAAAGAGAAATCCAGTAGTTTGTAATATGGCGTGCTGACGCTGTTCATAGGTGCTCTAAGGTCTCGAGTCAGGGTGGCTGACAAGCGTTACTAAGCCGGTAGCTTTATTAAAACAAGTTTCGCCTTTTAAATCCTTTGAGTACATGGGGATCCAGAAGCAAGGCATTTGTGTTTCATTCTTGTGTTCAGTCTCTGACCGATTAGATGGCTTGCTATAGTCTGAGAAATTTCGAATGTCATCTATTCTCTCCTTGAAGGCGATGTCCGAAATTGAGGTAAGTGGTTTGTACAGATCGTCTCTGTACGAGAGAGGTATGCCGTCGGCAAATTCAGTTGAAAACTTGATCGTTCCCCAAGTTGAACTGTCGGACGGAAGTTCCAGAAACACCAGGGTTGGACTGGGTTCGGATTCCGGGAGCTTTAAAGTGTATTGCCTGACGGTGTGATTGGACAATATGTGAACACCATCATCCGCAAGCACGATAGCGACAGGACGTCGATCGTAGAGTGCCCATGACCCCAAGGCGAAACAGATACACTGTAAGCAACCAATGATGATTAGGTCTGAAAGCAACCCTTTTTTGCCACGCTGATAAACGATAAAAGTCAGAATGGGTCCAAGAACGATATCAACTAGTGATATCAACTTTAAACCCTGTATGCCTCCAGCCCACATTAGTTCGTTGGGATACCAATGGGTTAGGCTGACTACTGCCAGCGGTATTAACAACAGTCCACTGATAACGAGTCGGATAAGTGACGCTTTAAGTTTAGCCTTTAGCATAGTTTGATATAGAGTCTTAGTTTTGCTTAGCGGTGAATTAATACGACGAAGCAAGAGGTGGTAATCTGCGCCTGCGAAAAAGCAATGTTGATGCTGCGGAGTGTCTCTTTTGTTGCTAGCTTCCCACTCTTGCTTCACATTTGGTCGAGGACAACTTGAGGCCTCTTCTATCGATGCGCCAGTTTATTTCTTCAATCAAGTCGCGACGATTTTGAGGGATATAAGTCGCACAGTATTTATCCAGCGTGGCTTGGGCTAAGGGAGCTAAGTCACGCTCGAGAAGAAACTGGAGATAGTTCATTTGCAAGTCAATGCGAATGTGCTGTGCACGTGTATATTGTAGATGCATTCCATGGATGTCTTGATAAGAAGTTCTCAGTTCGTTTTGAAATCGTTGATGAAATACTGATCGATACCAGAGTACGTCAGCTGCTTTTCCGTTCCGTTGTGCGAAATTCGCTAGTCTGTTCGCCTCATCAAGCACTGTTTCTAGTGCTGGGTTCTGCTCAAAATAGGCCTGATACACGCAACCAGCTGTCCAAGGCGCTAGACGCTTTACAGTCGGTTTTTTACAAAACTCATTGTTTGGGCTCAGCGCACTCGTGTACGAACAAAACTGAACCACGCAGGCGATTGTCACTGTCAATAAAGCGACGAAAATAGAGGTCTTAATGTGCATGGCGAATCTTCAGTAAGCAGAGAATAATGGCCACTTGAATAGGTATTGAATAGAGAGCGAAATTAATCATCATATACAGCGATAGACAACATAACAGTACCCAAGAAAAATAGCCTTCCTCACTCAGTTGAGATTCAGAATGCCCTGAGCCAAACAATGTTCGCATCGGTAGATGCTTGATGCCAAGCCAAGCGAGAGTCAGTAATAGTGCTAAAAACCAAATTACCCCTAGGTCATGCCACACCTGCAGGTAATCATTGTGTACATGGTGTATGGCCTTGAATGGGCGGGCCTCTTTAATTCCAGTCCACTCAAAATTACCTAAACCGTGGCCCAGAAATGGCTTTTCCTTTATTGCATCCCAGGCACTTTGCCAATAGATTGTCCTAGAGTTTAGAGTGCTAAAGTGAGAGAGTCCACCGCGGTCGACTGCGGCTAGGTTGATTAGTTTTGGGTACCAATAAACTAAGATGGCGCTGAGCAGCGCAAAGATTGAGGTTTTCACGAGATGTTTGATGTGTCCGTGTCGCCACTCAAACCACGCCAAACTCACTAGAAACAAGATCAGAATTGCATTCGCAGTCCGTGAGAATGTTGTGAAAAAACCAATAAACAACACGAGGCTGATTGCGCCGAAGTATCTGGTTGATTTGAGCCGAGAATAGTTTAGGGCGAACGCGAAGAGTATCAGTAGTGATGCTTGGCTGTAGTCTTCCATCAGACCCGTAACTCGAATCGGCTTCTCTAAGTAAAGCGCGATCAATGCCGCTGCGTGGAGAATGCTAAATCCTAAGAACACAGTGTAGGTGCTTTCGAGCTGCTTAGAAGCGGTTTTTTGGGCCGTATCAAAGCAGATGTAAATCAATGTGGCCGAGAAAAAGTAGAATGCTTGAACTAAAGATCTGCCTAGGAATGGCGAGAAACAAAACGTATGGATAATGAGCAAAAGGGCGGTGGCCAAGAGTAACAATGCCGTGCCCTTGAGTTCTGTTTTCCCCAATGTGGCCGTGAGCGCAGCTATGCAGGCTAAGGTGATTAAAGCGAGCTCAATTCCAGTGGGTATGCTCCTAAAGAGCCCTGCGGTGAGTAACAGTGCCGCCGAGACTGCCAGAAGTGTCGGGCGTAGTTGAATATTTGCTTGGTCATGGGATGTCATAACGATGTGAAATCCGTCCGCTGTAAGTATCATGCTGAATCATAGTTCAGCTTTCATTATTTTCAATAAGTGGGCTTGGCGTCAAACTTGAGTGCGTTTGATGGTGTCTTGGCTGCGGCACTTTTTGCCGGTCTGGGCATAAAAAAAGGGAACTGCTTTAGCAGCTCCCTTCTTTAGTCAGTGACTGACCTAAATCAGATCACCGAAGATACTCAGCAGATTATCTGCAGCTACCTGGGCGGAATTGCTCAGGAATCGTACCGCTACATTCCCACTCTCGAATGCCATCATTGGCTACGAAAGTTGGTGTCAGAGTGATAGTTCCGCCCGCAGCAGTTTTTAACTCAGCGTCGTTCGTGGCTGTCGCAGTTACCACGCCAGTAGTACCACCCGTACCTGTCCAATCCACTGAATCAACGAACTTGGAAGAACCACTACAGTTAGCTTCAGAAGTCAAAGGCAGAGCGTTGTTTGTTTGTGCAAACTCGGTTACGTCAGTACGGCAAGAAGAAGCAGCAAGAATGATCTCACTCACTTTAGCGCGAACTGTGTAGTCAGAATATGCTGGCAATGCTACTGCAGCCAATACACCGATGATCGCAACCACGATCATTAATTCGATCAGGGTAAAACCCTTTGCGTTTGCACGCTTCATTTGAATAGTTTTCATCGTAAAATTTCCTCTTTGAGGTTGTCCGAAAAATTGAGAGAGAGAACGCTTGAGTCAGTGAACCCGCTCATCTGTACTTGGGTAATTGTCGCCCCAGTGGTGGTATTTATATCAAATCTGGCGGGGTTTGTAAGAATTTATTTCAACACTTTGTGTAAAAAATTAATTCATTGTAAGTCATTGATAATAAAGCGAAATATTGTTTGTCACTGTGTGTTTTTTACTATCGAAAAGCCTGACAATTATTGTCAGCTTATCTCATACTTGGTTAATTTGTAGCGGAACGAGCGAAACGTCATACCGAGAAGCTTGGCGGCCTCTGTTTTGTTTCCGTCGGTGCTTGCTAAGGCCGATTTTAGTGCTCGAATCTCTTCTCGGATCAAGTATTCCTCAATGGATTCGTTGTTGGGGATGTACGCACTGCGCTCCGCGAGCCTAACACGCTGAGCCATGTAAGAAATAATCCAGGCTGAGAACATGAGCAAAATACCATAGCCTGCCATCATGCCGAGCTTAGGGCTGGCATTCACGTTAGACATGAAAATGCTGTAGGTGTGCTCGTAAAATAATAGAATTATTGCGCCAGAGGCGAGTCCGAGTGCGTGCTTTCTTTTTAGTACCACGCTGCCAGTGGTGACAATCAAAAAGAACAACATCGTAAAACTACTGCCGATACTGCTCGTGGCGTGGACAAGTGTGGCCGTGATGACTAAATCCGTGGCAAATTGAGTGACCAAGATTTGTTCCAATGCGAATCTTCGAGTTTTGGTAAAAATCGTAAAGCAAACCGCAGACACGACCAACGCCACGCTTCCTGCCAAGAAGAGGTTGGGGTATATAAGGTCATCGATCGCAACCACGCCGGGTATCAAGTAAGGCAGGGCTAGCAAAAATAGGAAAAATAACGCCAGCGCGTAGCGCATGATGTTGAGTATAAAAACCGCTTTCCAAATGTCTTTGCGAAAGCTTTTGTGGAAGCCATCGTCGTTGTTGTTCTGTTCGGGTTGCGTGGCGGTATTTTGGGCTTTTTCCTCTTTTTCCGCCAGCTTGCGAGCTAGATTTGGGTTGGCGATTGCAATTAAATCTGTTGGTTTGGTGGTCATAGATTTATTCGTTATGGTCGCGTGGGCTGTGATTCGAGGGGGCATCGTAAAAATCACGTATGCCTCTGTATTACCTGTTCTTTTTCCCCCAGCTAGAGAGTGTGAGCAACTCCCCAAACTTGAATATAGTCTACACCGTTTCGTTTTAAAATTTTAGCAATTTCTCTCGCGGTTGAGCCAGTGGTGATGACATCGTCAATAATTGCTACATGCGAAGCGATAATTGGACGTGCGATCTTAAAGGCGTTTTTTAGGTTGCTTTGTCGTGCCTTGAGCGAAAGTTCAGCTTGATTTGCCGTGGATTTGTGCTTTGTCAGGCTTCGATAGTCGACCGCGATGCCAAATTGTTTGCCGAGTTGCTTGGCCAGTAAGGCTGACTGGTTATATCCGCGTTGAAACAGGCGCTGGCGATGCAGCGGTACTGGAATGAGCATCTCAGGTAAGTCAATGTTGGCTTCTCGTAGTTCGGTAGCCAGCATCGCGGCTATATCGCGCGCGATGTAGGGATTCCCTTGATACTTCAGTTTTCTGATGAGTTCATCCATTGGTGGTGCGTATTCAAACGGGCAAAAGCAACGGTCATAAGGTGGGGGCTGAGTGAGACACGGTCCGCATACTTCAGTCGGTCCACTGAATCGCTGGCCGCAGTAGGTGCACGCATCACTTTGAAACGGAAGTTCGGGGTAACACCTTGTGCAACAGGGAAGCGCAGTGTTAGCGAGCGGTGATTTACATTCGATGCACGTTTTTGGCGTCAACCAGTTTAATAATTTTTTAAGACGAGTGTTGCGAAACTCTTTGTAAAGTGTAGAATCCATTTTGGTTTACAGCTCCTTGCTGTCGTTTGTATTTAACCTGATCTGAGCGAGTTGTCGTTGCCGGCGGCGTGTCTTTGAAGCCACGCTTGGTGCGACGGAAATCCTTATCCTGATCAAACCACCAAATAATACCATGCTTAATCCGCAACCACAGGATCCGTTAATCGTCGTGGAACCCAGCCGACCACGTTGGTCTGATGACGACGTTCTTGCCTTATATGAAAAACCGTTCAATGATTTGGTTTTTGAGGCGCAGTCAGTGCATCGAGCTCACTTCGATCCGAATCAAGTGCAACTAAGCAGTTTGTTGAGCATTAAAACCGGTGCGTGCCCTGAAGACTGTAAATATTGCCCCCAAAGTGCACGCTATAAGACAGGTTTGCAGGCTGAGCGATTGATGCGGCTGGAAAACATCGTGTCTGCGGCCAAGCAGGCTAAGCAAGCCGGCGCCACGCGATTTTGTATGGGAGCGGCTTGGCGGAGTCCAAAAGATAAAGACCTGAGCGTTGTCGAGGACGCAATCCGTCAAGTGAAAGAATTGGGAATGGAGACCTGTGCCACGCTGGGTATGCTGGATGATGAGCAAGCAGCGCGTTTGCGTTCAGCAGGCTTGGATTACTACAACCACAATCTGGATACTTCAGAATCCTTTTATTCAGAGATAATCACGACACGCACGTTTCAAGATCGGTTGGATACATTGGAGCGCGTACGAGGTGCAGGTATAAACGTTTGCAGCGGCGGCATTGTTGGAATGGGGGAGACCCGCCGAGATCGCGCTAGTATGTTGGCGACGCTTGCCAGTCTGCCAGAACCGCCGCAAAGTGTGCCGATCAATAATCTTATCCGGGTCGCCGGTACACCGCTTGAGGATTCAGAACCGGTTGACGAGTTTGAGTTTGTCCGTACCGTCGCTGTGGCTCGAATTACCATGCCCAAGTCCTATGTGCGATTATCAGCAGGGCGTGAAGCCATGAACGATCAAATGCAATCGCTCTGCTTTCTGGCTGGCGCGAACTCGATCTTCTACGGCGAGGAGTTGTTGACAACAGGGAATGCGAGTGTCGCGCATGACAAGGCGTTGCTCAGCAATCTAGGAATGGCCGTCGAAGTCTAGCTTCCTTTATATAGATGTTTTCTAACTGGTCGGATTTCGTTATTGGTCAGCGGCAAGAGCGCGATGCAGCCGGTTTGTGGCGTGAACGGCGCGAATTAACCTCGCCGCAATCGGTGTCCTGTGTCGTCGGTGGGCGAGACCTGATTAATTTTTCCAGTAATGATTATTTGGGCTTAGCAAATAATCCCGCGTTAAAGCAGGTCACGGCCTCGGCTGTTACTCGCTGGGGCGTTGGTGCTGGGGCGTCGCATCTGGTGTGTGGTCACCAATCACCGCATGAAAATCTCGAAGCCGACATCGCAAGCCTCGTTGGCGCAGAGCGTACGCTTTTGTTTTCAACCGGGTATATGGCAAACCTTGGCGTGGTGTCCGCACTGCTCGCACGAGGTGATGTGATCCTGCAAGACAAGTTAAACCACGCCTCTATTATCGATGCGGGCGTATTGAGTTCGGCCACGAGTCTGCGGTATGCACACGGTGATGCGAACCACGCGCGAAAAAGGTTAGCAACGTTTACGTCGCGCAGGCAGCGTTGCATGTTGGTGAGCGACACCATATTTAGCATGGATGGTGATGTTGCGCCTGTCGTTGATCTTAAGCGTTTGGCGGATGAAGTCGGTGCGCTGTTAGTATTGGATGACGCGCATGGTTTTGGTGTGTGTGGAGAACGCGGTGCGGGTACCTTGGAGTCGCTTGGGTTGAATCCGCGCGACAATGTTCTAATGATTGGGACGCTGGGCAAAGCTGTGGGTGGGTTTGGTGCGTTCGTTGCTGGTGATGCGGACTTAATCGCCCATATTGAGCAATTTGCCCGAAGTTACGTGTACACCACGGCGGTGCCCGCATACGTGGCCGAAACAAATCGGGCGGCGGTGAAAGTGATCGCTGGAACACGTGGTGATCATCTGCGCGCTAGGTTGGACTCGAATATTACCTTGTTTCGGCAATTGGCCAAGTTGCATGGCCTAACTCTGGGCGCGTCTCGATCCGCGATTCAGCCGATACAGGTCGGCTGCGAGCACCAGGTCGTGAAGATCAGTCAACGCTTGGAGCATATGGGTTTCTGGGTGGTTGCGATTCGGCCGCCAACGGTCCCCAAGGGGACCGCACGATTGCGCGTTAGCTTATGTGCATCTCACACGGACAGTCAAATTGAAGCGTTGGTCCAGGCGCTTGCCACAACCTTGCACGAGGTGCTCAATGTCTGAGTTCCGCGACGTCGTTTTGGTGCATGGTTGGGGTTTAAATTCCGCCGTTTGGGTTAAATTCTCGGCTGCTTTATCTGAAATGCGGCCTGAATTGCGTATCCATCATCTAGATTTACCCGGCTACGGTAGTCGGATCGATAGTGCGTTGCCGAACAGTTTTGAGTCGTTGGCTGAGCAGTGCCGGAAACGGGTACCAGATAATGCAATCTGGGTTGGCTGGTCTCTTGGGGGTATGCTCGCACTAGAAGCGGCCCTGCAAGCTCAGCCAAGCGTGGTTACAGGGTTAGTGTTGATCGGTGCCAGTGCCAAGTTCGTCGAGTCTGATGATTGGCGCTACGGTGTTCAATTAGCAACATTTCATAAGTTTGCTGATGCGCTTGGCCGCGATTACTGCGCCATGCTAGAGCGCTTTTTGTTGATGCAAACGGGTTCAGTACAAGGAGCGCGTGATCAGGTTAGGCAGATAGTCGAACTGGTGAGTGGCCATCCGGCACCGGCTCTGGCGACATTGCGCTGGGGGCTTGAGTGTCTTGAGCGAGTGGATTTGCGAGACCGATTATCGGAGCTCGCGATACCTGCGCGAGTGATTTCGGGGCGCTTGGATCGGGTGGCACACCCTGAAGCGGGCATGCAACTGGCGAGGGCATTGCGCTGTCCATATGTTGAACTGCACAGTGGGCATGCTCCGTTTCTATCTCATCAGCGAGAAGTTATAGATGTGGTGCATTCCCTAATTGTTGATGTCAAAGCAGCCGAGAGATCGCGTGTATGAAAAAGTCGCGGATTCAGCGCCAGTTTGATCATGGTGCAGCGCAATATGACGTGCTTGGCAGCCTTCAGCAACAGATACTTGCTGACCTGCTACAAACAGCCATTGCGCCGAGTGCGTTGGCAGTGGATCTGGGTTGCGGAACGGGTCAAGGCTTAGCAATACTGGCGGCTGCCGGTCATGAGCAGCTGGTCGGAATCGATATCGCACCGGCGATGCTCACGCATGCGCGCCATCGAGTTCCGCAGGCCGGCGTGGTATTGGCTGACATCGAGGCGGTTCCCCTGCCAGAGGCCTGCGCGGATCTGGTGGTGTCCAGCTCAGCATTACAATGGTGTGACTTGAAACTTGCGTTGGCAGAGGCGGTGCGGATCACTAGGCCCGGTGGACGTTTGCTTATTAGTACCTTCACACGTGGCACGCTGTCTGCCTGGCGATCGCTCTGGGGAATTCAGGATGATGGATGGTTTGTCACGCCGACTGGTATCCGCGACTGTCTTGCGAGTTTAGAATTACAGTCGTTCGAGATCCAGACTGAGGTATATCGTCCACGCTTCAGGTCGTTTGCGGATGCGGTTGCTAGCATTCGTGGTTTGGGTGCAGGTGCAACGAATCAGGCTGGTCTAATGTCGCCAAATAGGTATCGCCAAATCCGTCGGCATGTAGAAGCAGAAATTGCGCAAGAGGGATTCTTTGTGCTGCCTTATCACGTGACCCGAGTCTTTGCTGTTAAGCGTGGGTCAGCAATCAATCGGTACATCCCCAAGGTAGCGATATGTCAACAAACTTCTTTGTAACTGGCACTGACACAGATGTCGGAAAAACCTTCATCACCGCATTGTTGTTGCGCACGTTGTCGGCTCAAGGGCACAACGTCGTTGGTTTGAAACCGATTGCTAGCGGTTTTGAGCTGGTCGACGGCGCATGGCGAAATGCCGATGTTGATCAGCTGTGCGCGGCATCCTCGTGCAATCTACCGTTGGAGCGGGTTAATCGATACGGGTTTAAGCCGGCTATCGCACCGCATATTGCTGCTGCAATGGAGGGTGTTGAGCTCGATTTCGGCTTGGTGTCGGATGACGTGAGATATGCTAGACAGCGGGCGGATTGGGTCTTGGTCGAAGGCGTTGGCGGCTGGCATGTGCCACTGAGTATGCGCAATACTGAGTCGGAGGCCAGTATCGCGGGGTTGGCATCTCGGCTGGGTCTGCCAGTCATTCTGGTTGTTGGAATGCGCCTAGGTTGCTTGAACCATGCATTGCTTACCGTCGATGCGATTAAAGCCAGTGGTGTGCGGTTGGCTGGCTGGGTGGCGAACCACGTAACACCCGATTTCGAGTGCGCGGCTGAGAATCGAGAAACACTGGTGGCAAGAATTGCTGCGCCGCTGCTGTTTGAAGTGCCGTTTGCAAGCCAGGAAGCGGATGTCGAGGTGCAAATCCGAGCTGGGATGGACTGGGTCGAAGCACTTCGTGCGGTCTAACTTTTTGTTAAGATTAGCGGCTTAATTTGTTGATGCTCAAGTGTGCCTGTGATACCTTTCCACCGCCCCGATTTGGGCGTTTTTTGGGTTTTTGTTGGACCTGATTCGACGCGACTCGGTGGTCATCACTAAGGTGAAAGACGCAACAAATCATAATGATAATATCCAACAGCGAGATAATCGGTGTTCGGTTCGCGACAGTCTGACGCAAAACAGGCTCGGTTGTCGCCGGTTTGGTTTTTTCTAAGCTGTTGAATTGATTGCCTTTATTGTCCAAACAATATTTTAATTGGAGTACCTCTAATTATGGTGTTTTCTCAACACGCTAGACTGGCCGTCAAATTAGGCGCGCTTGGTTCGCTACTAGCAATATCTTTATTCAGCGGTTTGGCTTGGGCTGAATATCGTTTGAACTTCCAGGACCCGGTTACTCAAGTGGCACGGGACATTTATTGGCTGCACATGGTCATTTTTTACATTTGTGTGGGCATTTTTGTTGGTGTGTTCGGCGTTATGTTTTACTCGATTTTCAAACACCGTAAGAGCAAAAACTACGTGCCTGCGCAATTCAGCCACAGCACCACAGTTGAAATCGTTTGGACCGTTATCCCATTTTTGATTCTGGTGGTTATGGCGATTCCTGCGACAAAAGTGCTGATCGACATGGAAGACACCACCAAGTCTGATCTCACGATCAAGATCACTGGTTATCAGTGGAAATGGGGTTACGAGTACTTAGACAGTGGTATTAGCTTTTACAGCACGCTGTCCACGCCACGTGCGCAGATTGATCAGTTCGATAAAGAGAATACGCAAGAACAAGGTGAAAACTATTTGCTGGAAACAGACAATGTGGTTGTCGTGCCTTCGGGGCGTAAAGTCCGTGCTTTGATTACCGCCAACGATGTAATTCACGCGTGGTGGATTCCAGCCTTCGGTACTAAGAAAGATGCGATTCCCGGCTATATCAACGAGTTGTGGTTCAAGGTCGACGAGGGTAAAGAAGGTTACTACCGTGGGCAATGTGCCGAATTGTGCGGTAAAGACCACGCGTACATGCCGATTGTGGTTAAGGTGGTTACCGGGGAAGAGTTTGATGCCTGGGTTGCTGCTGGTGGTAGCTTCGATGCCTCCACGCTTGCCAGCGACGACGCGCCAAGCGCAACTGAAGCCGCTGCTGAGGCGGTGGTTGACGCCATTATTCCAGCAGCCGAAGCGAGTGACGAAGTGGTAGCTGAGCCGGTCGCTGCAAAGACCTGGACTAAAGATGAACTGATGGCAAAAGGCGAGCAGGTCTCTGCTACCTGTAATGCATGCCACGGTGTCGACGGTAAAGGGATGCCCGGTGTCTTCCCAGCAATCGCAGCAAGCCCAATCGCAACCGGCCCGGTTGACGAGCACATCAATATCGTTATGTTTGGTCGCGCTGGTACGCCGATGGCTGCCTTTGCGGGTCAATTGAACGACGAAGAGATCGCTGCGGTGATCACGTATCAACGTAATGCATTTGGTAACGATGTTGGGGATGTGGTTTTGCCATCCGACATCAAAGCCAAGCGTAATTAAGCTTAGAGAGTAGGAGAATAACCATGTCACACGCAGCAGCGGCGCACGATCATCACGATCATGATCACCATATGCCAACTGGTTTCAAGCGTTGGTTTATGTCTACCAACCACAAAGATATCGGTACTTTATATCTGATTTTTTCGCTGACCATGTTGTTTGTTGGCGGCGCCATGGCTCTGGTAATCCGCGCAGAACTTTGGCAGCCGGGTCTGCAATTTGTTGATCCACACTTTTTTAATCAAATGACCACTGTGCACGCACTGATTATGGTGTTTGGTGCAGTTATGCCGGGCTTTGTGGGTTTCGCAAACTGGATGCTGCCACTCATGGTTGGTGCACCAGACATGGCACTGCCACGGATGAATAACTGGAGTTTCTGGATTCTGCCGTTCGCGTTCAGTATTCTGCTATTAAGCTTCTTCGTTCCAGGCGGTGCACCAGCTTCTGGTTGGACTCTTTATGCGCCACTGACGATTCAAGGCGGCATGAGTGTGGACATGGGGATCGTGGCAATTCACATGATGGGTATCTCATCCATCATGGGCGCGATCAATGTGATCGTAACAGTATTGAACATGCGTGCGCCTGGCATGACACTGATGAAGATGCCGATGTTCGTATGGACCTGGCTGATCACGGCATTCTTGTTGATTGCAGTAATGCCTGTTTTCGCTGGCGCGGTGACCATGTTGCTGACAGATCGTCACTTCGGCACGGCCTTCTTCAATCCAGCCGGCGGTGGTGACCCTGTGTTGTACCAGCACATTTTCTGGTTCTTCGGTCACCCTGAGGTGTACATCATGATCTTGCCGGCGTTCGGCATTATCTCGCACATCATTCCGACCTTTGCGCGCAAACCATTATTCGGTTATAGCTCCATGGTGTTTGCGACCGCGGCTATCGCGTTCCTGTCGTTCATCGTTTGGGCGCACCACATGTTTACCGTTGGTATGCCGTTGCAAGGTGAGCTGTTCTTTATGTACGCAACCATGCTGATCTCAGTACCAACTGGTGTGAAGGTATTTAACTGGGTGACCACCATGTGGCGCGGGTCGATGTCCTTTGAAACCCCTATGTTGTACGCTATTGGCGTGGTGTTCCTGTTCACTATGGGGGGATTGTCCGGCTTGATGTTGGCCATTACACCGGCGGACTTCCAGTACCACGATACCTATTTTGTAGTGGCGCACTTTCACTATGTGTTGTTTGCCGGTGCGGTGATGGCGATGATGGGTGGTACCTACTACTGGCTGCCTAAGTGGACCGGGCATATGTACAACGAGACTTTGGGTAAGATCCACTTCTGGATTACTGCCATCGCGTTTAATATCACGTTCTTCCCGCAACACTTTTTAGGCCTTGCAGGTATGCCGCGCCGCTACGCGGATTACCCAATCCAATTCACAGAATTTAATCAAGTTTCGTCATTCGGCGCATTTGTTTTGGGATTCTCACAACTGTTGTTCGTCTACATCATTATTTCAACGGTGCGCGGCGGTAAAAAAGCCACTGCAGAAGTTTGGGATAATCCAGAAGGTCTGGAATGGACGGTGCCTAGTCCGGCTCCTTTCCACACGTTTGATGAGCCACCAACAGTAAAATAGGCCGAGTATGCCACTGAGGCTGGTGACATAATCTGTCCTAGTCTCAGTGTCGCAGTCGATCGAGAGGTAGTCGTGTCATCCGATAATTTGCCACAGCAGGAAGTTAGCAACAAAAAAAAGCGTAGCAATGCGCGTTTAGCGTTATTGATCGCGCTGATTCCCGTTGCGTTGTTTGTGGCCTCGTTTTTTATTCAACGTTAACTATGAACCGTCAATCAGGAAACATTGTCGTTAAACTGGTGCTTATTGCGATGCTGATGTTCGGCTTCGGCTATGCACTGGTGCCTCTGTATGACGCGTTTTGTAAGATCACGGGCTTCGGTGGCAAGACCGATATTATTGAAGAGGCCGCTGCGAGCGCAATTGAGGCTAGTGATCGTGTTGTTGATGTGACGTTCACTTCACACAGTCATACCGCGTTGCCTTGGGAGTTCAAACCACTCACCGGCGCGATGAACGTTAAGGTTGGTGAGGTAAAAGACGCGGTGTTCTACGTCAAAAACTACTCGGATAAGCCGATTACCGGCATGGCCACGTTTAATGTTACTCCGCCGCGCGCAGGGTTTCATTTCAAAAAAACGGAGTGCTTTTGTTTTACCAAACAGGTTTTGCAGCCTGGCGAAGAGAAAGAAATGGCAGTTCGATTCATGCTGGATACCGAAATGCCGGATGACGTGCATGAATTGACGTTGTCCTATACATTTTTTGATAATTCAAAATATGCAGGGCAATAATTTTAACAAGCTGGCTTAAACCAGTTACACTCGATTTAACACGGTTGACTTAAGAGGAAAACCAGATGTCTTCACATTCACAAGACCATTATTTTGTCCCCGATTCTAGTGCTTACCCATTCGTGAGCTCGATCGCCTTGTTTTTCATAGCGATGGGTGCTGCCAGTATG
Source organism: Arenicella chitinivorans (assembly GCF_014651515.1). Classification (NCBI taxonomy): domain Bacteria; kingdom Pseudomonadati; phylum Pseudomonadota; class Gammaproteobacteria; order Arenicellales; family Arenicellaceae; genus Arenicella; species Arenicella chitinivorans. Next base: position 504,846 of record NZ_BMXA01000002.1, read on the forward strand.
TTGAACGGCTACGCATTCGGACCAAAAATGATGACGGTTGGTTTGATCGGAATTGCGTCCCTCATGTTCATTTGGTTTCGTAAAGTGATCATCGAGAGCCCTGCTTACAATATGGACGTAGATAAATCGTTCCGTATGGGCATGACGTGGTTCATTTTCTCTGAGGTGATGTTCTTCGCGGCATTTTTTGGCGCGCTGTACTATTTGCGACACCTCGCAATTCCTTGGTTGGCTGAGACTGAGTTACTCTGGCCTGGTTTTGAAGCCTCGTGGCCATCTACTGGTCCGCAGGGTGCTGCATTGTTAACTGATGGTTCTGCCCCGTCCGCTGACGCTATTTCTGAAGGTACTCAATACGCCATCATTGACCCTTGGCATCTGCCGCTTCTAAATACGGTGTTATTGTTGGCATCAAGCGTGACTCTCACGATCGCGCATCACGCGATTCGAGAGAATAAGCGTGGTAGCCTGATTTTTTGGTTGGCGGCCACCGTCGCTCTGGGTGCTGTGTTTTTGTTCTTCCAAGCCGAAGAGTATATTGAGGCTTATCAACACCTTGGTTTAACCATGGGGACTGGTGTTTACGGTTCGACCTTCTTCCTATTAACTGGCTTCCATGGCTTCCATGTTTGTTTGGGTGCGTTTATTTTGCTTGTTGTATTAATTCGATGCATCAAGGGCCATTTCACCGCTGAGCGTCACTTTGCTTTTGAGGCAGGTGCTTGGTATTGGCACTTTGTGGATACCGTCTGGGTAGGTTTGTTTATCTTCGTTTATATCTTATAAACGCTCGAAAAAACCGCATAAAAAGGGGCGCTATGGCGCCCTTTTTTTTGTCTACGTGCTAATTTTAAGGTGTATGTGAATGTCTTTATTGTTGTTCTATCCGTTGTTGCTGTTGCTCGTTAAAGTTCTTCGGATTGACGGAATTGCTAGGTTTTATCCAGCCCAGCTTCATTGATAACAATATGAATAAAAATAGCACGACCCAGATGCTGATACGCCAGGTAAGGGACTTAAACAACTGATCACCCTGGTTACGCTCATCGGGTGTTTTTAACAGGTGAAACAAGCCCGCACCTAGGCTGGCAATCATGGCGAGTAACAAGACAACAATAACAATTTTGCTCATAATTTCATGCAGATAGTTAGGAGCCTGCGGCTCAGTGCGCTGAGTTTAGCTTATTTCAATCAATAAGGTGCGAACGATGTCTAAGAGTAAAACCAGTTCCGTGTGGAAATTGCCAGCTCTGTTGGTATTGGCAGTGATCATAGTGCTGGTTATGCTGCGACTAGCAGTGTGGCAAATGGATCGTGCTGAGCAGAAAAAACAAATTCTGATTGAATTGCAGACACGAAGTAAAGCAGACGAGTTGGACGCCAAGTCCTTACGTGCAGCAATTCAATCATCAGGGTTCAAGTCAGACTACCGCTACCGAAAAGTACGTATTGATGGCAGATTTTTACCCGAACACACATTGTTTGTAGACCGACAGGTGATGCAAACGAAGGTCGGATACTTGGTGGTGACGCCCTTTCGTCCCACTGGGACAGATGACGTTATGCTAGTCGCTCGCGGTTGGGTCCCTGCCGGCGATGACCGTCAGGCGTTGCCCGATATACGCACGCCCGTTGAATCGGTCGAATTGAGCGGCCGATTAAACGTACTCACACCGCCGCCCCCATTATGGGATGAGCGGTATTCGGTTATGCTAGATGAGGTCTGGCAGTTTTTGCCGGAAGCCGAGCTAGAGGCCCGTTTGGGCTTTGCGGTATTGCCGTTGATGTTAGAATTAGCGCCGTCGACGCCGGCACCAGTCGGTTTTAAAATCCAATGGCCGGCTATTGATGATCAATGGGTGGCTAAGCATTCAGCTTACGCATTTCAATGGTTCGCGATGGCGGCTGCGTTTGTGGTGGCGTGCTTGGTATTGGTCTTTCGTCGTCAACACCGTAAGACCGCAAACGAAGACGCTTAGCATGCATGTCATGGTTTACTGTTTCGACGCTGTGTTTCTACGCGCTTCCGTGTATGATGCGGTGCCAGATGCGCAGTGCAGCTGCGTGACCACGTTAATTATTGAAAAGCCCTAGACCCGATCGCTCATGAGTCAGTCTTCACCAACCTCGGCCTCACCCAAACCACGTGCGCAGTTTTGGAACCGCGTGCAGATGATTTTGATCCTCGTTGTATTCGCGGCGCCGATTGTCGCTGCATTTTTCTATAAGCCGACCAAGTTCAACAATTATGGCGATATTTATCAGCCCGTTAGACCGGTCGCGAATTTACAAATGCAGGGTGTTGATGGGCCAGTGGAAATGGATAGCCTGCGCCACCAATGGGTGTTTCTGGTGGTGGCCGATGGTGAATGCAATGCCGACTGTGAAGGCAATGTCCTAAAGACGCGACAACTACGTTTTATGCAAAACAATGACATGTCGCGGATCCGGACCGTGTTTATTCACACCAATTTGAGTGCGGATCAGGCGACAGATCTGGCGGCCAAATACACACCGGTTGAAACCTACGCAGTGGAAGCCGAAGCGTATAAAAAGTGGACTGAAATTTTAAACATTCCGGACGCACCAGCTGAGGCGCAAGATGACCGTTTTTATATCATTGATCCGGCTGGAAATCTCATGATGAGCTACCCGCCATCTGCCGATCCAAACCTGATGAAAAAGGACATCAAGCGTTTACTCAAAGCATCACAAATTGGTTAAACCATGTCAGAGCAATCGACCTCAAAACCTGCACCTGTTGACGCCAGTTTAAGTGGCGCTATTCAGCAGTACTATGACCTGACTAAGCCTCGGGTGGTGATGCTCATCGTATTTACAGCATTCGTTGGGATGTTGTTGGCGGTCCCAGGTATGCCAGACTGGAAAACCGTGGTGCTGGCCTGTGTCGGCATCTGGTTGGCGGCCGCATCGGGCGCGGCGATGAATCAAATTATCGATATGCGTGCCGACGCTATCATGGCGCGGACCCAGAATCGTCCGTTGGCAACCGGTGGATTGCAAGTCTGGCAGGCGGTCGTCTTTGCCTTGCTGCTGTGTGGGTTGGGCATGTTGGTATTGGTGCTTTGGGTCAATGTTCTGACTGCGGTGCTTACCTTTATTTCAATGGTTGGCTACGGCATTATTTACACCGTATTTCTAAAACCAGCCACGCCCCAAAATATTGTAATCGGTGGTGCTGCCGGTGCTGCGCCTCCGCTACTCGGCTGGGTAGCGATGACGAATGCCATCACGCCGGAAGGGTGTTTATTATTTCTCATTATATTTGCCTGGACGCCGCCGCATTTTTGGGCGTTAGCTTTGTATCGACGAGAGGAATATGCGGCAGCCGGTGTGCCGATGTTGCCCGTCACACATGGTGAAGAGTTTACGCGCCTGCAAATTCTGCTGTACACCTACATTCTGGTAGCAGTCACGCTCTTGCCATTCACAATCCATATGTTTGGGGCGTTGTATCTGGCTGCAGCGGTGTATTTGAATGCGCGGTTTATGTATTACGTGTATACGTTGTATCGCAACTACAGTGATGCCTTGTCACGCAAAACCTTCTTTTACTCGATCAAGTACCTAATGTATTTGTTTGCAGCGATGTTGGTTGACCATTACTTCTGGGACCGCATAGTGCTTTGGACGCTGGGGCAAGTTTAATAGCTGCGCCAAACAAGTCCCGAATTTAGGTGAATAGCTTACGCGCAACGCGTCGAATCCATTGACCGAGCCCCTTGGCGGCCATGCCCGCTTTACCCGCAATTTGTTCCGCGATCACATCATCACTGGTAATTAACGCCGGTGCAACCTTGCTTTTCAACTTGGTGATGGCGGATTGGTCAACCTGACTGAATTTATTGAATAGCCACCGATTGGGTAAGTTCCAACGGTGACCGCGACAAAAGCACGCGACCAAGTCCACCATGACAGGATCGCCCTGAGGTGTGACCAAGGTGTTAGTCGGGTTGCGCAGGTCGTTGTGTGCGACACCGAGTTGGTGCATTAAGTTGATCTCGTGATTGAGTTTACGGAAAAAAACTGGCCAGTCTGGCGTGTTGTTTTGTAGACGTGTGATTTGTTCGGACTCATGATAGCTCATGAGAAACGCCCGCCGACTTGGCACCGCCAACAGGTCCGGAACGCTTCTCAGCGAGGCAAGTTTACGCAGGGCTTTGCATTCACGCCAGTTTAAAATTGGGCCGATTAACAAGGCAAACCATTTGTCAGCTCCGGCTTGATCTTTTAACACAGCGCGTTGCCCGTCGATCTCAATCAGAAGCACATCTGGACGGGAACCGCCGCCGTCGCGAAACGATTGAATTGCGTGCGCTCGCAGCTCGGATACGCTGTAGTTTGACCAGTCAAATTGCATCAAAGTATGGTACCATTCCGCTCCTCAAATAGTTACCTTTTCCGTGATTCACGGGCATGACACAGGGCTTTCTAACATGCTTGATCTTGACCTTTCTGCAACCACCGCGTTGACCCCACTTGATGGTCGCTATGGCGGCAAAACTGCTGAGCTTCGACCTATATTTAGTGAGTTTGGCTTGATTAAGTATCGATGTTTAGTGGAAGTCCGCTGGTTGCAAGCCTTGGCCAAGGAGCCACATATTGCCGAGGTGCCGGCATTTTCCGACGCTGCGGTGGCGGCGTTGGAAGACATTATCAATCAGTTTTCCGTGGCAGATGCGGAAGTCGTCAAATCCATCGAAGCGACTACCAACCACGATGTGAAAGCAGTCGAGTATTTTCTCAAACAACGCTGCGAATCGATCCCGGAATTGCACAAAGTTTCCGAGTTTTTGCATTTTGCATGCACCTCTGAAGACATCAATAACTTGTCGTATGCGTTGATGCTGTTGGACGCACGTGACCAGGTGGTGGTGCCAACATTCCAGAGTGTGATCGATGCGATCAGTCAGCTCGCCAGCAACTATGCGGATATTCCCATGTTGGCGCGCACACATGGGCAGCCGGCGTCACCAACCACGCTGGGTAAAGAAATGCGCAACGTGGTAGCGCGCCTCGAAGGGCAGCTGCAATTGATCAAAAAAGTGGATTTGTTAGGCAAGATCAACGGGGCTACTGGAAATTACAACGCGCATACAGTGGCTTACCCGGAGGTCGACTGGGCGCAGTTTTCCAAACACTTCGTTGAGTCTTTAGGGCTGACCTGGAACCCCTTAACCACGCAGATTGAGCCACATGATTACATGGCCGAGATGTTTCATGCCGTGATGCGTTTCAATACTATTTTGCTGGATTTTGATCGCGATATCTGGAGTTATATTTCGATCGGATATTTTAAGCAAAAAGTGGTCGCTGGCGAGGTAGGTTCATCTACCATGCCGCATAAGGTAAATCCGATTGACTTTGAGAATTCTGAGGGCAATTTAGGTCTCGCTAACGCGGTGTTCGATCACTTAGCCAATAAACTGCCGATCAGTCGTTGGCAGCGAGACCTGACGGACTCGACGGTCTTACGGAACATTGGTGTTGGGTTCGGTTATACCGTGTTGGCCTGCGCCGCAACGCTCAAAGGCATCGGCAAACTGGCGGTCAACGAAGCCGCACTAAGAGCAGATCTAGAGCAAAACTGGGCGGTACTCGGTGAAGCGATTCAAACCGTGATGCGTCGTTATGACATCCCTGAGCCCTATGAAAAGTTGAAGGCGTTGACACGCGGTAAGGAAGGTATTGATCAGGCCGCACTGGCGGAGTTTATTCACACGCTTGATGTGCCGAAATCTGTCAAAGACGAACTGGCAAAACTGACCCCGTCGTCTTATGTTGGCCTAGCGGCAACGCTCGCGCGCAGTTAATTGTGTCTGATCCAGTTCGCTTATCTAAATTGATGTCGCAACGTGGGCTCTGTTCACGTCGTGAAGCGGATCGTTTGATTGAGCAGGGGTTGGTCAAAGTCGATGGTGAGGTCGTGTCGACGCTCGGAACTAAGTTTCCCGAATCAGTTAGCATTGAACTGACGCAACAAGGTCAGGCGCAGCAAGCCGAACGAGTCACCATTATGATCAATAAGCCGGTGGGTTACGTCTCCGGGCAGGCCGAAGACGGCTACATTCCAGCGGTTCGTTTGATTACCGCGGAGACTCATTCGCAAACGGATGCGTCCTCCAAGCAACTCAAACCTTCCATGTTCCGTGGTTTAGCGCCAGCTGGCCGATTAGACATTGATTCGCAAGGTTTGTTGGTGTTGACGCAGGATGGTCGTATTGCCAAACAGCTGATTGGTGCGGATTCGGAGTTGGAGAAGGAATACTTGGTGCGGGTCCAAGGCGATGTTACACCAGCGTGCATTGAGAAATTATGCTTCGGTTTACGGCTGGATGGCAAACCGTTAAAACGTGCCAAGGTCAGGCAGATTAACCCAGAACAATTGCAGATTATTTTACGGGAAGGCAAAAAGCGACAGATTCGACGTATGTGCGAAGCCGTCGGTTTGCATGTGACAGGTCTGAAACGGGTACGGATTGGTGAGTTGCGTCTTGGGCGACTGGAAGAAGGGCAGTGGCGGTTCGTTAAACCCAGTGAATTCAAGCATCGCGCACCGCACAAAAGGCCCACAAGGAAGCGTTAGCTCGGGTTAGTCGATTCGCATTACATAAAGACAAAGATTAACAAAACGTTAATTATTTCTTGATTGTGAAAAATTTGTATAGATTGATTGGCTTCTGATTTATCAGAAACAGCGCACGCAGTTATTTTGTACTGTCGTTTGGTGCAAAATTGTGAGTATCTGCGTGACTCCTACAACGCTAAACTCAGGATACAAAAATCATGAAAATAAGAAAAAGTGCTCTACGGGGCACACTTTGTGGTGCGTCATTAACCCTTATAACAATGACCGCCAACGCTGTCGTCATGCAGGACGACGCAGCAGAATTAGCAACCGCACTATCTTCCAACACAACACTTTCCACTTCCACATCCACTTTTGCTGATCGATTCATCGTTACCTACGATCAATCCAGCGCCAACGCCCAGCTTCTTACCACAAATTCAGCATCGAGTATGGCTGCCTCCGCTACTCGTGCGGCCGGGGTAGGTATGAAGTACGTGCGTAAAACTGCGATGGGCTCGCATGTATTCAAGCTCGACAAACGACTCGACAAAGCACAAGCACAAGCAGCCATGCTTAAGTTGGCTTCTCAGGCTGGTGTGGCCTCCGTCGAAATCGACCAGTTGATGCAGCCAATGGCGACGCCTAACGATCCAAGCTACTCAAATCAATGGCATTACTATGAGTCAACTGCAGGTTTGAACTTGCCAGATGCATGGGATGACTCAACCGGTTCTGGTACGGTCGTAGCGGTGTTAGACACCGGCTATACCGAGCACGTAGATCTGATGGGCAACATCCTTCAAGGCTACGATATGATCAGTGACTCAGGCATCGCTAACGACGGTAATGGTCGTGATTCAGATGCTCGTGATACTGGGGATGCGACCGCAGCCAATGAGTGTGGCGACGGGCGAGGCGCACGTGGTAGCAGCTGGCACGGTTCGCATGTGGCCGGTACGGTTGCCGCGGTGTCCAACAACGGTGTCGGTGTGGCTGGTGTCGCGTATGATGCCAAGATTGTGCCAGTGCGAGTACTCGGCAAATGCGGTGGTTACACCTCAGATATCGCTGATGGCATTATCTGGGCAGCCGGCGGTTCGGTGCCTGGGGTCCCAGCCAATGCGAATCCAGCTGACGTCATTAATATGAGTCTCGGTGGCGGCGGTTCATGTGGGTCAACCACACAAAGCGCGATTAACACTGCGGTGAGCCTCGGTGCCACGGTGGTGGTTGCGGCCGGTAACTCCAACGTTAACGCCTCGAACGCCAATCCGGCGAACTGCAACAATGTGGTGACTGTGGCGTCCGTGGGCCGTTCTGGTTCGAAAGCGTACTACTCTAACTTTGGTAGTGTGGTCGACGTGGCTGCACCGGGTGGTGATCAAAGCACCGGCACCTCAGACGGTGTGTTGTCTACTGTGAACACCGGTTCAGGTGCCCCAGCGGGTGACGGCTATGCCTACTTTCAGGGTACCAGTATGGCCGCTCCGCACGTTGCTGGAGCAGCGGCTCTGTTGTATGCCGTGGATTCAGGGATCACGCCCGCGGAAGTTGAGAGCATTCTGAAGTCAACTGCACGCAGCTTTCCAGGGTCATGCTCTAGCTGTGGTACTGGCATTGTCGATGCGGCTGCAGCGGTTGCCGCAGCCTCTGGTATCACGCCACCTCCTGGCGGTGACGGTGTATTGGAGAAAGGCGTGCCTGAAACGGGTCTGTCTGGCTCAGCGGGTAATGAGAAGCGCTTCACACTGGAAGTCCCTGCAGGCGCCAGTGATCTTACGTTCACCATCTCTGGTGGTACCGGCGATGCGGATCTGTACACACGCTTTGGCTCTGCGCCAACAACGTCAAGCTACGATTGTCGTCCATGGTTGAGCGGTAACAACGAAACGTGCACGGTCAGCGCGCCAAGTGCGGGCACCTATCACGTGATGGTTCGAGGTTACTCGACGTACTCCGGTGTGACGTTGGTTGCTGACTACACAACTGGTGGTGGCGGTGAAGCTGAGAGCATCGATATCTCTGGTATCTCTGGTGCGCGTAACAGCTGGCAAGAAGCCACGCTGGATGTACCCGCCGGTCAATCCCAACTGGTGGTGCAAATCAGCGGTGGTTCGGGCGATGCGGACTTGTATGTGCGTTACGGCAGTAGCCCAACCACATCCACCTACGATTGCCGTCCATACCTTACTGGCAATAATGAAACCTGTACGATCAATAGCCCGACAGCGGGAACCTGGTACATTCGAATACGCGGTTATAGAGCGTACTCTGGTGTACGATTACAGGCTTCGTCCAATTAATTGATTGGCAAATCACAGCGCGGGTAACTCAGCTCGCGTTGTCTAAGAATAAGCGGTCACCCGATGTCTCGGGTGGCCGTTTTTTTATGCTCATCTTTTTTTGCCTAAGGTGATTGCGAGATCGCGGTGTGCATGGCAAGCTCGGCGCATGACTCGCGTTACCAAAAAGACAGACAGACCGTTGCTTCTCAATGCAGACCTCGGCGAAGGCTTAGATACCGATCTGGCACTTTACCCGCATCTGGATCAGGCCAGCATCGCCTGTGGTGGCCACGCTGGTGACAGCGCCACCATGACTCGCTCAGTACAAGCCTGTCTGGCGTATTCGGTAACGATCGGAGCGCATCCCAGCTACCCAGATCGTGATCACTTCGGGCGCCGCAGTATGGCAATGTCTGATCACGCACTTCGAGAAACATTGACCGAGCAAGTTAACCGATTGCGTCTTGTGTGTGAGCGTGCCGCCGCGCCTCTCAGTTATCTTAAATTACACGGCGCGTTGTACAACGATGTAAGTCGCGATGTCGACTTGTTTCAGCGCGTGTTGGCGTGGTTGATGGATTATGATTTGCCTCTGATATGGATGGTGTCTGCGACGGCTACCACGCTGGCCATGCGTTCAGCAGCAGAGCAGGCGGGTGTGCCTTTATGCTTCGAGGCCTTCGCAGACCGCTTGTATCAAGTCAATGGCCAGCTAACCGCTCGGACAGATTCAAATGCGGTCCACGGTTCTGTCGATGTAATTTTGGCGCAGGTCGATGAATTACAGCATCGAATGCAGGTTATTGCACTCGGTGGTGAGGCCGTGCCTGTGAAGGCAGATTCGGTGTGCCTACACGGGGACAACCCAGCTTCGGTCCAAGCCGCGAAGCAATTAGGCCGTCAGCTTGGATCGGCATGAGTTCCGACGTTCATATCGCGCCGGTATCGGTCGATACTTGGCTTTTGACTTGGCCGCTCGATCAAGGCGCCTTGCCAGACGCACATTTGGTTGCCGTGATCGGTAAATTGGCGAACAATTTGCGTACACATTTCGGTGCAGCCATGGTCAATACTGTGCCCGCGTATTGCAGTTTGATGGTGCAGATCGATCTGCGGTCGATTGATTGGGTTCACGTTGAGGCGGCCATTCGAACCTGGCTCGCTGAGTTCGAGTCAACGTCTCAATTCGCTGGCCGTCATCATCGAATTTCGGTGTGTTACGATCCTGATCTCGGGCTGGACATGCACGAATTTTCAGCCCTTAAACAGCTCACGCCTGACGACGTGACGGCAATCCACAGTCAGGCAATCTACACCGTGTTTGCCGTTGGCTTTTTACCTGGTTTTGCTTACTTAGGTCACGTGGATGAGCGTCTGTCGGCACCGCGACGAGCCACTTTTCGTGCGACTGTTCCTGCTGGCAGTGTGGCAATTGCTGATCGTCAAACTGCAATCTACCCGAGCGCGTCCCCGGGCGGCTGGCAGATTATTGGGCGCGCACCACAGTTGCCCACACCGGGTGACTTTAGTGCCGGTGACACCGTCGAATTCGTGCCCATAGACCGCGCTCACTTCGACCGACTGGCTGGCGTATCAATGGTATGACACAGGTCTGTCGATTAACGCGAGCGGGCGGTGTGGTGCAGGTGCAAGACCTTGGGCGCAAACAAAGTATGCATCATGGAATCACCGAGTCCGGTGCTGCGGACCGTCAGGCCTTTCTATGGGCGAATCGCTTGTTGCAACAGCAGCACGATACCGCCATGCTGGAAATTACCGTCGGCGATGTTGCGTTCGATATCTTGCACGATGTACGCATTGCGCTCACCGGCGCCGACCTTAATGCAACATTGAATGGCTCGCCGATGGACGGTTGGCAGTCATATAACTTACGGTGTGGCGACACGCTTGCATTTGGTTTTCCGCGCTCCGGTCTACGCGCTTACCTAGCCTTCGCGGGAGCGCTTGACTGGCCGCAAATCTACGACAGTTATTCCTGGGTCGACAAAGAAGCGTTACCCGGAACCCCAGTACTCAAGCCGGGAGGTGTGCTGCGTTTGTATCAAATCCAGCCGCATGCTTTCCAAACAGCAGTGCCCACACGCTTTGTCCCGGATTACAACGAACCGCTCACACTGGACCTACTGCTCGGATACCAAGCGCATTTGTTTCCCACCGAAAGCATTGCAACATTTTTTAAAACTGAGTTCGAAGTACAACCCGCCAGCAGCCGCATGGGCTACCAATTGGCAGGGGCTAAAGTCGCCCATGAAATCGAGCAGCTCTATTCGGAAGGCATCGCCTACGGTGCCGTTCAAGTACCGCCAGATGGCAACCCAGTTGTGCTTCTCAACGACCGCCAAACCATGGGCGGCTACCCCAAACTCGGTTGCATTAGCCAGCGATCCGGTGCCGCGCTGAGTCAGCGATTGCCGGGTGCGAAAGTGCGTTTTCGCGGGCAGGGGTATGATGAGATGGTTCGGGAGTGGGATCAAATGATGAGCTTTCTCGAGGTTGAGTACTGATCAATCTGACGTACGACGCGGTCTCGACTATTCTGCATTCCTGTTGTTGATCGGGATGTTAATAAACAGTCAACTGTACGGTATGTCTATTTTAAATTGTGTGGTAATCTAAAAAAACCTACGAACCATGGATGTCCTAAGATACGGATATTTAAATAGCTAAACTCACTGTCACATCTGTCACCTTCCTTGGTCGGGAGACATGGGTGGTCGCGTATTTCGAGATGCGATTAAATTTTCGCCCCTGCCCCGTTTAGAAAATGATCGATTCGCCAAGGAGGATGAGTTGCGACAGAGTGGACGAAAAACTTATGTCCATGCGAGTGCAGCTCCAACGCGCGTTATGGCAACGTGGTGTGATTGGTGTCGTGAAGGTGATTGGTGTCGTGAAGGTGATTGGTGTCGTGAAGGTGATTGGATAAATGCGTGATTTCTTTGGAAAGTACGTTGATCTATTTAACGTTGAAGACACTCATTTGTGCCTAGATTTAAGCATTGAAAGGTCAGGGGAATACGATGGAAATGTGTCTTCCTCGGTGGAACTAAGTAGTACGGTGACCCCAGTGTAGGTGGATATACAGCGTATTGTATTGACCTTGTATTGTTTAGAGTTTTAAATGAACTTTCGATTTACCCAAAACGGTGAACCTCTGTGAACCCCAAACTCCTGCTACTCAGCCTTCTAACTCTGTTGCTGATCATCTTATCTGCCCCTCGGATCTCAGAAATGCTTAATGGATCGCACTACTCGACGGAGCAGCAGTCCAGAGCACAGGCATCGCAGCGCTATAAAGCCCCAGTTCCTCCGGAAATACAAGACCCGAAGGCCACTGATATCATGCTCTCGATCGATCCTGACCTGCGGTTTCAACTAATGGAACTTCTCCAACAAAGTGACTTCGAAACTCTTGAGAGTACACTGGAGGAGTACGTCTCTCTTTTTGACTCTGGAGAATTGAGGCGTAAAGACATCGAGTATCTCTTCAAAACGTTTGAGGTTGCAAACCCCGACTATGAACAGAAATTAGCCTCTTGGTTGCAACACTCGCGCACATGGTCTTCTTTAGTGGCGAACGGAGTTTACTCATTTAGGAATGCCTGGGAGTGGCGTGATACGTCTTACTGGCGGGATGTGCCTGAATTGAATCGCAGGAAGTACAAGGAGTATCTGCAATATGCATATGATCACTTTCAGCAAGCGTTGACGGGCAAGCCTAGGGATGATGTGTTTATTAATTACCTTGTGACTACCAAACTCAATCTGGGGCTTGATTCGAAGCAAACGATTATCACCAGCGCACTCAAAGATTACCCTCATGTAGATAAACTGTACCATCTGGCTGCAAATTTTATGCAACCCAAATGGGGGGGGAAAGAGATGGAGAGACGAGAGCTAATTTATCGCGCAGAGAAATTAGCCAATAAAGATGAGAAACTTTCCTCCTTGAAGGGGTTAACCAGTTATTACGAAGCAATAGGCTTCGAGAAAGCGAACAGTTGGCAGGCCATCCAAAGCTATCGGGAGGCGATCAAGCAGAATCCAAAATCGACCGCTTATCGAGTTGCAATTGCTGAATTATATATCGAGATAAGGAGGTTCGAGAAAGCCCTCGAGGTGTTGGATATCGTCGATAGGTATCGCCCAAATAGAGTCGAATTGTTACACCTGCGGGCCAAGGCATTAAATGGGTTAGGAAAGACCGAAGAGGCACTGACTGTATTAGACCGTCTATTCCAACAGGATCTCAATCATCGGGACGCAAATTTGTTTGCTCTACGATTGCATTCCTCCGCCGGTAACAAAGAAGCGGCGGAAAACGCGATACAGAGAGTACTTTATTTCGCCAGCGAGGAGCCATACGAGCTCAACTTAATCGCATCTATGTACCGAAACCATCTTAACGAGGTTGAGTTAGCCGAAAAATTTTACAAGCGCGCACTCGAAGCTCGGCGCTTTGATCCGTGGGCGTCTTTCCGACTGTCTGAAATATATTTAGAAAACGGGAGTTGCGATGCCGTGGACTCGCTCGATACGTATTTCATCGGGTGCAATAACCAAGTTGGGCAACATGAATACTATTGTACGACCAGAAACCAGGATTGGGCATGGCAAACTGTACAACAGCTGAAGGACGCTCAAAACTGTCCAAAAGTTTTCGAAAAAACATTCGATGGCGAAATCCCTCTCGACGATCTGATTAAGGAGTACGACTTAGAACATTTAATTCCTGAACAAGACACGATTTAGCTCGGAGGTCGATTTATTAATGCAATATTCAAAGACTTTTTGGTTGTTAGTCACCTTGGTGGTCACCACTTGCCTAGGTGGGGCCGTTTTTTTTATGGCGACTGCGCCAGACGAACCGAGCTTCGTGGAGACGCCGCCGGAGAATTTGGCCAGAGATCGATTCAACCCTTGGCACAACACGTGGAAACCTGAGTTTGATGACCCGGAGGACGATGGACGTAAATTACGAGTTGATCCTGACCTTCGTTTTACCCTCATAGAGTTAGCAAAAGCCGGCGATTATGCTGAGCTTGAGACGACTCTGCAGTCAAACTTAGGTGACTACCAAGATAAGCGCTTGCACGAGAGAGATATCCGATACTTGTTTAACTCGTTCGGACTCGTTTCGCCCGAGTTACGGAAAGCGCTTATCAAATGGAATTCTGAGAGCGCGTCATGGTCCAGTAGTGTGGCGTTGGGAATGCACTACTATATGGACGCATTGGCTTGGAGAGGGCGGCAGCCTTTAGAGGAACTCCCGGAACGAAGCTTGGCTGAGTATCAGCGTAATCTTCGTCGCGCACACCGCTTATTCAAACAGAGTGACGAGCTAGGCCTATATGACGATCTCTTTGCAGATCTTCGATTGCGGTGTGAATCTAAAATTTCTAATGAGCCAACCAGCTTGTTAGTAGCAAATGCGATTCAGAAATCTCCAGAGTCGGTTGATCTCTATTTTGCGGCTGTCGACGTTCTTCGAGAGAGCAGTGAGAGCAAGGCGGTTGAATTAGATTTGTTGAGGTATATCGATAACCTTGCTCAAGATAACCCTAATCTCTCGGAACTATCAGGAATAGTTGAGTATTATCGAGGACGAGACTTATTGATTGGCGGTGAAACTTGGGCAGCTCGAGAGTCTTTTGAGCGAGCGCTTAAGAGCAACCCGGGGTCGATGCGTTACAGAAAGGCACTGGCATCTGCGTTTACTAGTGTTCAATCGTACACACGAGGCGACGAACTTTTGGAAATAGTAGCTCGCTATCAGCCCAATGACTATGACCTGTTGATAAGAAGAGCGAGGGCCTGGCTGTACTATCCAAATTATAAGAAAGCCGCTTCTTACGTCGAACAAGCACTCAACTTATCAGAGTTCGCGCCTGAGGCAAATTTGGTTGCATCCGAAGTTTACGGTAGTTTGGGGCGCAAAGACCTTTTTGAGAAACATTATGCTGCTCTGGAGCCGTATGGTAGGACAGGATCAGGAGTTTTGAATAATGTGGCTAATGAGGTTGTTTCCAGGGGGCGAGATTTGGAGTGGGCTGAGTCCTTATACGAGCGACTACTCTCAGCGGAGCCTTACGACCCGTGGACGTCTTTCAAGCTGGCCAAAATCCACAATGAACGAGGTAAATGTGACGTGGTGGACGACTTGGAGAGTTACTTTGTTGGTTGCAATTATAAGCTGGGTAGCCATAAAGTCGCGTGTGGAGAAGAAATCTCTAATTTAGTTTACAGGATGGTTTTCGAGCTTAAAGAATCTGGACGGTGTCCAGAGGCGGCTACAAGAAAGTTCGATGGTGAATTGAGTTCTGAAGATGTACGAGAGCTATTTAAGCTGGAAAATTTAGGAATCTAGTTGAACTTATACCGATATTCAATGCAGCAATTCGATATGATAAATTCCAGATGAATTGGTGTGTGTGGCTTTGTTATTCGTCGCAAAAAAGATTGAATACCCTCCCTTTGAAGCTGACCGCTCAGGAAGAGGCGTATATTTTGGAGTGCTCTCAAACCAACAAGCTACAGATTTTCACCACAATGTATTTGATAAGTAGGGTATTCCAAGGGGGCTATATGGTGGAACCCCGTTCCTAGGAAAACCAGAGGAGGATGCTGTTATGGTAACGTTCGGGGTACTTTTTGATTTATTTGATCCCCCAAACTAATGGAGTAGTACTATAAATGTGGAAATTTATTTTGCTTTCCATCTTTCTGATTTCTGACGTTAGCTTCAGTGCGGAATTTAGCACCTATAAATACGATAAAGGGCGACTTTGTTTTTCGTCGCAAGAAGTATACGAGCATCGTAGTCCTAAAAAATCAAGGTCTCCGAAGCACGAAATATTTATTAAGGTTAGCGGATTTAACGTCGCCGTGCGCCAAGCCAATAAGCGCAACCCGAGTACAGCGACTTCTTTGTTTATGTGGATTAACGATTTAAATGTCAGCGGTGATCAATATCTTCGGCGAGACAAGCGCATTACCAACTTTTTAAACAAGGTTTCTCCTCTACTCAACGAAGAGCTAGGCCTACTTGTATATCAAGTTGAACAGGAAAGCATTCGAGGCGATTACTTTTTTTTGGCTGAATCACTGAATCTGGGAGATGATTCTATTTCGGAGGTGCCTTTAAGCACTTACTACGTAGGTGACTGCCCGACCACTGCTTCAGGGTTACAGTTTGAATGTAGGTTTAGACAGATTTTCGACGAAAGTTTAATAATTGAATACGACTTTGCTCGATCCGCACTTCCGCACTGGCGAGATATCCAGAGTCACGTAGAGTCTCGATTGCTTGAAGCCAAGCAGCGTTGTAATGAGGATAAGTAAGAAAAGGAAGAGGGAATGAAAGGACACCCTGATAACAATAAATAGTCAATAAATAAAGGATACGGTCTCATAGTTCGCGCTCTTATTCAATTGCGTGTGACTGAGTTGATTGGTGAGGTGGAAGATTCTTCGCTTCGCTCAGAGTCACGGATAGGTTTAGCTCAGAATGATGTACTTTCTTGTTTAGGGTGACTGAGTGGTAGTTTTGGTAATTTAACTTGTTATCCGCCCCAGCGTTGTGGAATTCAGCCCACTAAATTGTGACTTCGTCACAGCCACTTTGCGATTTGTCACTTTAGGACCAGCTGGGAGTGCGCTGGCGCTAAGCTCCTTGTGTGTTATTTCACTTTCAGGAGCAACTCGTTATGGCTATTCTCGATCCGGTTTTATTACTTGCCCATGTATTGGCTGGTACGCTTGCTTTGCTTACATTTTGGTTGCCGGTATTGGTTCGCAAAGGTGGGCGTGTGCATCGCCAAACTGGGCGCATTTATGTCAAGGCGATGTGGGTTGTGGTCTGGACGTCGTTGTTGCTTTGCATCATTAACCTGGTTCAAGTTGAGCTGGTTAACGCGGCATTTTTGGGATTTCTGACCTTGCTTACGGGCAAACCTTTGTGGATGGGCGTAGCGATTCTGTCGAACAAGCGCAGCGTGAAACCAGGTTACCAGCGAACTTTGTTAGCATTGAATGTCGCCAATGTGGTGGCGGGTTTCGGGCTTATCGCATTTGGTCTGTCGCTGCCGTCTCTGGGTACTGCCATCCTGATGTATGTATTTGGATTTTTGGGGGTGATTAACCTTGGGGAGGTGGTCGCACAGTTGCGTGGCGCACCGTACGCTGGGCGACACTGGCTGCATCGTCATATAGAAGGTATGGGAACCAGTGGGATCGCGGCACACACTGCGTTTCTGGCGTTTGGGGCAACACGGCTTATCGGTGATGTGTTCCAGAGCTACTGGTCGATGCTGCCGTGGTTGGCGCCAACCGTTATTGGTACGGTTCTGATTCGACTCGCTGTGCGTAAATACGTAAAAGCGACTTCGGCAACCACTGTCTAGCGCGTGATGCATGGCTGCTCGCTCGATGTCCTTTTCTGCTGGACATTACCGCAGGCAATCATGAACTCGCGTGGATTTTCTCTGCGTTGCGCGTCATAATCTAGACGACCAATTTTATACTGATGGCATATACATGAAAAACCTAGTGATTGTACTCGTAGTGTTGGCGCTACTTGTGGTGGGAGGCAAATACTATATCGAATACAGTTACAAGAAGGAGCTTGATCAAATGCTCATCAGTGCGCGTTCGATGGTGGATGCGCGGTATCAAGATCTTAAGGTGGGCTACGACGGTTCCCTGACGGTGACGGGTGTGGTGGTTAAACCGGCCGAGCTAGATCACGATATTAGCATCTCAAAAATATCCTTGTCCTCGTCGGATCGCTTTCTGTTGTTGCGCGGCAAGTCGTATTTCAAAGACGGCAAGTTTCCGGATAAATTAAACTTGAACATTGATGGTATGGGCTTTGATTCGGCGATGTTTGATATGTCGACCGACACTAAGCCGTGTCGGGATATCTGGTCTAGTTACGCCTACACGCAGATTGGTTTGGACCGTATCGAGGCTGATGCACAGTTCGGTTTTGATTTCCGTGACCCCTATAACGCCAGCATGAACCTCTATTATCAGGACGATACCGGCTCATTGAGCATGGAATGGGTGTTTGATTCCGGTGCGCTAGAACTGGCGATGGTAGGCGGTGATACACCATTAAAAGAAATTTCTCTTACCGCGAACTTGAATGCCGAGGTCTCAGCCGCAGTGGGCGAATATTGTGCGGGTGTCTTCAAAATCAGTTCGGAAGATTACTTCAACAAGATCATTGGATCTGCCAAATATTCGTTCAACTCCTTTGGTGTGGATTACGGGCCGGAGTTTCGTGAGTCGTTGGTGAAGTTTATGCAGGGCGGCGTGCAGGCCGATCTCGTGATGAAACCGAGTAAAGAACTGTTGAAGATGGGCGGATCGCGTTCAATGAAAAGCAAAGACATAATTAAAAAGCTGAACCTTAAGGTCAGCGTCGATGGCTTAGCGATTCCAATAGAAATTAAAGAGCAGGAAAAACCAAAGGCCGTAGTTAAGCCGAAGAAGAAAGTGGTTTACACTGCCATCAGCGTTGGCCAGGCTCGCGACTACATCAATAAGCATGTGCGGATTCAGCGAACCAAGGACCGATCCCCAATCGAAGGCCGCTTATTGACGGTCACTGGCTCGTCGCTTGCGGTAGAGATTTATCGTTATACTGGAGTGATGACCTACACCGTGCCCAAAGGTGACATAGCAAAAATCGAGCTGTACGAAGTCGAACGCGTGACGCCCGAATAAGTGCGGGCTACCCTGAAGAGACCACGGAGCTTGCCATCGTGAATGGGGCGGCGATCGACGACTTCACCCTTGATCTGGGTCAAGGCTCCGAAATTGGTCTTTCTGTTGCTCTAGTACTGATGATGCTGGGCGTTGCCCTCGGTTTGCGAACCAGTCATTTTGCATTTTTCCGTACCGAGCCTCGGGTATTTTTTGCGGGCTTGCTCGGCCAGCTATTAGGGCTTCCCCTACTGACGCTGGCCTTGTGTTTTATTCTCGGTCCGCTTCCTTCAGTGGCTTTGGGCATGATTCTGATTGCGTGTTGTCCCGGCGGAAATGTCTCCAATCTGCTGGTCTTACTCGCGCGAGGGGATGTCGCTTTATCGGTGTCGTTAACTGCCACATCGAGCATTTGCGCCGCATTCATCACGCCAGTCATGATTGTGTTTTGGAGTAGTCTGTATCCACCTACCGCAAACTTGCTGACCACCTTGGAGTTCGATTCACTTTCTTTTTTAATACACACCAGCGCTATTCTCGGATTACCCTTGGTTGTAGGCATGTTGATCGCCCATTTTGCACCACGTTTCGCGGATGCGATTCGACGCCCAGTTGTGGCCTTGGGTGGCGTCGCGTTAATGGTGATCATCGCGGTCAGTGTGCTACGCTATTTGGACGAGTTTTTGCAGATCGGCGTCAGCTTGCTCGGCGTCGTCGCGATGCATAATTTTTTGGCCTTTGGACTGGGAAACCTGGTGGCCCGAGCAGTTGGTGCCAATAAGGCTAAACAGCGTGCAATCACATTCGAAGTAGGGATTCAGAATAGTGGTTTAGGAATCGTGATACTGCTCACGCAACTGGGTGGGTTAGGCGGCGCCGCAGCCGTGGTTGGATTGTGGGGCACCTGGCATTTGATTGCAGGTCTGGTACTGGTTATGGTGTTTCGACTGAGCAATGCTGGCACGACACCAAACTAATGACATAACCATAATATTAGACCTTTGCGAATAATAATACATGCAGCGGGTTTCGATTAGAGGAGTGCAGTGCCAAGTTTGTGCACTGCAGGAGGAGGTAGACAATGTTTGATACAAAAATTATTAATGGCTTGGTTTACGATGGTTCCGGAGGCGTACCAGTGCGAACCAATATTGGGATCAGTCAAGGTATTATCACTGAGATCGGTGATTGTAATGCACCGGCAAAACACACGTTGGATGCTGAAGGCGCGATTGTCACGCCAGGCTTTATCGATGTGCACACGCACTATGACGGTCAGGTGTCTTGGGACGAGGAGTTGCAGCCATCCGTTAATCACGGTGTGACTACGGTGGTGTTAGGCAACTGCGGCGTTGGATTCGCACCTTGCCGAGCGCAAGACCGTGACCAACTCATCAAGCTGATGGAAGGTGTGGAAGATATTCCCGGCACGGCCCTGCACGAGGGCATTCAATGGGACTGGGAGACTTTTCCCGAATACATGGATGCAATTGAAAAAATTCCTCACACTCTGGACTTCGCTGTGATGGTGCCGCACGACCCATTGCGTGTGTTCGTGATGGGCGAGCGAGCGATGTTCGATGAGTTGGCGACCGATGACGATATTCAACAGATGCAGGCCACCGTACGTGAAGCAATGGAAGCCGGTGCGGTTGGGTTTTCCACTGGACGTAGTGATTCACATAAAACTGCGGACGGTGATTGGACGCCCGCGAGTGAAGCCAGTCGTGCCGAGTTAGTTGGGATTGCGGAAGCGTTTCAAGGGCTGTCGTACGGTGTGTTGCAAGCAGTGAATGATTTTGACATGGTTCGACCACAAGACAATTTTGATAAAGAATTTGACCTGATGTCAGATTTTTTTCGTGCGGGTGGTCGACCGGGTTCGATGTCATTAATGCAGCGCGACTTCGCGCCTGATGATTGGCGAAAGATTATTGCTGGTTGTGAACAGTTGAACAACGAAGGACTGGACATCAAACTGCAGGTGGCACCCAGAGCGATTGGCGTTTTCAATGGCTTAAACTGCACGTTTCATCCGTTGATGGCGCATCCGAGTTACCTAACAATCCGGGACAAACCGCTCGCCGAGCGCGTGGCGATTATGCGTGACCCAGAGTTTAAACAACGCTTGTTGTCCGAGTCGCCGGTAGCCTTGGCGGGTAAGGGGTCATCAGTACCACCCTTAGCCGACATGATGATTGCGCAGTACCCGCAATTGGCTGAAAAGTTTTTTAAGCTAGACCGCGATGGTGTGGTGGATTACGAGCAAAACAGCGACACATCGATTGCCGGTATGGCGCGGGCTGATGGCGTATCCGTGTGGGAAACAACCTACGATATTTTGTTACAAGATGACGGTCATGCGCTGCTGTATTTTCCGGTGTTCAATTACACCGAGATGAATTACGACAATGTCTACACCATGCTCACGCACCCAGATGCGCTTCCTGGGCTGTCGGACGGTGGGGCGCATGTTGGCACTATTTGTGATGCCAGTTTTCCGACCTACCTTTTGACTTACTGGGCACGAGATCGCGCTAAAAAGAACCGTTCTAGTATCGAATTATCGCGCGCCATTCAGATGCTCACGGCGGATGGTGCGGATTACCTGGGTTTAACTGATCGAGGTCGATTAAAGATTGGGCTCAAAGCCGACGTCAATATCATCGATTTTGAGCAACTGAATCTGGGTGTGCCAAAAATGGTGCAGGACCTACCCGCTGGCGGTCAGCGTTTATTGCAACCAGTAAGCGGTTACAAAGCGGTATTTGTTAGTGGTGAGCAAGTGGTGGCAAATGATGCGGTGCTGGACGCAAGGCCGGGTAAGTTGGTGCGTATGCGCGCTGCATCATAACATCATGATGGCGATGTAATGGCACACGCTGCCCGCGATAACAAACAGGTGCCACACGCCGTGGCACCAAGGATACCAATGATCGAGCACGTAAAACACCACGCCCGCCGTGTAGATCAGGCCGCCACTTAACAAAAAATAAAATGCCAGTGGTGACATGCCTGCGATCATGGATTCAAGCGTGAAGACACACGCCCAGCCCATGGCAATGTAGATCACAATCGGCAGGACCCGCGGCCCGGGAATCGGCAGATTCTCGACGATGATCCCGACCACTGCGAGGCCCCAAACCACGCCGAATAGCCACCAACCTGTTGCGCCTTGCAGGGCAATCAGGGCAAACGGGGTATAGGTTCCGGCGATCAGTAAGTAAATCGCGTGATAATCAAATTTACGAAACAGCTCTTTTACTCGACCACGAAAGCTGTGATACAGCGTGGAGCTAAGGTACAGAGTAAACAAGGTTGAACTGTACACACTGTAGCTCACAATTTTCAGTGCATTGCCTTCAACCGCGGCCAGCGTGATCAATACCGATGAGCCCACTAATGCAAACACGGTGCCCACCAAGTGGCTGATGCTGTTGAAAAATTCGCCTTTGTACATAGTGTTAGATTAGGAGGTTAACTGGCTTTATTCAATGCTTTTTGGTAGATGCTGTTAATCGGTTTGGCGAATACGTTTCTGACCATCGGCTCAAATAGGCTTAACGCCAGCTTTGGTTTGCGTGCATCGAATGCTAAATCATCATACTTGCTAACGAAACGTTCTGTTTGCGCATAATGAGCATGGCCTTTAAGTGTGTCACGCAGATTACGATCCAAGCCGATGTGGTGAAAGAAGTTATAGCCTTGAACAATCGCATGGTGCTTAATCATCCAATAATTAGCTTCGGACACGAAAGGTTGCAAGATTGCCGCTGCAACATCGGCATGGTTGGTGCTGCCGAGCGTGTCGCCAATATCATGCAATAAGGCGCACACCACAAACTGTTCGTCTTCGCCAGCCTCGGCCGCCAACTCTGCCGTCTGTAGGCTGTGTTGCAAGCGATCCACAGGGAAACCACCGTAGTCATCGTCTAGCAATTGCATGTGAGCAAGAATACGGTCCGGCAGCTTGGAAAAAAACTGCATCTGTTCGCCCATAATCGCCTGCCAGTCATCGGCGGTGCTGTCTGACATTTTATTGAAATTTGCGTGCATGATCTCCTCATTGGCGGTTTCTTATATTTACAATAGTGTAAACCAACTTACGCGTGACTTCCTATTTGACGCAACTTAAGTATGATGTTGGCTCATAACTACAAGAGTAATCTCAGCGAAAATCATGGCGGCAAGCATGGCGAGTCGATTTTTGCGCGGGTTGCCACACAGGCTCGGGGTCAATGCATAGAATTCAAGTTCCGGTGATCGTGGGAATGCTCTGCATTGCGGTGTTGAGTTCGGCTAGCTCGACACACACCGAGGTTGAGTATGAGTGGCATTTAAAGCGTGATCGTGACGGCATTCAAGTGTATGTCAGTAAGGTCGCTGACTCCAAATTCAAAGCCATGCGAGCCCAGATGGTGGTGGAGACGCCAGTACGCAGCCTAGTCGCGTTGATTACGGATCTGGAAAACTGTCAGAAGTGGGCGCCGACCTGTAAGCGGGCGCACATTGTGACGCGCCTATCGCCGACTGAGAGTATTGTTTACTCACATAATAATTTGCCGTTCCCTGTTCGAGATCGTGTTGCGTATTCCCGAGTCGTTTGGACGGTTGATGCGCACACAGGCATCGTATTAATGCGCAGTCACGCGCTGTCGGATGATCAATATCACGTTCGTCGGGGCGTGATTCGGGTGACTGATGCGATGTCTGAATGGCGCTTTACGCCGCAGGCCGAGGGCCGGGTATTGGTAGAAAGCTTCGTGTATGCTGACCCAAATGGTGCGATTCCGGCGTGGCTCACCAACTTACTGATGGTCGATACGCCGTACGACACCATGCGGCAAGTACGCAAGTTGGCGCAGACCGAAAAATATCGGCAAGCATTGGTGCCATTTCTACCCTAGCAATTCAGTTCACACTGGTCATGCCGAGGCAACGTATACTCGGCGCTCACAACACCGAATAATTTCCACCTAACGAATAGATTCAAATCATGATTACACTTCATCATCTGCGTATTGGGCGTTCCATTTTTACTGTTTGGTTACTCGAAGAGCTGGCGCTTGATTATGAACTCAAGGTCTACCATCGTGACCCGGACACCATGCGTGCACAGGCGGATTTGAAGGCGGTACATCCGCTGGGTAAAAGCCCAGTCATTGAAGATGGGCCGCTGTTGCTCACCGAATCGAATGTTATTACCGCTTACTTGCTTGAAAAGTTCGATACCGAGCACAAACTGCATCCGGACAGAGGTGATCTCGCTGTTTGGGCGCAGTACAACCAATGGTTAGCGTATCCAGAAGGCTCGGTGTTCGCGCCTTTGTTGCTTAAGATGCTGACGCTGCGTAGTGGTGTCGATCATCCAGTAATTAGCCCGTTCAGTGACGCTGAAATCGCGTTGCATTTTGCGCACATCGCGGACCAACTGGGAGATCGGCCGTATATCCTAGGACAAGAATTCTCCGGTGCTGACTTTGGTATCTGTTACATGGTTTCCATGGCCGAGCGCCTGGGCCTGCTTACCTCGTATCCCAGCTTGCAGGCGTATTTGGGGCGATGCCGTGCGCGACCGGCGTTCGAACGCGCCATTGCGAAAGCGGTTGAGTAGGCAGGAGTTTGGCTGGCACATAACTTTCAGACCTGTGTTAAGGTCCGGATACATTCATCAACGGAGCTTATGCCCATGATCTCTTTCCGTTTGGTTTATTCTACTCTCGCAGCAGTATTAACATTGATTAGCGCAGGCACTACGACGGCTGCTGATCGCGTTAGTGGTGAGACATTCGCCCTTCGATCTCCGGTGTTGGCCAGCAATGCGATGGCCGCCACCTCGCAACCGTTGGCCACCCAAGTGGCGCTAGACATAATGCAGCGCGGAGGCAATGCCATCGATGCAGCGATCGCGGCCAACGCCGTTCTGGGGCTGGTTGAGCCGACTGGTAACGGAATCGGTGGTGATTTGTTCGCTATCGTGTGGGATGCAAAAAGCAAAAAATTGGTCGGATTGAACGGGTCGGGGAGATCGCCCAAGTCACTGAGCCTGCAATGGTTCAACGATCAGGGTTATGAGTCCATTCCGTCGCACGGGCCACTACCGGTAACGGTACCAGGCACTGTGGATGGCTGGTTCATGCTGCATAATCGTTTTGGCTCCAAACCGATGTCTGAGTTGTTAGCCCCAGCGATTCGGTATGCTGAGCAAGGGTTTCCGGTTACACAGCTTATCGCTTATTACTGGAATCGCTCAGTACCAATCCTGTCAAAATGGCCGGGTTTTACGGAGCAGTTCACGCTGCAAGGGCGCGCACCAAAGCAAGGGGAGATTTGGCGTAATCCGAATTTGGCTAAAACTCTTAAAATAATTGCTGAACAAGGTCGAAATGGATTTTATACGGGCCCAGTTGCCAAGGTGATTGCCGAGTACATGCAAGCGAATGGCGGCTTTTTATCGGTAGCGGATTTGGCTGAACATCGGGGCAATTGGGTGGATCCAGTCAGTACCAATTACCGTGGATACGACGTTTGGGAATTACCGCCCAATGGGCAGGGTATTGCCGCATTACAGATGCTGAATATGCTGGAAGAGTTTGACCTGGAGGCCATGGGGCGCGAATCAGCTGAATTCGTGCATCTATTTACCGAAGTCAAAAAAGTCGTATTCGAGGATCGTGCAAAATATTATGCAGACCCAGATTTCAACACGATTCCGTTGGCAACCTTGTTGTCCAAAGAGTACGCTCGCGAGCGGCTCAAGCTGATTGATTTAAGCGATGCCAGTGACGCGTTCGCTGCGGGTAATATTCTGTCGGAAGGCGACACCATTTACCTGACCACGGCCGACTCTGAAGGCAATATGGTATCTCTGATTCAAAGTAATTACCGCGGCATGGGGTCAGGTATGACACCACCGGGCCTGGGCTTCATCTTGCAGGATCGCGGCGAAATGTTTTCGCTGGAACCGGGCCATTTCAATCAATTTGAAGGCGGTAAACGACCTTTTCATACCATTATTCCTGCATTTGTGACCAAGAACGGTAAGCCTTGGATGAGTTTTGGTTTGATGGGCGGTGCCATGCAACCACAGGGGCACGTGCAGATTATCGTGAACATGATTGATTTTGATCTCGATGTGCAGGCGGCCGGCGATGCGCCTCGTATCCACCACACCGGATCCTCTGAGCCAACCGGCGAGCAGATGATGGACGGCGGTATACTGAATCTGGAAACCGGATACCCCTACGCTACCATTCGCGAACTTATGCGTTTGGGTCACAAAGTGCAATTCGCAAATGGCCCTTATGGAGGCTATCAGGCCATTCATCGCGCGGACAATGGCGTTTACTGGGGCGCGACCGAAACGCGTAAAGACGGTCATGCGGCTGGTTATTAGCTGATAGAATTACGGTTTAACGGTCTTGGTGTCAATGCTAACTTGGCGTCGCCAGTTGCAGCGGATTCATCGTGTGCTTGGCATTTCGGTATGCGCGTTTGTGCTCGTCATGAGTGTGACCGGCGTCTTGCTGGTGTGGAAAAAGGAATTCCTCTGGCTTAGCGTGCCTGGTGCAAAGGCTAAGGTGGAACGACAATGGGTGCCGGTGGCGATGGATCGTATCCAGGCCCACTATGCACCTGGCGAAGTGCGTTCGGTGCGGCTGTACAGCCTCGGTTTGGCGATCCACAAAGTGTATCTGACTGAACGCCGCTATGCGTGGTTTGATCAGCAAGGTCATTTTGTACAGCAGTGGCATTCCAATGAGCGTTTTGAAGACTGGTTGCTTGATCTGCATCACCGATTTCTTCTTGGCAATACTGTCGGACTCAACATTGCCGGAGTATCGGGTATCTTGGTGTTTTTACTGTGCATTCTTGGCGGCATTATCTGGTGGCCACGACGCCGTAGCTACCGGCTAGGGATCCGCCCTAAAAGCACGCGGCGCGAAGCCTGGCTAATAAGTCATGGTAATCTCGGGGTCAGTTTCGCGCTACCAATCATGTTGCTTGCATTCACTGGTGTACTTCTGGTTTATCCCAGTGAGTCGCGTTCGGTATTGGTGAGCCCCTGGGTACCGGCCGCGACGCCGACGACGATCCATAGCGATCAGGAATTTGCTGATTGGCGTCAACGGATCACCTTTGTGCACCAACAGTTTCCCGGCGCCGAGGTGCGCTGGATCTCGCCTGCGAGCGAGCGATTTCCAGCACACAGTATCGGGTTTCAACAATCTGATTCGCTGAATCCGACTGGCATCTCTTCGCTACGTTTTGCCATAGCGGAAGATGAGACAGCCATTACCAAATCCGATGCCCAGTCATGGACGGCACTGGAGCGTCTGTTTCGATTCAGCTATCCGTTACACACCGGCGAACTTGGCTTGTGGTATCGTCTGCTGCTCACAGTAACCGGGCTTGCTCTAGCCGGACTCATGCTGCTGTCGATGGTGTCCTATGCTCGTTCGAGCCAGCGCTGGCGATGAGCGTTTATGCCGCGTAACTGATGCATTCAAGCTCCAGATTGTCGTCCACCATCACGTAAAATCGTTTTCCTGGATCGTAATCTGCATGTTTGAATGGTTTAAGCCCAGCATCAAGCATACGCTGTTCGGTTTTCGCCAGATCATCCACCTCGATACCAATGTGGTTTAGATTACCAATCACGAGATGATTGAGGTCACTGGTTTTGTGATTTGGTGGACGATACAAAGCCAGGTAGCTCTCTGGGCCACCAACATGGACTGTGTAGCCATCATCCAAAGCGGGGCCAGACCAGCGGACCTGCCAATCAAATAACTGGCACAGGCGTTCTGCAAGGGTATCAGGGTCGGTCACCGTTAAGTTGGTGTGTTCGAGTTTTGGCATGTGTGAAAATCTCCGTATTAGAGGTTGAAAATTGTACTCTAATATCTAAACTTAACTTTAGATCAATAGTGGAGTGTGAGTTTTCTATGGTGAACGATCCAAGTCTCAGTATTGGGCAAGTGGCAAAGCGCACCGGGACGAATGTGTCGGCGATCCGGTTTTATGCAGATGAGGGTTTAATTCCGAGTATGCGCAGCGCCAGCGGCCATCGATATTTTGCGCGTTCGGTGATTCGGCGGGTTTCATTTATCTTGATTGCGCAGAATTTAGGTTACAGTCTGCAACAGATTCGTAATGCACTCGCTTCCTTGCCGGACAACCGAACGCCAACCAAGGCGGATTGGGATCGACTCGGGCGTCAATTCAGTCAGGACATCGATCAACAAATTGCCCGACTAACCCGATTTAAACAGAAGTTAAGTGGCTGTATCGGCTGTGGCTGTTTGTCACTGAAGAACTGTCATCTCTACAATCAGGAGGACAGTGCCAGCGAATTTGGGGCTGGCCCACGTTTTTTATTGGGCGATAAACCCAAAGCCCATGAGTGAGGTGAGGTTTGGTTTGCCGTGGTCCCCAGTTACGAAAAGTAACTGAGGACGCTGTACCCAGAGTGTTATTGCGACTCGCCAGACTCTGCGGTAATCACAATATCGGATTTCGGAAAGTCCGAGAACGGAAACGGACGCACGTCGGTGTTAAAGGTGACGTAACGAAGAATTTCCTGTACGTATTTACTCAAACTTTCGCCGAATTTAAGCAGGTAGTCATTCGGTTTAGATGTCAACAGGGTGAACAGACATTGTGCAATCACCACGGCGGCAATCACTAGTTGAGTCAGGTAAAAGATGAACCAGAACACGGCAACAAACAGCACGCGCATCCATCCAGTATTTCCTTCATATTGATCTGACATAGGGCACCTCAAAAAATTAGTTAGTGTATAAACTTTGGGGGCTGTCGGTGCGTTTTACAATGCTGACCGATAAAAAATTAACAATCGTCGTGAAATGGTCGCTCCTAAGGTTTTATCGGTTTCCCTATGTATAATCGAGACTTTACGATGTTGCTGGTTGACACAGCAGGACGCATGAGGAACATGATGAAACAATCGGCCAGCTCCGCTTTTGATGTGCGGCTTAGGTCTGTGACGCGTCACCAAATTTTGGTGCTGCTACTCATTTTAAGTACTTGGTCGCCAACCAGTGGGGCCAAGGAAGATTTCGCCGAGTATTACAGCCAGGTGTATCAGATACGCGTGATTTCGCCGCAGGCGGGAAGTAAGTCGTCGATTGGTTCTGGATTTCAGGTCAGTCGAGATGGTTTGATCATCACGAATTTCCATGTGATTGCCGCCTATGTACACGCCCCTGAGCGCCACAAAATTGAATATCAGTCACACACCGGTCAAAAGGGCAGCCTGACACTGTTAGACTTTGATGTCGTCAATGATCTGGCGCTGCTTCGGCACTCGAACCCAAGTGAAAAGACACTGCGCATGTCTGATGTCGCCTTGCTGAAAGGCCAAACTGTCTACGCGCTGGGTAATCCTCGCGATTATGGTACCAGTCTAGTTCAAGGTCCGAACAATGGGTTGGTGGAACACAGCTACGACGCACAGATTCTGTTTTCAGCCAGTCTCAATCCCGGAATGAGTGGTGGTCCAGCTCTAAACAGCGATGGTGAGGTAGTCGGTGTGAACGTGGCGACTGCGGGAAGCCAGTTGAGCTTTTTGGTGCCGGTGGCAAAAGCCAAAGCGCTGGTGGCTGCCGATCGTGAAGTATTGCAGCAGGACTACCAAGCTGAGATCGCGCGACAAATCAAAGTGTGGCAACGCGTGCGTGTGCAAGCGCTAATAGACAGCCCTTGGCCAACCGAAGAGTTCGCGGGTAAACCGTTGTTCGGCGAGATTCGTAAAGACTTTCAATGTTGGGGTTACACCAATGACGACGAGGAAGCACGCAAAGTCGCCGACGCATCTAAATCCTGTCGGGCCAGCAACACACTGTATCTAAACCATGACCTTAACGCCGGTGAGCTGTATTTCAGTTTTGCACACTCGCGCTCTTTAACGCTCTCGCCAACGCAGTTTGCCAGCACCATTCGGCCCTGGATGTCGGCCAATAATGATTCGAATTTTACACACTCAACCAATTATCAATGTCA
Source organism: Arenicella chitinivorans (assembly GCF_014651515.1). Taxonomy (NCBI): domain Bacteria; kingdom Pseudomonadati; phylum Pseudomonadota; class Gammaproteobacteria; order Arenicellales; family Arenicellaceae; genus Arenicella; species Arenicella chitinivorans. Next base: position 534,477 of record NZ_BMXA01000002.1, read on the forward strand.
TGTAGATTTCTTGCGTGGTAGCGCATCTGAGAACATGTTTCAGCGCGCAACCGTGTGCGTGCGAACATACAAGAAAATGGCAGGTTTATACGACTCTCTGTTGTTATTGGAGCAGGTTGAGAACGAACAAAAGTGGGTCGCGCATTTGTCTGTCTCGGCCGTTGAGAAAGACCAAATTCAGCAAATAAATCACAAGTTTTTGGAGCACGTACAATGAGAACGCTGATCGTACTGGTGAATGATAAAAGCGGTGAGCGTATGGAGCGGGTCAGGCTAAAAAACACGCAGGCGAGTGTGATTGGTCGTGCCTGGCATAGCGATGTCATTGTACAGGACAAGTTTGTCGAGGCGGACCACCTTAGTATCCAACTTTCCGATGAAGGCTTATTACACGTTTGCGACCTTGATTCGACTAACGGGTCGACCATTGCGGGTAAGCCAGTCGAGGGCAGTGCTGTCTATCGGTTTGGGGACGTTATTCGGATTGGCGATACTAATCTGCAGATTTACGATGCGGCGGATGGTGTGGCTCCAGCGGCAGTCCGTTCCAGCTGGTTTCTACTCATCGATCGATTCAAAGGGGTGCCGGCTGTACTCGGATTAACACTGGTCGCACTGGCGCTGCATCTGGCTTCGTCCTGGCTATTCGCCAGTGAACCAGTGCTGGCCAATGATGTGGTGACCATTGTGATTACCGCTCTTGTGGTGTTGGTAGCTTGGACACTGCTGATGAGTTTCGGGAGCAAGCTGCTGCGAGGCGAAGGTAATATGCGCGCTTTTTGGGTGCTCGGTTGCCTGATTCTGGGCTTGCTTGAGATAGCCACCTTGCTACTGGCAATTCTGCGCTTCAATTTGCAGCGAGTTGATGTCGGCAGTCTGCTGTCGACAGTGACGTATTCTGCTATTGCGATTTTATTGCTGGTCGGTGCGCTGACTTTTGCCACGCATATGCAGCGCCGTTCAAAATGGGTGTTTTCTACGTTGCTGGTTTTAACTATCGTCGGACTGTTCCGCAGCGATGAGTGGCTAAAACCTGAGCATGAGAAATGGACGGCGCAAACGCAGACTGAGAGCGTTACTTTACCGCCTGCATTTTTATGGCGCGCGCCAGTCAGTTTGTCGCAGTTTGAATCAGATGCTGAGCGGGTCTTTGACTTCGAATTGGCTCAGGATTAGTCATGCATCGCCGAGAGTTCAGCGGCGACCATCTGCTCAACAACATCCGGTAAGGTTGATTTGGCCTGCCAACCCAGCTTATCGTACGCATGTTTAGGTGATCCCGCACTGCATGTCACATCATTCGGGCGCACAAATTGGTCGGAGACCGTAAGATAATCGCGATAATCTAGATCTACTGCCTCAAAACTCAAGCGCACAAAGTCTTCTAGGGTGTACACGGCACCGGTAGAGATGATGAAGTCATCAGGTTTGTCGTTTTGTAATGTGAGCCACATCGCTTCCACAAAATCGATCGCCCAACCCCAGTCGCGTTTGATGTTTAGATTGCCAAGCGTCAGCGAATCCTCGAGCCCTCTGGAGATACGACAGGCCGCAGCAACGATTTTCTTGGAGACAAAGTTCGGGTTGCGTAATATCGATTCGTGGCTGAACAAGATTCCGGAGCAGGCGAATAGGTTATAGGCCTGGCGATAATTAATCACCGACCAGTACGCCGATGCTTTAGCCACCGCATAGGGGCTCTTGGGTGCCAAGCGGCTGTGCTCGGTTGCCAAGTGATTTGGCAGTGCATCCGTATCACCGAAGCACTCACCGGAAGAAGCATTAAACAGGCGGCTTTTGAGTCCCAGAAACCGCATGGCTTCCATCACATTTAATACGCCCAGCGTAAAGGATCGGATGGTTTCAAACGGCAATTGAAAGGAGATGCCGACCGAGCTTTGCCCAGCCAGATTATAGATTTCGTCGGGCTGCGCTTCGTTCAACGCACTCAGAACCGATTTATAATCGGTGATATCCACCGTCATATAGTGGATGTCCTGATCGATACCCAGCACGTTGGGGTTACTGCGGACTTTGCCAACCGCATCGCGTGACGTGCCATAGACGGTATAACCTTTTTGCAGCAACAGTCGCGCCAGGTAGGCGCCGTCCTGACCGGTGACTCCGAGTATTAATGCGTTCATGCCGCGAGTGGAACACGCTCGTTAGCGAAAGTCAAAAGCTTCCTGAATGTAAGCCGAAGTTTGATAAAAAGCGACTGCCGGGGCACCACCAAACGTTGGGCTGCCTCTCCCGGCGGACGCTGACCGTGGGCAAGGGCCGACAAACCGTCTAATCTTTTTCGGGTCGAACCGAGATGGCGTAAGTTGATACCGTGCCGCTAACTTCGTTCGCGGTAATAAGAAACGGTTGTCCGCTGGCGCTGTCATCAGCAGAGACAAATACGATGCTCTCTGGGGCAATATCACCAGCTTCAGGTAAGTCTTCAACTGCTTCGGTATTGCGGGTCGTAAAGTAGTCCACAAAGGCTGCGTCGGCGGGGTTAGTAATGTCATAGACCATGACCCCGCCAGTTCGTTCGAGGCCAACAAAGGCGTAGACCCGGCCATCGACCTCGCCCAATGCTAACGCCTCGGGTTCGGGTCCCTTGTTGTCACTGCGGTCGTCGTCGATATTAAACAATCCGGGATCGTGCTGCGCAGTAATCTGTTCAAACTGATCACCGCTGTCGAATACCAGTTTGCCCTGTGCAGACCAAATTGAAAATGAACGTGCACCGTAGGCGAGCAAACGATCGGCTTTGCCATCGTCATCGGTGTCTGCACCGACTTTACTCACCTTAAGCCGACCAAGCTGATTTTTGCTGGTGAGTTTCGGATACGCCTGGATGAGTGTTTTACTCAAATTCATCTTGCCGACACGGGTTTCTTCTGAGTAGCCATCGTAGTCACGTGCATCGCCTTCATTGGCGGTAACGATAAAGGTTTCGCCGTCGACTGCATAACTCGTGATGGTATCCGGTTGATACATCCCTTCAACGGGCCAGGTTCGGATGTGGACACCGCCATCCTCGTCACTGGCGTCGATGCCATTGCCCGGAAGCGCGTGTGACTTGGTTCCAAGCGGAAGCAGCGCCGTCACCTTCGATGCCGCAATGTCGATAACAGCAAGGGCGTTGTTTTCCTGCAAGGCTACCCAAGCCGTTTGGGAATCGGCTGATACCGTAATGTATTCCGGTTCAAGGTCTTGCGCGACAGAGGCATTTTTGCCGAAAATTCGGATCGCCGGGTCGAGCGTCTGGGTATTGAATGCACTGAAATCAGCGGTGCGCACATCCGCCTGACTTTGCTGACGAATGTCCTCGCCAACAGGAATTAAACTGACCGACCCTTCCGGGTCGATCGTATAGTCATCGTTTGGCTCCCCTTCATTTGCGCTTAAAATCACATTGCCATCAGGGGTAAAGGTGACCATGTCGGGTAGGGCGCCGACCTTAAACGTGTTGAGGTGTTTACCCGTTAGGTCGAATACCACGATTGAACCCGGGTCGTGTTTTGGCTTAGCTGCGACGGCTACCGCGACCAATCCACGCTTGACTGCCACGCTGTTGGGCGACCCGTAGTCCTTGAGTTTGATCTGATTCACCAAAGCCGGCTTGTCTGGTTGAGCGAGGTTAAATACATCAATTGCGTTAGCAAACCCGTTGACAACATACGCTTGTCGGGTGGCCACATCGTAGCTGGCAATCTCGGCCGCCCCGTGATCATATGGGCCTGATTTAAATGTCCCGAGGGCGCGCAATTGGATTGTCTGCGTGCCGGTGATTTGGCTATCATCCGCAGCAGCGAAGTGCGAGAATAAGGCGGAAGCGGCAAATACGATAATTTTTCGAATCATGAGGAAGTTCAACTGCAAAGGCGCATGTTGCGAGGGTAGTGTAAGTGTGTAACATATTTTTTGACTGTGACATTATCATGACAGTGGCGCTGCAGCTCAGCGATCTTTGCTGCACTCTCTAAGCGTAGTTCTAGTTTATGAGTCGTTTAATTCCCGAATTAAAGTCGCTGGTTATGCTGGCTGCGCCGGTGTCGCTGACCCAGTTATGTCTGGTTGGTATGTCAGCCACCGATGTGGCCATCGCAGGTCAAGCTGGTACGCTAGAACTGGCTGGAATGAATCTGGGTGCCAATACCTGGAATATGATTATCTTTTTCTTCATGGGCGTTGGTTTTGCGACTCAGCCATTAATCGCGAAGCATTACGGTGCGCGGAATGATGCTGGCGTCAAGCACCAATTACATCAGTCTATCTGGATGTGCTTCGCGCTTGGTGTGTTAGCCACGTTAGTGGTCTGGGCTTGTGCCGCGCTATTCCAGTTCGCGCCTTTTGAAGACGATATGCGCACCATCGCGCAGCGCTACCTTCTGGCAATCAGTTTTTGCGCGATACCCATTACCTTGATCCCCGCGGTGCGCGGGACACTGGAAGGTATGAGTTTGACGCGCGAGGTGTTCATCGTAAACTTCTTGGCGTTTTTACTGAACATCCCCTTGGATTATATTTTAGTCAACGGCTTATTCGGTTTGCCCCGTCTGGGCGGAGTCGGTTGCGCCTGGGCGACAGTCGCTCTCATGTGGTTGGTGATGATTGCGTGTTGGCTGGTAATCCATCGCCATGGCGCAGTTCGCGAAAAACGATTGTTTCACCGTTTCGAGGCCCCCTCGATACCAACCATAGCTAAAACGTTGCGCCTAGGTCTGCCGATCGGCGTGTCGATTGTGATCGAGCTGAGTATGTTTGCCGGTGCTGGTATGATGATAGCGCTGTTCGGTGTGGTACAGGCAGGTGCTCATGCCGTGGCCATCACGGTCGCGTCGATGAGCTTTATGCTCTACATGGGGCTGGGGCAAGGGGTCACAATTCGCGCATCCCAATTCTTAGGTGCGGAACGCCCTGATGACGCATGGTATACCGTCAAGACGGGCACTGCGTTTAATCTGGCGATAGCGGCCGTGATTTGCGTGTTGTTTGTTTTGTTCGCGGAGCCATTGATCCGCTTATTTAACGACGATCCCGCCGTAATTCAGCTTGCGGTCGTGTTGCTGTACTTTGGCGCTGCGTTCCAATTGGCGGATTCGTTGCAAGTGGCGGTCATATGCGCGTTGCGTGCATACCACGACACCAGCAGCCCGCCGAAGTACCAAGTAGTGGCCTTTTTGATTTTTGGTTTGCCGATAGGTATGGCGCTCGCGTTTGGCTACGGCGCACCCAGCTTAACGGGGGCCAAAGGGATGTGGTTTGCCATGGTGGTAAGTTTGTTTATCGTCGGTTTGTTGCTGTTGTGGCGGCTGGCAACGCGCGCGCGCGAAGTTGCTGTGTGAGTTTTGTACAGATCATGCAACTGTTCGCTATACTGTGGGCCACGCAGTAACTAAATGAACGCTGATCTATGGGAATTGTGGTGACTATAGCCATGCTGTTTGGCTTGATCGTATTGCGACCGACGCCGTGGCGTCATGAGCCAAACAAGACCGTGGCCTTGCCAATGGTGGTTATTAGCGCTTTCTTGCTGAGTGTCTGCGGCTTGTGGAATGTGGGCTATGGCGTAGTGAATTTGACGGCGTTTTGGGGCTGGGCAGCGTTGTTGTCTGGGGTAACTATGGTGATCGCCGCTGCGGTGATCTTCCTCTACCATGGCCAGGCTGCACGCGTGACATTTACCTGGGTTGATATTATGAAGCCTTGGGTTACCGCGTTGCTAGCTGGTTTCTTTCTCTTGTACAGCGTCACGTTAGTTCAACTGAATCTTGGCTACTCAATCATCGGATGACTGTGGGCTCCTTTTAACGAATTGTCTATGTAACTTATCTATGAACTTAACATCTCTTATGCGCCGGTTGGCTTGGCTAACGCTGTTCACAGCGATCTTGTCTATTGGCACTACACAAGCGGCTACCGCGCCGGATCGCTCGGCATTACCGGCCGATATCAGTGCCATTGAATCAAAGCTAATTGAGTGGCGTCGACATCTGCACGCGAACCCAGAGCTCAGCAATCGCGAATTCAAAACGGCGAAGTACATTGCCGACCACTTGCGGGGTTTAGGGCTTGAGGTGCAGACCGGCATAGCGCATACCGGTGTGGTGGCAGTGCTCAAAGGTGGGCAGCCTGGCCCGTTAGTTGGTTTGCGGGCTGACATGGACGCGTTACCGGTGACTGAGCAAACCGACGTGCCGTTTGCATCCAAGGTAACCGACACCTATCGTGGTGAAGAAGTGGGTGTGATGCATGCCTGTGGGCACGACACGCACGTGGCGATCCTAATGGCAGTGGCAGAAGTGCTGGTGCAACGTCAGGTCGAACTAAAGGGCTCGGTAATGTTTATTTTTCAACCCGCGGAAGAAGGCGCGCCAGAAGGTGAAGAAGGCGGTGCCGAGCTGATGTTGAAACAGGGGTTATTCAAACCACAAACACCCGAGGCCGTATTTGGACTGCATACCACATCCAGTATCCCTGCCGGCATGATCGGTGTACGTTCAGGCCCACTAATGGCGGCATCAGACTCGTTTGATGTGACGGTGCACGGCCGACAAACACACGGCTCTCGCCCTTGGGATGGGGTTGACCCAATCACCGTGTCCGCGCAAATAGTGAATGCGTTGCACACCATCGTGGCGAGACAAACAGACGTTACGAAAGCCCCGGCTGTGGTGTCGGTTGGTGCCATTAAAGGCGGGATTCGCAGCAATATTATTCCGGATTCGGTGAATATGGTCGGCACGATTCGCAACTTTGATATGCAGATTCGTAACGACATTCATAAGAGTCTCGAACGGATCGTGCGCAATACCGCCGAAGCACAGGGTGCGACAGTCGATTTCAAAATTGATCTCGGGTACCCAGTGACCGTGAATGACCCAAGCTTAACAACTCAAATGATGCCGACGCTCGAACGTGTGTTTGGCAAAGGACGTGTTGTGGATCCTGGACTGATTACCGGGGCGGAAGATTTTTCATATTACGCGCTGGAGACACCGGGTGTGTTTTTCTTTTTGGGTGGAACTCCTGCTGGAACAGATCCGAAAGCCGCGCCAAGCAATCATTCACCCTTATTCTATGTGGATGAATCAGCCTTGATTAAAGGTGTTCAGGCGCTGGTTGAACTGACCATTGATTATCAGTCTCAAGCCAACTGATCGACCATAAAAAAACGCGCTCATGGTGATCACCAATGAGCGCGTTTTTATCCGTACGTCATGGATGACGTGGTTCGACTAAATCAGGCCTGTTGTTTGGTTACCCAGGCGTTAATTTTGTCTTCCAGTACATTTAGCGGCAGCGCGCCGTATTTCAGTACTTCGTCGTGAAATCCACGAATGTCGAACTTGTCACCCAATTGATCACGGGCTTGTTTGCGCAACTCCAATATCTTCATCATGCCAATTTTGTAGGCCGTGGCTTGTGACGGCATCACAATGTGACGTTCGACCATCTTGACGCCATCAGACACCGCGTTGGGCGTGTTGTCGGTGTAGTAAGCAATGCCTTCTTCACGCGTCCACTTTTTCGCATGGATGCCGGTGTCGACGACCAGACGGCAAGCGCGCCAAAGCTCCATCGCCAAGCGACCAAAATCTGAATATGGGTCTTCATACGCGCCGAATTCTTTGGGCAAATACTCCGAGTACAAACCCCAGCCTTCGGTATACGCAGTGTAGCCGCCAAACTTACGGAACTTTGGTACATTTTGCAGTTCTTGCTGGATCGCCAGTTGCATATGGTGGCCTGGAATACCTTCGTGATAAGCCAGAGCTTCCATCTGGTACGTTGGCATCGCTTTCATGTCATACAGGTTGGCGTAGTACAAACCTGGGCGTGAGCCATCTTCAGACGGCCGTTGGTAAAACGCTTTGCCCGCTGACTGCTCGCGGAACGGTTCCACGGCTTTCACACTCAGGTCCGCCTTGGGCTTGGTGATAAACATCGCATCAAGCTGACCTTTCATATTGTCAATCAACGCAGTGGCTTCGGCCAGGTAACGGTCTTTGCCAGCTTGGTCGTTGTTGTAATAGAACTGATCGTCTTCGCGCATAAATTGCATAAACGCTTTCAATTCGCCGTCAAACTTGACTTTGTCTTTAATGGCGCGCATTTCGTCGTGAATGCGAGCTACTTCACTCAAGCCGATTTCGTGGATTTGATCCGCAGTGAGGTCAGTCGTGGTGGTGCGCTTGAGCGCCACGTTGTAGAACTCATCGCCATTTTTCCATTTCCAAACACCGTCGTCGGTGGTGGCTTTGGTTTCCAGTTCGGTCAAGTGGGCGATCAGTTTTTCATAGGCGGGTTGTACTGAGGTAGTCAGCGCGGAGGTGGCCGCTGCGAGCAGTTCAGCTTTCTTTTCCTCGGTCAGTTCTGAACCTTCTTTCGCCGCAAGTGCATCGAGTTTGCCAGTGAAGTCGGCTAACAGCGTGCTTGGTTCGCCATCATCAAACGGCGCGCCGCTGATAATGTTTTTGCTGTCACGAATGACATGCGGGAACACAAATTTTGGCGGAATAATATTGGCCGCCGTGCGCGCTTCAATATTGGTAACCAATTGATCAAATAAGCCTTTGACACCATTGAGACGCGCCACATAGTTCTCCGCGTCTTTCACGCTGGATATGCGGTGTTGGTTGATCAAGAGTGAGACAACGCCAGAATGCGTGCCAAACATTTGATTAACCGGATAATTGTACAAGCGCCATTTATGGTCTTCGATTTCCTCTTCCAGTGCTTGTTTCAATAAGTCGTAACTCAACGAGGTTGCTTGATCGAGTTTGGCTTTGTCCAGCGTCTGCAATTCTGCCAGCTGTTTTTTGGTCAGCGCAAGGTTCTCTTCTGCTGCTTTGTCTGACCGATCAGTCCACTCATCAGCTCGTTCTTTACGACCCAAATAAGTCAGTGTTTCCGGGCTACGGGCGACGGATTCTTCAAAGAAGCGCTCATACATCGCATTGGCTTTTTCAGATTCCGAGATCGTTTCGGCAACGTTATCGACTACCGATTCACTTACCTGTGGCGCGGGCTCGGTCGCAACATTTGCTGCGGGTTGGTCTGCTTGACCGCAAGCAGTCAGCGCAGCGGCGACTGACAGAGTGACGAGCGATAATCTTAGCTTTGAAGGGCTCCGCGTGGCGGAAGTTTGCGCCGTTGATTTAGGCATGTGAATCTCCAATTGGTTAAACGTGACAGCATTGTAACAACAACACCAATTGGAGACGTTAAAAAATGGTATGGATCGTGAAGCAGCTCACTTAGAGTTGTACGACTAACCCTTCTTCGGCTGGGATTCGACCGGCGCAGATATCTGGGTAACGCTCTGCAAGTACAGCAAGACCATCTAATTCGGTGATGGAAAGCCATTTTCGGCTCATGCCAATGGTGCGCATCACGTAAGCGGTGGACCGGCGTTCAAACTCTTCGCCGCCCCAATCTTGAATGCGTTGTTGAATGTGACCCGGCGCGAAGAACATTTGACTACGAGCTTGGTTGATGCCGGCGGCGTGTTGCGGCTCTTCCCAATGTGTCAGTCCAACGTTGCTACAAAAACGCATATTGTCACCCAGATGCGTGTGCAATCGACTGAGCACGTCAGTGTTGGCTGACATGTCCACCACCACGGTTGGTTTTGCTGCGTCGATCTGAGTCAGGTCATCGTAAGTATACGCCTCATCATAAACACCGGTACTTTCTACAAAGGGTAGGTTGCGGCCAGATGTCAGTCCGATCACGGTTGGAGCTTGCTCATCCACGGATAACCCGGCGGCAAGACCCGAACTGGTTTTGCTGGATGCGCTGATGATAACCACTTGCTCAGCACCATGCCAGTTGGCACTTTCCAACATGTCGTGAATACAGAACGCTGTTAAGTGCAACACGAATAACAGCATGCGTTCATCATCCTGTGATCGGTTGTAACCGGGCTCGTTGTTGACACGGCGATACAGGTTATAACCAACTGGCAAATGCGCACGTGATGCGCCACCTTCGATCAGCGTACCGGGTGTGACGTTGACTGGTTTAAGCGTGAGTGATTCCGCCGGTGGAAAATAGCCAAATAAACGTTCACCAACCGTAATTTTATCAGTCTTGGATTCGACCACGTCCGCGAATCCCCAAACCGGAATAATGCCCCAGTCGCTGGCGTCTGTGCCGGAGGGTTGATAGAAGTCCCAGTACTTCAGTTTTTCCCCCATGACCGCGTAAGTTATGTTATTGGCTGTAAACGCAAAGCGGTCGACCTTTAATTTGATCTCACCATCTGCCAGGTCGACATCGGGTGCATCGCACAGGCGACATTGGTTAAAGTCTTTTTTATTCGTTTGTAGTTCTTGCATGGTATTCCTCACGCTTGGGTGGCGTAACGTTGGTGTTGTTGCATGGCCTGGGCCATTAAAGTCGGAATGTTGGCGATGACGTCAGGCACCAGTGCTTTCATTTTGCCCAACAGCGCCAGCTGCTCGGGTGTCGCCTCATCCGTTTGTTGAACCAGCGCGGTAAAGCCATCAAGCCGGTTTTCAATCAGCCAATCACGAAGGCCGGGTTCCTGCGACCAGCGGTACTGATTCTGCATTTGGGCCGCCGCGCCGACCAGCCAATCGACATCGTGATTGGGTAATGGTACTACTTTACAGAGGTCGTTTTTGATTGCCTCGTCGTCATAGTTGGCTTCTATGTGCGCGATGAAAGCGGCACTGAACACGGGCTGGTAGGAGCGTACCGTTTGCACCGTGATTGTATTGCCTTCGAACACCGGGTACTGCTCGGTAATCGGAACGGCGCGCGCTGAGCAGTCAATGTGCAGGGTGTTCGGTGTGGTTGGGATCGTGACCCCGTTAAATTGAATGTCATTTAATCCGAGTCGAGTAACTCGGCCATGTCGCACCACATTTTTGATCTTGCGTAACAGAGCGGCTTCTGCCTGACTTACGGTCGCGCCATGAAACATGGATGGTTTGACCGTGGGGTCGAGACGCAGCAACACGCCACTATTCTCTAGCTTCTCGAACAATTCATCTAGCGTTTTGGCGGTCGCCATTGCCTCCAATTGGGCTACCTGCGCACCGATGGAGTGCTGGAAAAACTCGCGAGTCGGTTGTGTGTTCTGGCGATCAATCCACCAAGCATCGCGTGGCATAATCCAAGTAATGTCATCGGGATTGACTTGGTTTTGCAGCAGCCACAAGCATGCGTCGATGCCAGTTTTTCCACCGCCAACAACTACATAGCCGTCTTGAGGTGAATGGGTATTCGGAAGGGCGTTTAGCGGCACAAAGTTAACGCCGGATTCAATCTCGAAATTCGGCGTGTGTGTAGCCGGTACTGAGGTTTTAAAGTATGTGCCATCAATGATTTTGTTGTTCACCTTTACCGAGTACTCGGTGTCCGACAGCATGGACGAAAATCGCCCGTCGCCTTGGTACGCGCACATGGGATAATACTGAACTCGGCCGGAAGGCAAGAAGGTATGTTTCATGACTTGATCGAAATACGCCAGTACCTCGTCACCGGAGGCCAGTTCATGCAGACCTTGATTTAAGCCGACGAGGTCTTTGCGGCCGGTACTGAGTTCGTGGGAACTTACCCCATAAAAGGCCGAAGGTTGATGCAGGGTGACAAACGAGTAGGCATCGTTCCAATGTCCGCCGGGCTTATGGTGTTTGTCCACAATTACGATGTTGGCGTCGGTCTCTTGTAAGAGCACATCGGCGAACGCCATCCCGACCGCGCCGCAGCCGACGATCAGGTAGTCCGTTTCGAGTTGAGTGACTGGCATGATAATAACTTCCTGTGAATTTTGAGCTGGTGAATAACAGTGTTATAAAATATGATAACAGTGTTATTTATGTCAAGTTATGATTTTGTTGAAATCACGAATGAGTGCACAAACCAAAATTCTAAATGCGGCGTCCGAACTGTTTCTCACCGGTGGTGTGGCGGCGTTGAGCGTGCGTGCAATTGCCAAGCAGGCTGGGCTTTCGACCATTGGTATCTACAGTCACTTTCAGGGCAAACAGGGCATTCTGGATGCGCTCTACATCGAAGGGTTTGAACTGGTGTCCGCAGCGATGAGTGTGGCAGAGGATGAGAATGTCACACTGGAGCATGTGTTAGCGGCCGCGCGTGGGTATCTGCGTGTTGCCAAGCAGCATGAGGCGCATTACCGACTTATATTTGGTGAAGCAGACGCGGGATACGAACCGTCTGAGCGTGCGCGCGCCGCTGCTGAAACCGCATTTGGTAGTCTGGTGTCTCATCTCGGCTTGTTTTTGCAAACCGAGAAACTGCAGGGTGACCGGTGGGTGTTAGCGATGGATGTTTGGGCGATTTTACATGGCTACGTGAGTATCGTGCATCACACGCATACGAAGCCCAAGTGGGACTGGCAAACCATGGCCATAAATGCAGTCAAGCATCATTTAAGTGCGCTAAAGCCAGTCTGAGTAGATTAGGAACGCGGCGAATCGACTGCATGGTAAGGGTGATTTATTGATTCGAGTTCAGCTAATTCTTCTTCGTCAAACCCCGCCAGCAAGCGCGCCGGAATATTGAACGGCCCGCGCAGTTGACCATGAAAATGTTGCTGGATAAGCGCCTTAAACGTGGTGCGTGGGTCCAGATTTCGTTGCCCGCAATGGTATTTAAACCAATGAGAGCCAATACGCACGTGCTCCACTTCGTCTTGGTATATAACCTTCAAAATATCAATAGCCTCTTGATCTTCAACTCGGTCCAGTCGCGCAATCAAGCCAGGCGTCACGTCCAGCCCACGTGCTTCAAGTACGCGCGGCACCAACGCCATGCGCGCCAGCACATCGTAGTCGGTTTCGACAGTCATGGACCACAAGCCATTGTGAGCTGGATAGGCACCGTACTCGCAATCGTGGTTGGTCAAATAACGGTTAATCAGTTGAAAGTGGCGTGCCTCATCTTGCGCAACACGAAGCCAATCGATGTAATACTGTCGTGGTTGTTGGCGAAACCGATAGGCCGCATCTAAGGCCAAATTGATGGCGTTGTATTCGATGTGCGCAACTGAATGCATCAGGATGTTGCGCCCTTGTTGGGTGCTGATACCACGGCGTTTTAAGTCCTTTGGCGCAACCAATTGAAGGGCCGACGGGTAGCCGGGTTGGTCAATCTTACGGGCCGGTGTGTCATCTCGACTGCCCTGAGTCAGCATCTCATCCGACAGCGCCAAGGCCAGCACGCCTTCACTCTTTTGTTTTGGATCTGTTTCTAGGATTAGATTCAGAAGTTGACGGTTGACGTGTTGCATGGTGCTTTAAAGTGCGTTCAAAACGAAATGGCGGTGGCGACGAGCCGGTATTATACGCGCAGTCGTCAGATCGGTGGAAAAGCACAGCCTGTTACTGTGGATATCCACCGGTTGTTGAACCAACTTGGGCCGAAATCGCAGGGCATCTATTGTAAGTTGTTGAAATTAAACAAAACATCAATGTTGGCATGGGCTTTGCTCAGTGTTTAGTGAGTACACTGACATCCTAATGGGATCACAGTGTTATATTTAACTTACAATTGATTAGGAGAAAATCATGGCTAAATCAAGCACAACACGAATTCAACAGGTTGCAAACAAAGCGCATGACGCAGTAGACAAAACTGCCGACGCTGCAGAAAACGTGGATGCGCGTGTGCGAGAAACCGCAGAACAGGTCAAAGCCAAAACCAATGAATCAGTCGACACCATGAAAACAGCCTCGGCTAACGCGCAGCAAACAGTCACTGACTATGTTAACGACAACCCAATGAAAGCACTGGGTATCGCTTTTGGTGCGGGCGTGATTGCAACCGCGATATTGCGTAAATAGTAGATGGCGCAGCAATCGAAAACAGAGCAACGGCTGGCCGATGACGGTCAGCCGTCCGCCGGTCATTCCTCGCCGCAGCCAGATCACACGTTGTTGCATGGCCTCACTGCCGCATTTGCGTCGGCACTCGGCTACGTTCGAGCGAACATAGATCTTGCCATGCTCGAAGCGAGGCTGGCGGCGCACAGCGTGATCCTTATGCTAATCGCGGGCCTGCTGTCGGTGCTTTTATTGTTCAGCGCTTGGGGATTGCTCAACTACGCTCTCGTGCTTTGGCTCACCAGTGCGGATATACTTTCATTGTTGCAGTCGACGCTACTGGTCGCAGGCATCAATTTGCTCGCCGCGCTTGTATTGCTCGTATGGTTGGCACAGTTGTCCAAACCGCTGGCATTCCCGCAGACCCGAGAGATGTTGCGATCACATGACCACAAAGACTTAAACTAGGTGACATGATGAGCTTACTCTCGATGCGCAAACAGATCCTGCAACAGGCAGAGCTGGTAAAACAAAAAAAGACCGAACTCGACCATAATGTTAGTCAGGTCAAATCTCAAACACATCACTTACTCACCTCACCCATGGCCTTGGTCTCGTCCTTCGCGGCTGGGGCAACCGCCGGCTGGTTTATGCTAAGACCCAAACCAGCACCAACAAAGACAGAAAAATCCCAAGACGAGACCAAATCAGACGCAAAACCCGCAAGCGAGCCTCACTCGCTCGTCTCCGGCATGACCAAAGAACTCGTCGGCATTGGTCTTAGTTTAGTGGCAGCGGAAGCGACACGGTGGTTGAGTCAGTCCCTTCATAAACAAGCACCGCCCAATGCGGGCGCGCCGGAGGACAAGGGGTTGTCACCGACGAACCATGGTTGACGCAGGAGTCCATTGGGCGCAAGACTCGCGCTATAAATGGAAAAGTGACTGTCTACAAATAGGAATGTCGAGTATAAAATCGTTGTCTTATTACATTCGGTTCTAACAAATGTCAGCAACGACAAAGAGATATCTATTTTGGGTTGGTTTTTTCGCAACTATCGGCCTCTTAATAGGAGCGAAAAACATGGCGCCTTTAATTTGAGGATTTATTAGTCGGTTCAATCACCGGGGCTGCGGTAGGGTATTTTATTGCCGTTGTATTTGATTTGAAGGCAAACAGACGAAAGTAGCTACATGCGATTGTCATGAGGTCAATTCTTGATCGTTTCAATGATATTGGATTCTTCGCTGCGCTCAGGATGACTAAGTTGGGTAGTGCTAAAAGTGTTTTACTCTAGGTATGTGGCCCTGTTAATAAAACGATGAATCGTACCTGAGTACCGATTAGATGATTTGCGATCTACCTTCTCGACAGTTTTTTGGTAGCAGTGCGTATGGTTATATTTGCTTAACCTACGACCTAACACGGCACCACCGAGAAGGCGGAGCCGATGGCATTGGCGATGGCGTTGATGATTTCGGTGGTGATGCGTGCGCGGTTGAACACGATGTCCATAAAGAAGGCGAAGATCAGCAATAGATAAACCGAGTAGGCGTAGCCCATGTAGTCGTTGTACAAGATGGTGTAGAACCAGTCTTGCCCGAAGATATAGATGGTGGCTGAGATCACCGTGGCCACCAATAACAGGATGCCGGGTAAGAATAAATGCTGAATGGCTCGCGGCTTGGCGAAGGAAACAACCAGCAAAACTAGGAACGATAAGAGGTTCGTGCCGAGAAAAATTCGCAGGTCGAAGCGTAAGTTTTCAACGATTTGAAGGTACTTGCCTTTGATGATATTGCCGAGGGAGTCTTCGGCGATTTTGATATTCCTGATGCGGTCCAGGTAGCCCTGTGTGATGGAGGATGCCACCGCTTTTTTGCGCTCGCAGTCAAAGCCACACATGGATGCGATGACGCTGGCAATCTTTTGTGGTAATTCATCATCCAGGTTTTGTTCGATTTCGTCGGTCTCAAGGCCCAGTTTGTCAGCCAAAATTTTGGCCTTTTGTGTTACAGAAGACGCTTGCGCGGCGTTGTACTTGGTGCGAATCTCCTGCTCAATTTGGTGTTGAACAAACCGCTTGGCGGAGGTTTCTAGTTGGGTGGGACTCAAAAAGGTGAGGGTAAATAAGATGCCGAACAACGCCACACCGACAATGCCGAGTATTCTTAGTGTGATGCTCATACGAATTCCTATCCATGAACTGTCGGTGTTGTACCTGGCTATAATCTTGACATAAATCCAGAGTGAAAGCGAGGCGCATTAGAGCGCGGGTCTTGCGGTGTTGGGTCAGTGCAGTATGACTCCGGACCCTTAATCTGTCTCTCTCAATGAGTCGTTTTCTAGCCGGCCAAGAATAGCGTGTTTCACCAGACCGAACAGACCGCTCCAGACGCCGACATCTGGCTCTTTTAGTGTGCCCTCGATTGGCACCGAAGTTTCCATGCGATCGAGTTCGCCAACTTCTAGGATGCGCGTGATCAAATCGAGACTGCCTTCCCACACCAAGATGATGCCCGGGTCGTGCTGTTGTTCGACGTCGGTCCGCCAGCGTAGAATATTCATATTGGTAACCACAGGCGTTAACTCTCCATCGAGCTTGGTTTTGCCATCCGACTCCTCGGCATTAATGTGCGCATTGATTTCTAGTTCGCCGCGTTGAATGTCCAGGTTGGCATAAGCTCGGGTAAAATCGTTGAGTGCGGTGAGTTGAAGTTTATTCACCTTAGCCGTCAAGTCACCGACCGACGGTTGCTTGAGTAAATTAAAGCTGGCATCGACTTCAACATCGCCATTGCCGATGGTGGTCGCCGTAGCGCGAATGTGCGCTTGTTTATTCTGGTTCTGACGAAGATCGTTGGTGATATTTTGCGCTGACCCGTCAATGTTGGCCAGATACAGATCAACCGGCGGGTCTGAATTAAAATTACGGAAATGTACCTCGCCGCCCTCGATGTAGACTCGGTTGATCTCAAAGGGATAAAAACTTTGTAATGCGGCGCGCCAGTCGACTTCAGTGCCAGTTTGGGTTTTGTTAGGTGACGGCGCATCGACAATGTTCAATACCGGTTGCGTCATGGCGATGTCACCAAACAATCGACCTTTAAACAAATCGCGCCAAGAGATTGAGAATGCGATTCGACTTGCGGTAAATATCGGCGCTGGAATTTCAGCATCGGCTTTGCTTATCGACAGCTCATGCAGTTCGATACGGCCGCTTAACAACCACAGATCAACATCCTTGACGCCGCCGCTCGTCTTAGCGTTTTCAGCGATCATCGAATTAAAGTGATCTCGCACGAAGCCAGGAAGTAATCCGCGAATCACTAATCCGACAAGAAGTAAACTCAGCAGTGCAATTTTGACAGACTTAGAAATACGCATGGTTAATTCCCGAGCTTAAAGCCCAAGCCTAAACGACGACTTTTCACGTCGTAATCAATTAAGCTTTCGCCGTAGCCATCGAAGTACTGAACAAAAAATTGTAGGTCATCGCGCTCGGCGATCGGAAAGCTCCAGTCCAGCTTGAACGAGCCACGGCTATTGCGATCCAGTGTGTGGCGTGCGGCCCAAGCGAATGTGTGGTCACCGACTAGATGCGTGCCGCCAAGCTCAAAGCGACCGCGATACTCTTCGATGTCGGGGTTATCTTCGATGTCTGACAAACTGGTCCAGGGGCGTAGACGTATTTCGTTGAACTCGTCGGAGATCGCGAATTCAGCGAACGCGCGGTTCCAAGTTCGTGAAAAGTCGCCTGCGCGGCCGTTAGACTGGTGACTGATCCCGAGTCGTATATTTGCCAGTTCCCAGTCGCCAATCGAGATGTCATTGGGGATATCAATAAACAACTCCGGTTGATGATTGGTCTCACGAAACGGGCTGGAGTTGTCTTTATTGTAGGCCTGCCACCAGGAGGTGTTAGTGTATGCAGCGTACAAGTTAGTGTCGCTGCCTAGGATGTTGTCCCAAAGCAAACTCTTAAAGCTGATTTGGAATTTGAATTCGGTTGGGTCTAAATTGCGTAGTTCCCCATTTGGTCCAATCGGTTCGTTGTCGGCGGCTTTGAAGTTGTAGGCCAATGGCAATAAGTAGTTGGCTCGGTGTTGTAGCAGAGTAAACTGATTGTGCGCCACCACTTGCTGACCGAGTTGCCGTTTTTCCGTTGCCGTGTCGATGCTGTCAGCGACCGGTTCGAGTTGTGCATTGCAGGTGGCGTGCAGCTCCTTGATTGTCGTATTGGGGTCGGCTGTAATAACCAGTTCGGACAGGCATTGTTGAAACAGTTCCGAGCTTGATATTTCGTCGGCTGACGCCGTTGTTATGGCATTGGCGAACAGTGCCAGTACAGTGATGCTGGATCGGATTCCTTTGTAATTCTTGGTATGACGCATTTACGGGTCCTACTGTGCAAACAAGTTGGGGTTGGTTCGTCTGAGGCGCGCTGGTGTGTAGCGCGGCACGAGTTATCGATAAAACTAAAAGGGGCGGAGTCAAATGACTCCGCCCTTACTCTTTGCGCCTGATATCAGATGCTCGGTTTTCGGCCAGTGATTGCAAAGATGATTGCAAGTACTAGGCCAACAACAAACAGAATGTACGCGATTGAGCTCATTGTGCCTGCGATACCTGAAAGGCCGAGTACACCAGCGATGATTGCAATGATAAAAAAAGTAAGTGCCCAGCTAAGCATAATATTCTCCTAAATTTTATTGATTAAACGGTCGGCGATTGATCGCCGCTTGTGTCGTCAAGAGCGTGTACTGCGTTTGTCTTGATGTCGGTCTCCACTCAGCAGGGACCGTGCCAACTCGCTATTTAATCGCTCAATTTGTTTATTAAGTCATTGATATATATGCGTTAAAAATTATCTTAACTCGTTGAGTTCAGATCTGAGGCATAGTTTGGATGAGATTAAAATTGGGGTAATCACACACCCTGTTGGCGATATGCCCCGATTTTGGTGGTTGTTGGTTTATAGTTTGTGAGTCCAAACCGCGATCGACAGGTGCGACCTTGTGCATAATCTATTGAATACAGCCACTTAGCTGGTTTTATGAGGTGATAACAATAAATTGGCATGATCCCTGCTAGGTCTAAAGTGAGCGGCATGAGTCGCACACCCTGGCATCATTGAATCGAACTTCTCTATTTGATAAATGCCATGGGAATCAACATCAATTAACTTGGGAGACCCTCTATGAAAACCTTAAATTTGAAACTATTACTTTTGTTATCTCTGGTTGCTGGTATGGCGACTTTGACCGGTTGTGAAGAAAAAGGACCAATGGAGAAAGCCGGTGAATCAATCGACGAAGCAGTTGACGATGCCGGTGATGCAGTCGAAGACGCGGCGGATGACGTGGAAGACGCTACCAACAACTAAGCAATTCTCCATCATTAGAAAAGAGAGCCAGGGCAAAGTCCCTGGCTTTTTTTTTGCCTGTTAATGTGACGATTTAGGATTTAGAGAGCGTATTACTTTGCTGATTGGCAGGCTTTATCTAGAACGCGCTCAATCTAGGGATACTTATGGACTACCCGTTGACAACAACTGCGTAGTCTTATCCATGATTCTGGATTTAGAGATTAGTCATTTAAAGACCTTAGATGCGTTGTATCGATTTGATACTGTGTCGGCTGCGGCAGAATCCCTTGCCATTTCACAACAAGCAGTCAGCCTACTGCTCAAGAGAATTCAGCAAATTCTAGATGATCGCCTGTTTGTCGCCAGTGGCCAAGGCGTGGTGCCGACGTCGTATGCCAAACACATTGAACCATATGTTCAGCAAGTGCTGGCGGCCATGCACAACATTCCGTTGCCGACCGCATTTTCACCGATATCAGTCAATCAGGTGCTGTCGATTGCTGCGACGGATTGCACCCAACATACGGTGGTATCGTCGTTAATCACGCAAGTCGCCGAGCTGGCGCCAAAAGTTAGAGTGGTGGTATCCAGCATAGAAAGTGCGGAGCTGACTCGTAAAATGCACCAATGCGTGACGTTGGTTCGCCCACTGCATAGAGCTTCGCCAGTATCATTGCAAGAGATAACAAAGTACCCGTTTGTGGTGACCTCCCCCAGTGTTGGGAGCTTCAAGGGGGCCGCAGATGACTGGTTCGATCGGGTTGGTTTTCCCCATCAGGTTCAGGTGTCATCCCCATGCTTTCAAGCGACGCAGCGTACCGTTCAGCAGACCCGGCTAGTTGCCTTGCTGCCAACCCGCCTGCCGCTAATCGACGGGCTTTCGGTCGTACCGTTGGCGGTTTCGCCGCCCGGTTTTGCGGTGAGTGTCGTATATCATCCGAGCACTAAGGGCGACCCTTTTTTGGCATGGGTCCTATCTCAAATACGAGAGAAATCGAATGCGTGACTGAACACCGGTTAGTCATGGCTGCAAGCCCTGCTTGTGTGTCGAAGTCCGTGTGAACCCTAGGTTGTTGCCGCATTAATTTTGACCAAGTGGAGAACATGATGGCAATTTAAAGAAGCAACCCTGAGGGGCTTTATGGCAGTTCGATCAACGGGCCTTCACAGCCCATCGTTGAGCGTTTGCCGCGGCTGGTGTTCGTGTCAGGTCAAGTAGATGGAAGGAAAGAGTGAGTCAAATGGAAGCTGCTTTGGCGATTCTAAATCTTGCGTTGGCCGCAGCTGGGGCGTCGATTTCGGATATTCTGCAACCGCGTGTCGATGTGGGCGAAGAACTCGCTGAGCACCGACCTGAGGCTAGTTTTGCTCAAGTATTTGGGCGACTCGACACCCGGCGACTACGGGTGTTGGTGTTGTATCTTTGGCAGCTCGGGAATCACTGATTTACGTGGAGGCGATGGCGCACTGTGACCCGGTTCAGGTTTCTGATGTACAGACGAATGGCGCAGATAATGAAAAAGCGGTGGACTGTCCACCGCTTTTCTCGGACCCGCCTAGTTGGCTGATCGATCGTCTTTTAGTTCGAACCAAATTCAAACTTCACACCTGCGCTAACAATGTCGAGGTCGGTGTCGTTGTTATCGGTGTCCAGTTTTGAGTATTCAGCGAAGATATCGATCGCACCGAGGTCGAAAGCGATACCGATAGCGCCAAAAGGCTTCGTGTCGTCTTCAGGGTCGAAGTTCACGGGTGCGCCCGCCACCACAATAGAACGGTCTTGCTCAATCTTGGCCGCACCGATACGGGCGTACACGTCAAGATAGTCCACCGGCGTCAAATTAAGTACCAGTGACAGTGTGGTCGCTTCTGCTTCTAGCCGCGTACCATCCAGCAAGCCAACATTCGACTCTGCATAGGTACCTAGATCCATATAACCAAGGTCAACACCCAGTGTGTTGTTGAACATATAACCAGCGCGGTAACCTACGGTTTTTTCATCATCGCTGAAACGAATTCGGTCGCCGGCGTTATAATCGATGCCGACATCGTTGTAGGTGGCACCAAGGTAGAAACCGGTGTCGTCATCCGCAGCCGCAATGCTTGGTGCTGTGATGGCCGCGCCAGCCAGTGCTAATGACAAGGCAAGTTTCGTCAATGGGTTGTTTGATTTTGTTTTGGTCATGTTCTTCATAATAATCTCACTGTTTGTTTAATCCGTTCACTCAGTTGTTGAGTGGTTTAAATTTTGGTCACCCGGTGGTGACCGCTCAGTAACGGTTCAGCAAACCCCGTGCCAACTTAAGGAATTTGGTGAAAATATCGTAAGTTCCTGTTAATTAAGGAATAAATATTACTTGGGAAGAGGTATGGACGATGTTGAGGCAGGATGATGCTGGGTATAAACCCCAATCCGGTGGTTTGGTAGCGGGGGAATTCCACCACCGTTGTCGGCTTGACGCATACTCCGGGGTTGGATTAGTTGGCGGGTTGCCCGTTAATCCAGGTTGCGTGGTCAGATGGTGTAATTGGGTGTCCGTGTGACACCGCATATGCCTGTGCTAAATTGGCGCCAAAAAACAGAATCAAGCAGGTGTAATTAACCCAAAGCATGATCAGGATCACGCTGCTGGCGGCACCAAAACCACTCCCAGGGTTGCTATACGCAAAGTACAGACTCAGGATTGTTTTTCCGATCGTAAACAGCACTCCCGCAGAGAGTGCCCCGACCCAAACTGATCGCCAACCAATCTCTACGTCGGGCAGAACTTTAAACATGATAGCGAATAATAGGCTGATTACGCTTAGAGAAAGAAACACATTCAACACTCTGACAATCACCAATCCATGCTCGCCAAAGAATGCCGCAAACCAAAGTCCAAATGCTGACAGTGCGGTTGAAATTATGAGTGATACCAGAAGCAGAAAGCCGATCACAACGATGATGCCAAGTGAGGTGGCGCGGTCGGCAAGGAATTTGATCGCACCATGTTTCGGTGTCGATCGAACGCCCCAAATTGAATTTAATGAGGTCTGTAATTGAAGAAATAAGGTGGTAGCACCAAACACGAGAGTGCCCACACCAAGTGCACGCATCCAGTAGTTTTCCTGATCCAAGCGGGCATTGACAATCAGTGTTTCAATCGCTTGTGCGCCATTATCTCCCAATAGGTCGCCTAGGTTGCGACTGAGTTGGCCCTGAATTGCGTCCTGTCCGAACAAGGTGCCAGCGGTCCAGATGATAATGATTAACAACCCAGGCAGGGAAAATATCGCGTAGTAGGCAATGGTCGCCGCATGGCGCCAAGGGTCATCTCGGTACCATTGCTTCGACGCCTGCAGAAGGAGTTTTAGGAACGCCATTGTGGTGAGTGGTGTGGTGGTTAGTCGTTCGTGTCACGAATAAATTCAGAGACTGGATTCAGGCTATCCACATGCTGACAAACCACATTAATCGCTGCAATGATCGGGATTGCCATCAGCGCCCCAGCGATGCCCCAGATCCAACCCCAAAATACAATACTCATAAATACGATCACTGGGCTGAGCGCGAGTCGCTTGCCAATGAGCTGATGGCTAATAAACTCGCCTTCGAGGATATTGATCAGTAACACCGTCAGTGGCACAAGTAAGGCTTCCGGCAATGTATCAAAACTGATGATAGCGGCCACGGTCATAATTGATAGGCTGATTGCGGGGCCAACATACGGTGCAAAGTTCAACAATGCAGCCAGCGTGCCCCATAAAATAGGGTTGGGCATGCCAAGCATCGCCAATGCGAATGCCACCACTGCACCGAGGCCAATGTTGATCAAGGTGCGAGTAATCAGGTAGCGTGAAGTGTCACGTTGAATTTCACGAATGATTTCAACTGCACGGCGTTTATCTTTGAACTTAGGAATGATAGACACCAGCTTATTTAAAAAAGTGTCACCAGCTGCCAGTAGAAAGTAGAGCAACACCACAACGATGCCGATGCTGGCCAAGGCGCTCGAAGTGTTTGTTAGCATTCGCTCTAGCCGGCTGGCGTCAGGCTGAACTTTGACGTTCAGTGGTGGCTCCTGAGCCAATTTGTCTTCGATCAGCGTGTCGACGCCCGCGGCGACTTTCTGCGCGCCTTCGATTGAACCCAGCATTGGGCGTATTTTTTGTTTTACCTGTTCGGTTAGTTGCGGGCCTCGTTGAATCCATTCTTCGGCAGGTTCGAAAAGAGCGTAAATGCTCAGTAGCGAAATGCCCAGGAAACTGATCACGACAACGGCTGCGCTCAGCGGCGCAGGGATGCGCAACTTGCTGAGTCTTCTGATCAGCGGTGACAACAGCAGGTTAAGCGAGTAGGCGATGGTGATGGGAATCAGGATGTCCGCCGCCGCGTGCAATGCAAACACGGCGAGTATGACGAAGATGCCGGTAATTGACACCGACCTTACCACCAGCGCTGAGTCTACATGCGCTGGTGGTGATCCCTGTTTGCGTAAGTCGAGTTCCGTCATGAATGTGTATCCTGAGTGAGGTTGTGAGGGCGGCGCTTAGGCCGACTTGGGCCCAGCAAAGTACCAGATAATCAATCCGATCAATGGCAGCACCAGCACTAACACCAGCCACAGTAGTTTCTCAACTAATCCGACTTTGGCTCCAAAGATATTGATAATTGCCCAAAGCGCTAATGCAAGGTGAATGATGGCAAGTATTGTTTCGATCATGATTCGTTTCTCCTGTTGAGATAGTCTAAGTATCATGAACCAAGCATAGAGCGTGCCAGTGCGTGTTTGTGAGCTTTATTTAGATCTTAAGTCTTTGTTTATATTGTGAAGTGTGGCTTTCTAAAACGGGCCGTGCTCGGCTCGCATTCTGATCTCGCTGTGGCGGTTGGTGGATTAGGCACGCAGTGGTTGGGGATTACACACACTGCCGCAGGTGAGCTAACTGCGGCGCCCAGCGGTGCAACGAGGCAGCTCATTGAGATCCGAATGCAGGTGAATTTCGCGGAAGTGATTAAGCGTGAATAAATCTCTGACCGCTTCGGCCTGATCAAAACCATGTTCGACGACTAACCAGCCATTCGGGTGCAGGTAGTCGGGTGCCGATTGAATAATTGATTCTAAGTCGGCCAGACCATTATTGGCTGCCGACAGCGCGCTGTCGGGCTCAAAGCGTAAGTCGCCCTGACTCAAATGGGGGTCACCGGGAGCAACGTATGGCGGATTTGAGGCGATCAAGTCAAAGCGGCCCTCGATCTGCTCAAACCAGTCGCTTTGCAAGAATGTCGCGTTCGTGATGGCGTTACGCTCGGCGTTGTGATTCGCCACGGCCAGAGCGTCGGCCTGTGAGTCGACCGCAAACACACTAGCGAGCGGGCGCTCCTTAGCCAATGCCAGGGCGATCGCACCACTGCCGGTCCCGAGGTCGAGTAGCCGAAGTGGCTGATCTGTTGGCAATTTGTTGAGTGCGCATTCGACCAAGGCCTCGGTGTCTGGGCGCGGTATCAATACGTGTCGGTTAACGGTGAGCGTAAGTGTCCAGAAGTCGCGCTCCCCAATCAGATACGCGATAGGGGTTCCTTGCTCACGTTGTGCGAGCAAGGCTAGAAACGCTGCGACATGGTTGGTGCTGGCGAACGAATCACTCCATGCAATCAACCAGGCCATGGATTGGCCGGTAACGTGTTGTAACAGGTATTCAGCGTCGATCCGTGGCGTGTCGCTGCTGTCAAATAGCCGTTGGTAGCCGAGCTCAATCAGCTGTTTGTAACTGACAGGCTGAGTAGACATCAGGCATCGTCGCCCAGCTCTGCTAACAAGTTTGCCTGGTGCTCGGTCGTGAGCGGGTCGACGATCTGACCGAGGTCACCTGCCAAAATTGCGTCCAGTTTGTACAACGTGAGGTTGATTCGATGGTCCGTGACACGCCCTTGCGGGTAGTTATAAGTGCGAATACGTTCAGAGCGATCACCACTGCCAACCAGACTTTTTCGAGTCTGTGCTTGCTCTGCCTCCAGTGCCTGACGCTCTGCATCCAAAATCTTAGCTTTGAGCATCGACATTGCGCGCGCTTTATTCTTGTGTTGTGAACGTTCGTCCTGACATTCCACCACAGTGCCAGTAGGCAAGTGTGTAAGTCGAACTGCAGAGTCCGTTTTATTCACGTGCTGCCCGCCGGAGCCAGACGCACGATACGTGTCGATCCGCAGATCGCTTGGGTTGATCTCCATGTCATCGTCCACATTATCTGCTTCTGGCAAGATAGCCACAGTGCAGGCGGAGGTGTGAACCCGCCCCTGAGTCTCAGTCTCGGGCACACGTTGAACTCGGTGTGCCCCTGATTCAAACTTCAGTTTGGAATACGCACCGTGACCTTCAATTCGCGAAATGATTTCTTTGTAGCCGCCATGCTCGCCGAGGTTTTTACTCAGGACTTCCACACGCCATTTTTGAGATTCGGCATACGACTGATACATTTTGAAGAGGTCGCCAGAAAATATTGCGGCTTCATCCCCACCAGTACCGGCACGAATTTCCAAAAAGATATTGTTGTCGTCATTGGGGTCCTTCGGCAACAACAGCTTCTGCAGGTCAGCGAGCAGCACTTCTTGCCGCCCTTTGATCTCCTGCAACTCATCGTGCGCCATTTTGCGCATTTCTTTGTCGTCTTCCTCAAGCATCATTTGCGCAGCCTCGGCGTCGTCTTCCAAACCTTTGTACTCAAGGTAGTTTTCAATCACCGGGCCGATTTCTGATAACTCAATACTGAGCTTGCGGAAGTGATTCTGGTCACTCATGGTTTCTGGTTGTGATAGGAGGGCGTTCAGTTCCTCCTGACGGTCCACCAGGTTTTCTAATTTGAAGCGTATCGAATCTTTCACAAAGTGTTCTCTTAAAAGGGTTTTATTATTGTTATGCGATTACTTTCTGCGATCCAGTCCAAACAGCTCACGCGTTGCTTCCAATAAGCGGTCGTCGTGCTTTTGACGGAGTGATTCAGTCGGGTGGTGCATAAATTTCTGCGACAAAGCATGGGCAAAGTGCTCTAACACCTTGCTGGGGTCATCACCTGCCTGCAAACGACGTTGAGCTGCCTCCAATTCGCCTTGTGTGATTTGGCTAGTGCGGTCACGAAGCTGGCGTAAGGTTGGGATCGACTGGAGATTATCAAACCAATGCATAAAGTTGAGAGTATGTTGCTCGACAATTTTTTCGGCTTCCAGTGCTGCAGATTGTCGTGATTTCAGGTTCTCATTGACCACCTGGTTCAGGTCATCCACGGTATAAAGATACACGTTGTTTAGGTTGCCGACTTCGGCTTCTACGTCACGTGGGACGGCTAAGTCGACCACAAACATTGGATTGTTTCGACGTTTCTTCAATGCGCTTTCAAAAGCGCCTTTTCCAAGGATTGGCAGCGTGCTGGCTGTGGAACTAAAGACCATGTCGGCGTCTGGAAGGCGGGTCGGTAATTCATGCAGGGATATCACCGTAGCACCGAATTCGGCAGCCAGTCCGGCAGCACGTGATACCGTGCGATTCGCGATGATGATGTTGCGCACACCCTGCGCATAAAGGTGACGGCAAGTCAGCTCAATGGTTTCGCCTGCACCGATCAGCAACACTGTTTGTTTTGAAATGTCAGAGAATATCTGCTTCGATAAAGCCACCGCTGCGTAAGCCACAGAAACCGCATGACTGCCAATATGGGTGCTGGTACGAACTTCCTTAGCGACGGAAAACGTGTGTTGAAACAGCCGATTCAGAACTTTTCCGGTGGTGCCGTTTTTGTGCGCAGTCGCAAAGGCAGTTTTCATTTGTCCTAAGATTTGCGGTTCGCCAATAACCATGGAGTCCAGTCCGGAAGCAACTCGAAACGCGTGACGTACTGCTTGATGGTCCGGCAGTGTATACAGAAACGGATTCACCTGATCCGGGTTTAAAGCGTGATAGTTACACAGCCAGTGACGAACGGCATCGATTTTTGGGTCCGAGACGTGGCAATACACTTCCGTTCGATTGCAGGTCGATAGAATAGTGGCTTCTTCGATGTCGGTCTGTTTTGCGATGTCGGCCAGCGCTTCGTCCAGGTGCTCGGCCGCGAAGGCCGCGCGTTCGCGCACCTCAACGGGAGCAGTGGTGTGATTTAGGCCTACGGATAATACGTGCATGATCAGTATTGTGTCGGGGCAACGACCCCGATAGTTGCACGCATTTTACCTTGTTTTGAGCGCTTTTACCTACCAGATCGTTATCATTTACTTAGCTTATCAACCCGCTAGAACAGCTGCTCTTCGGGTGCTGACTGGAATGCGGTGAGCAACTCACGAATAGCGCTTGGCCACAGTAGGGTGGTGCAAATGAGAATTACCAGTGCGCAGCCAACAAAAACGATCTGCCCTGCGAGTGCCCAGTATAAAATTACCAGACAGGCTTGGATGTACCCTGTGACAATTAAGAGGCCGCACACGCCGGCATAGATCTTGCGTCGACCTGAGGGTGCTTGCGATAGTGTCATGCCAAGCATTAAGTGTGTAAACAGAACCCAGCCGAGCATGCCAATGAGCAGCCATACCTGCAGGCTGATGCCATGCGCAATGAAATAGGCTGTGGCGATGAAGATAAGAATTGCTTGTGGGATCTTAGCTTCTAATACCAGGGAGGTCAGGGTCGCTGGCTCGCGCTCTTCCAGGCTCAATTGGTCGGCACACATCAACATAAAGCTAAACCCGGTAAAACACAGCGCTGCCAGCAACAGCGTATGCATTACGCTACCTGTCTCGGCTTGATCGTGTACCAAATTTAGAATCGTGGTAATGCTCAAGTTGAGCTGATCGAGTATGTTAAGCGATGCAGTCCACTCGATATAGTGTGTTTTCCACGCGCCAATTCCAATCGCCGCGGCCAAGCTCAGTATCAGCAAAATCAAGAACGCCAAGTGTATGAAGCTGCCAAATTGCAAGCGATAGAATTGCTGCTTCGAGTGTGCAGTGCTGTTCTCTTCTTCGATCAATAGACGGATTAATAATGCCGAGAAACCGGCAAAAACAAACAGAGAAATACTAACGAATAATGGGAGGCCCTCACTCCGGACCTGTGCGCTGTTCATTGGGGCATCCAGCAGCGGCGCTTGCCAGACAATGGTGACGCAAACGATAATCACCAGCAGACAAATGATTAATCCGGCCAGTGACGACAGATCCTGTTTAAAACCCTGATTTTGTTCCAATTGTAGAATCGCCACGATTAAAACCGCCGCGATCACGGTCGGGTTGTTAAATCTTAGCCAACTCAGTGTGTCACCAAAGGGAGCCCAGTCGCCGTAGATAGAGAAGCCAAGCCGGTCGCTCATTGCCAGGCCCATGCCTAATAGGACAAGACCGGATACAATACGCGCTATCGTTGGAAAGCTAGTGCTAGGGTGTCGCCACAGGGCTCGCGCTGGGAGCAGAAACAAAATCGCAAACAGCAGGCCGGATTGTCGGTCGATCAGCGTGGCCATCAGTGCAGTAACCACCGCCATCGATACAAGGAAGAAGGCTTGAATCAGGCCTTGCTCAATACCCGCATGTAGTGGTTTCTGAGCACGCAACAGGTGATCAGCAACACCGAGTTCAGTAGATTGTGCGCTATATTGTAGGTGGCATAGCGATTCAATCAGTAAGTGAAAGGCTAGCAACCACATGACAGCGGGTCCCCAGCCCCAAAATAAAAGTAAGCTGGTCGCTGGCAAACTCACAAAAAAGGCGCTGCTGCCCAGATTACGTAGTAACTTTCCGCCGAAAAAGCCCGCGACCGTTACCTTTCCGTCGTGTGCAGCGAAGCTGTGCTTGCTGATACTGCGCACCAAGCTCAAGTAGCCAAAAGCGATAAAGCCTAGTGCGGCTAATAGAATTGTGATGCTAGTCGGCATGGTGGATCTGCAACTTTACAAGTTAGTAAGGTGAAGATTGTAGTTACTCAGCCTGTTAAAGTTAAGTATATAATTGTCGTTAAAGCACACCAGAGTGCCTCCAAGGATACCGTCACCCGATGTCGAACACGTTTACTTTGCCCAAATTTACCGCTACTTTCATTCGATCAATCACCTGTGGTGTGATTGGTGTAAGTATGTTGGGTTGTGCTAGCACTGCCTTGAAGCCGGACCAAACGGCCGCGCCAGATGAGGTGATACAAGCAAACCCCGATCAAGTCCGAGTCATACCAGATCATGAGCTGGCGCAGGACCCCGCACTGCCAAAGCTTGACCTTGATGCAGCGTTGTTGGAAAAGCTGCTGGTGATGAATCTGGCCTCGTTTGTTGGCGATTGGGAACAAGCTACGCGCAATGCGCAGCAGGCGGCGAATACCACACAGGATTATCGTGTGGCACGCTTGGCGACCATGCTGGCGATGCGCAAAGATGACTATCGAGCCGCTGCTGAAATGGCACGATTGTGGCATGAACTGAAACCGAGCAGTGTCGATGCGCATAATATGCTGTTGATGGCATTGGTCGGGTCCGGTCAGACATCTGAAGCTATCGACGTAATCGAAGCGGCGTTAGATGAGCGTGACATTGACGAATATGTAAAACAGCTCGCAGCGCTGTTAGTGCGACAAAAAAATGATGTGTCCGGGTTCGCCATCGCCAGCTATTTAGTCGAGGAGAATCCGAACTCTGCCCAGGTTTTATTGAGTTCCGCTTACGTGGCCGAATCTTTCAATTTGATGGAAGCCGCTCAGGCGTGGGTCGATCAGGCGCTCAATTTGCGCCCGAGATGGGATCTGGCGGCCCAGATGAAGGCAAATTTACTGTATTCAGAGGAGCGTCTCGATGAACGGGCGGCGTTCATTGCACAATTTGTAGAAAATAACCCGCGCTCGATCGCAATGCGTATTAATCACGCGGCGGAGTTAGCACGCGCCGAAAAATTCGCCGAGGCCTACGCTTTAATGAAAGCAGTGCTGAAAGACGCCCCCGACAACGTGGGCGCACTGCAATATGCAGGTGCGTTGGCTGAAGTTATGGAGGAGCCGAATAAGGCGCAGAATTATTATCGACGGGTGCTGCAGTATGAGCCGAACAACGATGATGTGCGGTGGTCGCTTGCACGAATGGCAGCGTCTCGCGGTCAGTATGCCAAAGCCGAACGGTTTTTTCGCGACATACAGCAGTCGGACATGCTGTTTCGTGCTCAGATCCAGGTAGCAAATATGCGCTTTGAAACCGACGGTGTGGACGCGGCCGTGGAGTATCTATGGGGATTGGAGCCGACCACCAACGAAGAGTGGTTGGAGCTGGTTGAGACACGGCACTTTCTGTTGATGCGTGCTTTCCGTTACGAAGAGGCGCTGGGATACATCAACGAAGCCATCGTGTATGTGCCAAATCATGTCGACCTGTTGTATGCGCGCTCGCTGGTGGCCGCTGAACTGGATCGCGTACCGATGGCCGAACAGGACCTGCGCGCGGTATTAGCGCAACAGCCCAAGCACGCGAATGCGCTAAACGCACTGGGTTACACCTTGGCAGATCGTACTGATCGTTTTCAAGAAGCGCGAGACCTCATCGAACAGGCATTAGCGTTGCGACCCAATGACGCGCATATTCTGGACAGCATGGGTTGGGTGTTATACCGAATGGGAGAATACCCTCAGGCGATCACTTATTTGGAGCGTGCCTATGCGATCAGTCCTGAGGTCGAAATTGCCGCGCACTTGGGTGAGGTGTTATGGGAGGCTGGTGAGCAAGAGCGGGCTACGTTACTGTGGGAGCAATCGTTTCGAGAGCACAGTGACAATCCGTTGCTGAATAAAACGCTCAAACGATATGGGATTCAGTTTCCATCCAATACGGTATCGAAGCAATAATATGATTCAGATGAATAGCGCTGGTAGAATTTTAGCGCTCAGTGGTATTTTATTGTTGAGTGCCTGCACCTCTCTGCCGTCTGTCCCAGGTGACAATTCACAGGCATGGTCGCGTGACAAACAGTTTTTTAGTACCGCATTAGAACATCATGATCAGCGTTTGAGTTGGCGTTATAACGCCAAAGTTGGCGTGCGCACACCCAAAGCGAACGAGAACGCTAATTTGGTATGGCAGCGAGATGACGATTCGCACAGGGTTCGACTCTACGGACCGCTGGGTGCGGGCGCTGTGGTTATCGATTTTGACTCAAAAGGTGTGGTTGTTAGTGACAACAAAGGTGAGGTGCATCGAGGTCGGAGTGCTGAGCGACTGCTGAATCGAATTGTTGGGTGGCCGATTCCGTTGGAAGCACTGACCTTTTGGCTCTTTGCCCTGCCGAACCCCGCAGCAGTCTATCAGTATCAGTTGAGCGATGATGGGCGTGTGTCAGCGCTACGCCAACAGGGCTGGGAAATTCGCTATTCCGCGTACCGGCAATTTGAGAATGGCGACTGGTTACCCCGAAAAGTGGTGGCTCGCAAACCAGTTCGCGAAGGCGAAGTTGTTGTGCGTCTGGTGAGCAAGTCGTGGCAATAGATACCGATAATCGCACCTGGCCTGCACCCGCCAAGATAAATCTGTTTTTGCACGTAACTGGTAAGCGTTCGGACGGGTATCATGATTTGCAAACCGTGTTCCAGTTTCTGGATTACGGCGACGAGTTGCGTTTCACGATCACTGACAATGGTGCGATTACTCGAGGCTACGATCTAGGATTCGCTTTGGAGTCTGATCTCTGTCTGCGGGCAGCAAACTTGTTGAAGCCCTTAGTAACAAATAATTTGGGTGTGCATATCGATATGATTAAGCGTCTGCCAATGGGGGGCGGTCTGGGCGGCGGCAGTTCTGACGCAGCCACGGTGCTGTTGGCGCTTAATTCTTTGTGGAAGCTTGGATTAACTCGCACGCAACTGGCAGACATAGGGTTACAGCTGGGCGCTGATGTGCCGGTTTTTGTTCACGGTCACGCGGCTTGGGCAGAGGGAATCGGTGAGCTATTAACGCCGCTTCGATTGCAAGAGCCCTGGTATCTGGTTTTAATCCCGCCTGTGTCGGTGTCAACAGGTGAAATTTTTTCCAATAAACATTTGACAGCGACCCCTCAGATGAAGAAAATACGCGCTCTCGATGAAGGCGACGATGTGATTGACATTGAAACCTTGTTATCACTTGGAGATAACCAGCTCGAACCGATTGTTCGCGCTGAGTATCCAGAGGTGAATAACGTACTCGAGTGGCTTGGTCAACATGGTAATCCGCGTATGACTGGGTCTGGGGGCTGTGTTTTTATGGCGCTCAGTTCTCAGCAACAGGGCTTGCAGTTGTTGGCCGACAAGCCTCTAAATACAGCTGGCTTCGTTGCCAAAGGGATGAATATTCACCCTTTATTGATGTCGGAAGCATAAACTTTCAGCATTGAAACGACGTAGTCAGAATACGTACACTCAATACCATCAATTTTGAGCGTCAAGTCAGCATCGGCTGATCGTGTATCGAGAGGCTGTGACAAGCTCGAAATTGGATGACTCCGATACTGGGGTGTGGCCAAGCGGTTAAGGCACCGGATTTTGATTCCGGCATTCGAAGGTTCGAATCCTTCCACCCCAGCCATCCATCTCGCTGCTTTGATGTAAGTTTGCGGTAATTCCTGATTATTCGATCCGCCACTAGACTGGTCAATAGTGTGGACCCGCTTTAACGATTCGAGGCACAGGCTTCGAGACTTCCGGGCGATTTAAGTTTCTCGAACCGGTCTGATATTATCCCTAGTCTAAAAAGCATCATAATTACGAGAGCGAGGTCACTGTGGCGATCGACAACCTACTTGTTTTTTCCGGAAATGCTAACCCCGACTTGTCAGCCCAAGTGGTTGACTACCTTAAAGTCCCGCTTGGCAAAGCGCGCGTCGAGCAGTTTAGCGATGGAGAAATCACGGTGGAGATTCAGGAAAATGTCCGCGGGCGTGATGTTTTCATTATCCAGCCGACCTGTGCTCCAAGCCACAAGAATTTAATCGAACTATTGCTGATGATTGATGCCTGTAACCGGTCATCAGCGCACCGCATCACGGCGGTTATGCCGTACTACGGTTATGCACGACAAGATCGACGCCCACGCAATTCACGGGTTCCGATCAGTGCCAAACTGATTGCATCGATGGTGAGCACCGCTGGTGCAGACCGTGTGTTGACGATGGATCTGCATGCCGATCAAATCCAAGGCTTTTTTGACATTCCAACGGATAATATTTACGGCTCACCCGTGTTGTTGGATGATATTCGCAGCCTAGGTACGAAAGATTTAGTGGTGGTTTCACCGGACGTCGGTGGTGTAGTTCGCGCCCGCGCGTTAGCAAAACGATTGGACGTAGACTTGGCGATTATCGATAAACGACGTCCGAAAGCGAACGTAGCAAAGGTGATGAACATTATCGGTGATGTGGATGGTCGTAGCTGTGTTTTGATTGACGACATGGTCGACACTGCAAACACGCTGTGCAAAGCCGCTGATGCTTTGAAAGAGCAGGGCGCAACAGCAGTGCGTGCGTATTGTACTCACCCCGTGTTGTCGGGTGAGGCAGTAAATAGAATTAATGCGTCCAGCATGGATGAAGTGGTGGTTACCAACACGATTCCGCTGTCTGACGCGGCCGCAGCAAGTGATAAAATCCGACAATTGTCGATTGCGCACCTGCTGGGCGAATCAATTCGTCGGATCACGGTAAGTGATTCGGTGAGTTCATTGTTTGTGGATGAGGACTAAGCTCAGACAAACAATTTGAAGTCTACGCATAGAGGCAATTTGCCAATGTGTTTTTGGAAACGCTGAGTAGGCATCGAGTTTGCTCAGTTTTATTTTTGAGATGAAGTAATGGCTAATTTTATAGTAGAAGCTGAAGTAAGAACCGGATCTGGTAGCGCTGCGTCACGTCGTGCACGTCGTGATGGAAAAGTGCCAGTGGTGGTCTATGGCGGTGGAGAAGATGAGCAATACTTACTGGTTGATCACAACAAGATGATCCATCAGTTAGAGGTTGAAGCTTTCCATTCCGCATTGGTTCAATTGCATGTTGGTGATGACCTGCAACGCGCAGTACTGCGTGATGTGCAAATGCATCCTTTTAAAGCACAGATCATGCACCTAGATTTCCAGCGTGTCAGTCGTAAAGACACGATCTCCATGACGGTGCCGTTGCACTTCATGGGCGAAGAAGACGCGCCGGGTGTGAAAACTGAGCATGGCATCATGACACACAATATGGTGTCTGTGGACATCACTTGTTTGGGTAGCGATCTGCCTGAGTATATCGAGGTCGATGTCTCTGCTTTGGGTATGGGCGAGTCGGTTCACCTGGGTGAACTTAAGCTACCAGAAGGTGTTGAGTTCGCAACCACCATCCAGGAAGCTGACCTGGAGTTGCCGGTCGCCTCTGTCCTCGCGCCGAAGAAACCGCAAACTGAAACGGCGGAATCTGAAGAAAGCGGTGAAGCAGGTGCTGAGGCAGCTGAAGATAAGGGCGACTCTGAAGAGTAGATCAATGGAATCATCGCCGATCAAACTGATTGTCGGTTTAGGCAATCCGGGCGAGAAGTATGCGAAAACCCGGCACAATGCCGGGTTTTTGTTTTTGGACGCTTTGTGCGAACAACTGGACATTCGCCTGAAGGCAGATAAACAGCTGTTTGGGCACAGCGCCAACGCAATAATTGCCGGTGGTGATGTTCGATTGCTTGCACCGAATACATTTATGAATCTGAGTGGCAAATCGGTGTTGGCAGCGACGCAATATTATAAAATTACTCTGCAAGAAACATTGGTTGTGCATGATGACCTCGATTTGGGTGCTGGCGTTGCACGACTCAAACTGGGCGGCGGGCACGGCGGCAACAATGGTCTCCGAGATATTGCACAGCGCTGTGCGACGACTGACTTTGCGCGGTTGCGCATTGGTATTGGGCATCCGGGCGTTGGGCGAGATGTATCCGCATATGTCCTTAAGCAACCAAACCGGGATGAGCAATCAAAAATAGAGCATGCGATAGCAGAAAGCTTGCGTGTATTGGACCTGGTCGCACACGGTGAGTTTCCGCGTGCAATGAATGAATTACATACTGTGTTGGCTAAATAACGGGCCATCTGGGAATTGATATGGGATTTAAATGTGGCATCGTCGGGCTGCCTAACGTGGGCAAGTCGACGCTTTTTAATGCATTAACTAATTCTGGTATTCAGGCCGAAAATTATCCGTTCTGTACCATTGAGCCTAATGTCGGCATTGTTGAGGTACCTGATCCAAGGCTGCAGCGTCTGACTGAGCTGGCAGAGCCGAACAAGACTATTCCCGCAACGATGGAGTTCGTGGATATTGCTGGATTGGTGGAGGGCGCGTCCAAAGGTGAGGGCTTAGGTAATCAATTTTTGGCGAATATCCGTGAGGTCGATGCCATCGCACATGTGGTGCGGTGCTTTAACGACGAGAACGTGGTGCACGTCGCGGGCAAAGTGGACCCAGCGTCTGACATCGAAGTGATTCACACCGAACTCGCGTTAGCGGATATGGACACGGTGGCCAAGGGTATTGAGCGTGCCGCTAAGCGTGCTAAATCGGGCGACAAAGACCAGATCAAATTAAAGGCCGTGCTTGAAAAAGTCCATGCGCACTTAGATACCGGTGAGCCGGTGCGCTCGCTGGATCTTGATAAAGACGACCGTCAGCTCATCAAACACTTGTGCTTGATGACAGCCAAACCAACCATGTATATCGCCAATGTCGACGAAGCTGGCTTTGAAAACAATCCACACCTGGACACCGTGCAGTCTATTGCCACAAAAGAGAATGCGAATGTGGTGGTGATCTGCGCTGCACTGGAGTCAGAGATTGCTGAGCTAGATGATGATGAGAAAATTGAGTTTCTGTCAGAAATTGGTCAGGAAGAACCAGGACTGAATCGCGTTATCCGCGCTGGCTACCAGCTGCTGGGGCTGCAAACCTACTTTACTGCGGGCAAAACGGAAGTGCGCGCCTGGACTATTCGCGTTGGGGATACCGCGCCACAAGCTGCAGGCGTGATTCATACTGATTTTCAGCGCGGGTTTATTCGCGCCGAGACAATCAGCTTTGCCGATTATGATCAGTACGGTGGCGAGCAAGGTGCCAAAGAGGCCGGCCGTTTCCGCTTAGAAGGTAAGGACTATGTGATGCATGACGGCGATGTTGTGCATTTTCGATTTAACGTGTAATTATCTCGGCCCCGCACGACTTGACGCAGTGGGGCCTTGATACAATCTGGAGAAAAGGATGTCATCCACCTATTTGGTAATCCATATACCTGATTGTGACACGGCTGTGGCGCAATCGTTGGTTTCGAGCACTGAGCGTGCTATGCAGGATCGAACTGCGTCTGTCCCTGAGTTGGTATTCGGCTTAGACGAGCAGGCCTTGGTTGGTCGACAGGGTACCTTGAGTCTTGACGGTGCGCCGCGTTTTGAAGCGCCTACACTAACCCTGTTTTTTGAAGCTGCTCCGAGTGTGAGTTTTATTTGGTTAGAGCAGATTATGGTGAGGTTGCGTGGTATGACGGCGGCACCATTTTATATTCATACATTTAACACGCAGGACAGCTCGGCGCTGTTTTTCCGTTTCGTACAGCCAACCAAAGCAGAAATGCTGTCGAGCTTTTCACCCGTGTTTACCGCGCTCAGTGAGCTGGCCGAGGACTCGATTGAGCAAGACAGTACCTTACTTCGCTACATCGCGTTGAACCAAGAACAACAGCTCGAGCATGAGCTGGCTTTGGATCTCGACGAAATCAGAATAGCCAAGATGCGGCAAAAAGGCTGGTATCGCGCGGTGGTTTGGCTTGGTCGAATCGCGTTATTTGGCGGTATTGGTTTCGCCTTAGTTAAGTGTAGCCAAGCTATTTTTTAGCGCCTCACACGGGCGGTCAGTCATGCGGCTGGCCGCCCGTGAGAATTATTTAATCCCAGTTAAGTGCCGCACCGGTCTGGTACTCAATAACACGGGTCTCAAAGAAGTTCTTTTCTTTGCGTAGATTGGATTGTTCGTCCAGCCAGGTTAAGCGGTTTTCAGCACCAGGAAACGGTTCAGTAATCTTGAGCTGTCGCGCGCGGCGATTGGCAATAAAGCGAAACTGTTCCATGTGGTCTTCTTTGTTGTAGCCAACGATCGGATCGGCAAGCAAAAAGCCAGCGTAGATTTCTTCGGCGGCTTCGCACTCATCCCACATTCGGCGTAGACGCGCCTCATCCAGAGTAAGGTTCTCTTCTTTGACAATCTCTCGCACCACGCGTATGCCAAACCCGCTGTGCAGGATTTCATCACGCATAATGTATTGCAATTGCTCCGCAGTGCCGTTCATCAAACCGCGCCGTTGCAAGGCGAAGATTGGGCTGAAGCCATTATAGAACCAGCACCCTTCGAACACGCCAGCAAAGAACAGATAGGAGTGCACAAAGGTGTCTAATTCGTCGGGTTGGTTCAGATCGATATCCGGGCGAAGTACGGTGTCGAGTCGGTCGTTCGCCAGTTTGATTTTTTGATAAATCTCCGGCACGACGCGATACCGATTATAAATTTCTTTCTGGTCAAGCCCGATGGTTTCGATGCAGTGCTGGTAGGTCCAGGTATGCATCGCTTCTTCGAACACTTGTCGCGCTTGATAGATTTGCAGTTCCGGCGCAGTCATTTTTTCCATGACCGCCAAGCCGATGTTCCGCATCGCTAGAATATCGGACGTGGTGAGGTACGCCAGCACGTGCTCATAAACATGTTTTTCTTCGCTAGTGAGTACGTGATGGTAGTCTCGTACGTCTTTGGTCATGTTGACGTCTAACGGCGTCCAATGGTTTTTATTGGCATTTAAAAAATACTGCCAAGCCCATGGGTACTTAAACGGCGCGAGTTGATTGATGTCACCATGTCCGTTGACCACACGCTTATCGCTGACGTCGACGGGTTTGGGCGCCGCGTGCTGAGACAAAGTCGGTCTGTTTGTAGTTGAGTTTAGCGATGCCTCTGTGTCTTGCAACGGAGATTGGTTGGTGTTCATGCCGTTAAACGCGGCGATCGGGTCGTCCCAGTTGTGTTTCATAATCTATCTCCGTTGCTATTGGCAGGCATCACAGTCCGGATCCAAAATCGAGCAAACCTTGGTTTCAGTTGGCTCGGTTTCAATCGACTGCGAGGTGGCTTTTTCCATCTGAGTTGCGCCCAATGAACGTAGGTAGTAAGTAGTTTTGAGACCACGAACCCAGGCCAGTTTGTAAATCTGATCCAGCTTTTTACCCGAAGGTTCGGCCAGATACAGATTGAGACTCTGTGCCTGATCGAGCCATTTTTGACGCCGGGAGGCGGCTTCGATTAGCCAGCGGGTGTCGAGTTCGAACGCGTTTTTGAACAACGCTTTTACGTGGTCGGGAATACGTTCTATGGCTTGTACTGAGCCATCGTAATATTTGAGGTCGTTCACCATGACGTCGTCCCATAACCCCAGGTTTTTGAGCGCAGTCACCAGGTGTTTGTTTACTACAGTAAATTCGCCCGATAAGTTCGATTTGACGTATAGGTTTTGGTAAGTCGGTTCAATCGATTGACTCAAACCGCAAATGTTAGAGATGGTCGCTGTTGGCGCGATTGCCAAACAATTACTGTTCCGCATACCAGTCTGCTTGATGCTACTGCGTAGACTATCCCAATCCAGGGTTTGAGATCGGTCTTGATCCAAGTAGTTACTGCGGGACTTTTCTAGCAAGTCGATTGAGTCGATCGGTAGTATGCCTTGACTCCAAAGTGAGCCGTCGTAACTTGGGTAAGTGCCGCGTTCTTGAGCAAGCTCATTCGATGCTTGAATCGCGTAATAGCTGATTGCCTCCATCGACTTATCCGCAAACTGCGTTGCCTCATCGCTGTCATAGGCTTGCGCACGTAAATACAATGCGTCCTGAAAGCCCATAACGCCCAGACCAACGGGTCGATGTTTGAGGTTTGAGCGGCGCGCTTGCGGCACACTGTAATAGTTATACTCAATCACATTATCCAGCATCCGCATGGCGGTGCGAACCGTGGTTTCAAGCTTGCTTTGATCGATTTCGCCGTCGACTAGGTGATTCACTAAGTTGATTGACCCCAGGTTACACACCGCGATTTCATCGTCATTCGTGTGTAAGGTGATTTCGGTGCACAGGTTCGAACTATGGACCACACCTTGGTGTTGATTGGTGTACCGCACATTGCAGGCGTCTTTGAAGGTAATCCAGGGGTGCCCCGTCTCGAACAACATACTCAACATCTTGCGCCACAGGTCTACCGCCTTGAGTCGGCGAAACAGAGGAATCTGGCCAGCATCAGCTTGGGCTTCGTAGTATTCATAGCGTTGTTTGAAGGCATTCCCGACCAGGTCGTGGAGGTCCGGCGTGTCGTCCGGTGAGAATAGTGTCCACATTTGATCTTCGACCACGCGCTGCATAAACAAGTCGGGTATCCAGTTTGCGGTATTCATGTCGTGTGTGCGACGTCGCTCATCGCCGGTATTCTTGCGTAGATCCAGAAAATCCTCGACATCGATATGCCAGGTCTCCAGATACGCGCACACCGCACCCTTGCGTTTACCGCCCTGGTTTACCGCCACAGCCGTGTCATTTGCCACTTTGAGAAACGGTACAACCCCCTGAGATTGGCCATGCGTGCCCTTGATGACCGCACCGAGTCCGCGGACTCGACTCCAGTCATTGCCTAGCCCGCCTGCAAATTTTGAGAGCAGTGCGTTGTCGTGGATGGCTGAATAAATGCCACTCAGGTCATCCGGCACCGTGGTGAGATAACAGGATGAAAGCTGAGGGCGTAGGGTGCCGGAATTGAACAAGGTTGGTGTCGATGCCATAAAGTCAAAGCTTGAGAGCACGTTATAAAACTCGATGGCGCGTGCTTCGCGGTCGACCTCGTTGATTGACAAACCCATGGCAACTCGCATAAAAAACGCCTGCGGTAGTTCCAAGCACACGGTGTTGTGCTTGATAAAATAACGGTCGGTCAATGTCTGCAGCCCCAAATACTCAAACTGCCGATCGCGTGACGGGTTAAGGGCGTCTGCTAAACGTTCAAGGTCGTACGACTTCAGTTCCTCGTCAAGATATTGGTGCTTGCAGGCTGTATGAATATAGCGGTGGAAATAGTCGGCATAGTTGAGGTCTTGACTATTGTCGATCGCAACCGCGAGGTAACTGAAGGCGGAATCCCGCAAGTTTTGCAACAGAAGTCGTGCCGTGACCTTGCTGTAATCCGGGTCGAGATCGATCAAACCGCGTGCCGCCAGAACCAATGATTGATTAAAATCATTGCGTGAAATGCCGTCAAAGATGCTTTTTTCGATCAGTTTTAAAAGCTTTGGGACGGACACATCCGTGAGATCATCGCAGTGATCGTGTAATAGCGCCTCGATGTCATTTAAGCTGCAAATGGAGTGTTGACCATCGCTCTCAAGGATCGAGAACCCAACTTTAGGGGAGGCCTCGGATGAGGCGCGCTGCTGTGCGCGTTCAGTGCGGTAAAGTACATAGGCGCGTGCTACCTTGTGGTGGCCGCTACGCATGAGTGCGAGTTCGACTTGATCCTGAATATCTTCAATATGCACGACAGGGTAGGCGATCAAGCTGCGCTGCAAGGCTGACAGTACTTGATCAGTAAGCTGTTGAACCGCGTCATGGATGCGCTGTGAGCCACTGGCTTTTTGGCCTTCAACGGCCAGCATGGCTTTACTGATTGCCACAGTGATTTTGTCGGCCGAGAAGGGGACGGTTTGGCCGGAGCGTTTTTTGACTTGGTAGTTGGATTCCGATTTGGTATTCGATTTAATAATCGGATTGGCTTCTGTCGGCGCAGAAGGAGCCGGTTGTGTGTGCATTTGACGCCTCTTTGATGGTTGCTAAGAAGTTGGCAAATGCCAGGATCAAAGAGTGTGCTCGACCCAATGCGGACGCACTGGTGGCCAGACAGGGCTGGTGAGATGTCGATCAACGTACCTTGACGCGAGGCATTGCGTGACCAGGCAGGTAATCGGACTAAAGCGTAAACCAATACGGTTCAGGCTATCACCGTTGCGCGACAGTGCTGGATTTTCACCAGCTTCCCCTGCAAAGTGATTGCACTATATCTTGTTTTTAATAGAAATAAAACCGCAATATATAGTGGTTTTTGTGTTGATCGTTTGCTCTATCAAGTGGAAGTGGCTGCGGTGACTGGAACGTGATAACGTACACATTCTAGTTTTGCTGCTATGGAGGATTGCTATGAAAGCACTCGGTTTAGGGATCGGACTTATCACTCTTTTTTACTCACTAACGCTGAACGCAGCCAGCCTGCGTGCAACCCAGCTGCCCAACCTTGAGATAGAGGGGTCAATAGCACCTGGTAGTCGTAGCCGCTTAGAGGGCGATCGAGTGTTGTTTGCCACGGAGCAATTCGAGGGCGATACTAAAGTGTTTGTCTATGACCTTAAGAGCTACCAGTCCGTCGATATTTTAGTCGTTCCAACCCCAACCAATTATCAAGACAACGCTATCTACACTGAGGTCTATTCGGATGGTTCCGTCGCCTATATTGTTTTAGACGGTGATCTTTACGTCTCCGATGGCACAAAAAGTGGCACGACCCTGGTTGATCAATTTGGTGTCTACAACACCAAAGACGGTGTATTCAATGCGATATCAAAGGGCATTGTGATCGATGGCGTTTTCTATTTTCAATACTCAGAAGAAGTCGCTTCGAATGGTGTGTTTGGTGAGTACGCTGAGTCACCAGCGCTCTGGCGAAGTGATGGTACAGCCGCAGGCACATGGAAGTATTCCGGGTCAGACGGCATATGGACTGAGTTGGGGGCCTTCGCAGCAAAAAATGAACCAGGTTCGGTGTACCTTTTCCGGCCAGATTCTAATGAGCTTTGGAAAACCAACAGTAATCGCGCGGTAATCAAAATTGGTCAACTTGGCCCGACTACATCTTGGTCTTACACGTACAACAGAGGTCAACAATTTCAGGTGGTGTCGAACTCACAGGGTCATTTCTTTTGCACCGAACTCGATGGCAAGCTACATGACAACGGCGCATTATGGCGACTGTCCAATAATGATTCATTGCAGAAGCTGGCAGACAAGTGTGTGGTTGGCGCGCTCACCGTTGTAAATGACCAGATTGTGTACAAGGACGCAACAGGTTTGTGGATGACCACTGGCGTTGCTGGAGAAGAGCGCCAAGTTTTTCAGTTTGCTAATGTCAGCAATACATTCGGACAAGAGCAAATGTGTGTCATCGATAATAAAGCGCACGCTGTGCTCACTTCAAACTCTGCCCACCGTGTTGTGTCAATAGGTGGTAATGGAACCGTGTCTGTCATTAAGCAGGATTCACATGATCCAAAGCAGCGAGTAGGGCTGGTGGAATGCCTGCAAGACCAGCTGTTGGTCTACAGCTCACCGGTGAATGAATATGCTCCGCAACCTGAACGGGTGACCCATTGGCTGATTGAAC
The DNA here is from genome assembly GCF_014651515.1 of Arenicella chitinivorans. Taxonomy (NCBI): domain Bacteria; kingdom Pseudomonadati; phylum Pseudomonadota; class Gammaproteobacteria; order Arenicellales; family Arenicellaceae; genus Arenicella; species Arenicella chitinivorans. Next base: position 577,135 of record NZ_BMXA01000002.1, read on the forward strand.
CCGAAACGAAAGCGATTAAACGCCTTTCAAGTAAGAAGGCATTGGCAGACGTATATCTTGAGGGCCTAACAACGGGGCGCGCTGCCTCGTTAGGTCAGTTATGCACGGAGAGGTTCTGTTTATTGCCGACTTGGCCTCAGACCTTGCCTGCGGTACTGGATATTCTTGTAAACTGACACTCTTTCCGATTAATCAATCTAATCACCTTCAAGCCTTGTCGCATTGATCAACCTCGGTATCAGATTATGGTGAGAACTCTCTTTCGAATGGCGGCCCTAGGCTGGTTTTTATTTAGTTGCACGAACGCTCACGCAGCTTCGGATCAGATCCTGAGCTACACTGCGCCTAAAGTGGTTAAAGGGTCCGTCATCGTTGAATACCCGCCTGTTGAAGAGTTGTATGGCAAAGAGGCTTGGGTCGATCTCAGTTTTATGGTGAGCGAGACCGGGCAGCCATTTGACATAGAGGTGACCGACAGCAGTGGCGCCAAGGCATTTATTAAGCAAGCGGTGCAGGCATTGGAGAAGGGGCTATACTCTCCGGCGATGCAAAATGGCGTACCCATTGAAGCAAGTCAGGAAATGCGCGTTCGATTTCAGATACAAGGCTCACTGAAAGCTGCTTATCCAAAGTTCGTGCGCCGCTTTCGCAGTTTAATGAACGCATTGAAGCGTAACGATGTGGATAAAGCCTCTCGAATCATGGCCAAGCTTGACACGATGGACATTCGAAACTTGTACGAGGATGCATACCTGAATATCGCACGGTTTAATTACGCCGTCGCGACTGATCAACCGGATGTAACACAACTACGATTCTTGTCTCGTGCGGTGGACGGTCAGGGTCAAGAAGGCTATCTCCCCTCAAAGCTTTACCTTGGTTCGATGGAGCTAAAATTTAACCTAGAGGTACAGACCAAAGATTATGTGTCTGCGTTACATACCTATCGCAGGATGACAAAGCTCGATGAAAGTGGAGGGTTGGAAGCAAAGTACCAGCAACTTCACACTCAAATTCTGGCACTGAAGTCTACGCCGGGAAGCTATCAGGTGGTTGGTGAGTTGGCGGAGTCTGGTATTTGGCGATTCGATTTATTTAAAATGCGGTTTAGCTTGCACGACGTACGCGGTGAAATCTCGGATTTGAAACTCAAGTGTTCTGCGCGACGTGTATCACTACCAGTTCGTGTTGACGCCGAGTTTAAAATACCTGCGTCTTACGGAGCCTGCGCGCTTGTGGTTTCCGGGGCAGAGGGCACTCAATTTAAGGTTCTGCAAACAACCCTTTGATGGCTCCCAATGGAACAAGGATTGTGACACACGAGTCACTGGGACCAATAAAGAGCTGGGTGGTATCTGGGTATTTTTGATGAACTCATTGTCCTTTGCTCATTAACGTTGTACTTTGGGTGTCATTCTGTATCCAAATTAGTTAACACTGCGATTATGACTCTTAGATTAGGACAGACCCGCGCACACGCCAAATTGGTCGTTTCACAACGCATGCTTTGGTTGACGCTGATTTGCGGCCTGCAGACTGGCTGTACCACATTTATTCCGGGTGTCGACCGGGTATTGTTTCGAAACAGCTCAGCCCAAGTCGGACCGTTGGTAACCACCGAGCAACAGTACCCAACCGAGATCAGTGCCGATGGCGGCAACCAAGCAACACCTGCAGATAAAGAGGTAGTTGTAGTTGAAGAGGTAGCTGAAGTTGAAGAGGTAAGCAGGCCAGAGAATGCGGCGGCTACAGCTGTCGACAAACAGGAAGCGCCAGCAGCGCCACTAGCCCATTCATCACCCGTTGATAGCAGTCCAACAAAACCAACACCACGCGTAACACCACCTAAACCGGTGGCGACTGTCCCCAGCGCAGCGCCAACGGAGCATGAGACCGCGCTCAATGAAATTGCCATCGAATACGGTTCTGTGGCGGGAAAAGTGGTACTCACCGGTGGTGAAGGTCAAGCATTGCCCAGCACCGGCACCATGATTACATTGACGCCCACAACGATGAGTCAAAATGAGCTGGATCGCCAACCGCAAGTTCACATCATTGATATGGAAGATAAAGCTTACCAACCTCGTTATTCAGCGATCCATGCTGGCGATCAGGTCGTGTTTGTGAATAAAGATAATATTCGGCACAACGTGTTTTCGTCGTCTGGGAACAATGCGTTCGACCTGGGAACTTACGGCGCTGGGCTGAAGCGCGCTGTGGCACTAAAGGAACCCGGTATCGTCAAAATCTACTGTAATATTCATTCCGAGATGGCGACTTTCATTGCGGTCGGTAATCAGGGGTTGAGTACTAAAGTGGATGACCAAGGCCGCTATCGTATTCAGGATGTTTTGCCCGGTACCTATGAGATGAGTATTTGGAATATTCGTGGTGAAACAAAACAAGAGATTAAAGTGAGTGCCGGGAAGACTACCAACGTGATTGATCGTATTGATACCACGGCATTCAAGGTCGAGCCGCATAAGAATAAATTTGGGGGAAAATATTCTAAAAACGCCACGTTGTTCGAAGATGAGTTCTACTAATGTCGACCCCCAAGATTCGGTTTGGGCTTCGTGAGAAGCTATTTTTTCTGATATTGGTCGCCTTTGGCGCGCTAATACTGACTACATTCTGGCAGATAGGTGTACAAGCTCGACAGGTCTCAGCGGATACCATTGGTCAATCATTGCGACAATCCAGTACCGTGCTCGATACCAAGATCGAGAGCCGTTTTAACTCAATCGGCGAGGTCGCTAGGAGTATTGCTCGGGACAGTCGAATACTGCCGTTGGTGTATGAAAGCGAAGTATTGACGTTGCAAGATCAAAGCCAGGAATTTCAGAAGCAGTTGGATTTTGACATCCTCTTTTTTACTGATGGCGTGGGAAATATCTTGGCACGCTCAGATCGACCTGATGCGGTCGGTCAGAATATGGCCGGGAAGGCACCGTTTTTTGATACGGCGTTATCCGGAAAATCTGGGCAGGGCTATTTCGTGAGTCAAGGACGCTTGATGCAGATCGTGACTGAGCCGATCTTCGATAATGTCGCTACGGATGTGGTTCGTGGCACTGTGGCCGTCGCGTATGAGTTTAGTAATGCGATGGCGAATGAAATTGTCTCGCTTACAGTGAGTGATATTGGTTTCTTCAGCTTTGCTCGAGATGCAAGTCGTCAAGTCAGCGGTGTGAACAATATTTATGTTACCGACGATGCTTTGAGCACCGCGTTGAATCAGTATTTTAAGGACGACAGCATGCGCTGGAGGCCCATGTTTGACACCAAGGCGGCGGTTCAGAACATGCAGATGACCCTCAATGAGCAGGAGTATTTTGCGGTTGCTCGACGAGTAGGAAACGCGGGTGGTGACCCCTTAGGTTTCGTGTTGATTCTGCGTTCCAGTGCCGACTTGCTGGCACCGTTCACGCGAATTCAAAATACCGTGCTGGTGATTGGTGGTCTGTGCCTAATTGTGGCGTTCATGCTGGCGGCGTTTGTAGCGTTTCGTATCAGTCGCCCAATTATTGAATTGGTCTCGGTGACCGGCGATATTCGAGAAGGAGTTTTTCCCAGCAAAGACTCTGCGCCCAAGACCAACGATGAGATAGGCGTCTTGTACCGCGCCGTGGTGGACATGGGGAACACCTTAAAAGAGAAGGCGGAACTGGAGAACTATCTGGCCCAGATGTCCAATGAACTGAACACAGACACGGCGCTTACCAACAGTGATTTGGGTGTTGGCATGGCGTTGGATGACACCCTAAAGCCGGGCGGGGTCGCACTCATGAGTGCGGAAGCCGCTCCCGTTGCAGACCACACAGCTGTTGGTAAGTCGACACCATCGATTGCACCGGGTACGGTGATCGCAGACCGCTACGAGGTGCTCAAGCCGATTGGACGAGGTGCCATGGGACTGGTGCTTCTGGTGCAGGATCGAGACCTGGATGAACGCACCGCACTAAAATTACTGCCACGCGATTTGTTTTCAGACAATGATGCACTGAGTATTAAAGAAGAAATTCGATTGGCGCGTCGGATCACGCATCGAAATATTCTTCGCACCTTTGATATGGGGAGTTGGGATGGGTTTACTTATATCAGTATGGAGTATGTGCCCGGCTATGACCTGGATTTTTTACTTAAAAAACGCGGTGCGCAGGATCGCTATATTGCGCTGTTGATGGGGCGGCAAATTTGCTCAGCCATGAACGCCGCGCATGAGGAGGGCGTCATTCATTTGGATTTGAAACCAGGTAACATGATGGTTAATCGGCAGGGTATTCTAAAGATCATGGATTTTGGTCTGGCGCGCAGCGTGGCCAGTCAGGAAGTGCGCTCTGCCGACCAAACTGGGACTCAGATTATGGGCACGCCGCGCTATATGGCACCAGAGCAGTTTTTGCACGAAGAGCTGGACCAGCGCACCGATATCTACGCCATCGGCATTATTCTATACACCCTGCTGAGTGGTGAGCCGCCGTTCACACATCAAGATTACATGAAGCTAGCTGAGATGCATGTGCACCAAGATCTGCCGTTGATTCAAGGCGTGGACGGTCTCATTACGGGTGAGCTTGATCAGATTATTCGTAAGGCCACCGAGAAAAATCCGGCCAATCGCTACCAATCGGTACGCGAGATGTTGGAACAGCTCAGCCAAGTCTAGTGCGATCAGCCTAGCGCTTGAAGCCCATTTGCCAGCGTAATGTCAGTAGCCATTCATCGTGGTCCTCCCAGCGACCGGCACGTTCTACTTGATTGTCGGCATATTCGATGATCAGGCGCAGCCGGTCGGAAAAATCCACATTCAGCGCATAATCGATTTTGCGCCAGTCCCAGGTTAGGCTGGGGGTTGGAAACGCAGGGTGGCCAGCGAAATCATTACTTAGTTTGGAGTATCGAATCACCGGTGTGATGGCAATCGGGGTATTAAACACATAGCTGGCTTCCACTTCGAAACCGTCGCGATCCAGGCCAGCCAAGTCCTGTTTGACGTATTGAGAGAAGAGAGCAAAATCACCCATGTAGTACCAGGCGTTAATACCACTCTCCGTTTTCTGCGTGGACGTGGTGGGCAAGCGAATACCTTCTGCGCCCGGAACATCGCTCAGGTCCAGTAAATCCAAGTCGCCGCCATAAAAAGTGCCATTTAATTTGCGTGTCTTCGCCAGATCACGCTCATAATGGTATGCGAGCAGTCCGAGTCTGTGTTTTTGATCAGCGGAATTGAATCGATATCCGAGGCCGATGCCAAGCTCCGGGTTGCTCGATAAATCAAAGTCCTCAACCTCGGCATCGTACAACATGACGATGCCGCTTTTGAGCTCGGGGTCGGGGTTACTATTCGGTGGGACGCGGAATTCTTCCGTTCCATTGTCACCGGCTAACGCGTGTGCATCGCGGATAAAGACTGGGTTACCGGTTGTGTAACTGAGTCGACCGTAAAAACCGGAAGCCAGGTCAAAACCGGCTTCAATACCGCTATCTTCCAACCGATTAAATGCGGTTGACACCACGCCATAGCTCTCGGTCCGGCGCTCGCGTTGTTGCTCAAACTTCTTGAATTTTCCGATCTGCGCGTACGCGCTGTTGCGTGTTGGAAGGCGAGTGGCTCCGAAGGCATCTCCGTAGCGCAGAAACAGAGCATCGACATCTATTTTGTGGTCGCCTGAGGTTGGGTTTCGATCGTACAGGTCAATGGCGTCAAGCTTAAATTGCAACTGCACGGCGTCAGCGAGTTGCCACTTGCCTGCGGCGCTAATGAGCGAAATCTCTGCATGGCCGCCTTCGTCGACAGTTTCAATAAATGCGGACTCTGCACCGACGGGTAATTGAATTGGACTAAAGGGAAAGCCAGTTGGGAACCGTGTTTGGTCGCTATAGCGGTAGTTTGCCTTGACTTCAAGTTGCACGTCGAGCGTTTCGCTGAGCGCAGGTGTCGCACACCATGCAGTCAACAGCAGAGGTAGGCATTTGAGGTGGTTGTATTGGTGTAGGCGTGGTGTGTTTTTATTCATTTGGTCCGTCCAGTTTTGTCATGGAGGGTGTTCGGCGGCCGGGCTGCTGAGCAGTGATAACCGCTATCGGCTTTTCAATTACGTAGTTTGTCTACTGGCTTTCTGATGGCGGAGAAGAGACGTTCAAGCAGGCTTGGTTTGGTGTAATATCGCGCTGCGATCAGAGTTATATTGTCGCTCTGGCCTGCACCGCCCGCTTTTGCCAAACCTGCCCATTTGCGTAGCAATTCTGTGGTCATCGGTGCACTGCTGAGCGCGCGAGTTACCGATTGCATATCGACTTGACTCCAAAGGCCATCACTACAAAGCAGTAAGGTGTCTCCTTCGCGCGCCACGCTGCTGTCAGTATCGGGGAGCACGTCGTCGAGCGCTCCCAGGCACATATAAAGTTGATTTGGCGTTACCGCATCCTCAGTCTCAGGCACGGCTGTCGGATCCGAACGCTGCAATTCGACCATGGAGTGGTCTGTGGTTCTGAGTACGGTTTCACCATCTCGAATCAAGTAGGCGCGACTGTCACCAACGTGCCCCCAGAATAGTTGGTCTTCGTGTGTTAGCACGAGTACCAGTGTGGTGCATGCCAGTTCGTCACCACCGACATTGAGAACGCGTTCATTACAGTCCTGAATTAGTTCGTGCAGGGCGGTTTGTGGATTCTGACTGTTTAGCAAGTTCGTCAGCTGTGCATGTATGTATTCAATCGCAGCTTCCGCCGCCGCGCCACCGGTTTTGTGTCCGCCGGCACCGTCCGCCACCACCAACAGGCACCGTTCACCCGTGGGGCTTTGTGCCATCAAAAAGCGATCTTGTTGCTCATCTCGATCGCCGATCTCGGTATCGACTACGCAATTCCAGGGCATGACGCTGAGTTTCGAGCTTTAATCGAGTCGATTAAAGAATTCGAATTCAATGTCTCGCACGATGAATCCGCTGCCATCGATCAGTTTGACGGGGTCGACAACTTGCTTGTTCTGAAAAATAGCGTTTCCACGTTTATGCGGAACTAGCTCGTAGCTGCTGCCTTGGCGTTCAATCGTTGCCGCGATTGCCGGGGCAAACCAGCCGGACGTTTTGATATCGGCATTTTTACCGCCACCAATAATCGTTCGCGGTTTCTGGATGAGCAGTTTTTGCGGTTCGCCGGATGCCGTTTTATAGGTCACATAACACTGCTTGGTCTTCTGTCTTAGCTTATCAAGCTCAGTCTTGTCGGTCAGGTTATAGAACTCTGTTTTGTCTGACGCGACGCTTTGTGAAGCATCCAAATCTTGGTCGTTCGTGGCGCCAATGCCAGCCTTCGCCATAAATTTGATGACAAAGTTATGAATTTGAATTTCATCCCAGTATTTCAGTTTCTCGCGGTTAACTTTTTCATTGTTGAGAAAAACACCATTCTGACTCTCAAGGTCAACCACGTAATAATCGCCGTCCTGGTATTCGATGGCGGCGTGAACGCGCGATACCCCAGGGTCGGGCAGGACGATCGTGTTGTCGTCGACCCGACCGAGTGTGATGCGCTCTTCACCCAGTTCCAGTTGTGTCTTTAACTCATTACCACAGTAAACCCGAATGTAACCCATAACGATATATCCTATGTGCTGGAGTACTAATGTTGTGTATTAGTGTTAGTTGTTGTCGGTGATCATCTGCGCGTTCATACTCGCTAGCAATGTTGAACTTGCGTCGGATGACCTTAGATTGTGCGACCTAGGTCGGCATTATCACTGCTTACTTCTCGTCCAAGGGCTAGAACAATTGCGGCTCCGATACAAAGTAGAATCGCAGAGCGAGATTACTTCTGACCGTCACATTGAAAAAAATATTGCACTTGATCGGACCATTTTCGAGGACCACTGCTCAGCATATGAGCATATTTCTCACCAGACTTCAAAGCGAATGACCATGAATCATGACGCAATTTGCGTTTAAAAATGTTGGTTTATCGGGCTTATCAGTGGGTAATTGCAGAATGTCGCCGTTGTTGAAGCCAGTGCGCAAAGCGCTGGTCTCAATCATGAGTGTCGCCTTGAGCCGTAAAAGTTCAACGAGGTGTGGCTTTTAATTTTTTCGATCATCCTGGTCGAAATGGCATGATTTAAGCCGAGCGAAGCGGCCTGAATCTTGGACATGATTCAGGCCGAAAATAGCGAGGTTAGAAGCGGATAACTATTTGCTCCTGCAAATCGATGTCCATCCCATCCAGCTGATTGGAGAGTGCTTGCATTTCTTCTCGTGGTAGCGAACCAAAGGACTGCATTTTTTTCAGGTTATCCATATTGCTCATCAGTTTATCCATTTTGAAGTCGGTCAAAACGACAGTGTTGCCGTCGTGGTGAATCGCGTTGGTTGATTTGATGTCGTCCAAACCTTCAATGCTGATGGCGATACGCATACCTTGGAACATTGCAGCCATCATGCCCAACATTTGTGGTGGCATATCGTCCATGCCATCGTCGCTGACATTGACTTGGTCGTTGGCGTCGTATTCGTGTGGAATGCGGATTTTCAACACACCATCCTGCATCGAGAAGTCCGGCACTTGGGTCAGTGCATCTTTTTGCTCTGCGACTTCGGCGCCTTTCTCTTCATCACCCAATGACTCACGCATTTTCACTGCAATGCTATTGATGTCATCAAACGCATACGTGGCGTGGTAACCGCGCATTCCCATTTCATTACTGCCCAACTGATACTGTTTGACCGTCACGCCGTCGCCCATTTCGCGCGCAAAGTCTTCGAAATACTGATCATCATACTCATTCTTGAGTTTGGCTTCGGCCGCATCGGCTCCGCCCTCAACACCTTGTTCATCGGCTAACCCTGAGAGAAAACCACTCATCGCATCTTCCATGCTGTTATACGAATAGTGCTCGACGAAACCGGAGCCGTCTTTTTTAACTTTGACAACGACGCGTTCCTCGATGCAGGCTGTTAACCCGAGCAGAAGTACCGCAGCCAGTGTGAATTTGGAGAGCCAGTTTTTCATAAATTCCTCTGTATTGTTGAGTGCATCCCATACGCGGGGCCACTAGCTTAATTCGGAAGCAGTGTGGCGTCCAGTATGATTTGACCGTCAGTGGATTGGAGTTCGTTCTAGCAACGGAGTGCGTTACCATGGTGACTTCGACAACCTAGGGAGTCATCGATCGGTTATTGCTGTCGGTGCATGGTCTTTGAGTGTGTCGTGACTCAATGTGTTACTCGTGGACAGTCGCTTTCTGCACAAGATGTGAAACACATTGATACACTGGCAATGCGCATCAATCTGAGACCGTTTTAATGTCTCGGTGGTTTCCTAATCCTTTTGGATCTTTGAAAAATGCAAAAAGTACATGTTGTGCCGGATGGACCGGCTTTTTCCGAATTGGTGCAAGGGTATTGGCGAATGGGCGAGTGGGATCGTTCATTGCAGTCGCATCTTCGTTTTCTTGAACAACACCTAGAGTTAGGTATCACGACGGTTGATCATGCGCATGTCTATGGCGGTGATCCGAGTTGCGAGGCGTTGTTCGGTGACGTGCTAAAACTGCAACCGAGTTTACGCAGTAAGCTGGAAATCGTTTCAAAGTGCGGGATTGAGTTGGTCGACCATCAGGATGTGCGGGTCAATCACTACGATGCGAGCCCAAACGCGATACGCGCGTCAGTGGAGACCTCACTGCGCCGACTTGGCACGGATTATTTGGACGTGCTGCTGCTCCATCGACCAGATTTATTGTTGGACGCCGACGCCGTGGCGGACACTTTCAACGAGCTGCACCAAGAGGGCAAGGTGCAACACTTCGGAGTGTCCAACTTCACCAACACGCAGTTTGCCTTATTACAGTCCCGACTCGAAAAACCATTGGTGACCAATCAAGTGGAAATCAATCCCGTAAATTTGAACACCGTGAACGACGGTACGCTGGAATTTCTACAACAGCATCGCGTTCGCCCAATGGCCTGGTCATGTTTGGCCGGTGGGCATATCTTTGGTGATCAGTCCACGCAGATGACGCGTCTACGCCATACGCTGGAAGATATTGCCAATGAACTTAGCGTCGACGCGATTGATCAGGTGGTCTACGCTTGGGTACGCCGCCTGCCGTCTAAACCGGTGGTGATTATCGGCAGTGGTGATATTACGCGAGTTCAGCGGGCAGTAGACGCGTTAAATCTGAGTTTAAGTCAGGAACAGTGGTACCGCATTTGGGTGGCCTCAATGGGACACGGAGTGCCATGATGTAGTACCACCACACACATTATTCACAAAAACACCATGCAGGATGCCGGTGTGTGTCGGCATACTCATACTCAGTAAGGAAATCCAAAACGAGATCTGGTCGATGCAAACTCTAAAATTTTTCTCTCAATTGCTTTGCGGGTTGTGTCTAAGCGTCAGTCATGGCGCGTGGGCACAAGCCACTTTTGATTCGGCAACGTTCAATCAAGCCAAGGATGAACTTGCCTTGTTGCGCGTGACGCCGAGCGGCGAGGAAGTGCCGGTGTCCAATCGACAGATCGTGTTCAAGTTCAATCAGCCGGTGGTGGCGGTAGGTGATATGCAGCGCGAATCCGACGCAGTGCCTATTTCGATCACGCCGAAAGTGAATTGTGCGTGGCTCTGGCTGGACACCAGCTCGTTAGCATGCCAATTGGATAAAGCCGATGCGCTGCAGCTTGCCACGCGCTACACGATACACGTTAACCCTGGAATTCAAACACTGGACGGCGTCACGATGCCGCACGCTGAGCAATTCAGCTTCACCACCATTCGACCCGCAATCCAAGGTGTGTACCTGCACCAGTGGACTGACGCAGCGCGGCCGGTGATGCGGGTTCAGTTCAACCAGCCAGTAAGTCGCGCGTCGGTACTGGCCAGTTTGCGCCTCAGATCTAAGGGGAATGCCATCGACTTACAAGCCGACAACGCGCACAACTCGGACTACGACGCCTTATTCTTGCAGGCAACCGCGCAATCTGCTTTTGAAAGCCAGAGTCCATTGCCTAAACCACGTGACGATGCCGAACCTGCGCCCGAAGTGCAGTTGGCCTTGCAAGCGCGCAGAAATGCCTACGATCAAGCTCGTTATGCGTGGAATTTATCGCCGGTGAACGCGTTGCCTGCCGGTGCCTTAGTTCGATTGCAACTGACTGCTGGACTCCGTTCGGTGTGGGGGGCGGTGCGCGGCACTACAGACAATAAAGTACACACATTCAGTGCCTTGCCCAAATTTGAGTTTCTGGGTGTTGAGTGCCGACAGCAGTCATACACTGACGGTAACATGCGGGTCACCTCCAATCGAATTCAACCACGATATTCAGCGCAAACTCAGTTGCGCGAATCGGACACAGGTGATCACGCCTACGATGGCTTGGCGGAATGTCTACCATTGCAATCTGCTGCGTTGGTTTTTTCGACGCCTGTGAGTTATCAAACAGCAAAAGCACATCTTAGCGTCACGCCGGATTTGGCAGGAGGCATACCCGATTACGACCCTTGGTCGACGCGTCAGGATCGTTACCTCATCGAGAACTTTTTTAACCGCCGTTTTCGGTTCGGCGACAATCGACCGTATCGAATGGTGCTGCCGGAAGTGCTAAAAGCCTACGACGAGTACAAACTGGAGTCTGTCGCTGAGTTACGTGATGAGTTACATCGAACGCTCGATAGGCCCATTAGCATGAGTTTTTTGACCGCGCATCGGCTGCCTAATTACCAGTTGGATCACCGTCATGCGGTATTCGAAAAAACGTTGGATACCGAGCTGCCGGTGACGGTCACCAATCTGGACGAGCTTGTGGTTGATGGGTACACACGAACCACGATGAGCGAGGCAGAAACCGGGTTGAGTTACCGCAAACCACTCCCCGAGGTGGAGGACATTGCTTACGCCGTGCCGCTGGGCGTGCGCGCGATGCTGGGCGGCAAATCCGGGTTGGTAACGGGCACCCTGAGTGCGGAGTCTACGTATCCGGGCTTGGATCACTACCGGCCAGAATTTGTGGCGCAGGTAACCCCGTTTCAAGTGCACCTAAAGTTCGGGCATTTCAAAAGTATGGTTTGGGTTACCAGCTTACAGACCGGAAAACCAGTTGCCGGTGTGAAGGTGCGATTGGATTTGGATCGTTACAGCGGAATGACGGCATTGAGTGACGAGACTAAGGCGGTCACAGATGTCGTCATCACTGACCGCCATGGCGTTGCCGAGTTGCCTGGTCAGGCGGAGATAGACCCAACACTGAAATGGCGTTACGTGAACTATTTCGATGATCAACGCCTCATCCTCAAGCTCAGTAAAGGCGCTGACATGGCTGTGTTGCCGTTGGATAATAGTTATCTCGTCTGGAGTAATGTGTGGCCGCAAATGCAGGCCCGCGATGGGTATTTATACGCTTGGGGGACTACTGCACAAGGCGTGTACAAAATTGGCGATACCGTGCAATACAAAATCTACGTCCGTAACCAGAGCAATGATCACTGGGTAGCGCCACCGAGTTCGGGCTACGCCTTGCAAATCATCGACCCGAAAGGGCAGGTGGTGGCAGAGCGCAAGGCGCTAACGCTGTCTGAGTTCGGCGCCGTGGACGGCGAATTCACCGTGCCAGAGACTGCGCCGGTCGGTTGGTATCAGTTTAACCTACGGCGCCAAGAGGGGAATCAAACAACCAGTTTGTCGCCCATGCGGGTACTGATCAGCGATTTTACGCCAGCGCCATTTCGCGTAACGACAGAACTGAATGGTGACCAGTTTGGTCCTAATGACATGATGACAGTCGATTCAGTCGCTGCCATGCATGCTGGTGGTCCGTACGCGGATGCGGAGGCACGCGTGACGGCTATATTGCGGCCCAGACAGTTCAGCAGTTCGCACCCTGTTGCCAAAGGGTTTCGGTTTGCCGCGCAATCGAGTCAGGGTAGGCACACCGTCCATCAATCGGTAGCCAAAGTGAACCCACAAGGCGAATTGGTCACGCAGGTTGGTTTGGAAGAATACAGTACGCAGTTTGGCCGCATAATGGTTGAAACCGCAGTGCGAGACGAGCGCGGAAAATACGTTGCCAGCAGTGCCACGGCGGACTTTATTGGCCGCGATCGTTTTGTTGGTCTTAAAAATACCAAATGGGTGCACACCGCCGGCAAAATCGCGAGCACCGAGGTATTGGTGGTCGACGCACACGGGACACCAGTTGATGACACGCCGGTTAGCGTGGTCGTGGAATATTTTGCAACTAAGGCTGCACGCGTTAAAAGTGCCGGTAGCGCATACTTGACCCAATACACGCAAAAATGGGTTAACGTCGCAGAATGCCAGCTCACCGGAAAGGCAAAGGCTCAAGTCTGTGAATTTACCCCCAGCGAGGCTGGAAGCTACCGGGTCACAGCACAGATCAACGATACACATCAGCGCTCGAACAGTGCTGTGTTGTCAACCTGGGTTACCGGCAAGGGGCATGTTGTTTGGGGAAATAGCGACCGAGAGCTGGAGTTAATAGCTGATGCGGAGCAATATCGGTTTGGTGATACTGCCAACATTCTGGTGAAAAATCCGTACCCCGGCGCACAAGCGCTAATCACGGTGGAGCGCTATGGTGTACGCCGTCAGTGGACGCAAGTACTGGACGTAAGTACACCGATTATCCAAGTTCCTATCGAAGGTGATGATTACCCTGGTATTTATGTTTCTGTGTTGCTGGCCTCGCCCCGCGTGGATCGACCTTTAGGCGAGAATCAAGTAGACCTTGGCAAGCCGGCATTCAAGCTGGGGTACACAAAGCTGACCGTGAATGACGATGCCAAAGAACTGGTGGTGTCGGTGTCCACGAATGAGGAAATTTATCGCCCACGCGAGAAGGTCACCATCGAGCTGGCTGCTGAACCAAAAATCGGTAAAAAAATGCCAGTTGAAGTCGCGTTGGTGGTGATTGATGAAGCCGTATTCGACCTTAATCTCAGTGGCAAGCGTTATTATGATCCACTTCACGGGTTTAATCACCTAGAGTCACTTGGCGTGATGAACTATAACCTGTTAATGCGCTTAGTCGGGCGTCAGAAGTTTGAAAAGAAAGGTGCCAGCCCAGGCGGGGGTGGCAGTGAAGAAAGTACTGATCTTCGAAACATCATGAAGTTTGTCGCCTACTGGAATCCAGCGCTGGCGTTGGATAAGCGTGGTCGTGCGGAGGTGGACTTCACGCTGCCCGACAATCTGACCGGCTGGCGTGTGTTTGCGATGGCGGTCAGCAAAGATGAGAAAATGGGCTTGGGGGAAGCGCAGTTTAAGGTCAATCGGCCGACCGAGTTGCGACCAGTGATGCCGAACCAACTAACGGCATCGGACACTGTACAGGCCGGTTTCAGTGTGATGAATCGAACCGACAAAGCGCGTACGTTGAATGTCGACCTGCGTGCCGCCGGGAGCGCCTTAGCACACCCGGTTAGCAAATCCATGAGGCTTGATCTTGAGCCGTACCAGCGCGCTCAGGTGTGGATGGATATCTCCGCAGATCAGCCCGGCGAAATTGCCTTTTACGCACAAGCCGGCGACGCTGAAGATAAGGACGCAATCGAGCATCATTTGACGGTTGGTCAGCGGCGATCGCTCGTCACCGCGGCAACTTATGGCACCACCACGCAAGCCAGCGTGCAGGAACCGTTCGCATTCCCGAGTGGTATTTACTCAGATGTTGGAGGCTTGAGTGTACATGTATCGCCCTCGGTTATCGCGAATATCAGCGGTGCTTTTGAATACCTACGCGATTACCCATATTTCTGCTGGGAACAGCGCCTAAGTAAAGGACTTGCTGCCGCACAATACACGGAGTTGAAGGCGTATCTGCCAGCGAGTTTGGCTTGGGAGAATAACCAGCAGCTGGTAACCGAAACCTTAGCCAGTGCCGCGAGTTTTCAAGCACCGAATGGCGGCATGACCTACTGGATTAACGACAATCGCTACGTGAGTCCTTACCTGAGTGCGTATACCGCGATGGGTTTTGTGTGGCTGCGTGACGCAGGGTATGACGTGCCGGAAACCGTGGAACAGAAACTGCATGCGTATCTTAAAACCTACTTGCGGCGAGATGAAACCAACCTTACCAATCAAGAGCGATCGATGCATGGGATGCGGTCTTCGATTCGTGCGGTAGCGCTGGCTGCATTGGCAGCACGCAAGCAAGTTGACCTGGCGGAAGTAAATCGTTTTCGCTCCCATTGGGAAAACATGGACTTATTCGGCAAAGCCCATTTTCTGCAGGCGGCGACGGAATTGGGTGCGCCCGAGGATGAGGTCTTAAACTTGACGCAGAACTTGCTGTCTTACAGTGTTCAATCCGGCGGAAAATTTCAGTTCAACGAGACACTCTCGCCCGGTTACGCGCAAATGTTACACACGCCGTTGCGTTCTAATTGTGCCATTCTAACAACGCTGCTCGACCTATCGCAGCGTTCGGCGGCGGCCTTAAATACCGTTGGCGACATCCCATTTAAGCAAGTGCGTGCTATCTCTCAGACTCGCGGCAACCGTGCGCATTGGGAGAACACGCAAGAGAACTTATTCTGTCTGAATGCGTTGATTGACTACAGTCGACTTTACGAGCGCACAAAACCGGATTTTCGCGTCACGGCAAGTATGCACACCAACGCCTACGGATCTCAATCAATAGGTGCAGCGGTTTTTTCTGACCTACGCGATACGCCGGCGGTGCTGGCCGACGAGGCGCTGCCCGTTGAACCGGGTTTAAGCGGTGATGTGGTGCTTGATCGCGAGGGTGATGGCCGGGTGTATTACAGCGTGCGTATGCGCTACGCCAAGACGGAAGACGCGGCCGAACCGGTCAATGCGGGGTTGGAGGTGCGACGCGAGTACTCGGTGGAACGGGACGGGCAATGGCAGTTATTATCCAGCCCGATGCAATTGCGTAAGGGCGAACTGGTGCGGGTCGATCTGTTTGTGTCAACCCCGACTGCACGGCACTTCGTGGTCATCGATGATCCAGTGCCAGGCGGATTGGAGCCGGTGAATCGTGATCTGGCGACCAGTTCCGTGGTCGATGCAAATAAGGCCACAGTTGGTCGGGCATCAAGTTCCTGGTGGTACGCACGCGATAGCTGGCAGGGCTATGGACGATTTGGGTATAGTTTTTATCATCAGGAGTTGCGCCACAATGCCGCGCGCTTTTACTCTGATTACTTGCCTGCCGGTGACTATTATCTGAGCTACACTGCGCAGGCAATTGCGGGCGGTACCTTTTCCGTTATGCCACTAAAAGTAGAGGAAATGTATGACCCCGATGTGTACGGGATGGGCGTTCCCGCCAGCCTAAAGGTCGAACATGCTGAGTAGTCGCGTGCCACGTTGGCTGCGTCAAGCCTTGCGGGTTGCCGCTGCTATTAGCGTTCTTGCGGCAGTGGTGCTTGCGGTGGTAACTGAACGCGCCATGCGGCCAATACCCACAGACCTTCATGCTGTGGTCAACCAGATCAATAAGCCGCAGCTTCTAGATCGTGATCATCGGCCGTTGACAGTCACCTTTCAGAACCAATGGAATGTGCATCAGCAAGTACGTTTAGAAAGAATCCCTGAGGTGTTACAACACGCGTTTATCTTGGCCGAGGATAAGCGATTTTATCAGCACGCCGGCATCGACTGGACTGCACGTGTCAACGCGCTATTGCAAAACATACTGGCATTCGAGGGCGTGCGCGGTGCAAGCACCATCAGTGAACAGGTGGTGCGCATGGTGCATCCACGACCAAGGTCGGTTTGGGCGCGCTGGCTTGAAGGTTGGGAAGCCCGTCTACTGGAACGTCAGTTCGACAAAGCCACCATTTTAGAGTTCTACCTGAATCAGGTTCCCTATGCCGCTCAACGGCGTGGGGTAGCGCAAGCCGCCGCGTACTATTTTGATCGAGATCTTGAAACGCTGAGCGAAAAAGAAATGCTGGCGCTGGCGGTGCTTGTACGGGCACCATCGCGATTCGATTTATACAAAAGCACGGCGCGAATTGAAGGTCGGTTGAATCTGTTGATCGACCGTGCAGTGGATGCTGGCGTGGTGACACAAGCGATGTCTGTGAAGCAGCAGACACTGACAGTACAACGTCCTAGCCCGACGTTGGATGTTCAGCATTTTGCACAGTTTGTTCAGAGTCAGGTGGCGGACCCAAAATCACAGATTGTCACCACCTTGGATTCACCTTTGCAGTTTCTTGGACAAGAGTTATTAAACCGTCGCTTGAGTCAGCTCGCCACTCAACAAGTTCAACATGGGGCGTTAATTGTGGTTGATCATCAGCAAGATGAGGTATTGGTGTGGGCGGTGGGCAACGCTGACACTAACCCAGAGCCGACTGCCTATGACACCCTGCTGGTAAAGCGACAACCCGGTTCCACACTCAAGCCGTTTGTGTACGCCAGTGCGTTAGAGCAAGGCTGGACGGCCGCGACGCTGATTGACGACAGCCCGTTGACCGAAGGTGTGGGGCGTGGGGTCCATGCCTACCGGAACTACAGTAATAAGTATTACGGTGAAGTCCCACTGCGTGAGGCACTGGGGAATTCACTGAATATTCCAGCGATCAAAGCGGCCCAATATGTTGGTGTTGAGCCTTTATTGGCGCGTCTTCACGCGCTCGGCATCCGTGACTTGGCATTGCGTTCGGTGGACTATGGGCATGGTATCGCATTGGGAAATGCGGAACTGAGCTTGTTCCAGTTGGCCGAAGCTTATGCTGCCCTCGCGCGCGGCGGTATTTACCGACCGTTATCCGTGCTGACCTCGGCTGCTTCGAAGGCGAGTGGGCAGCGTGTATTTTCGGATGCGGCCAGTACGTTGATCGCTAATATTCTGTCCGATGCGGATGCACGAAGTCGAGAATTCGGGCGTGGCGGCGCACTGCATTTGCCGATCCAGACCGCAGTAAAAACCGGCACGTCCAGTGACTACCGAGATGCCTGGGTGATGGCGTTTAATCATCGTTACTTGGTCGGTGTCTGGATGGGCAACCTCGACAGTCAACCAATGCAGAATATTACCGGGTCAACCGGGCCAGCAATGGTTATGCGGGCGATGTTTAATGAGCTCAATCGTCACACGGCCACGCGCCCTTTACGCTTAGCGCGTGATTTACAACGACACGCGGTGTGTATCGACTCCGGTTTGATTAGTGACGGTAATTGCGCTTCGCGGGATGAGTGGTTTCTGCCAACCTCGTTGCCGGCTGAAAAGCGCACTCACGAGCAAGCGCTTGAGTATCGATTGGCTCAGCCAGTGGATCAGATGCTGGTTGCGCGCGACCCAAGAATACCCGACGAGTTTGAGGCGCTCGAGTTGCGACTAAATCAGTCTGAACGCGTGCAACAGGTGGAGTGGTTGGTGAATGATAAGTTGGTGGCGACGACGCACACAGCGCACTACGATTGGCCCCTTCAAGGCGGGCATTTTAGAGTTCAGGCGCGGGTATTCAGCATGGCTGCTCGGCCAATGCTGACACCGGCGGTCTCGTTCACTGTTCGATAAAATCAGTGCGTCAAACTAGTTCGACGCGCTGACTGCACCCATTAGCGTATAGGCGCCAATGGCAATGAAGCCGATGCCGGCGGCCAGGTGAAGGTACCGTTCTTCAATATGGTGCGACAACCAGGCGCCGACGGCAACGCCTAATGCGGTGGCGACAATCAGCGCGCTGCTGGCAGCCGCGAATATCAGCCACTTATTTACATCCTTGTCTGCCGCGAACAACATGGTTGCTAGCTGCGTTTTATCACCTAGTTCGGCGAGAAATACTGAGAAAAAAATGGCAAAAAATAACTTTATTTCCATGGCTGCATCGGCGCTTGGCAAACCGGTCGGAGGTCATGTGTTAGAGCGCCGCTAAGTATACCGGTTTTTGGCATTTGTGCGTCTATTCTATGTGCGAGCTCCGTTGGTTAAATGG
This sequence comes from Arenicella chitinivorans, assembly GCF_014651515.1. Taxonomy (NCBI): domain Bacteria; kingdom Pseudomonadati; phylum Pseudomonadota; class Gammaproteobacteria; order Arenicellales; family Arenicellaceae; genus Arenicella; species Arenicella chitinivorans. Next base: position 596,068 of record NZ_BMXA01000002.1, read on the forward strand.
CTGTGTGAACGCTAAAAACCAGTTTATCGCAATATTGTGATTAGACCCGATCTGATATAGTCGTGATCGCAATTTTGCGCCATCAAACTCTTATCTTGTCAGGGAATCTGAATGAAAATCGCGATTTTATCTCGCAATAAAAAACTGTACTCAACGCGACGGCTGGTCGAGGCAGGCCAAGTTCGTGGTCATGAGGTCGATGTGATTGATACGCTCCAATGTTATATGGACATCACCAAAAGTCGCTCGGTAGTGCGTTATGGCGGCAAGGAGTTGCCACGATACGATGCGATCATTCCAAGAATTGGCGCCTCGATTACCTTTTATGGCACGGCAGTGGTCCGTCAGTTTGAAATGATGGGCACGTTTTCTGTGAACGAATCGGTGGCCATTAGTCGATCGCGCGATAAACTACGCTCTCTGCAATTGTTGTCACGCCGCAATGTGGGCTTACCTCGGACTGGGTTTGCGAACAAATCCACCAACATTAAGGATCTGATTAAAACGGTTGGTGGTGCGCCGTTGGTGGTGAAACTGTTAGAAGGTACGCAAGGGATTGGTGTGGTACTGGCTGAAAACAATAAATCCGCTGAAAGTATTATCGAAGCTTTTATGGGGTTGAACGCCAATATCCTGGTGCAGGAATTCATCAAGGAAGCAGGCGGTGCCGATATTCGCTGTTTTGTGGTTGGCGGTAAAGTGGTCGCAGCAATGAAACGCCAAGGGGCGGACGGTGAGTTTCGTTCTAACCTGCATCGCGGCGGGTCTGCCACGCTGGTTAAGCTCAGTAAAGAAGAGCGCGCCACAGCCGTTAATGCTGCTAAGGTCATGGGCTTGAACGTCTGTGGTGTCGACATCTTACAATCTGCGTCCGGTCCGGTCGTGATGGAAGTCAATTCAACTCCCGGTCTTGAGGGAATTGAAAAGGCCACAGGAAAAGATGTGGGGGAGCTGATTTTTCAGTTTATTGAGGACAATGCGAAGCCGCATCGCACTCGTACGCGAGGCAAAGGTTAGTGGCGGTCAAGCCTGACACGCTCACGCCTCTCGTTATTGGCGGGCATTCGATTCCACCTGGTGCCACTCGCCAAATTGAGTTGCCGGTGGTGCGTTTGTACACCGATACAGACATCTGCATGCCCGTTCATGTCATGCGCAGCCGCAAGCCCGGACCAACCATGTTTGTGTCGGCTGCCGTTCATGGAGATGAACTTAATGGGATTGAAATCGTACGACGCCTGATCCGCATGAAAAGCTTTAAACTGACCGCAGGAACGTTGATACTGGTACCGATAGTAAATGTTTACGGGGTATTAAATCAGAGTCGATATATGCCAGATCGACGGGACTTAAATCGCTGTTTCCCTGGCTCGTCTAAGGGCTCGCTGGCGGGTATCGTGGCACACAAATTCATGCATGAGATTGTCCGGCACTGCCAGTACGGCATCGATTTGCATACGGGCGCAATTCATCGCTCCAATTTGCCGCAGATTCGTGCCAATTTAAAAGATGATGAAACGCTGGAATTGGCTGAGGCCTTCGGTGTCACGGTGTTATTGAATGCCAATTTGCGCGATGGTTCTTTACGTCAGGCGGCTTTGGAGCAAGACACACGAATTTTATTGTACGAGGCTGGCCAGGCCCTGCGCTACGATGAGTTGTCGATACGCGCGGGCGTGCGCGGTATCCAGCGCGTCTTGTCGAAGCTTGGTATGATCCGTTTGAAAACCCCAAGGGCTAAGGTTACGCCCTATGTGGCAAACAACAGTTCCTGGGTGCGTGCCAGCCACAGCGGTTTGAGCACGAGCAAACGCAACTTAGGCGATTATGTGCAAAAAGGTGACGTGTTGGCTCGTATTGGCAACCCATTGGGAGAGAATTTCGGCTCGGTGGTGGCGAATAAAACTGGGATTATCATCGGGAAACAGAACATCCCTTTGGTGCAAGAAGGGGATGCGATGTTCCATATCGCGTTCTTTAGCGAAGAAGAGGAAGACATTGCAGATAACATCCAAACCATGTCAACCAGCCTGTTGGGCGAAATGGGACAGGTGTAGTCCCAATGCTTGACCCGGAACGCGGATGCTCGTAACAATAGTGGAGTAGAACAGCTATCAAGTAGCGTAGGAGAAGCAATATGTTGAAGACCGTCTACTACTTCGGCGGTGTCGTGCTCTGTTTGACGCCGCTAAGCACCTCGTTGTTGGCTCAGGAGTATGATCCACATGCTCTGTGCCAACAGGCGGCAGAAGGCTTATTGCCAGAAGACGCTGCCACTTACATCGAGAATTGTCTGTCGGACTACCGAGCCAATATGGGTATTGAACCTGCAGAACCGCTGGGTAAATCAACCTTGATGGAGGCAGATTCGCCTGACACTGAGTCGACTAAAGGCACACTCGATGCCGCTAAAGACCGACCATAATTTGACACAATAAGATCTGCCCAGGGTGCAATGAGTTAGGGTTGTCTGATTCATTATCCAGCAGTCAACAACACACAAACGCTAACCAATCATTGCCGGATCGATGACCGGAACATTATGAGTGCAGTAACTGAAACGCTTGACACAAGTATCTCGCCAACCGAGCTGGCGCACAACCTCGAAAGCTTGCCGCTGGCTGAGCGAGCCGAGGCGTGGCTGGCGTTGTCGCAGAAGGAGCGTAGCGAGGCACTACCGTATCTGCATGACGAGATCAAGATCGCGCTTCTCGACAATACGTCGGCGGATGAGCTGGTCCAGTTGGCAGAAAACATGGAAGCCAGTGATGTCGCGGATGTTATTGACTTGGTGTCGGACAATGTCGCACAGGAAATTATCGATAGCTTGTCAGATGCTGATAAAGCCTCGGTCGAAGCGTCGTTAGACTATGACGAGGACACGGTTGGCCGTTGGCTCAAACGGGATGTTATTGCCTTATCCGCGAATCGTTCTGTCGCGCAAGTATTACGTTATATTCGGACACACCATCTTCCAACCTATACGGATCAGGTATTTATTGTTGGTCACGATAAAAAGTATCGAGGCGCAGTGGCGTTAGCGAGCATTCTTCAAGCGGAAGAGGGGGAACAGCTCAAAGAACTGCCGCTGATCGACAGCACGACGGTTCTCAGCCCAGAGATGTCGCTGGCCGATATGACCATGGTATTTCGACGCAAGCACTTTATCTCTGCACCGGTGTTGGACGAGCACGGCACGTTGCTTGGCCGAATTACCGCCGACGATGCCATTTCATTTATGCAGGATGAGGCCGATCACCAGTTTATGAGTATGGCAGGCCTGGATGAAGAAGACGACTTGTTTGCCCCAGTGGTGTCTTCTTCAAAACGACGGGCAGTGTGGCTGGGTATCAACCTGCTGACTGCCTTTTTGGCCTCGTTCGTAATTGGTCAGTTTGAAGCTGTGTTACAGGAAGTCGTGGCACTGGCGGTGCTGATGCCTGTAGTCGCCAGCATGGGCGGGATCGCGGGTAGTCAAACACTGACGATTGTGATTCGGGGGCTAGCATTGGATAAGATTAACGACAGCAATATTCGACCGTTATTAGTCAAGGAACTCGGCGTCGCCGTGTTGAACGGTATCTTGTGGGCGGTGACGGTTGGTTTGGTCGCGTTTTGGTGGTTTAGTAACGCGACTCTGGGTTTGGTGATTGGCTGTGCAATTTTGATAAATTTACTCGCTGCGGCATTTTCCGGACTGCTAATACCGGTAGCGTTAGAGAAATTAAAACTAGACCCGGCTTTATCTGGTTCGGTGGTGTTGACCACCTTGACCGATGTGATTGGATTTTTAAGTTTTCTTGGCATGGGTGCTTGGCTTCTGGTATAGACTTGGAAGATAAGTCTCCTGCACTGTGTATACCGCGTCATGTATGTGCCTAAACATTTTAGCCAGTCGGATGCCGATGAATTAGGTGCCCTGATTCGCGATCATCCATTTGCCACGCTCGCCTGGTCTGGCAGCGATGGCGTTGACGCCATGCACCTGCCGCTTTTGCTGTGCGGCAGCGACAGTGGGCAGCGATTGCTTGGCCATGTCGCCAAGGCTAATTCAGTGTGGCAAGCCGTACCAGACGGTGATCCCGTGTTGGCGATATTTCACGGTCCGAACCAATATATATCGCCAAACTACTACGCCACTAAACAGGAGCATGGGCGCGTCGTGCCAACATGGAATTATGCTGTGGTACACGTGCGCGGTCGCGTCTATTTCAAGCACGATGCCGATGAGATACGAACGATTTTACAGGCGCTTACGTCTCAGCATGAATCCGACCAACGCAAACCTTGGGGCATCGAAGACGCGCCAGAAAAATACACACGAACCTTATTGCGAGCAATTGTCGGTCTCGAATTGCAGATAGACTCGATCGAAGGAAAATGGAAGCTCAGCCAAAACCAACCCGTCGAGAATCGGCGTAGTGTGCGCGACGCATTATCCTCTAAGTCAGATACAAGCTCGGCGCAGATGATTGCGTTGATGCCGGACCCAGAGTGAGCATCGAACACGTGCTTTCCATCAGCAGTAACCGTGCAGGGCGCGACTGTTGCAGTCACTGAATTGGCGTGAGCTGTCCCGCGCTGTCCTGGCTTTCCTGACTCATCAATCGCGACAGTTCCCATCGATAAACTCGTAGGTCAGATCGCTTAAACGTGGTCGTGTATTGGAAAAGCTGTGATCATCCGATAATAAGTGATACGACACGTTCGTTGCTCCGTCATTATTGAGTGCATTGCGCAAGGGCGTGATGTGCTCATCAATCGGAATAACATCAGTGTCCGCTACGATCATCATAATCGGGCGCCCTTTAGCTTGGCTGGCACGGTTCACTAGGTTCAGATGTGCTGCGTGCTGCAGTACTTCCTGCTGCATCTTGGCGCCCGACCAGCCAGAGAGCATGAACAGCGTGTCGCTGTAATCCATCCATAGACTGGCGGACTCCGGCGAGCTCAGAAAGCCTTTGTTTCCTGCACCAAGATTAGCGCCGTCGTAGCTGACTGCACAACGCACGCTTGGGTTGTCAAGCAGGCCCGCGAGCGCCATATGCCCACCCATACTGTGTCCAATCAGTGAAATTTGTGCCGGATCGACGCGCAGTTTGCGCGCGTTTTCTTGCGCCTGTAAGTACTGGATGACCGCTTGCACATCTTGTTCAGCATTCAGAAATGAGAATTCACCTTCCGCGCCCCATGCGCCGCGATAATGGAAAAACACCGTATTCCAACCTTGGCGACGCAGATCTTGTGCCACGTCGAGGTTTTTTTCATTCCCGGGATAACCATGCAATAGAACCGCCGTTGGATGTGGGCCGTGACCACGAGCTAAATACGCGAGGCCCGGCATTCGTTGTTGTTGCGATAGAATGGTTAGCTCAACCACGCTGGCAGGTGGTTGGTTGTTCACTTTATTGCCGGACGCTGCGCTCACAGCTGTGCCGAGCATCATGTAAGTCATTGAGATTATGAGCAGTGCAGTGATTTTCATAACGATTAGTTTCTTCTTGTTATCAAGGCTCCGAGACCCGAATCGAGTTTTGGTCGCCGGTAACCTGACCTTGCGGGTTTTGCGCGTTGATCCCGGGATGAATGATCATGGTATTGCGAACACGGTTAGAAATTTCGAGCGTGCTCTCCAACGGCGATGTGGTTTGCAAGTTGTTTTGTTTGATCGTGGTGTGGTGCACGTAGCCATGGCCTTCTTCGGCATCCGCGCTGGCGTTGGGGTCACAATTTATGTCTGAGTGCTCAAGGTAGCCACGGCTGGCGTAACCACCGATTAGCAGGTCGCCATATCGACTGTCCGACGCAGTATTGTCTGTCAGGGTGATGTTGCTGGTTTCGATACAATTTTCAGCCCCGACTTCAAACGCCCAGGGTGCATTTTGCACCGTATTGTGGCGCACGGTGATGTCCCGTGCACCATCGATGTAAATTCCCGCAGCCCACGAATGTTGATTGCCATAGGCCGGGTTCGTCACCGTGCTCATATCAGTGACTTGGTTATATTCAATAAAACCATGGCGTGCGGCGTCCAGCCTACCAGGCAATATTCTGCCTGCGACTGTCTGTGTTGGTGAGGTGCCTTCTCCACCGATGGCGTCAATCGCGATATTGTTCGTGCGCGATATCTGGTTGTGGGTGACTTCCCAGTTGCGCACATTGCCATTGATCGCGATCGCTTCGCTGGAACCTGTGCGCAGGTCTTCCAGACGGTTCTGTTCAATAATAATATTGCTAATTGCTGAGCCCTCACTGCTGCCTGTACCCAAAGCTGCGATACCGTGCGCGTTGTCCTTGCCATGTAAGTAGTGTAGATGGTTATTTTTAATCAGGACGCGGTCAATGCTGTCGCCGTATAGCAGAATGCCATAGATATCAGGGTCGCGGGAACTTGGTGTATTGTTAATTCGTCCGTCGATCTGTAAGCCTTCAATAATGATATTGTGGACCCCGCTGGGGATCAAAAAAACGCTGTTAGTGCCCGTGTAAGTGACTTTGTTGTCAACCGCGCCGATCAGCTTAAGGTTAGATCGATACAGGTAGACTGTACCACTCAATTGCAGTTGGCCGATTTCGATAACGCAGAGTGTGCTGCCATCGCAATCGTCTATTGCCGCTTGTAGTGACCCTGAAAGCGGTGTTGCGGTTACACCATCAAAGGCGCTAATCCAGTCTCGTTTCGGTCGGCTCGACTCATCGACGGGTGGGGCACCAAATTCTGGAATGCTCGTATGCGGCGAATTGTTATCGTCCAGTAATAAGAGCTGAACTGAAGGTGAAATAGCTGAAGGTTGCGCAACTGAGGAAACGGGCAACAGCAGTAGCGTCAAGAGCGTTAATCGCAGGCAGGTCGTCATTTGCCGAATTATAGCGATAGATACTCGCGCTGACGACTACTACTGAATGCTGTGGTTAAGCACCTGCGGTTGTTGAGAGCTGAGGTGTACTCAAGGTCGGCCCTGACGTTGAGGGCTGCTCTCGGTTTCGGGCGCACAGCACTGCGCAGCGAGTGCTTGATACTGTTGCAATGAGAGCATCACGACTTGGTCTTTCCCCGCGCCATCAATGGCAATGGCCTGTTCGGTTTCACAGACACGGCGCATGGTTTTGGCTAATGACGTTTGCGCAGCCAGGTAATCAATACGTTCCATAATCAGTGCCTCTTGGGAAGATGAATCCAGTTTCAAAATGATTGAAAGCGGCGGAAACTGCCGATAACAACGCCCCAGATCACCAGATCTGATTCAGATTCCAGTTCGATGTCCGGGTAGGCGGGATTTTCAGGGAGAAGTTTGACCAAGCCGCCGCGATGATACAGGCGCTTAACCGTTAGCTCTCCATCAATTGCAGCAATCACAATTTTGTTATGTTCGGCTTTAAGAGACCGATCCACGATAAGGATATCGCCGGGCAGAATTCCCGCATTTTTCATGGATTCGCCTTCAACTCGCAACATAAAGGTGCTGTCTGGGCGACGAACCATATAATCGTTCAGGTCTAAGGTATCTTCAACATGGTCTTCGGCAGGTGAGGGTATGCCTGCCGCGACGCGCGAACTGAATAAGGGTATTTCGAGTCGATGCACATTGGCGGCCTGCTCTGGCGCAGCATGCCCAAATTCAATGACGTCTGGGTACCCTGTTAGAAACTCTTTGATGTAGCTAACGCTGCTTTCAGGCACACGAATGGCTTTGGTCGGTTCATTGTATTTACCGCTGCCTTTGGGGCGTCCTGCGCCAGGTCTCGCACCACCATGTGTGTTTTTTATGTCGCTCATTTGAATAGTGTACACATATTCAAATGAGCGTGTCTAGCTTTGTTTCAAGCCGCGAAGAGAATTCATGCGTAAGGCGCAGCTGTTTACTCAGACTGGTAGATAGCTTGTCCATTTAAATAGGTGGCTTTTACTTTGGTCTCCAGCAGTTTATCGACCGGTATTTGCATGATGTCTTGTGACAGCACCACAAAATCAGCCTGTTTTCCGACGCTGATGGAGCCGAGCTTGTCTTCTTGAAATGCAGCGTATGCGGCACCGAGTGTAAATCCGTACAGTGCTTCCTCACGAGTCAATGACTGCTCTGCATACCAACCATTGTCGGGCCAGCCTTTGGCATCCTGGCGTGCTACGGCGGCGTAAAAGCCTTCCAGGGGTTCGGGTCGCTCTACAGGAAAGTCTGAACCTAAGGCCAGCGGAATTCCTAGTTCGAGAAAGCGTTGCCAGGCGTACGCACCTTTGATTCGTTCGGCGCCTACTCGGTCTTCTGCCCAGTACATATCGCTGGTGGCGTGGGTTGGCTGAACCGAGGCAATCAAGGCAAGTTGTTTGAATCGCGCGAAATCGCTTTGCGCCACTATCTGAGAGTGCTCAATGCGGTGTCGGCCAGGATTGTCCAGCTTAGTCGCCGCTTCTAAGACATTCAGAGTGACTTGATTACCACGGTCTCCGATGGCATGGATATTGACTTGCAGTCCGCATTTAGCAGCCCGAGTTGCATGCTGGGTAAGGCTTTGCTCACTTTCAATTAACAGCCCTTTATTGCCTGGTGCGTCACTGTAGTCAGCTAATAGGGCCGCGCCGCGCGAACCCAAGGCTCCGTCGCTGTATAATTTGATGGCGCGCGCACTCAGCATGGCGGACGGATCAACAATCGGCCCTTTTTCGCACAGGTAATTCAACATCTGATTCGCGCCGTCTGCCATGGCGTAGACGCGAACCTTAAGTTGCTTCTCCTGTTGCAATGACTCGAGCAGATGCCAAACTTGCAAAGAGGTGCCGGCATCGTGCATCGCGGTGAGTCCGACCTCAGCAGTTTTTGCCATAGCGAGTTTGAGCTGCGCAGCCAGCGTAGCTTGATCCGCGACGGGAACGTGGACTTGGATTAACTGCGCGGCATTGTCGATAAATACGCCTGTCGCGTTGCCCTTTTCATCGCGAATGATTTCACCGCCTTCTGGTTGCCACGCGCCGTTAAGGTCACGGGTGGCAAAACCCATGGCTTTGTCGTTGCCCCAACTTGCATGACCATCAACGCGCTCCAACCACACGGGTCGGTTAGGGAAGGCTGCATTCAAATCAGCAGCAGTTGGTAAGTTTTTTTCGGGCCAGTCATTTTGATCCCAGCCGCGCCCCAGTAGCCAAGCGCCTTCAGGCAACGATTGAGCGCTGATTTTAAGCGCCGCAATGATCTCTTGTTTGCTCTCAGTGCCCATAAGGTTCGCGTAACTCAAGCTTTGACCCAGACCTAACAGGTGGCCGTGCGCATCGATAAACCCAGGCACCACGGTCGCCCCGTTTAGATCTAGTTGCTGCGCACCCTGATAGGTGGCGAGCAATGCCTGTTCATTACCTACCGCAATGATCTTGTCGTTTTGATAAGCAAAGGAAGACACCACTGGGCGACGTTGGTCCACAGTGTAGATCGTCGCATTTGTTACAACCGTAACCTGCGCTTTAGCGGGCAGGCTGATCAACAGCAGGAAGGTAAGACGCAAGCAGAATTTCATAAGGCTCCTCAGTATTTGGTCGGGGGACCAATAGTGGCAGTCGACACTCAAAGCCGGCAAGCGCCGGCTTGAGGTAAGTTGATGCTCACTATAGCCTCGTGTCAGTTATTGAGCAACGGCTCGGCAGAGGTTCTTAATGATGATGGCGAGTTTCGCAGTTACTCGATGCGCAGGTAATGGACTGACAGGCGCGGTAGTTCAAATAGTGCGATGCTGCCAGAACCAACCCACCAACTGAGGTGGCCACTTTTTCGCCGGTCAGGCCAAATACGCTATGACCAACGAAGGCCACCAGAATCAGGATGGCCATACCGATTATACCAGTGATGACGATTGGCCAGCGACGGTGTTTACGACAACCGATGAACAGGGCGACGATGCTGATGGGGATTACCAGCCAGAGTAGTAATTGGTGGAATAGAACCTCTTCGGCCACGGCGCTGATCGAGACCATGGGCAATAGGGTCAGTGCGATTGGCGCAATCAAGCAGTGCACCAGGCACACGCCTGATAATAGAATCGCAAATTTGTCGAGAGAGGTTGAATTAGGCATGGCGGCTATCGCGCGATGAGTCCGTTTTTTGTTCAATGTAATAGTATAACATTGATAGTGTGTGTAAACACAAGTGATACGCGTAACTTGTGTTGTGCACGCTAACCGGAGTACATCAGCAATATTGATGATATTAAATTAGACTACTCTTGTTACGCTGCTGAACTAGTCTGCCCTGTTTCAAGGATTGGATAACAAGGTGGTGGCTTTACGGATGCCGCTGCCTTGGCGGTCAGGTGTTTTCCGTTGATGGTTTGCCGGCCATACGCACGTCTCGCGTGGTATGGCTGGTAAATCTAGGTTTAAGCTATTTTAAACCGAGGTTGATCTGCGACAGTGCATCTGAGCCTGGGCATAACGTTTTTTCATCGAGTTGGTTCAGTGGTGTATCCGGAATGTTAAGGATGTCGTGAAAATTATCGGACTCAGGCTCCAAATAGATCAGACCGGTTAGTAGACGTTCTTTTGACTTGTGTTCGTGCAAAGTTTGAATTGCTTTAACGCGATCAGTTGGGTCGTAATTGTCACTGAGCTTGCTGAGTTCAACAGAGTCGCCATTGTGCAGTGCGACCTTCTGAGTTGAGCCTTTGACCTGATCCAGCGTGATTTCTTGCGCCATCGGCACAAAGTCTACGACGGCGCCAGCTTCCACATGCTCACGTGTGTAGTCATAACTTTTGGTTGAGCCAGGATGGTTGTTGAAAGTGACACAAGGTGACACCACGTCAATCAAGGCAAAACCTTTGTGTGACATTGCGGCTTGGAGTAATGGCACCAGTTGTTGTTTATCACCCGAGAAGCTCCGTGCCACAAACGTGGCTCCGAGTTCCAATGCAAGTGCCACTAGGTCGATGGCTTCAAATGGATTGATTTTACCCTTTTTGCTTTGTGACCCTTCGTCTGCGGTCGCTGAATCTTGACCTTTGGTCAAACCATAGCAGCCATTGTTCTCTACGATGTAGGTCATATTTAGATTGCGTCGAATAACATGGGCAAACTGCCCCATGCCAATGGACGCGGTATCACCGTCGCCACTGACCCCGATGTACAATAGATCGCGATTCGCCACATTGGCACCGGTGGTGACGGACGGCATGCGCCCATGTACCGAGTTAAAGCCGTGTGCTTTGTTTAGAAAGTAATTGGGGGATTTTGATGAGCAGCCAATACCGGACATTTTGGCGACCCGATGCGGTTCGATGTTGAGGCCCCACACCGCTTGTATGATCGCGGCGCTGATTGAGTCGTGACCGCAGCCGGCGCACAATGTTGAGATACCACCTTCGTAGGCTTTACGCGTCAACCCAAGCTGATTGGTCGGTGAATCCGGGTGTCGAAAACTAGGTTTATAAAAACTCATGATTACGTTCTGATAGGTCAGCCTCGGTTCTGGGCCGCTGACGAAACGGGTGCCGCCAGGTGCAATTCGATGGTGTCGTGAATAACTCGTGCACTGATCGGGTCGCCGTTGTAATGCAGCACCGAGATCAACGATTTTGGATTGATTTCAAGTTCATTCACCAACAGAGATTTAAACTGCGCGTCACGATTTTGTTCAACGACAAATACCTGCTCATGTGCCTCGATAAACGCGTTAATCTCATCGTGGAACGGAAACGCCAGGACTCGCAAATCGTTTGCCGCATGGCCTGATGTCGCCAACGTTTCCAACGCTTCACGCGTGGCTTCGTGGCTCGTGCCAAAATGAATAACACCAATTGCTTGCGTGGTGTCCCGCTCGGTTAATACTGGTTTTGGCAAATACTTGGGTGCCGTCGCCCATTTAACCGAGAGCCGTTCCATATTGCGTTGGTAGGCTTCGCCTTTCTCGGTGTACGCCGCATACTCGTCGCGTGATGTACCACGCGTAAAAAATGCGCCTTTCTCGGGGTGTGTGCCGGCAATGGTTCGGTACGGTATACCGTCGCCATCGACATCCAGGTAACGCCCAAAACGTGCGCCGGACTCGAGCTCATCTGCGGACAATACTTTACCGCGATCATAGCTGTGTGTGTCGTCCCAGGCTAGTTCGTCGCATATGTGCTCATTCATGCCAAGATCCAAATCGGTCAACATGATCACGGGGGTTTGTAAGCGCTCGGCGATATCAAAAGCCTGCGCAGTCAACTCAAAACACTCTTTTGGTGTGGCGGGAAACAACAACACTTGCTTGGTGTCGCCGTGGGATGCATAGGCTGAAATCAGAATGTCGGATTGCTGGGTGCGAGTTGGCATACCGGTGGATGGGCCGGTGCGTTGCACATCGATCAGCACGGCGGGCACTTCTGCGAAATACGCCAGACCAAGAAATTCCTGCATCAAAGACACGCCCGGGCCGCTGGTGGCGGTGAAAGAGCGCGCGCCATTCCAGTTTGCCCCGATTACCATGCCGATGGCGGACAACTCATCCTCTGCTTGAATAATGGCGAAATTGTTGTTGCCCGTTTTCGCATCAACCCGAAATTTCTTAGCGTATTTCTCGAAGCCCTCCGCGACCGAAGTCGATGGCGTAATCGGGTACCAAGCGCACACCGTCGCGCCACCATAGACCGCGCCAAGGCCACAGGCTGCATTACCTTCCAGCAAGACCTTGCCGTCGTTCTTATTTCTGCGTTGCAGTTGTAGCGGCAATGGGTCTGGGTGCGCTGTTTTAGCTTCATCAAAGCCAAGTTGCAGCGCCTGAATGTTCGGCGGAATCAACTTAGGTTTGCGGGCAAACGTGTCGTTTACAATGCTCTCAAGCGCACTGAATTCAATGCCGATCAAGTGGGCCAATGAGCCGACATAAATAATGTTTTTGAACAGCTGCTGCTGACGCGGATTAGTGAACGTATTGTTGGTGATCTGTGTTAACGGTAAACCAATATAGTGGATGTCGTCACGGATGAGTTTGAAATCCAGCGGATACGTATTGTCGTAAAAGAAATAGCCGCCAGGGCAGACGCTATTTACGTCTTCCGCCATGCTTTGTGGATTCACCGACACCATTAATTCGACTTGACCGCCGCGTCGTCCCAGAAAACCGGCTTCTGACACACGGACCTCGTACCAGGTCGGCGCACCTTGAATATTGGAAGGGAAGATGTTGCGCGGGCTGACTGGAATGCCCATACGGAAAATGGCTTTGGCAAACATGCTATTGGCACTGGCTGAGCCTGAACCGTTGACGTTGGCGAATTTGACAACAAAGTCATTGATGACCGGAGCCAGTGCCGGTGGCGTATTCAGCGGACTCATGCGGCTTCCTCCTGTTTGGAACCACGACCGGCCTGTTCAACCAGAATCGGGGCAGGCTGATTCCCCGCCTTGGTGACTGTGTACAAATATTTCTGCATATCCCAAGCGGAGGTAGGGCAACGTTCTGCGCATAGGCCACAGTGCAGACACACATCCTCGTCTTTGACCATCACGCGACCCGTTGGCAGGCCGTGTGATACATACAGATCTTGCTCTTTATTATTGCTCGGTGCATTGAGTTTGTGACGCAAATCTTGTTCCGCGTCATTCTCGGTGAAGGTGATGCAGTTGGTTGGACAGATGTCAGTGCAGCCATCACATTCAATACACTTTTCTTCCACAAACACGGTCTGCACATCACAGTTCAAACAACGCTCTGCTTCGGTGAAGGCGACCTCTGCTGAGAAGCCGAGTTCAGACTCAATTTTACGACTTGATAGCGCCTGCTCAACAGGGAGGTGGGCGGAAGCTTGGCGGTCATCATCGATTACCTGACTGTCATACGCCCACTCGTGGATGCCCATCTTGGTGCTGACGAGGTTAGTGCCAGGCGTGGGACGTTCATCATGAACGGATTTGCCTGACAAGAAAAGGTCGATGGAAATTGCCGCTTGATGTCCGTGCGCCACTGCGGTAATGATGTTCTCCGGACCAAAGGCCGCATCACCACCAAAAAAAACTTTCTGGTTAGTCGACTGAAAACTGTGTTTGTCGACCACTGGCATATCCCAATCGCCGAACTCGATACCCAGGTCGCGTTCGATCCAGGGGAACGCGTTGTCCTGACCGATGGCCATAATCGCGTCAGTGCACTCGACTTTCACGATCTCGCCGGTTTCGGAAATCGTTCGTTTGCCGTTCTCGTCGTAACTGGATTCGACCACATTGAAGGTCATGGCAACCAGCTTGCCATCCTCGACAATGAATTCTCGTGGACTGTGGTTCGCTAATATAGGAATACCTTCGGCCAGTGTGTCGTCTTTTTCCCAAGGCGAGGCTTTCATTGCTTCATACGTTGAACGCACGGTCACAGTGACTTCTTCGCCGCCAATGCGTTTGGCGGTTCGGCAGCAATCCATCGCCGTGTTACCACCACCAACAATGATTACTTTTTTGCCGATGCCATCGGTGTGTTCGAAGGCCACGCTCTCCAACCAATTAATGCCGATATGCACATTGGCATCGGCTGCTTCTCGGCCCGGAATCCTAAGGTCTTTTCCTTTCGGCGCACCGGTGCCAACAAACACGGCATCATATTGTTTATCTAGAATCTCTCGCAGACTGTTGACGCGGGTGTTGAACACCTGGGTGACACCCATATCCAATACATAACCAACTTCCTGATCCAGTACTTCTTCCGGCAAACGGAAGGAGGGAATCTGGCTGCGCATGAATCCACCGGCTTTGGCATTTTCATCATACAGATCGATTTCGTACCCCAGTGGCATTAGGTCGCGCGCAACCGTCAGTGACGCAGGTCCAGCGCCGATCAATGCGATGCGTTTGCCATTCTTCTCGGTAGGGATGGTTGGCAGGCGCATGGCAACATTGGCATCGTCCTTGTGGTCAGCGGCAACACGCTTTAGACGGCAGATGGCCACTGGCTCTTCGTCCACGCGACCACGCCGACAAGCAGGCTCACAAGGGCGGTCACAGGTTCGCCCCAACACGCCTGGGAATACGTTAGATTCCCAGTTAACCATGTAGGCGTCACTGTAACGACGTTGACCAATAAGACGAATATACTCGGGGACGGGAGTGTGCGCAGGACACGCATACTGGCAATCGACTACTTTATGAAAGTACTCCGGATTGCTGATATCAGTAGCTTTCATTTAGCTATGTACTCAGTCTGTTTTTGTTTGCTTTTAAGCGGACGGTTCAAACTGCGCTGAACGAGACGCGGTGCGAACCATTTGTGCGATGTTAGCATGGCTTTTGTTAGCACGTATAGCGTATTTTTACAATCGTGTTACAGCGCCAGTCGATGAGCTTACCAGCGAAATTTATTCCACATGTGCGGGTTGGCCCAGTTGTCTGGGTTGAGCCAGTCTGGTGTGCTTTTGTAATCGTATATGCTGTACTTGAACAGGCTGAATTCGGCTTCTGGTGTGGTGTAGGTACTCACTCGCTTCAAGGCGAAGCTGAATAAGTCAGTCAGTTGCCAGTGACTCTGATCGTCGTGTTTGCCAAGTGGCAGACAGATACAGTACTGCGCTGCGACCACGTCTCGCAGTCGGGCTAGAATCTGCATGCCGTGTTGCCGACTGATGTGCTCAAACAAATTAAACGCCACCGCCACGTCAAAGCGCGTCGCCATGCGCATGACCTGCATGCAATCCGACACCGACACATGTTCGACTTCACAGGGTTGTTGGAGGAGACTTTTTTGTGCACGATATTCGTCGAACAGGGCGGCGTCAAAATCACCCAAGGCCAAAATAGTCTTCGGTTGTGCATCGTTAATTAGAGTGTCGATATCAAATTGTACGTCGCGCGGATAGATCATGCCGAGGTGGGGTAAGTGATGATCCTCCAATTGTAATCAATCCGGTGCGACTACGGGGGGAATTTGCCGCTAAACTTTAAATTGGCATTGCTGATTGCTGACGGTTTGAGTAGTCTTCCTGTTGCTAATTGCTCGGCGCAGTAGGACACATTAAACAGTCGTCAAAGCCCGAGTCGAGTCTCAAATAAAAAGCATACCCGGATACTGAATACTCTATGAGTACACATCTCGAACAACAACCGCTAGCGGAATTCGCTGAGCAAGCCTACCTCAATTATTCGATGTACGTGATACTGGATCGAGCCCTACCGTTTATCGGTGATGGTCTCAAGCCAGTGCAGCGGCGGATCGTGTATGCGATGTCCGAATTAGGCCTGCATAACGCAGCCAAATACAAGAAATCGGCACGCACCGTTGGTGATGTGCTCGGTAAGTTCCATCCGCATGGTGACAGCGCTTGTTACGAAGCCATGGTGTTGATGGCACAACCATTCAGCTATCGTTATCCCTTGATTGACGGACAAGGTAACTGGGGGTCGACTGATGATCCCAAATCCTTCGCAGCCATGCGGTATACCGAATCACGTCTAGCCCCGTATGCGCAGAGCTTGTTGTCAGAGTTGGGGCAAGGTACTACGGATTGGCAGCCAAATTTTGATGGCACGATGCAGGAGCCAACCAATTTGCCTGCGCGTCTGCCGAATATCTTGTTGAATGGTGGCTCCGGAATTGCGGTTGGTATGGCCACCGACATTCCGCCGCATAACGTGCGTGAAGTGGTCGATGCTTGCGTGCACTTGATTGAAAACCCCAAAGCCACAGTGGCGGACTTGTGCGAGTTTGTTCAAGCACCTGACTTTGCGACCGAAGCAGAAATCGTGACGCCGCGTGCGCAGATTCACGAGATGTACGAGACTGGAAACGGCTCGGTACGTCAACGTGCCGTCTACTCAATGGAAGACGGTAATATTGTGATTTATGCCTTACCGTACCAGTCATCTGGTTCTAAAGTGTTGGAGCAGATTGCACAGCAGATGCAGGCGAAAAAATTACCGATGGTGACCGACCTGCGAGATGAGTCGGATCAAGATAACCCCATTCGCTTGGTCGTGGTGCCACGCTCTAACCGAGTTGACGTAGAGTCCTTAATGAGCCACTTGTTTGCCACCACGGATTTAGAAAAAAGCTTCCGCGTCAACATGAATATGATTGGACTCGATGGCCGACCGCATGTCTACAATCTGCGCGAAACGCTAAAAGAGTGGATCACCTTCCGGCTGCATACCGTGCGTCGACGTTTGCAATACCGCTATGACAAAGTCGTTGATCGACTGCATATTTTAGAAGGCTTGTTAGCGGCGTATTTGAACATTGATGAAGTGATTGAAATCATTCGTAGTGAAGATAAACCGAAGCCGGCATTGATGGCGCGTTTTGGTATTTCTGACATTCAGGCGGATGCGATCCTCGATCTAAAGTTGCGCAATTTGGCCAAACTCGAAGAAATGAAAATTCGCGGTGAACAGGACGAGCTCGAGAAAGAGCGGCAGCGACTTGAATTGTTGTTAGGCTCCGACGCACGATTGAAAACCCTGGTTAAAAATGAATTGCGTGACGACGCCGAGGAGTTCGGCGATGCGCGCCGTTCACCCTTGGTGGAGCGCGATGTTGCCAAAGCCATCGATGCCAGTGAGTTGGTTCCAAGTGAAGCAATCACCGCAGTATTATCGACCCAAGGCTGGATTCGTGCCGCCAAAGGTCACGACATCAATCCGCGTGAGTTGAGTTACAAGTCTGGTGATGGCTACGCCAGTTCTGCGCGCGGTCGATCTAATCAAATGCTGGTGGCACTGGATTCCACTGGACGTACATACGCCGTGCCAGCCCATAAGTTGCCGTCTGCGCGTGGCCAGGGTGAGCCGTTGACTAGCAGCGTCACTCCGCCATCGGGCGCGACCTTCAAAGCCATCATGATGGGCGCGGATCAAGACCAATATGTCATGCTGAGCGATGCGGGTTATGGGTTTATTTGCGCTGTCGAAAACATGCTCACCAAGAACAAGAAAGGTAAGGCCACGTTGAGCGTACCCAAGGGAGCACACGCCCTGCCGGCACTGCCAATTGCCGAGTTGGATCAAGTGTATATCGCGGTAGTAACAACCTCGGGTTACTTGACGATCTATCCGGTTACTGAACTTCCTGAGCTGGCTAAAGGCAAGGGTGTTAAACTGATCAATATTCCGTCCAAGTTGTTAAAAGCGCGCGATGAGTATGTGTTAGGGGCTACGACCTTCAAACGGGGGCAACATGTGCTGGTGCATGCTGGCAAGCGCTATCTGCGACTAAAAGGGCAGGACCTTGATCATTATATGGGCGAACGTGGCAAACGCGGACGCAAACTTCCTAAGGGTTTCCAGGCCGTAAAAGCGATCACAACTGAGAAGGCGTCTGCGACGCCAGACGAAATTCAAATTGACTAAGAATCCGAGTGGCTGCGCGAGTAAGCGTGCTTAAGCTCTGGGTTCACAACGCATAGAAAACGTATGAACAAACTACAACAACTCCGAGAAATGACCGTCGTTGTGGCGGATACTGGCGAACTGCCTGCGATTGAAGAATACAAACCGCAGGATGCCACCACCAATCCGTCCCTGTTACTGAAAGTGGCGATGGACTCGAACTACGCACCGATTATTGATCGTGCTATCGCCAAAGCCAATGGTGATTTGGTCGACGCGGTGGATAACTTCGGCGTCGATATCGGCTGCGAGATTCTAAAGATCATTCCCGGTCGTGTGTCGACTGAGGTGGATGCACGTTTATCGTTCGACACTGACGCAACCGTGGCAAAAGCTAAGAAGCTGATCGCGCTGTATCAGGCACGTGGGATTGAGCGTGAGCGTGTGTTGATCAAAATTGCGTCAACCTGGGAAGGTATTAAAGCCGCCGAGCAACTGGAAAAAGAAGGTATTAATTGTAATCTGACCTTATTGTTTAGTTTTGCACAAGCCGTGGCTTGCGCCGAAGCCGGAGTGTTTCTGATCTCGCCGTTTGTCGGTCGCATCATGGATTGGTACAAAGCCAATGGCGGTCAGCAAGAGTACGCACCGTTGGAAGACCCCGGCGTGTTGTCGGTCACTCGGATTTATAATTACTATAAACAACACGGTTACTCGACCATTGTGATGGGGGCGAGCTTTCGTAACACAGGTGAAATTGAAGCACTGGCCGGCTGCGATTACCTAACTATCGGTCCAAACTACTTAGAAGAATTGCGTAGCGATGACGGCGAGTTGGTGCGTCAATTGTCGACTGAAAGCACCGGCGATCCACAAACAAAATTATCATTGGACGAAGCAACTTTCCGCTGGATGCAGAATGAAGACGCCATGGCGACCGAGAAATTGGCGCAGGGAATTCGCGCCTTTGCAGTGGATCAGGTCAAGCTTGAAACCCTAATTAGCGAACGCATGAACGCAGCTTAGGATTTGCTTCGTCGAGTGCGCAGAGATTCTCTCAGCAGCACTCGACGATCGCGTTAACGCTGCATGCGAATTCCACAACTTCTGGTTCACAAGCTGGTGTCGCTGTTAGCCTGGGTCAAAGCCCATGCGCTCCTTTGCTCACTCGGGCTGCTGGTGGTGATCACGGTCTTGTCATTGACCCCATTGCCACAATTGCCTGAGATGCCGGGCACCGATAAGCTGCATCATTTTATCGCTTATGCAGCGCTGATGTTTCCGGTGGCTTTCGCTCAATTGCGCCACCGAGTTTGGCTCGCGTTGGGCTTCTTTGTCTGGAGTGGCAGTATCGAATTGATTCAACCTATGGTAAATCGCTATGGAGAATGGCTGGATCTGGCGGCCAATGGGTTGGGCTTATTGCTTGGCTATCTGATTGCGGTGTTGATGCGTCGATGGCTAGCTATCGACGAGTCTGTGGTTTAAATATGACCCAGCACGCTTAGGATAGAACGCGCGCCGAGCACAATGGTGATCAGCAAGATGATCACGCCCAACAGGTTACTGATGACGCCATTTCGGTGAACGCCTAGCAGGGTCCGTTGGTTCAGTGCATACAACAAAAAGCCAGCAATAATGGGCAGTAACAGACCATTAGCAAACTGCGCCAGCAGTATCAGCTTGATTGGCTTAATTCCGGCCAACGCAAACACCGTTCCGATCAGCAACACTAGGCAACAAAGTCCACGAAACAGCGTGCTGCGCACGTCGGATGATTGGCCACTCAACTCGGTCAGTGCAAAGGCGGTAGCCAATGGGGCAGTGATGGCGCTACTGAGGCCAGCGGCCAAAAGGCCCAGCCCTAACATGTATTTGGCCGCGCTGCCAAATAGTGGTTCTAACTGAATTGCCATATCGGCCGCGCTTTGAACATTGATGGCGTGTGCAAACATGCTGGCTGCGGCAGTCGATACGATCAGGATCGCAACTAACCCGCCCAAACTAATCGAGACTATCGTGTCTGTGCGTGCGTTGGGTAAATCGTCGACGCCGTGCCAACGTGCCTTGCTCGCAGCCGCGTGTAGGAATAAATTGTATGGCACCACCGTGGTGCCGATCAGTGCAACCACCGTAAGCAGGCTGCCGTCTGGAATTTTGGGGTTAATCAAACCGAATACCAACGCGGAAAAATCGGGTCGTGTTGCCCAGAAACTGATTAAAAAAGCGATACTCATTAGTGTCACCAAACTCAGCAAAAGGCGCTCAATTAGTCGGTATTTGCCGAGCAATAGGATGCTCGCGGCGGCTCCCGCCAGCCCAAGTATGATCCAGTTGCTCGCGCTCGGCGAATCAGTAATAACGCCGGCACCGAGGGCTGCACCGGCCAGATTGCCTGCTTGATACGCTGAGTTGCCGCCGAAAAGTGCGATGAACAATAGAATGATCAATGGCCATTTCCATGGAGACGCACGTAATGCGTTATGTAGAAACTCTCCCAGTCCCTGCTGTGTCACGGTGCCAAGGCGTGTGCTCATTTCTTGAAACACGATGCAGGCTAGGGTAGCAAACAGCAGAGCCCAGAGCAGAGCATATCCATAGTTGGCGCCCGCTAAAGTGCATGCTGTGACGGTGCCGGGGCCAATAAATGCCGCGGTCACCATAACGCCCGGGCCAAGTGTGGGAAGTTTAAGTCGCATTCTTGTTCGTATGTTGTCAATCTGAGCCAGACTACATGGTAGCTCGAATGCTGTAAGGGTAACAGTCCGATAGTTCAGTCACGCTATAGAAAGAAAACGACTAATAATATGGGCTTATAAGCAGCAAATAAAAAATAATCTATAAACCTATAGAAAAAATGATGCATCTGGCTATAATGCGCCGCATGTCTAGCATTGATACCCCATTTGAACTGCACTCCACGTCGACGGCGGCAGGAACAAAATACGCGCGCAAAAAGGTTGCGGCCATCGCGGCGGCGGCGCAGGTATTCGCAGAAAAAGGGTTTCATGGCGCCACCACGCAAGATATTGCGACGGTGATGGGCATTAAACAAGGCAGCTTGTATTACTACTTCAAGTCAAAAGAGCAGGCCTTGCAGGACGTTTGTGAGTATGGGTTTGAAAACTATGTGCAGCAGATGGAAAAAATTTGCGGTAAAGCGCAACCGTTTGAAGCCAAGATGCAAATGATTATTACTTCGCACCTCACCACATACCGACAAAAAAATAACGCAATGAAAGTTCACAACGATCAGCGTCTGTACTTGCCGAAAGAGCGACGACAACACCTGAAAGAACTGGGAACACGGTATCGCCAGATGCTCGAGAACACGTTACAGGAAGGTGTGCAGCAGCGAACTATTCGCGCTGATATTGACACGCATTTTGTTGCGTACTCGATCATTGGCATGTGCAACTCATGGGGCGCTTATCTGGTGCGTGATGAGTCGCTTGATCTTTTTGACACAATCCAGCAGTGCGCAGACCTAGTTTTGCGCGGTGTACTGAATTAATACTTTTAACCGATTACAAACTATTATGAATACTCCGACCACACCGCAAGTCGCAACCAACGTCACCTGGCACGAAGGTGAAGTTACCCGTGCTGATCGTTTTAACCGTTTAGGCCAGAAGGGCGTGACACTCTGGTTCACGGGTCTGTCTGGGAGCGGTAAGAGTACCGTTGCAGTAGCCGTTGAAAAAGCGTTGCACAAATTGGGCAAGCTCAGCTACCGATTGGATGGCGACAATATCCGTCTAGGGATCAATAAAAACCTGGGCTTCTCAGCCGAAGACCGCACCGAGAATATTCGTCGTATCGGGGAAATTTCCAAGCTTTATTGCGACACCGGCATCATCACCTTAAATAGTTTTATCAGCCCCTACCGTGAAGACCGAGATCAGGTTCGTCGAATTCATGAAGAAGGTGGTTATAACTTTATCGAAGTCCACGTTGATTGTTCGCTGGCCTGTGCTGAGCGACGCGACCCGAAGGGGCTGTATAAAAAAGCACGTGCCGGCGAAATAAAAAACTTTACTGGGATCGATGACCCTTATGAGCCGCCATTGACCGCAGAAATCACCTTGCATACCGACAAAATGAGTCTGGAAGAAGAGGTGGAAATCATTCTGAATTATTTGCAAGAGCATCGTTACTTGATTCTGTACAAGTAAGCTCTGTTGACTAACCAATTTAACGCAGCTGTGCCCGATTTTCACAGCTAAAGCCACTGATTATTACTCGGAGATTACCGTGATTAAACCTCATGGGGCAGATGCCCTGATGCCATTGTTTGTTGTCGACCCCGCTGAGCGCGATGCACTGGGTGCGGCTGCGCAAGACTTTCAGCAAGTGTTGGTTAGCTCCGCCACTGCGGCCAATGCCGTGATGTTGGGCGGCGGCTACTTTACCCCATTACAAGGTTATATGACTAAAGCGGATGCGCTGTCCGTCGCTGATTCGATGCGCACCACCGATGGCGTATTCTTTCCTGTGCCGGTATTAAACCTATTGCCAGAAATCAACGCGCAAGTTGGTGATCAGATCGCCCTGCTTGACCCGAATGTCGAAGGCAACCCGGTCATTGCAGTGCAAACCATTTCGGCTATCGATGAGTTAACAGAGCAAGAATTGATGCAGGTGGCGCAAGCGGTGTATGGCACCACCGATGCCGCACACCCGGGCGTGGCCGCCTTTTTAGCGCAAGGTCGTTATGTGGTTGCTGGTGAAATTCAGGTATTGAACTTTAGCTATTTTGAGACCGAATTCGCCGAAACGTTTCGTACTGCGGTGCAAATTCGTGCTGAAATTGAAGAGCGTGGCTGGAATAAAGTAGTGGCATTTCAGACCCGTAACCCAATGCACCGCGCGCACGAAGAGTTGTGCAAAATGGCCATGGAAGCGACCGACGCAGATGGCTGCGTGATCCATATGCTGCTCGGCAAATTGAAGGAAGGCGATATTCCTGCCGACGTGCGCGATGCGTCTATTCGCGAGATGGTGAAAAACTATTTTCCGGAAAATTCAGTGATGGTCACTGGTTACGGTTTTGATATGTTGTATGCCGGCCCACGTGAAGCGGTTCTGCATGCGCTGTTCCGCCAAAATATGGGCGCCACGCATTTCATCATTGGTCGTGACCATGCCGGAGTGGGCGATTATTATGGTGCCTTCGATGCACAGACCATTTTCGATACCGACGTGCCCGAAGGCGCGTTGGAGATCGAGATTTTTCGTGCCGATCACACTGCTTACTCGAAGAAGTTAAACAAAGTAGTGATGATGCGCGACGTGCCCGATCATGCGTTTGAAGACTTTGTGATTTTATCCGGCACCAAGGTGCGCGAATTGCTTGGCAACGGTATCGCACCGCCACCCGAATTCTCGCGTCCGGAAGTGGCCAAAATTTTGATGGACTATTATCAAAAGCTAGACGCCTAAACCAAACGAGTAAAAATCCCCACCAAGCGTGGGGATTTTTTTCGTGCTAGTCCCAGCACGTTGCATGCTTGGGCTTTGCATCCCCATGCTCTACACTAGTCCGCATTCAATGTAATCGGACAAATCTCATGCAACATCTCTTGGCATTTTTGCTGCTACTTAGTGTCAGTGTCAGTGCGTTTGGTCAGACGCCGCTCAGTATCGAACGTATTTTCAGCTCGCCCTCCTTGGATGGTTCTGCGCCGCGCACATTGGCGATTTCACCGGATGGGCAACGCGTAACCTTTCTGCGTGGCAAGCAAGACGATTACGAGCGCTACGATTTATGGGCGTATCAGATCGAGTCCGGCAAGACGGAGAT
This sequence comes from Arenicella chitinivorans, assembly GCF_014651515.1. NCBI lineage: Bacteria > Pseudomonadati > Pseudomonadota > Gammaproteobacteria > Arenicellales > Arenicellaceae > Arenicella > Arenicella chitinivorans. The sequence goes on from NZ_BMXA01000002.1 coordinate 620,133, forward strand.
GCTGGTAAATTCAGACGATCTGCATCAGGGTGATGAGCAGTTGTCTGACGAGGAAAAAGCACGCCGGGAGCGTTTGCGTTTGTCGGGCAGCGGCATTGTTGATTACAGCTGGTCCAGCGATGGTAAGGCGCTCTTGTTTCCCCTTGCTGGAGATGTGTATTACTACCAACTGGCGGATGGCAAACGAGCGGCGAGCGTGAAGAAACTACTCGATACGCCAGAGTTCGAAACCGACATTCAGTTGTCGCCCAACAGCACGTATATCTCCTTTATTCGTGATCAGAATTTATATGTTCTGAACATTGAGACCGGCAAAGAAACCGCAATCACGCGTCAAGGCGGCGGTCACATTAAATACGGCATGGCGGAGTTTGTTGCGCAGGAGGAGATGGGGCGATTAACTGGCTACTGGTGGTCGCCAGACGAGCGGCACATTGCGTTCACGCGAGTCGATGAAGCCCCCGTGGAGGTGATTACGCGCAGTGAAATCTACGCCGATTCGATTGAGATGATCGAGCAAAAATACCCCTTGGCCGGGACCGACAACGTCGATGTGCAGTTAGCGATTCAGAATGTCTCGTCCGGTAAGCGTCAGTGGATTGATCTGGGTAAGGAGAAAGACATTTATCTGGCACGGGGCGAATGGGCCAAAGACAATGTGCACTTCACCTATCAAATCCAATCGCGCAATCAGCAGCAATTAGTGCTGTGGGCCTTCAATATCAACACTGATCAACAACGGCCGCTGATTACCGAAACGAGCGATACCTGGGTAAATCTCCATAAAGCCTTGCGATTCTTGGACGACCAGGCACATTTTATCTGGGCTTCGGAACGCGATGGGTATAAACACTTGTACCTCTATCATCTGCAACATGGTTTGGTACGACAGCTCACGCAGGGGGACTGGGTGGTGACCTCGCTGGATGCGGTGGATGAAACGAATCAGCAGGTCTATTTCAGCGGCCGCAAGGACTCCGTGATCGAGAACCACGTTTACCGGGTTCCGTTGGGTGGTGGTGAGGTCGTGCGCGTGAGTCAACGTGATGGGTTCCACTCCGTTAAGTTCAGTGAGAATGCGCTGATTTATGTCGATAACTTTTCGACCATTAATTCGCCACCGCAGGTCAGCGTGCATCAGGCGAATGGCAAACAGCTAACCTGGTTGGCCGAAAACGCGATCAATGCCGAGCACCCATTAGCACCTTACCAAACGCAATGGGTACAGCCTGAGTTCGGCACACTCACCACGCAGGACGACGCACGGCTTCATTACCGTTTATACAAGCCTAAAACGATCAAACACAAACACCCAGTGATTGTGTTTGTCTACGGTGGGCCGGGCGTACAAGTCGTGACGAACAAATGGTACGGTCAGCGTGGTTTGCTGATGCAGCATTGGGTCAACAAGGGTTACGTCGTCTTCTCAATTGATAATCGTGGTTCGAAATATCGCGGTAAAGCCTTTGAAGACCCCTTGTACCTCAAGATGGGTGAGGTCGAAGTGCGAGATCAAATAGAAGGCGTTAAGTTTTTACGCACATTGCCTTACGTGGACCCGCAGCGAATTGGTATTTACGGACACAGCTATGGCGGGTATATGAGCATTATGAGTATGTTCAAAGGCGCAGACTATTTTGCCGCTGGTGTTGCCGGTGCCCCAGTGACAGATTGGCGGCTCTACGACACCCATTACACAGAACGTTACATGGGCGATCCACGTCAGGTCGATGATGCGTACACGGCCGCTTCAGTGTTTCCGCACGCTGACGGCTTAGGCGGGCCGCTGTTGATTTACCATGGGATGGCCGACGACAACGTGCTGTTTACGCATGCGACTATGCTGTACAAGCACTTGCAGGATAGTGCGATTCCGTTCGAGTCGATGGACTACCCTGGTAAGAAACACAGCATTCGTGGCAAGAACACACAGATTCATTTGTTTTATACGATTAGCAATTTTTTCGACCGCAATTTACGGCCAGATATGGTCGAATAACGACGGTTGCAGCCTACAGCGCAGGTCTGGATTTGTATCGCTTAATACAATCTAATGGTCATGATGCTTTCAAAATAGGAAATGCAGGTGCTATGATTCTGGACAGACCATCAGCTAAAAGATGGCAATTTCCAACGTTATCGAGAGAGAGACGGGACTGAATTTATCCTCGACTTTGCTCGCTAGCGCATCAGCGGAGGCACAGTATGGCGGAGAGAGGCGCGCGATTAATCGCGCTTGTATTGGTATGGTTGGTGCTGGCAGCGTGTGCGCCTGAAGAACCGGTAGCAGATAATCCTGGGACCCAAACAGAGATCGTAGCCAAAGGCAGTGACGCGCACCTGCAACAGGTGACGCAGGTCAGCCAGTCGCAACTGGAGAACGCGCATAGTCAATCCGCAGATTGGTTAAGTTACGGCCGTGATTATCGAGAAGATCGCTATTCACCGCTCACCCAAATTAATCAACAAACTTTGCCCGACTTAGGTCTAGCGTGGGCCTTAGATTTGGGTACCAAGCGGGGCATTCAAGCCACGCCGGTCGTGGTCGACGGCATCATGTTTGTGACCGGGCCATGGTCAGTAGTCTGGGCCATCAATACGCGTGATGGTCAGATACTTTGGAAGTACGATCCTGACGTCCCGCGTGACATCGCCGCTCGACTGTGTTGCGGTGTGGTCAATCGTGGTGTGGCGATCTATCAAGGCGATGTCTTCGTCGGCACACTCGACGGCCGATTGATTTCATTAAACGCCACTACCGGCAAGCCAAATTGGTCCGTACAAACGGTGCCGACCGGTGAGTTTTATTCGATTACCGGCGCACCGCGAATTGTGAAAGGGCGCGTGCTAATCGGGAATGGTGGCGCAGAATTTAAGGCGCGTGGTTACGTCACGGCTTATGATGCCGAATCGGGTGAGCAGGCCTGGCGGTTTTACACCGTACCCGGCAACCCGGAGGCTGAGTTCGAACATCCGGATCTGGCAGCAGCAGCACAAACCTGGAACGGTGAGTGGTGGCAGCAAGGCGGCGGCGGTACCGTCTGGGATGCCATCAATTACGATCCAGAACTGAATCTGGTTTACATCGGCGTCGGTAATGGTTCACATTGGAATCGTGAAATTCGCAGCCCCGGTGGGGGCGACAACCTGTATCTGTCCAGCATTGTGGCGTTGGACGCCGACACTGGAGCATACCGCTGGCATTTTCAAACCACACCGGGCGACAGTTGGGATTACACGGCCACGCAGCCAATTATTCTTGCCGATCTTGAGATCGATGGTGCGGCGCGCAAAGTGCTGATGCAAGCACCTAAAAATGGCTACTTCTACGTGTTAGATCGCATCACCGGTGAGTTTATTTCTGGTGATAATTACGTGTATCAAAACTGGACCACGGGACTGGATGACCAAGGGCGCCCAATCGAAGCACCGGGTGCACGTTATTTGAGTGGTCAGTCGCATTGGCTCACACCAGGCCCACTGGGTGGTCATAACTGGTTTCCGATGGCGTTCAATCGCGATACGGGGTTGGTTTACATCCCAACGGGAAGGCAGTCGATGGCCTACACCTACAATCCAGCGATCGGGTACGCATCGCACGAAGCGATTGCAGGGCGCACTGGAGCCAATATTAGCTTAGAAAGCAAACTCTACAATCCGCCGTTGTTTGACCCGAATGCCCCACCTCCGGGGCAACGGAGCGGTCGCTTAATCGCGTATGACCCTGTACAGCATAAAGAAGTTTGGGGTGTGGATCAGCCATTTTTCTACAATGGTGGTGTGTTAACCACGGCTTCGGGCTTGGTCATGCAGGGTGATGCTGAGGGTATGTTCACCATCCGTGATGCGACCACTGGAGAGGCGTTATGGCAGGCCGATGTGCGGTCTGGGGTATTAGCACCACCGGTGACGTATGCAGTCGATGGTGAGCAATACATTTCTCTGGCGGTCGGTTGGGGCGGCAGCCAGGGTATGCTAGCAAAGGCTGTGCCGATCTTGGCGCCGGGCACAATTTACACCTGGAAAATCGGTGGTAATGCCATTGCGCCGTCGCGATCAACCGACTCTATCAAGCCGATAACTACCTTGCCCAGCACCGCTGACCCGCTGACAATCGGGCGTGGTGTTAGCAGTTTCCTGAACCTGTGTTCCAGTTGTCACGAACTGGGACTGGGCGGAGGTGCAGTGCCGGATCTTATTCGCTCAGATGATGGTGTGTTTGCGATGTACGAGCAAATTTTGCAGCAGGGTGTTTTTGCCGAGCAGGGTATGCCCAGTTTCGCCGATATTTTGGAGCCGGGTGAGGTTGACGAGATCAAGGCGTACGTGTTGTATCATGCAAAGCGCGTCCGTGAAGGTGCGGATATGGTCACCCTGATGACTGAATTGGCTGGTTTGCAGTACCAAGCTGATGCTGCCGCGCCGCCCCAAGAAGAACCATAATCTAACCCATAGGCTCCCAAACTAAGCTCATGCAGTGTTCGAAAATTTGTTTGCCGTTGGTCATGGTCACCAGCAGCGTCGCAGCGTTTGCACAATCGAGTGACGACAGTCCTTATTCTGCGCGTCCGCTGGAAGAAGTGGCGGTGATCAGTCGCCGAGTGGCGACCCCGGTAGTTGATCTGCCCGCGAATGTGTCGGTACTTGGTAATCAGCGTTTACGTGAGCTCAGTGCGGTACACATTCAGCAAGCGCTAAGCCAGATCCCCGGCGTCAGTATGCAGCGCGGGAACGGGCAAGAGTCACTTCCGGCGATTCGATCGGCGGTGCAAACTGGCGCTGGAGCGTGTGGCAGTGTGTTGGTGATGGAAGAAGGCATTCCGGTGCGCGGTGCGGGCGCATGTAATGTGAATGAATTATTCGATACACATTTCGAACAAGCAGCGAGTCTGGAAGTGGTGCGTGGTGCGAATTCTGCATTCTATGGCAGTAACGCCTTAAACGGCAGCGTTAATGTGGTGTTGTCGCCTGATGTTTCTGACCATGTGCGCGTCGAACTCGGTTCTCACAATTATCGACGCCTTGGCGCGGCGACCAGTTATCAGACCGCTGGAGACTCCCTTGGTGCGTTGTTTTTGACGCTCACCGACGATGGTGGATATCGGGATGAGGCAGGCTACGATCAGCGCAAGCTGAGTTGGCGACACCAACATCGGCTTGACGATTGGACAGTCAACATTGGTGCCACTATGACGCGACTTGATCAGGAGACAGCCGGGTTTGTTATTGGTGAAAACAGCTACTTGGATGCGCGTCTTGCACGCCAAAACCTAGACCCGGAAGCCTACCGTCACTCGCGCTCTGCGCGTGCTTGGCTGGGCGCGACGCGTCAACTCACTACCGACGACGAAGTCAACGCCACACTGTATATTCGAGACACGTCGATGGAATTCCTGCAACACTTTCTGCCTGGTGATCCGCTGGAAGAAAACACACAGACCGGCTTTGGTTGGCAGTCGGTCTGGCGCCATCAGCAGTCGGCCTCACTCCAGTGGGCAATGGGGTTTGATGGTGAATTGAACGCGCTGACCTTAACCCAGTCTCAAGCCGAGCCGACACCGGGGTCAGACTTCTTGCGCGAGACCATCCCGACCGGAATTCACTATGATTATGAGGTGGACGCACGGCAACTGGCACTATTCGGTCAGATGGAGTGGCAGCTGACCGAGACACTGGGTGTGGTAGCGGACCTGCGCTGGGAATCGATGCACTATGACTACGACAACCTGACATTGGCCGGCCGTACGCGTGACGATGGTTCTGAGTGCGGTTTTGGCGGTTGTCGCTACAGTCGGCCAGCAGATCGACGAGATCAGTTTCAGCATGTTTCGCCCAAGCTCGAATTGCGTTATCAGCCAGATTCGCGTTGGCGCTGGTCGATGCGACTTGCGGATGCGTTTAGAGCCCCCCAGGCAACGGAGCTATACCGTTTGCAGCGCGCACAAAACGTGGCCGAGCTGGACGTGGTGAATGCGTTAAGTACTGAGTTTGCCGTGCGTTACACGTCAGATCAATTGGTGGCATCGTTGGTCGCGTTCGACGCGCAATTTAAAAACCTGATTATCCGCGACAGCGATTTTTTCAACGTGGATGGTCAAGCCGTGGACAGTCATGGTTTGGAGCTGGCCGTACAATGGCAAATTAATTCAGCGTGGCAATGGTCTGTAAACGGCAGTTGGGCGACACATCGTTATGCGTCTGAGCAACTGGTCGGCGAAGTGAACCTGAACGGTAATCTAGTCGATACTGCACCGAAGCAGTTTGGTAGTACGCAGCTTGGTTGGTCACCCAACACCGGTTTTTCGATGCAGGTTGAGTGGCAACATATGGGCGACTATTTTACCGACCCTGAAAATGAGCATCGCTACCCGGGGCATAATTTGCTACACCTGCGCAGTCAGCTCAAGTTGAATGAAACATGGGCGCTCTCCATGCAGTTGAACAACGTGTTGGACAAGCGGTATGCGGAGCGTGCTGACTTTACCAGTTTCACTGGAGATCGGTATTTCCCAGGTCAGCCTCGATCTGTCTATTTTAGCTTGGAGTGGCACCACTGATGCACAATGAGTCAAGTAACCCTTACGACGTTGTTATTATTGGCGCTGGCTTCGCCGGCCTTTGTATGGGTGTGAAACTGCGCGAAGCCGCCCTCCAGAACTTTGTCATTTTAGAAAAGGCGGACGATCTGGGTGGTACCTGGCGTGAGAATACCTACCCGGGCGCGGCCTGTGACATTCCATCTGCACTTTACAGTTATTCGTTCGCGCACAACGCGGGCTGGGAATCAATTTGGTCCGGCCAAGCGCAAATTTTAGCGTATCAGCACGCCGTGGCGGAGCAGCATAAACTGGCGCCGCACATTCGGTATGGGCAACATATTAATGCCATACAGTTTGACGCCGACCAGGCTGTGTGGAATGTGACCACCATCGATGGTACGCAGTATCAGGCTCGGCATGTGGTGTCTGCGGTTGGTCAACTGCATCATCCGTCGGTGCCAGATATTACGCACGCCGCGGCCTATACTGGCAAGTGTTTCCACTCCGCCGAATGGCGGCATGACCTCGACCTTAAGGGCAAGCGGGTCGCGGTGATTGGCAATGCCGCCAGTGCGGTTCAGTTCATTCCGAAGGTGGCTGAACAGGCAGCAGCGTTGACGGTATTCCAGCGCAGTCCAAATTGGATTTTACCGAAGGTGGATCGCCACTATTCGCGCTGGGAGCAACGACTTTCGGCTCGGGTCCCGACGATTACTAAACTTTATCGTTGGGCTATCTGGGCCTTGGGTGAGTACGTGTTGTTCCCAGCGATCCAGGGTAAGCCCATGCGTCGCTGGCTCATAAAGCAATTGTGTTTGCGCAACTTACGACGTGCTGTGAAGGATCCCGAATTGCGGCATAAGCTTACACCAGACTACCCCGTAGGTGCTAAACGAGTCCTATTTGGGGATCAGTATTTTCCAGCGTTGACGCGCGATAATGTGACGCTGTGCACGGATCCTGTTTCCGAGTTCACCGAAACCGGCCTACGAACCAAGGCTGGACACGAGATAGCATGCGACGTTGTAATCTATGGCACGGGCTTTAGGACCAATCCGTTTCTAGCCGACATTGAAGTGCTTGGCCGAGACCAACAGCGACTGCATTCCGCGTGGGCGGATGGTGCCCATGCCTACCTTGGTATTTCAACGCATGGCTTTCCTAATCTACATTTTCTCTATGGGCCGAATACCAATCTGGGGCACACCTCGATTCTGATTATGCTTGAGGCGCAAGCGGACTACGTGATTCGCTTGATCACGCACCAGCAGAAATTGGGTCAACTGTGTGGTGAAGTGCGAGTTGCGCCAGAAACCGAATTTAATGCCGAGGTGCAAGGACGTATGCAGTCATTAGCGTTTAGTGAGATTGATACTAGTTGGTATATGCATCATGGCAAGATAACCAACAATTGGGTCGGCGGCACGCGGGAGTACCAACGGCGCTTAGCGGCATTCAACCCGGATGACTACCAGTTTTCGTGAGTCAACAAATCGTGTGGTGCGCGTACTATAAGAACAAAAATGATCTACCAAAATGCAGTGAGGAGTAAAAGTATGTCAGAGCAGTCAAAACCCTGGGAATTTATCTATCGAGACGCTGGTGTCAGCGTGCCGCCGTTCGATGAAAAGGCATTAAGTCTCTATGTTGAGGAGTTTGCGTCGAGTATTCCGGATTTCCCAGCCTTGAAGTTTTACTCACGTGATATGAGTTACCGGGAACTTGATCAGTTAGCCAATAAGATGGCCAATGTGTTGACTGGTTTGGGGGTTTCTAAAGGCGATGTGGTTGGGTTTCACATGCCGAATATTCCACAATATGTAATTGCCTTATTAGCTGTGGCAAAGATTGGCTGTGCCGGTTCTGGTGTGTCGCCGATGCTGGCCCCGAGTGAGTTAGCGTATCAGATACAAGATGCCAACATCCGTGTCATGGTGTCTCTGGATGCCTTGGCCAACGCTAGTCTGGCCGGCATGGAAACAGTGCCGGAATGTCTCCAAACCGTGGTGGTGACCGGTGCGACCGACTATCTGCAACCGGCTGAATTTGACCTGCCCGAGATTGGCGGGGTAGCTATGGTTCGTATGCTATCCGAGATGGCACAAGCAAGTGATGAATTTGCGCAACGACCGGTAGATTGGAACGACACGTTTTTGGTTCAGTACACGGGTGGCACAACCGGGCGACCTAAGGGGGCGATGCTGTCAGTGCGAAACATCGTTCGCTGCCCAGTGACGCAATACGCGTTTACGCATCGAGAGGCCGGTAAGGATGTCTTTTTGACCCCATTCCCCATGTTTCATATCGCTGGTGTCGGTGGTGCGGTGAGTGGTTTGCGTTCCGGCTTGTGCGGTATTTTGGTGCCCGATCCTAGGGATCTGGACTATATCTGCCAGCAGCTCAAACAGAATCCACCGTCGATCTTTGGTGCGGTACCGACGTTGTATCAAATGCTGTTGCAAAAAGAAGAATTCCACCAGATCGATTGGTCCAACTTGAAAATGGCGGTATCCGGCGCGGCACCGCTGACCGCTGATGATCGTCGCAAAATTGAAGCGGTGATCGGCAAAGATAAAGTTTGCGACGCGTTTGGTATGACGGAGACATCGCCGGTCTATATCGTCAATCCGCCACATCGAATAAAACCTGCTGCACTTGGCATTCCAGTGCCGGGCGCAGACGTGAAAATCGTTGATGTGGAAACCGGGACCCGCGAGATGCCGGTGGGCGAGGCCGGTGAAATTATCACTTCTGGGCCACATGTCATGAAGGGCTATTTAAATTTGCCGGAGGAGTCCGCCAAGGCCATGCGCGAGCTTGACGGCAAGACTTGGATGTACACTGGCGATGTCGGCTATATGGACGATGAAGGGTATGTCTACATCGCCGATCGTGCCAAAGATATGCTGATTGTTGGTGGTTACAAAGTTTTCTCAGTGGAGGTCGAAGATAAGCTAATTACTTTGGACTTCGTGGCGAACTCCGCGGTGGTTGGTAAGGCGGATGCTGAGCGCTCAGGTAATGATATCGTGGTGGTCTTCGTTGAGCTGTCGCCCGAGCACGCCAACCGAGATCCTCAAGAGCTCGAAACCGAGCTGGTGGCATTTTGTCGCAAGCATATGTCGCCGTACAAAGTACCGAAGGAGGTGCACTTTGTGGATGCAATTCCTCTAACGAACATTGGGAAAATTGATAAAAAAGCGCTGCGGGCGCAACTATAACGTGTCCTTTCGCACACTTGTTGGCGGTGAAAAGGTCAAGACTCGCACATAAGTTGGTGTGAAATGTCATAGGCGCTGGCGAGTCGAGTTTTTACAATAATGGCCCGAGCTTTAATTTCGAATTCAGTGAGAAGAATGTATGTCTACCATTATTAATCGACGCGACCTGGACTTTTTGATGTATGAAACGCTGGGCTTGGATTCAATCCTCGCCACTGAGCGTTATCAGGATTATGACCGCGAGGCCATCGCTGCGATTCTCGACCTGGCACAGTCGGTTGCGGAAGAACAGTTTCAACCGTTTGCCGGTCACTTGGATGAAAACGAGCCTAAATACGTCGATGGTAAGGTCGAGATCATACCCGAGGTGAAACAGGCTCTGGCGGCGTACCGCGACGCGGGTTTGTTCCTCACTGGCTATGACCAGGATCTTGGCGGTATGCAATTGCCTTGGGTTGTGCATCAGGCATTGAACGGGATGTTTGTGACTGCCAATACCGGTGTGTCCAGCTATGCCTTTCTAACGCAAGGTGTCGCGAATATGCTGCATGCTTGCGGTTCGGAGCCGCTTAAAGCAAAGTATCTACCCAAACTGGTCGAAGGCGAGTGGTTCGGCACCATGTGCTTGTCCGAGCCGCAAGCGGGTTCCTCGTTGGCGGATATTCGCACCAAGGCTGAAAAGCAACCCGATGGCAGTTATCGAATAACCGGCACGAAGATGTGGATTTCGGGTGGCGATCATGAAATGACCGATAACATCATTCACATGGTATTGGCGAAAGTTCCTGGTGGTCCGGCAGGGGTAAAAGGCATCTCATTGTTTCTGGTACCCAAGCATCGCGTGAACGATGACGGTACCATCGGTGACAACAACAATATCGCCCTGGCTGGCCTGAATCATAAAATGGGGCACCGTGGCACCACCAACTGTCTATTAAATTTTGGTGAGAGCGGCGACACCATCGGTTACCTGGTTGGCGAGGAAAACCAGGGTCTGGCAAACATGTTTCACATGATGAACGAAGCACGGATTGGGGTTGGTGCTGCGGCCACGGTAATTGGCTTAGGTGGTTATTTGTACTCGCTGGACTACGCCCGTAATCGACCTCAGGGTCGACATCTAACCAATAAAGATCCGAATACGCCAATGGTGATGATTTCGGAGCACGCGGATGTAAAACGCATGCTGCTCACTCAAAAAGCCTATGTTGAAGGCGCGCAGGCGCTGATCCTGTATTCGGCTAAATTACTGGATGAGCAGAAACTGGCGACCACTGATGCTGAGCGAACGCGTGCCGCGTTGCTATTGGACTTGTTGACGCCGATCTGTAAATCCTGGCCGTCGGAATTTTGTCTCGAAGCCAACAAGCTGGCGATCCAGATTTTGGGTGGTTACGGTTATACTCGCGAATACCCAGTTGAGCGCTACTATCGAGATAATCGCTTGAATCATATTCACGAAGGCACGCACGCGATACACGGCCTGGATATTTTGGGTCGCAAAGTGCGGATGCACGACGGGGCGGCATTAAAAGCTCTGGCCGAAGAGATTCAGCAGAGCCTCACTGCGGCGCAGTCTCATCCTGAATTAGGTGATTACTGCCAACAGCTTGCAGCGGCTTTGTCTAAAGTAGAGGCAACGTTGGGGGCGATAGGTAAGGCCCCTGATATGACACTGGCCCTTGCCAATGCAACCGCGTTCCTTGATGCGATGGGGCATGTTGTGATTGCCTGGATGTGGTTAAAACAAGCGCAGGCCGCGCTCGATGGCTTGGCCAAGAGTGGTGCGCACGATCAACCTTTCTATCACGGGAAGCTGGCGGCTTGTAAGTTCTTCTTTAAATACGAACTGCCCACTGCGATTGCCAAATTCGATCTCGTGGCTGAATTGGACGATACGTTCGTACAGATGGCAGACACGCAATTTATCGGTAGTTGACCCACCTCACCTCAGTCGGGGGTACCCGCGACTGAGGTGTACGGTTCGCCCGTGTAACCAAATAATTAGGAATCGACGGGCTTGGCGCTTTATGTGGGGCGACTGACACATCGAATGTGCTCGAGTTGGCCGCCGCGGCAAGAATGACATTGCGACAGTATTGCCGCCAAGCAAAGAGGTCGTGCAAAACCTGTGAACCTGTCAAATTTGTAATACCTCTCGTTCACTTGTTAAGGAGTACAATGGTCGGTCTTCGTATAACCAAACACCACACAGAAAAGGCTTTATGAACATAAAAAATACCTTGCGTCGAAAAGTATTGATCGCATTGACGGCGGTCATGATGGTTCCTTTCTCCAACAGCATGGCTGCATCACTCAGTGAGATGCCATCTGGCGCCTATGATCTCGATCTGACTCACGCCAGTGTACTGTGGAAAGTCAGCCATCTGGGTTTTTCAACCTATATCGGCCGCTTTGAAAACTTCGATGCGGACCTGGTGTTGGATACTCAGGACTTTACTAAGAGCTCGGTCGACGTTGAGATCCAAGTTGATTCGCTGGAGACGGCGTTCCCATTTCCAGAAAAAGAAGACTTCAATAAAAAACTGTCGATGGAATGGTTCAAAGGTGGCGAGTTCCCGACCATCAACTTTGTTTCTAAAAAGGTCAGTGCCTTGGCGGAAGATAATACCTTTACGATCGAAGGTGATTTGACCTTGATGGGTAACACGCACCCAGTGACTTTGGACGCAAAATTGAACGGTTTCACGCCGAGTCACCCATTTAAGAAGGTGCCGTTGATTGGATTTTCTGCTGTTACCACCATTGACCGCACGGTTTGGGGCTTAAGTAATTACGCACCCAATATCGGTGCCGATGTTAAAGTGGAAATCGAAGGCGAATTCACTATGCAAGCGAAATAATCACATCAGATTCCCAAAGGGCCAGCGATTGTGACTGCAATCGCTGGCCTTGCTATTTGATTGAGCGGATAATCTTTTCGATCAAGACTTTCCCTCGGGATTTCGTTATTCTCACACGTTTATAGCAGCCACTCAGGTATCGAGTGCCTTTTCCGATCACATCATATGTCTCAATCAAATTCTCTTTACGACACCCTGGTTTTTCGCCATGCAAAATGGGTGTTACTGCTCTTTATTCTGATTGCCGGTGCCTTATCGCCGTATGCTAAAGAGTTTCGCCTGGACGCATCGTCGGACTCGTTGGTGCTGGAAAATGATGAATCGCTGAAGTACTTCCGCGAGGTTGTCAGCCAATACGCGGGCGATGAATTATTGCTTGTGACTTACAAGCCTCATGGTGACTTGTTTGCCAGCGCGACCTTGGATGATCTCGGCGCATTGCGTGAAAAACTGCTAACACTGGATCTAGTTAAGTCGATCATCTCAATTCTCGATGCCCCGCTGACACAAAGCCCGCCAGTCACCTTGGCAGAGCTTGCCACGAATCCACAGACGCTTCGCGACGCGCGTACTGACCTCGACTTGGCAAAGCAAGAGTTGACCGGCAGTGCTCTATATCGCGACCTCTTGGTTAGTGACGACCTGTCGACTACCGCGATTGTGATGTCTTTAGCTGGGGATGCGGAAGTGTCGGCTTTGCTGGACAAGCGCAACGCGCTGCGTGAAAAGCGTGCCGAAGGTACATTGTCGTCGGCGGAGGCGGCCGAGCTCGAGGCAGTCACCAAAGAGCACCAGGTGAAGGCGGATGCGGCACAAGCTCGTCAAGCGGCGATGATTGCTCAGGTGCGCGGCATCATGCAAGAGCATGAAGCTAATGCCAAGTTGTTCTTGGGTGGACTGCCAATGATCGTGGCCGACTCTGTGGCATATATAAATGCAGACGTGATGACGTTCGGCCTCGCCGCACTCGCCGTCATCGTCCTGATACTGACGATCGCATTCCGTCAGTTCGGTTGGATCGTGATGCCTTTAATCAACTGCGCTGCAACCGGGTTCATTATTGTGTGTTTACTTGGTTTGTTGAACTGGCCGATATCCGTAGTGTCATCAAATTTTCTGTCGCTGCTGTTAATCATCACACTGTCACTGAATATCCATTTAATTGTACGGTATCGTGAGCTGGCTAAGCTGCACCCAGATCATGATCAAACCGCCTTGTTGAGCAGTACGGTGCGTTCGAAATTTATACCGTGTTTGTATACTGCGCTGACCACCATTGTTGCTTTTGCGTCCCTGATTGTGAGCGGCATACGTCCAGTCATCGATTTTGGCTGGATCATGTGTTTGGGCATCGTGGTGGCATTTATTACCACCTTTACCCTGTTTCCGGCATTGGCAGTGTGGATGCGACCGCGGGCGGTGAAACACAATCGCGATCCATTGAGCAAACTCATTCTAAATGGCGCGCAATCTATGCACCAGCGTGGCGTGTTAGTCAGTTTGTTCTTTACCGTGATCGCTGTGGCGGCAATCTATGGAATCGCTAATCTCACCGTAGAAAACCGCTTCATCGACTATTTCAAGCCGGATACCGAGATTTATCAGGGCATGGTAGAGATCGATGAGCAGCTTGGTGGTACCACGCCCATGGACATCATTCTGGATGCACCGGCGGAATTTCTAGCCACCAAGTCAGCCTCAGAAAGTCCATCGGAGGAAGCGGACGAGGACGACTTCGAGGACGATGATTTCTTCGACGAGTTTGAAGATGAGGAGTCAGGCGACAACATCGTCATTTCATCGTACTGGTTCAACAAGCAAGGGTTAGACAAGCTTAAAGCGATTCAGCGTTCACTGGATGACATTCCAGCCACCGGAAAAGTGATGAGTTTGGCAACCAGTATGAGTGTCTTTGAGGGGCTGCGAGATCAAGGTCCGATGGATAATATCGACTTATCCTTTATGCTCACAGTCTTGTCGGACGACAATAAGAAGACCTTGATTGATCCGTATTTGTCAGAAGACGGTAATCAGACACACATTAACATTCGCGTGTTTGAGACTTTCCGGGGGCTGGACCGAGATCAGCTGATCAGTGATATTCGTACTATGTTGATCGAGGAGCATGGCTTGCAGGACGAGCAGATCAACATTTCAGGTATGGTGGTGCTGTACAACAATATGTTGAATTCGTTGTTTAACTCTCAAATTATGACGCTGGGCACTGTATTTGTGGTGATCTTTCTAATGTTTATAGTGTTGTTTCGCAGTGTAAAGCTCGCTTTAATCAGTATTATTCCAAATGTGTTTTCTGCTGCCGTGGTGCTAGGCATCATGGGTATTTTCTCGATTCCTCTGGATCTGATGACAATTACCATTGCTGCCATCAGCGTGGGGATCGCCGTCGATAACTCGATTCACTTTGTGCACCGCTATCGAGATGAAATGCGGGCGCGAGCGGACAATCGCGCGGCGATTAATTCGGCCACTTTGAATGTGGGGCAAGCCATGTTCTACACCACACTAGTAATCACCGCGGGATTTTTGATTATGGTGTTCTCGAATTTTGTCCCGACCATGTATTTTGGTGTTCTAACTGGCATCGCCATGGTCACCGCATTGATTGCAAATCTGGTCATGCTGCCGATGCTGGTAGCGGCGATCAAACCTATTGAGGATGCCTAAGTCATGCCATGGTCTTTGCCGAGGATACTGGTTGGCATTCTTGCGCTGAGTACCAACCAGGTTGTGCTCAGCGATGAGCTGACTGCGCCGAAAAGTGTGCTATCGACCGTTGAGCAAGCCATGGTTGCCTGGGTTGATACGCAGCAATCTCAAATGGTGGCGGAACTCAAGTCGCACGTCGACATTAATACTGGAACCGACAATGTCACTGGGATCGATGCGTATCGTGCGGTGCTCGAAGCGGAACTTCAGCAGCTTGGATTTGCTACACAAACCATCGAAGCACGACCCCAGGTCATCCTTAGTTGCGATGGTCGCCCTTTAAAGCTGGCCAACCATTTACTCGCTGAGCGGAAAGGCAAGCCTGGCGCCCGGCGTATATTTTTGAATGGGCACATGGATACCGTGTTCTCTGCGCGAGATGAATTTCAGACCTTACAAATCGACGCTGACGGCGTATTGCGCGGTCCTGGTGTGGCAGATATGAAAGGTGGCATTGTGGTGATGTTAACAGCGCTTCGTGCGTTGATGACCGAAGCAATGTTGGAGGACGCACACATCACGGTGTTGCTTAACAGTGATGAGGAAGTTGGTTCATTGGACTCTCGCGCGCTAATAGAAACGCTGGCGCAAGCGCATGACATCGGTTTGGTCTTTGAAGGCACCACCGAAAATCGCATGACACGGGCTCGCAAAGGTCTGGGTCAGGTTCGCCTTAAAGTGACTGGCCGGGAATCGCATGCGGGCGGAGCCCATGCTGACGGTGTGTCAGCCAATTTAGAGTTAGCGCACAAGATTATTGCGATTGAGTCATTAACCAACTACGCGCAGCAGATGACGGTGAATACCGGTGTGATGCGCGGTGGTGAAAAACGCAATACAATTCCTGGGTGTGCCGATGCCTATATTGATTTGCGGTTTCCGGATCAAGCTGCCGGCGAAGGCTTGCAGGCGAAAATTAAGACGATCGTTGATTCACCCAGTACCTCGAATCAGCGCTTCGCCGATTTGCCGCATACCGAGATGTGGAGTGTTTTACATCGCCCCGCAAAGCAACCGCACCCAGCTGTAGATGCATTAATCGCTGAGATCATGATGATATCGGCGTCGCTCGGTGACGCCGTGATCGGGACTGTGTATTCCGGCGGTGGGACCGATGGTTCGATCGCGCAACACGCGGGTTTACCAACCGTCGATAGTCTTGGTGTTGATGGTGGCGGGGCGCATTCGTCGCGCGAATTCTCGAGCATTGAAAGTCTGGTTGCTCGCAGTAAGCTGGCCGCGATTGTATTGGCGCGTCAGATACAAACTGCGCCGTAGCGATCAAAGTCGCTGATGTCATCTGCACGAAACCTATTCTTCGTATTCATCCTTCTTACCCAAACCAGTTGCGCGGCAACAGATCTTATGAGTAACGAATCAAACACAATCGAAATTCAACATGGCAACGGTAATGTAAAGCACGCGGTCATCTGGTTACATGGTCTGGGCGCCACAGCAGATGATTTTCCACCGGTGGTGCCTGAGCTGGGATTGACAGATCAACCCGCGATACGGTTTGTGTTTCCGCAGGCCCCTGTGCGGCCCATCACCATCAATGGTGGCATGCCGATGCCGGGCTGGTACGATATCAAAGGAATGGACATCAAAGATAAACAGGACGCGGTCGGCATGGCAGAGTCGCAAGCCACGCTTGATGGATTGATTCAGGCGCAAATTGACGCCGGCGTTCCGAGTGAGAATATTATTGTTGCCGGGTTTTCACAGGGTGGCGCGGTCGCGTATTTTACCGCTATCCGCAGCCAGTACAGACTCGGCGGCATTCTGGCATTGTCGACCTACTTGCCGTTTATGGAGCAATCCGAGGCCGAGCAATCTGGTGAAAATCTCAATACGCCAATCTTTGCCAGTCACGGTACGAGTGACCCGGTGGTGCCATTGGCGCTGGGAGCTGGCAGCGTGACACACTTGCAAGCCTTGGGATATCAGGTTGAGTGGCATGAGTACCCCATGGAGCATAATGTAATTCTGCCGCAGATCCGAGCTATTGGTGCTTGGATTAATCGCGTATTCAGCGACTGAGGCACAGACTGTTTAGTCCAGGTGGTGCGCCGCACCGCTAACGACCACAGGTGATCCTTTGACGGTGGTGGCATCAACTTGAATCCGTGAAGACTGCCCCATGTCCTGACCTTGTAAAATCTCGATCTGTGATGCATCAGTTTGATCGGTGTCGCGTAGATAGCCCATAAAGGCTGCCGCTGCAGCACCGGTGGCCGGGTCTTCCAGTACCCCGCCCGAGGCAAATGCGTTGCGCGCGTAAAATCGTGTCGCGGAATCCTGTACGACAAACATCACGGTCACCAGTCCGTTATCCAGCATGAACTCACGACCCGCCTCCAGATCGTAGTCCATTTTCGACAAACTAGTTCGATCTTGCAATGCGAATACCTGATGATCTGCCCCAGCGAAAATGTGTGCGGGTTTAATGCGCGAATCAAGCTCGTTCGTGGTGTAGCCAAATAGGGCCAGCGTGTCGGTGATCTGTCGTGCGCTCAGCGTTTTACTACGCGTTGCTGGTGAGCTTAACGCTGCGCTTAGGATGCCATTGTCCTCTCGCCCAGAGACTTCAATCTGGCCTTCATTGAGCACGAGTGGGTACGAGCCGGCGCCCAGACGCTCTGCCAGTGCGACCCCCAGAGCAATGGTCGCATGACCGCAAAATGGCACTTCATTTTCCGGCGAAAAGTAGCGCACACGCCAGGTGTCAGCTTGCGGTATGGGCGCTGCGAAAACTGTCTCTGAGTAACCCAGCTCTGTTGCCAGAGCCTGCATACTCTCCGTGTTGGGCAGTGCTTCTTGAATGACGACGCCGGCAGGGTTGCCGCCTTGCTGGTTGATTGAGAAGGCTGAAATTCTATGTGGCTGCATACGCGCTCCAGTTGACTGTGAACAGATAGGCAGTATAGGAGGCGTGGCGCGCGTATTAAATAATAAAAATTAGGTAAACTAGTTGTTTAGCCTAAAAATATAAGTTATTACTGGTGAATATAAGTATTAATAGAGGTTTTGGCTGTGGATGACATTGATATGCAGATTGTGCGTGCGGTATTGCGTGACGGGCGAATCAGTATTACCGAGCTGGCAGATCGCGTGTCGATGTCAGCGCCAGCGGTAACGGAACGACTGCGGCGCCTTGAGCAGCGTGGGGTCATTCAACACTATCAGGCGGTCGTCAACCCAGAAAAGCTCGGATATCACTTGGAAGCCATTGTCAGGTTAAAGCCGCGACCGGGCGCGCTGAAAAAAGTTGAAGAGATGATTGTGCAGCAACGCAGATTTACGCAATGCGATAAGGTCACCGGGGACGATTGTTTTATTGCTCGGCTGGCGCTGAGATCCATTGCAGAATTGGATGTATTGCTCGATCCGTTTCACGATCTTGCTGAGAGTAATACGGCGATCGTGAAATCGTCGCCCGTGCGGATGCGTTTGCCGGTGTTGTAGTTGGTGAGGCAGTTGGGGCGCACTGACCTAGGCCGGGCAGTGCGCCATTGTGCGGCTTTAGGTTTCCACGAATGCACGTTCGATGACGTATTCACCAATATCTGATCGGATGGTTTCTTTGAAACCCATGCCATCTAGGATTTGGCAAAAGTCTTTTAACATAGATGGGCTGCCGCACAGCATGAAACGATCGTCAGCAACATTAACTGGTGGTAGACCGACTTTCTCTGCCAAGGCTCCGGAAGTGAGTGCATCAGTCAGTCGCCCTTGGGTGTGAAACTCTTCACGCGTTACGGTTGGGTAGTACAGTAACTTGCCTTGTACCATCTCGCCAAAGAATTCGTTCTCCGGCAGTTCTTGAATGGTTTCCTGATACGCCAGTTCAGACACTTCACGCACGCCGTGTGTCAAAATGACTTTGTCGAACCGCTCGTACACCTCGGGATCTTTGATCACACTCATAAAGGGTGCCAAGCCTGTTCCCGTGGCCAGCAGATACAGGTGTTTGCCAGGTTTGAGGTTATCGACCAGCAGTGTGCCAGTGGGTTTAGTGCTGGTCAGGAGTTTGTCGCCAGGCTTAATTTTTTGCAGGCGCGAGGTCAGTGGGCCATCTTGTACCTTGATGCTGAAGAACTCCATATGCTCTTCGTAATTGGCACTGGCGATACTGTATGCGCGCATCAAAGGCTTGCCATCAACTTCAAGACCGATCATGATGAATTGACCATTTAAGAATCGGAAGCCGGGATCACGTGTGGTGGTGAAACTGAACAGGGTGTCGTTCCAATGATGTACGGATAAGACTTCTACTTCGCGAATATTTGCTGCCATGAAACTCTCTTTCTACTGTTACACATGATGTCGATCAGGGGATCGATTTTCAACTGTGGCGACCTCAGCTAAGACAGCCAGAGAGCGCACTCAACAAGCCGCAAAGAGTATAGGCGTGCATAGCGTTTGTAAACCAAGCGACTCGATTATTTTAAGAATAGTTTGCTATATACAGGATAATTTTCATTATAAGTGAGAGGCATAATAAATAGATTTTTAATAATCTTTAATTAGGCTTGGCGGCGCGAGCGGGTGGGTTGACGGTATCCGTGGTCTCAGCACCGTCCCATTCATTTATTTACTGAATCATCAGAACAGTTTTATTGTGTCGCTTGCCCCTTTTCAGTAGCATTGCTGCGATGAACGACTTTTCTCATTTAAATGCTAAGGGCGAAGCGCACATGGTGGATGTCTCTGCCAAAGCGATCACGACCCGCGAAGCCTTGGCCGAGTCTCGTGTGATGCTGAGTGCTGAGGTTCTGCGGCAAATTCAGTCTGAACAGCTCAGCAAAGGCGATGTGTATGCGACAGCACGTATTGCGGGCATTATGGCGGCCAAGAAGTGCAGTGACCTGATTCCGTTGTGTCACCCTTTACCATTGAGTAATGTTAGTCTGGATATCGAACCGTTTGAAACATCCGTGCGGTGTGGTTTGCTGGTACGCGCACGGTGTCGCACCAGCGGTCAAACTGGCGTCGAAATGGAAGCGCTAACCGCAGCCTCCGTGGCGGCGCTCACGATCTATGATATGTGCAAAGCGTTAGACAAAGGCATCGTCATTGAGTCCACTCGGCTGCTGGAAAAGCGGGGCGGTAAATCCGGTGACTGGTTTGCAAATGAGGTTGAGTCGAATGATTAAAGTCAGACTGTTTGCGCATCTGCGCGAGTTGGCGGGCACCGATACGCTGGAAATACCGATTGGCGTAATGCGGACCACAGGTGACCTGCTGGACGGGCTGACCCCGTATGCGCCATCGGCCTTAATTGAGGCGTTGGACGATCAGAGTGCGATGATTTCAGTCGATCAGCGTTATGCTGGCTGGGAGGCACCATTACACGATGGTGCGGAAGTGGGGATTCTGCCTCCGGTGTCGGGTGGCTAAGTATGTTTGAAATCGTCGATTCGCCTTTTGAGCCTGAACCGTATTATCAGAAAGTAAGGGTTGCTGCACCGCACGCGGGGGCATTAGTGATGTTCACCGGGCTGGTGCGTGATCTGTATCAAGTGGGGGACGATGCACAGATAACGCATTTAGAGCTCGAGCACTATCCGGGGATGACTGAGTCCATCTGTGAGTCGATTATTACCGAAGCCATGCGTCGTTTCGAAATCGATCATGCACACGTGGTGCACCGAGTGGGAAAAATTCTGGCGAACGAACACATTGTGCTGGTACTGGTGGCAGCCAGTCATCGACGTGCGGCGTTTGACGCGGCGCAGTATATTATGGATTTCTTAAAAACCGATGCGCCGTTTTGGAAAAAGGAAGTCGGTGCACGCGGGACACACTGGCTTGGCTTGAAGCGTAAAGATCAGCAAGCCGCGCAGCGCTGGCAGAACTTATCGACTAACCATGACTCCTCCCATGACAAGCAGTAAACCTTTTATTCCATTGTCGGTTGCGGTACTGACCGTTTCGGATACGCGTGATCTGAATAGCGATACATCTGGTCAGTACTTGGTCGAACAACTCGGCGAGGCGGGCCATCAATTAGCTCACCGTGTCTTGGTGAAGGACGACATTTATCAAATGCGCGCGGTAGTGTCGGCCTGGATTGCGGATCCGGCAGTCCATGCGATCATCACCACTGGCGGCACTGGGTTTACTGGGCGAGACAGTACACCTGAGGCACTGACGCCATTGTTCGACAAGCAAATCGATGGTTTTGGCGAGCTGTTTCGGCACCTCTCGCTCGCCGATATTGGTACGTCCACTGTGCAGTCGCGCGCGGTTGGCGGTATGGCTAACCAAACGGTTGTGTTCTGTCTACCCGGCTCGACCGGTGCCTGTCGCACCGCTTGGGAAGGGATTTTGCGTGAACAGCTCGACAGCCGATTCAAGCCCTGCAATTTCGTGTCGCACACACGCGCGGGAAAATGATTACCGTCGCCGAGGTTCAAGCCTTAATCCAACAGCGGATCACGCCTCTGACGGCCCGAGAGTCGGTGCCGCTTGGCCAGGCGCTAGGACTGGTGTGCGCAAGCAATATTGTTTCAGAAATCGATATTCCGCCGCATGCCAACAGTGCGATGGACGGTTTTGCCGTGGCCGCGGCCGATTTGGCAACGCAGTCCACATTGGCGGTATCACAACGAATTCCGGCTGGCGTTGCGCCGGCACCGCTTGTTCGCGGCACTGCCGCCCGTATCTTTACCGGTGGCGAGATTCCGGCTGGCGCGGATGCGGTGGTGATTCAAGAAAACTGTGACTACGATGAAGAACGGGTAACGGTACTTCAGTCGGTGAGTCCGGGCGCGAATATCCGTCCACAAGGGCAGGATATTGCGCAAGGTGCCATTGTGGTGACACAAGGCAAACGCCTGAACGCGATCGACCTGAGTTTGTTGGCGTCGGTTGGGCGTGCGGAGCTGGACGTTTTTCGTCCACTACGCGTGGCTATTTTGTCGACCGGGGATGAGTTGGTCGACCCGGGGCAACCTTTGAAACCGGGGCAAATCTACAATTCGAATCGCGTATTGCTCGCTTGCTTGTGCCGGCAAATGGGCTATCAGGTGATCGAGACGCGCTGCGTCGCGGATACCCTGGCGCACACCACCAGCGCGTTACTGGATGCTGCGGCATCGGCCGATGTCATTTTGAGCAGCGGCGGTGTGTCGGTTGGTGAAGAAGATCATGTGCGCCCGGCGGTGGAAGCCACTGGGGAGCTTGAGCTTTGGAAAGTGCAAATGAAACCCGGCAAGCCGGTGGCGTTTGGCCGGGTTGCCGATACGCCGTTTTTAGGCCTGCCGGGCAACCCCGTGTCGGCGTTTGTGGTTTTTCAGTTGTTGGCCACGGTGCTTTTGCGCGCGCGGCAAGGGCAAACATCAACCTCGTTGGTTGCCATGAAGGTGGTGGCAGATTTCAGTCGGCCAGTCACCACGCGAGAAGATTATTTACGAGTGCAATTGGTCTCGACCGCGAACGGGCAAACGGTTGCTCGCCCGTTCGCTAACATGAGCAGCGGCGTGATGTCGTCGCTGTCCTGGGCCGACGGTTTGGTGCGACAGCCAATTGATCAAGCCATTAACGTTGGAGACACGGTGGACTTTTTGCCGATCCGCGAGGCCATGTTATGAGTCATGGGCTAGTCGACAGTTTTGGTCGTACCGTGCGCTATTTGCGACTGTCGGTGACGGATCGGTGCAATCTACGCTGCACCTACTGCATGGCTGAAGACATGACCTTCTTGCCTAAATCCAAGGTGCTGAGTCTGGAGGAAATGACCCGTGTAGCGGAAGCGTTCGTGGCCTTGGGTGTGCAGAAAATTCGTTTAACTGGAGGTGAGCCTCTGGTGCGTAATGGCGTGGTGCAACTGGCGTCGAACATCGCCAAGTTGACAGGCTTACGCGAGTTGGTGATGACCACCAATGGCGTTCTGTTGGGACAACATGCCGCCGATCTACGGGCTGCCGGTGTCGCACGTTTGAATATCAGCATTGACAGTTTGCGGCCTGAGCGATTCTCGAGCTTAACGCGATTTGGGCGCCTGGATGACGTACTCGCTGGCATTGAGGCAGCCAAGCTGGCGGGATTCGAGCGCATCAAACTGAACGTGGTGGTGCTCAATGGTGTCAATGATGATGAGGTTCTGTCGCTCACAGACTATGCGGTACGCAATGAGTTGGATATCGCCTTTATTGAGGAGATGCCCCTAGGACGGATCAGCAGTGCGCAACGACTCTCTACGGCCTTAGACAATCAGTCGGTCCAGCAACAGCTGGCAGCGGTGTATGCCTTACAGCCAAGTTCAAAGCATGACCCCAATGCCGGGCCGGCGCGTAACTTTCAGCTCGCCAATACGCGTACTCATGTTGGGTTTATTTCACCTATGACCAACAACTTCTGCGCGTCCTGCAACCGAGTGCGCATCACCGCCGAAGGGCAATTGTTATTGTGTCTTGGCAACGAACATTCTTTGGATTTGCGCGCCATCCTGCGCGATAATCCCGACGCGCTCGAAGCCTCGATCATTGACGCCATGCAGCGTAAACCTGAACGACATGAGTTTGATCCCAAGGACATCACCATAATGCGACACATGAGCGCGACCGGCGGCTGACATGATCCCGGTTGTTAACGACAAATATAAATACATTCTGCTGTATTCAGCCAAATCGGGGTGTACCTCATTGCGCATGTTGTACTTGGATGTGCATCACGACGAGTTAAGTGAGGCACAGCGCGCACAGCTCGACGACTATCATAATCTGCATGAGGTTCAGCCCTACGTCGACGGCAAGGACTACAGTGAGTACTTTACGTATACGATTACGCGCAATCCTTACCTGCGTATCGTGAGCGCGTATCTTGACCAGTATGTCTACGCCAAAAACAGCGGTATGCAACGCATGTTGGGGGAGTTTCCACCTGCATCCGGGTTGCCGGATAATTTTATCGAGTTCCTGGAATACTTGAGCACCGTGCCAGAAGGGCACCGCGATGAGCATGTCCAGAGTCAGTCGCACTTTGGGTTTGCCGGCACCATCGTGACCACAAAAAATCGACGTTACAAGTGGCTGGGTCAAAAGCCAGATTACGCATTCGGAGTCCAGTACTACGGCGATATTGGTGACTTTAAAAAACACACCAAACGCGTGTTTAAGCGGGTGTTCAAGCGCGACAAGGCCAAGCTGGCTGAAGCGTTGGCGCATCTGGAAAATTCCGTCAAACACAATTCCTCATTTTATGGGGAGGAAGATTACGCCGATGCCGCGTTGCTGAGCGTGGCGGAATTGGGTGAGCTGGTTTTTGCGCCCAAACCACAGGACTTTTATCGGAACACGCGGGCGCGCGAACTTGTGCAGCAAATTTACGCGCAGGATTTCAAGCTGTTCGGCTATGACCCAGAAGCGGTACCCAATCGATCAGCATCCCGCGAGATAGCCGCGATTCCAGATGACCTGGATTGGCAAATGTATCGACGCTTGAACCCAGACTTAACGCCGGATGTGTTCTACAACGAGCGTTTGGTTATGCGCCATTACTTAGAGTTTGGGCGATTAGAGAAACCAGCGCGCCCTTACAAACTGGAAGCACCAGCTGGATTTGACTGGCAGCGGTACCTAACTCTGCATGACGACCTAACCGCGGCCGGAATTGCGACCGAGCAAGCAGCGATCGAGCATTATTTAAGTTACGGAATTCGAGAGAATCGGGAGATTTAGAGTGACAGTATACGATTTCAAAGCAAGTAATATCCGGGGTGAGGAAATTAGCCTGGCGGATTTTGAAGGCAAAGTGTTATTAATTGTGAATACGGCGAGTAAGTGTGGATTCACGCCGCAGTTTGAGGGGCTCGAAACCTTGTACAAAGATCTCGAGCCGAAGGGCTTGATGGTATTGGGCTTTCCCTGCAATCAGTTTGGCTCACAAGACCCGGGTGATAACGGTGAAATTCAGGAGTTCTGTCAACTTAACTACGGTGTGTCATTCCCCATGTTCTCCAAGATTGACGTGAACGGCAAGGATACGCATCCGCTGTTTACCTATTTGAAGAAGGAAGCGCGCGGCGTACTTGGTTCTGAATCAATCAAGTGGAACTTCACCAAGTTTCTGGTTGATCGTGATGGTAATGTGGTCAAACGTTATGCCTCAACCGACAAGCCAAGCGCGATCCGCGATGATATTGAAAAGCTCCTGTAAGAGACACATTTATGATCAGCACCATTGAAATCGCTGCTCTGCTAATCAGTATCGCGGCGCTGTTTGCTTACCTGAACGATCGGTTTGTTGGATTGCCAACGACGATCGGCGTCATGGTGATTGCCTTACTGGTGTCAGTGCTGGCGGTGGTGTTGAATCTGTTTGGGCTGGGTGATTATCATACTGATGCCAAAGTCCTGCTTGAACGCATTGATTTCAATGAGACGCTGCTGGAGGGCATGTTGAGCTTTTTGCTGTTTGCCGGTGCCTTACACGTCAATTTAAATGATCTGCGTCGTCAAACCTGGGTTATCGCGTCTTTGGCCACGGTGGGGGTTTGTCTGTCGACCTTCCTGGTCGGTACTGCCACCTACTATTTATTAGGATGGTGTGGCCTACCATTGCCGTACTTATATTGCCTGCTGTTCGGGGCGTTGATCTCACCAACCGACCCAATTGCGGTGATGGCGACGGTCAAACGGTTGGGTGTGAGCAAAGAGTTGGAAACCACGATTGCCGGTGAGTCCTTGTTCAATGATGGGGTTGGCGTCGTCGTGTTTATGGTGTTGCTGATGTTGTTGCAACAACCTGACAATATCACGGCCGCCAACGTGGCATTGATTTTTGCGGAAGAAGCCGTCGGCGGCATCGTGTTTGGCATGGTGCTCGGTGGCTTGGGGTTCTATTTGTTAAACACCATCGACAACTACAAAGTCGAAGTCTTGATTACTCTGGCCTTGGTGATGGGGGGCTACGCACTGGCGATGGCCTTACATACCTCGGGGCCAATTGCGGTGGTGGTGGCCGGCCTGTTGACCGGCAACGTGATGCGCAAACACGCGATGTCGGATCGTACGCGAGAGAGTGTGGACGATTTTTGGGAGCTGATTGACGAAATCCTCAATGTGATTCTGTTCGCATTAATCGGCTTGGAGATGCTGATCATGCCGTTTGATGCGCAATGGGCCATGGCCGCTGTACCGATGATTGCTTTGGTGGTCTTGGTGCGTGTAGTGAGTGTGGGACTGCCGATTCAGGTCATACGTTTAAAGCGCGAGTTGGCACCGCACTTAGTTAAGATTTTGGTCTGGGGAGGCTTGCGTGGTGGGATTTCGGTCGCGCTTGCGTTGAGTTTGCCTGCGGGGCCTGCGCGCGACTTAATCTTGTTTCTGACCTATATCGTGGTGGTCTTCTCCATCATAGTTCAAGGTCTCACACTTGGGCCGCTGATTCAGCGTCTGACCAGCCCTAAACAGTAAGCGCGGTACCGCGTTGTTTAAGCGTTTGCGCGCGGAGCTGGTCGCCAACCGAGCAAGTAAGCCGGCAACAAGAGTATCGATTTAAACAGTGTAAATACTGCGCTTAATGTGATGCCGATTAAGCGCAGCGGTAGGGAAATAAGCCAAACAATAGGCCATAGGATCAAAACGGCAATGGCCAGCGGCCAACTCAGCGCCAGCAAAATCATCCACAGCAATAGCGAAACCAGTATCGACATGCTTTGAATATAGGACGGTTTTGACAAATTACAATCACAATTTTCTAGTGGAGTCTGGAATATAAGACCCCACCAGCATAATACCTCGGCTAGGCCGCGATCGTTTCTGTATGGTTTACTAGGTCAGCAGCAATCGCGTCGAAGTCGCGTTCAAGATCGCTGACCGTCAGTACGCGGGTGTCACTGATTCCCATAAAGGCGAGATAGTGTCTTAACCACGGTGTGAGAAAGTCGATTTCGCTCCCAATGGGTGTGCCACCGGAGTTCACCACCACGATCGCTTGTTTGTTGCTCAACAAACCACGTGGCCCAGTCTCCGTGTATTCGAAGGTGACTTTGGCGCGCGCCGCCAGATCACACCAGGCCTTAAAGGCCGCTGGTGCGGAAAAATTGTAGATCGGGACACCGATGACGAGTAGGTCGGCTTGCAGTAATTCCTGGGTGATGGCATCGGACTCCCGAATTGCCTCAAGGTGCGCTGCACTGCGGTCGCTTTCTGGTGTGAAGTAGGCCTCGACCATTGATTCATTGAGTAATGGCAGTTCCGCGCCCGCGTTGCGGCGTGTTACTTTGACGCCATCACTGCCAGACAATGCATCGACGATGCGTTTGCTGAAATTACGGGTGGTCGAGCTGCTGCCGCGTGCGCTGGCGTCGATATGGAGAATGTGTTTCATGGTGTTGTTCCTGTCGGTTATGCGATGTCCCGGCATAGGTTTAGTTGCCTGGTACGTCGAGTATCAGCACTTCTGCATCTTCAGTCGCGGTTATGCTAATTTGCTTTTGGTGTGTGACCTGCGCACCATCACCTTGTTTTAGTTCAAACTCACCGAGTTCAATTTTGCCCTTAGAAACCAATAGGTAAGCCTGATGCTTGATGGTTTGCTTGATGGTCTGGTTTGCTTGCAGTGTGCCAGCGTAAACGTAAGCATCCTGGTGAATCTGTAACGGCGCAGTGCCGTTGCCATCCACCAATAAGCTCAGCCCCGAATCATAGGTTTTGGGGAATTCGTGACTGTCCCAGCGCGGTTGAACCCCATGTTTATTGGGTTCAATCCAGATTTGATAGAGCTGTGTGTCTTCACTCTCCAAGTTGTATTCAGAATGATAGATGCCGGTGCCAGCGCTCATGACTTGGACATCACCGGCGACGGTACGCCCTTCGTTACCTTGGTTGTCTCGGTGCGTGATCGCCCCTTGTCGAACATAGGTAATGATTTCCATATTCTGATGTGGATGCAGCCCGAAGCCCGTGCCTGCCTGGATGATGTCGTCATTGATCACGCGCAGTGCGCCAAAGCCCATGCGTTTCGGATCGTAATAACTGGCGAAGCTGAAATGATGGCGGGCGTTTAACCAGCCATGATCCGCGTGCCCCAGTGTTTCGTATGGAATAGGTGTAATCATTTCTGCCTCGTATATGTTTAACCGTTCGTTGTTAGCAAAGAGGGTGTCAGTCTTTCAGAGGGGTTGGAATCAGTAAATCCAGTCCCGGTATGCGTTTGACTGCGGCTGCACCTGGTCCCAACAGTGCGACTGTGATTGCCAGCACCACCAGCATAAGTGGAAATTCCCAACCGCCGCCTTCACTACTGAAAACCCAACCATTACCT
The DNA here is from genome assembly GCF_014651515.1 of Arenicella chitinivorans. Taxonomy (NCBI): domain Bacteria; kingdom Pseudomonadati; phylum Pseudomonadota; class Gammaproteobacteria; order Arenicellales; family Arenicellaceae; genus Arenicella; species Arenicella chitinivorans. Next base: position 648,756 of record NZ_BMXA01000002.1, read on the forward strand.
GCATGTACCCAGGTGGCGCCAATCAAGATTGGCAGTGATGCAATCGCAGCAAGGCGTGTATAAACGCCGATCATTAATGCCGCGCCGCCAACCACTTCGCCAAAGATGGTCAGGTAGGCAAATACTTCCGGGATACCCAAACTGGCAAAATAACCAGCTGTGCCCGCTGGAGTGAAGATCACTAGTTTTAATAGTCCGTGTGCAAATAGTGTGATGCCTAGTGTTAGACGCAACAGTAGTGCACCGGCGGCGTGAGTGGGTGTCTGCATGGTGATACTCCGATAAGTTAATTTGGAGTAAAGACTATAGCTATTTGCATATGGATTGATAATATGGCGTCTACTTAAATGATTGTTAACTTGTGGTTACTAATAGATGGTTGTTTCGCGTATCCAGATGTTCGTGCAGGTCGTGAAGTCGGGCAGTTTCGCGGCCGCTGCACGTGCACTCGGTTTGTCGAGTCCTGCCGTGAGTAAACAGGTTCAGGCATTGGAAGAACATCTCGGTGTAAAGCTGCTGTATCGCACCACGCGCCAAGTATCCTTGACTGAAGAGGGTGCGGTGTATTTTGAACGCGTCGAGAAAGCCATTGATGATCTGAGTGAGGCCGAACAGATGGTGCAGGAACTCAAGGCCTGCCCCACCGGAAAGCTCAAGGTGAATGCGCCGATGGCATTTGGGACCAAATATCTGGCAGAACCCATTGCCGCCTTTGGACAGGCGTACCCAGATGTTGAGTTGGAGGTTGACTTCGACGATCGCTGGGTTGACGTGATTGGCGAGGGCTTCGATGTGGTGGTACGTATTGGCGCGTTAAAGGATTCGAGCCTCGTTGCCCGCAAGCTGGCCGATTGCCCTTTATTGCTGTGTATCGCACCGAGCCTGCTTGAACAGATTGGGCCGATCGAAACAGTCGAACAGTTGTCGACCGTCCCTGCTTTGCTGTACAACAAGCACGGCTTATCCGAAGATTGGCATTATGTCGATCCAGATGGTAAGCCCGGATCGATCAAAATGAAAAAAGCATTTGCCAGTAACAGTGCCGCCATGCAGCTGGCTGCGTGCAAAGCAGGCCTGGGCGTCACCGTGCTACCGATATTTGCTGTAATTGACGCCTTAGAGGCGGGTGAACTTGTCCCCTTGTTATCTGGGTATCGCACCACGCCGGAGCGTGGTATTTACGCGGTGTTTCCGCAAAATCGCCACCTGTCGACGCGAGTTCGTTTGTTCGTTGACTGGTTGGCGCAGGCCAGTCCGGACTTTAGCTGGGACTGTGACGCCGATAAGCTGGGACTGTGACGCCGATAAGCCGCATTAGCTGCCGCTAGTCCTGGCGTCGAATGGCAAACGACAGCGCTTGCCCCATTTCCTCGCCAAGGCAAAATACCGTGTGCCAGCAGCAGGAATTCTGGTCGGCCTGCGGTAACAGAATCACATCACCTGTTCGTACATGGAAGCCGTAACCGGCCTGTATCAGGTGTTGTACAAACGCCTCGGTTTCGTTGATCAAATGGATCAATTCTGTGTGCGCAAAGCTATCGAGGGCGGTTGCAATTTGTTCAGCATCACGACTCAGGTCTCGCAGAGTTGCCTGCGCCTCTGAAGTTAGGGTGTCAGGCAACGCTTGCTGCGTTATAAACGATTGGATTTCCTGCACCAGTTGAAACTTAGGCAGCGCCAACCAGTAGGTTTCGCCGCTCAATTGTGCGTACACAACGCCCGCGTGGCCGCGTTCGAGGTCATGATGTAAGTAAGCGCCACCGTCCGGCCCATTGAAATACACAATTCGCTCGACTAATTCAAATCGCTGGCATTGCACGATGTCGCGTATGGTTTGGCTGAGCGCAAGATTGTTGGTGATTGCAGCGGATTCCGGAAACACAGCGGTTGCCAGCTCAGCCGCATAGCGTTGCCGAACGGGGTCGGCGGCCACATCTTCTTCCAGGTCAACGCCAAATGAGAAGCGAAAACGTAGAGACGCGTCGGCATCATAAAAAGACAGCCATGACACCTTCATCCAAAGGTCTTCGGCCACCGTGTCCTCACCTTGAATTGCGTCATAGAGCAGGGTGTCGATTTCCTGATCGTCCCCTTCATTGACCATGCTGCCCATTGGGGCGAATTGTGCGCCGAGTCGTTGTTGATATGGCAGCGCATCTAAAATTGCGTCTAGCTCGTCACCTTCGAGTAGGGCAGTCACTAATGCTTCAGTTTGTGCTAAATCGCTCGCGTGCGAAGCTAGATGTTGTACCACAGCACGGGGCAAGAGTACGGCGTACCCCTGATTCCAGTGGTCCGGATTCATGTTTGGGGTGGTGGCGTGAGTAAGACCGAGGTCAAAACCTCGACGAGTGAGTGGCAACATGGGGCGTGGCAAAGTAGGCGAGAGGTAGGCACGTACTCGAATTCAAGTACGCGCCTAAAAACATAGAATTACATTTTTGAATAGCTTGGGCCGCCACCACCTTCCGGTGCGATCCATACGATATTCTGCGTCGGATCTTTGATGTCACAGGTCTTGCAGTGGATGCAGTTTTGACCATTGATCTGCAGTTTCGGATTGCCTTGTTCTTCGCCGACAATCTCATACACGCCAGCCGGGCAGTAACGCTGCTCGGGCGATGCGTATTCTTTGTAGTTCACCTCGATGGCTACCGACGGATCTTTAAGGGTTAGGTGGCAGTAGATGTCTTCTTCGTGATAGGTGTTGGATAAAAACACTGAAGACGGCTTGTCAAAACTGAGTTTGCCATCCGGTTTCGGGTAGCTGATTTTTTCGCATTCTGCGGCCTTTTTGAGTTGCGCGTGGTCCGGTGTGTCGTCGCGCAGAGTTGGCAATCTACCGCCCAGAATTTGATCAATGTAGTTATACGTGCCGCCGAGCCAAGCACCGAACTTATGCAGTGCCGGACCAAACGACCGAGACTTTTTGAGCTCTTTACCTGCCCATGATGCGCGGAATGCTGTGTCGTACTGACTCAGAGTTTGTCCCGCTTCCCCACCGGTGCTCAGGTGTTCGAACAGAACTTCTGCCGCGATCATGCCAGACTTCATTGCGGTGTGCGTGCCTTTGATTTTAGCGAAGTTTAACGTGCCAGCATCACAGCCGACCAGCAAACCGCCGGGCAAGCTCAGTTTACCGAGTGCGTTCCATCCGCCTTTGGTGATGGCGCGCGCACCGTAACCGAGGCGTTTGCCGCCTTCGAGTACCTTAGCAAATTCCGGGTGGTGCTTCATGCGCTGGAACTCGTCGAAGGGACTCAGGTATGGGTTGCTGTAATTCAAATCGATAATAATGCCGAGCGTCACCAAATTATCATTTAAATGATACAAAAAGGACCCGCCGGTGACCCCTTTGCTCAACGGCCAGCCAGAGCCGTGCACAACTTTACCGGCTTCGTGCTTGTCGGGATTTACTTCCCAAAGCTCTTTGAAGCCAATGCCGTAATGCTGTGCGTCGGCGTCTGCATTCAAATCAAATTTGGCCATCAGTTCACGACCGAGTTGGCCGCGTGAACCTTCGGCGAAAACCGTGTACTTAGCATGTAACTCCATGCCCGGCTCAAAGCTTGGTTTGCGATTGCCTTCAGCGTCGACACCGTTATTCGGCGTGGCTACACCTTTAATGCTGCCGTCCTCGTGGTATAACACTTCAGCAGCCGCGAAGCCCGGGTAGATTTCGATACCCAGAGCTTCAGCTTGTTCGCCCAACCATTTCACCACGTTAGACAAGCTTACAATGTAATTGCCCTTATTGTGCATGGATGGTGGGATCATAAATCCTGGGAATTTGGTAGACCCCGACTCATTGAACATATGCAGTTCGTCGCGTTTTACTGGCGTCGAGAGTGGTGCGCCCAGGTCGGCCCAGTTTGGGATCAGTTCGTTGAGTGCTCGTGGTTCGATGACCGCACCAGACAAAATGTGCGCGCCAACTTCGGCACTTTTCTCCAGCAAGCAGATAGACAGTTCTTTGCCTTGCTCATCCGCGAGTTGTTTCAGTCGAATTGCGGTAGACATGCCGGCCGGGCCGCCACCAACGATGACGACGTCGTATTCCATGCTCTCGCGTTGGATTTCTGGGGCTGTGTCACTCATGGTCTTTCTCCAAGATTTATTTGCGTGGTTAGTTTTGGGGCAGCTAGGCTGCCGATGACGCAGACATTCGACGTTGAATGCGTTCACGTGCATGTACGATATGGCGTCGCATGGTGACCTCGGCAAGTTCTGGGTCACGTTGTTCAATCGCATACACGATTTGGCGATGTTCAATCAATGAGTTGGTGGTGCTGTTGCGCGCAAACTCGTGTTGATAGCGGAACATCTTGATCAGGTTGTATAACTCGCGCAATAACGCTTGCTCGATTACCTTATTCTTGCTGCCGCGAATGATGGTTTCATGAAACGCATAATCACTTTCAGCGGGAATAAACGCCCCCGAGTTTTCACGCATGTGCTTGCTTTGCGCGTCGATCAGGCGGTGCAGCTGGTCAATCTCCTGCGATGTCATATTGACCGCAGCCAATGCAACTGCTTTGCTTTCGAGCGCTTCACGCGTCTCGTACAGCTGCAAAACGAGCTCCATACTCAGTGTCACCACCCGTGCGCCTTGTTGCGGGATATGCTGTATCAGGTTCATGCCCTCGAGGCGACGTATGGCTTCGCGTAGAGGTCCGCGACTAACGTCCAGCTCCTGAGACAGCTTGGTTTCACTTAATTTAGCACCTTGCGGTATCTCTCCGGTGATGATGGCATCACGCAGCGTGCTGGTCAGCTCGCTGCTTAAGGTGCTGGAAAAAGGTGGTACGGTACTCATGGGGAGGAAAATAGAGGTAAGATGCAAAAATGTCAACATTTATACTGTTTATGTATATTTGCGTCGGCAATAAGACTCATTAATTAGAAAAATGTTGACATTAATTGCAAACCATAGGGCTTTCCCCTACACTGCACGCACACTCGGCGCTCGGTAGCAGCGCTTGACAAAATGATTCTTTAATTTGGAGTGATAGATGAAAGTTTTAGTCCCAGTTAAACGCGTTATCGATGCTTATGTCAGCATCCGCGTTAAGAGTGACGGCTCTGGTGTTGATACCGACAACGTCAAAATGTCATTGAACCCATTCTGTGAAATTGCCTTGGAAGAAGCAATTCGCTTGAAAGAGGCCGGTATTGCCACTGAAGTCGTGCTGGTCAGCGTCGGCAGTGCGGACATCGATACGGTTATCCGGTCGGGTCTTGCCATGGGCGCGGATCGTGCTATTCGAATTGATGCCGACAATGACATCGAGCCACTGGCAATCGCAAAAATTTTAAAGTACGTGGTTGAAAAAGAGGAAGCCGGGTTGGTCATCACTGGTAAGCAGTCTATTGACGGCGATAACAACCAGACTGGCCAAATGTTGTCTGCACTATTGGGTTGGGCGCAGGCCACGTTTGCCTCTGAGGTGGTGATTGAAGGTGATCAGGCCAAAGTGACGCGAGAAATTGATGGTGGTTTGGAGACGCTGTCTATTCCATTGCCGGCTGTGGTTACCACGGACTTGCGCTTGAACGAGCCACGTTATCCGACATTGCCTAACATCATGAAAGCAAAGAAGAAGCCGTTGGACGTGATCGCCTTGGCAGATACTGGCGTTGATGCAAGCAAGCGTCAAACTGTATTGAATGTCAGCCCACCAGAAGAACGTTCTGCGGGTGTGATGGTCGGCTCCGTCGCCGAGCTGGTTGAGAAGCTGAAAAACGAAGCGAAAGTAATTTAATCGGGGAGAAATAGCATGACGATTTTAGTAATTGCACAACACGACAACGCGACTCTGCACGCGTCGACCCTGAATACCGTGACAGCCGCTTCGCAGATTGGCGGTGATGTTCACCTGTTGGTTGCTGGTAGCGGTGCCGCCGATGTGGCAGCTGAAGCGGCGAAGGTCGCGGGTGTCAACAAAGTACTGCATGCGGATGCCGAGCAGTATAAAGATGGTATTTCAGTTGAAGTTGCCAATTTGGTAGTCAGCCTGGCTGGTGATTATTCGCATATTTTGGCTGGTGCGACCACCTCGGGTAAAGATATGTTGCCGCGTGTCGCAGCTCTAATTGATTCCTCGCAGATTTCAGACATCATCGCAGTGGAGTCGGCAGACACATTTAAACGTCCAATTTACGCGGGTAACGCCATCGCTACGGTGCAAAGTAGTGATGCGACCAAAGTATTGACGGTGCGCCCAACTGGTTTTGACGCAGCGGCTACCGACGGCTCAGCTGAAGTAGTCAGTGTGGATTCGCCAGCTGCGGTGGGTTCAACTGCATTGGTTGGTCGAGAGTTAACCGAGTCAGCACGCCCAGACCTGGGTGCAGCGGATGTGGTTGTCTCCGGTGGTCGCGGTGTAGGGAGTGCCGAAAATTTTAAGATCATCGAGAGTCTGGCGGACAAACTTGGTGCTGCCGTTGGTGCATCCCGTGCGGCAGTTGACGCAGGTTACGTGCCAAACGACTATCAAGTTGGTCAAACCGGTAAAGTGGTTGCGCCGAACTTGTACATTGCAGTCGGCATATCGGGTGCGATTCAGCACTTGGCTGGTATGAAAGACAGCAAGGTGATTGTTGCGATTAACAAAGACGAAGAAGCCCCAATATTCCAGGTGGCGGATTACGGCTTAGTTGCTGACTTGTTTGAAGCGGTTCCCGAGTTGGTGAACGCACTGTAAGGTTCGATTAGTATCTTGTCTTAAAAAAGCCTCAAGAACACAATCTTGGGGCTTTTTTTATGCCCGATATTGGTCTGTTGCATAGTGTTTTTGTACGACTTCTATATAATTCGGGCTCCACGAAAAAACCGCCTGTTTTGAACACTGTTGCGCAATGCAGAGTGCCGCAGGCCCGATCAACACGTCAAATTTGAAGAGGCTAATATGACTCGCGAGGTCAGTCAGCAGTATCTTGTCAATTGGAACGAGCGACAAGCGCTCGCCGAAAAAATGATTCCCCTTCTAGGTTCTTTATATCGCGGTCCCAGCGTTGTGGTTCGCGTATTCGGCCAGAAGATAATGAATTCCTCCACTATCTCGATTATCAAAGCACATTTACACGGTCGGTTGATTGTTGGCAAAGCGCTGGATATGCAAAAAAGCTACGAAATGTTGCAGCTGATCGAAAAAATGGAACTGCGTCCTTGCCGACTGGATTTAGGTAAGTTGTGTCATGAGTATCTCTCGCAAAATGACGACCAATCCATGCAGGACTTTTTGAATCGACGGTTGGGGCAGCTTCTGGGTGACATGACCCCGGCTGAGCGTGAGTCGCATGACGTGGTCCTCTACGGATTTGGCCGAATTGGGCGCCTGCTTGCGCGTCTGTTGATCGATCGTACGGGCACGGGCGCCAAGTTACGCTTACGCGGCGTGGTGGTACGCGCCAAAGGCGATGTTGCTCAGGATCTGGAGAAACGCGCAGAACTGTTGCGTCGCGACTCAGTGCATGGCGAGTTTGACGGTTCGATTAAAGTTGATCGTGAAGCACGCGCGATTATCGCCAACGGTAACTTTATTCAGTTTATTTACGCCAATAGCCCGAGCGAGATTGATTATACCGAGTACGGAATTCAGGATGCTCTGGTTGTTGATAATACCGGCATATGGAAAGACGAGGCGGGGCTGGGACAGCACACATCTTGCCCGGGTGTGTCGAAGGCATTGCTAACTGCGCCAGCCAAGGGCGATATCAAGAATATCGTGTACGGAATAAACGACGATCTGATCGAAGCCACGGACACTATATTGTGTGCTGCGTCGTGTACCACGAACGCGATCGTACCACCGTTGAAAGTGATCAACGATAAGTATGGCATCGTGAGTGGCCACGTGGAAACGATTCACTCCTACACCAACGATCAAAACCTCATTGACAACTATCACAGTGCAGAACGCCGCGGACGCAGTGCGCCGCTGAACATGGTGATCACGTCCACTGGCGCTGCGAAAGCGGTGTCCAAAGTGCTGCCGGAGTTGTCGGGTGTGTTGACGGGTAACGCGATTCGCGTACCAACCCCGAACGTCTCGATGGCGGTGATGAATCTGAATTTGTCGCAGGCGGTAACAGCAGAAGAGTTGAACGAGACTTTTCAGCAAATTTCATATCACTCGCCACTGCAAGAACAAATCGGTTTTACTTACTCGACTGAGGTTGTGTCTTCAGATTTGGTGGGCTCGACCCATGCTGGTGTGGTCGACGGCGGTGCGACCATCGCGGATGGTACCCGTGTGGTGCTTTACGTGTGGTATGACAACGAAGCTGGCTACAGTAACCAGGTTGTGCGTGTAATGCAGAAGGTGGTTGGTTTATCACTTGATTGTCTCGGCAATTAGTCGCTTCGCCCAATGAACTCAACACGTCTCGACGTTCGAGGGCTGCAGTATCACATTCAGGAGTGGGGCGAGCGCGGAAATCCGACGCTCGTTCTGCTGCATGGCTGGATGGATTGTGGGGCCAGCTTTAAGTATGTGGCAGAGCAATTGGCCAATCGCTACTTTGTGGTCGCACCGGACTGGCGTGGCTTTGGTGAAACGGAGCACGCGCCGGGTTACTGGTTTCCGGACTACTTCGCCGATCTGCACGAAATTCTGGACTACTACTCACCTGAGTTGCCAGCGAATCTGGTCGGGCACAGCATGGGTGGCAACATCGTGCTGATGTACGCCGGTATTCAACCGCATCGTGTGTCTGCCGTGATCAGTCTTGAAGCACTGGGAATGGCGCCAACCGACGCCTCGCAGGCGGTGGATAAGTATCGCACCTGGATGAATCAGGTGTTGCGTGGTGAGCCGAGTAAAGTGTATCCGAATATTGCGAGTCTGCGCAGGTCTATTCGCGCTGGAAACCCCAGATTAACTGATGCCATGGTGGATGAATTGACCACCTTGTGGGCGCGACCCAACCCAGAGAATGGCACCTATCGACTCAAGCACGATCACAATCACCGGTTTACCAATCCGGTGCGTTACCAGATCGACGATACGGTCGCGATATGGCGTGAGATTCGTGCGCGGGTTGGTGTGCTCATGGCTGAAGATTCGCCGATGTATCAGCAGTACCACAAGCTGGGTCGTCTGGACGAAGCGCGTCAATTGCTCGGCGTGTCAGATGACACTTACGCTTTACTCTCGGATTGTGGGCATATGGTGCACCTTGAACAGCCCGTTGCGACGGCGGCGTTTATCGATCGTTTTTTTGGCGCTGTCGAATCAGACTAAAGTCGTTTTAAAGCCTCGAATTCCGCTTCGATCTCTTCGATGCGCGCGGCTAGGCGTTGGCGCTGATACTCCGTCTTAGTTAATCGAAATGCGCGTTTGTATTGTTCAATAGCAAAGCCATAATGGCCACGCAGGTAGTGGTACTCACCGCGTTCGAGATACGCCTCGTAATCGTTGCCATTTTCACCCTGGGCACGTGACAGCAAAATGTGCAGGTACGGATCGTCTGGCTGGGTTTCCAGCGCGGCTTGAAGAATCGGAACTGCTTCCTTGGTGTGCTTAGTTAGTACTAGCGCATTGGCATAGTACACATCAATCATATGGTTCCCTTTGGCGATTTGCTCTTGGTAAAGGGCTTCTAGAATCGCCAGACCTTCTTCAATGCGGCCAGCTTCCAGTTCATTGTCAGCTTGGATCAGTCGTACGCTTACGTGACCTGGGTAATCGTTAAGGATCTCGTCGATGACGGTACGAGCCTTATCAAACTCGCCGTTCTGAGACAGCGCCAATGCATAACCGTAGCGGTTTGGTAGGGTACTGTTGCCGGCTTTAATTTGGCTCAAATACTGATCCCGCACCATCGCGTGATTCTCGTTGTAACCGGCATTGGCCTTTGCCTGCATTAATTTAAATTCGGTTTCGTCCTGCTTGGGACCAGGTGGATAAGCACGAACTCGCTCAGCTGACTCGGCAATACGGTTGATCGTCAGCGGGTGGGTGCGCAGAAATTCTGGTGCGTGGGATTCACTGATGCGACTCTCATCCAGCAACCGTTTGAAAAAAATCGGCATGGCGGACGGGTCAAACCCGGCGCGGCTTAGTAAGCGGATGCCGAGTGAGTCGGCCTCGGCCTCGTACGAGCGGCTGTAGGTGAGTTGCCTATCTACAATGCTCGCCTGCGAAACCCCAATGGCAGCCTGTGCCACGTCCGCGTCACCGGATGCGGCGGCCGCCAGCACAGCTGCGAGTGTCATCCAACCGTCGTAACGGGAAGCTTCGAGTTTGCGAGATATATGTTTTTGCGTGACGTGCGCGATTTCGTGGCCAATGACCGAGGCCAGTTCGCTTTCCGATTCCGATTTAATCAGAATGCCGCTGTGCAACACAACATGCCCGCCGGGAACAGCGAAGGCGTTGATGACGGTGTTATCGACCAAGTAAAAATTGTAATCTTCATCAGCCTCATCACTTACTGCTAACAAGCGGTCGCCTAAGCGATTGATGTAATCAACCAGCTCTGGGTCCGAGATATATGGCAGCTGCGCACGCGATTGCCGAATGAAGGCGCGCCCAAGCTGCTTGGCTTCGTAATCCGATAAAAAGTTGGCGGCGTTGGAGCCAAGATCAGGCAATTGATCGAAATGATCTTCCGGTCTAATTGCCTTTGAGCTCTGACGATCCATTGCGGCATCCGTCGCCGCAGAGTTTGTTTTTGCTGTGGCTTCCACAACATGCTGAGCCTGTGCCAGCAGACTGGTGGCCAGTAACAAGGTGGTGGCTGTACATAGTGTCACCACAGCGTGGATAGGTTTTCTCATACGCATTGTTCACTATATGCGGTAGTTCGGGAAGGGCTCAGGCGAGCGCCCCGACAGTCGCGCGGTTTTTCATCGCAAAAAGTTATAGTCTTGTTATCATAATCGCCGACAAAACAATGTGTTTTGCAATAACCCAATCGGCGATTAACAAGCTTTAGCAAGTGTACACTATGCATAGTACCGAATAGATTAAACTCATGACAGACGATCTTCAAATCTCCTGCCACTTAGATACGCGCGGCACGCGTTGCCCAATTCCATTGTTGCGCGCAAAACAAGCGCTCAAGACCATGCAGCCGGGTGAGCTGTTGGAAGTCCTGTCAACAGACCCCAGTGCCAAAGGTGACTTCGATGCTATGCTGCGGCATTTACCGCATGAAATGGTGTTGCACTCCCAGATGGCTGAAACGCCGGTGGTAGACCGGATTGTGATCCGTAAAGGAGCGGAATAAACCAGTATGACGACCGAATCCCGACCCTGTTTCGTATACAAGGGTGATCGAAAGGATGATCACTATTTATATTTACCCCATGAAATTACTGAGTCCACACCGCCTGAAGACGTGCCGCCAGTCGTGTTGAACTTGCTGGGCGAATTGAGTCTTGTGATCGAGTTTGAGCTGAGTGTCGATCGGCACCTGGCGCAGGCCGATGTGAAACAAGTATTGGCCGACATTGAAGCGCAAGGATTCTATTTGCAGATGCCAAAGCGCGATATGCTGGCTGAGGAAGCGGCGTACTTCAACTAGCGCGCGCGGACCGGTTTGCGCAGCGCATTATGACTTAACATTTGGTAACCGAGGTCGGTGTAAGAAATTCTGTCGGACTCGGTGTCTATATCTCCAACTCACTCACGGTAGCGAAGGCTGCTCAACAAAAAGACTTGGAGATGATCATGAAGTCAATAAAACTCGCCGGTGCGGCTAGCGCGCTTAGCATTCTATTTTCAAACCCCACATTTGCAGACAGCGGATTTTACATCGGTTCGCACGTCAGCAATTTTACGGTAGGCCATAGTCTTGATCGCGATACCGGCACCAACACGACGCCGAGTATTTTAACGCTGGCAGAAGAGAGCGACTTCGGTTTGGGTTTGAATCTTGGCTATAAACAACAACTCAATGAGAAACTGTACCTCGCCGGTGAGCTGTTTTATACCGACCAAGATATTCAAACCAATAACGTCAATAATTTGTTGCGAACGCAGCTCACCGTGAATGAGAGTTACGGTGCCAAAATTAAGCTTGGTTTTGACATCACCGATGACTTCTCGATGTACGGCCTGATCGGTAGCACCACGTTGGACTTCGATATACGCAACTCGTACCCGTTTGCGCCGCCAGTCCGACAAGCCTCTGAGGATGTGTCGGAATTCACTTTTGGCTTAGGCGCAGAATATGCGGTGACAGGTCGTTTCTCAGTGACTGCCGAATACGCGCAGTTTAACGACGCCGAGTTTGATCCTATTCCAGAGGTGGCTGTGCCTGGCAAAATTAATGCCAACGAGCTGGATTTTTCTGGCTTTACGTTTGGCTTGAACTATCGGTTCTAAGCCGATTTTTGGCAGGTGTTATTCAATGCTGCCCCAACCAGAGCGGCGTCTGTGCCGTTCTGGTTTAGTCTGTAACTGATGCGAACCACAAAAAGAGAATGTGATAACGCTGAGTTGCTCCTATTGCAGTAAAGTTAGAGTACAAAAGCGAAGTCTCTGGTGTAGACTAGCGGTGAATTTCTAGTTTACGTCACAGAGTATGCAGATAAATCTACTGGTTACCGGTGATGCCTTTTCCTCGCAGGCAGGGCAGTCAGCACTGCAATTTGCGCGTGCGGCTATTGCGCGCGGACATCAAATCACTCAGGTTTTCTTCTATCAAGATGGCGTAACACAAGCGTCGGACGCGCAGGTCCCATTGGCCGATGAATTTGATGCGCCGCATGCGTGGAGCCGCTTCGCTCGCCAGCACGACGTGCGTCTGGTGGTTTGTGTGTCTGCGGCGGAGCGTCGTGGTGTATTGAATCAGGAACAGGCAATTGATGCGGGTAAAACGGTGTTCAATGTGCATCCAGATTTTCATATCGAAGGTTTGGGAGTGATGCACGATGCCAGTTTTACCGCCGACAGAACGGTGACGTTTAAATGAAAGTATTGTACATCATCACGCAATCACCGTATGCCACGGCTGCTGGGTTCGAGGCCTTGGATGCGGCCATGATTGGTGCGTCATTTGAAGCCGACGTATCAGTGCTGTTTTTGCATGATGGCGTGTATCAGTTGCGTACCGAACAGCATGGGCGCCCCGGCCTGTTCAAGCAAGTCACTAAAGCGTTTGCTGCGCTGCCGGATTTTGATGTAGAGAATGTGTGCGCACACAAGGCGAGTCTAGTCGCTCGTGGGCTCAGTGAGGAGAGCTTACTCATGCCGGTTAAGACCATTAACGAAGGCCAGGTTGCGACCATGATTGCTCGACAGGACCGGGTGTTTACGTTTTGAGTAGTTTGCATACCATCAGCAAAAGTTGGCATCAGGTGAGTTGGCTTTACGAATTGCTCGCGTTCGCCAGCGAGGGTGACGCTGTTTTGTTACTCGGCGATGCCGTGCAGTGTGTCGACTCGCCGATCACATTAGCCTCGTTTGTTGCTAAGTGTAAGGTGCAAGGTATTGCGGTCTATGTCTTGCAGTCTGACATGCAGGTGCGGGGCGTCGGTGAGCCTATCTCAGGCATCAATCGCATCGATGATACGGGCTTCGTTGACTTGGTTGTCGAGCATCAGCAACAGGTTGCGTGGTAACGACATGACACACAGTATTGAGTTTAATGGACACTATTTTGACACGGATGTGCAGGGTTTTCTAAAGGATCGCCTGCTTTGGAGCGAAGAGCTTGGTCGGGAGTTAGCGCGTCGCGACGGTGTGGAGTTGACCGACGAACATTGGGAAGTTATCCACTATTTTCGAGAATACTACGATGATTACAATATTCCGCCGCCGATACGCATGGTGATTCGTGTATTCAAAAAAGCATTCGGTGAGGAAAAGGCCAATAGTCGCTATCTGTTGTCGCTGTTTCCCGAGGGCGCGACAAAATCAGCCAGCAAATACGCCGGGTTACCCAAGCCCAAGAACTGCAAATAGCTTCGGTTAAACGCCGTAAGTGGCGACTCAAACTTTTTCGAGCTTTCAAAAAATAAAAGCTTCTTCTATTGCGCAAAACCGTTAAAATCCGCGCATGAACTTTGTAGATGAAGCAGATATTTCGGTTAAGGCTGGTAACGGCGGGCACGGCGCGTTGAGTTTTCGCCGTGAAAAATATATTCCTAAAGGTGGTCCGGATGGCGGTGATGGCGGTCGAGGTGGTAGTGTGTACCTGCAAGCCACAGACGGGCTGAATACCCTGGCCGATTTTCGGTTCGTTCGCCATTATGAGGCCAAAGGTGGTCAATCAGGTAGTGGCAAACTAAAGAGTGGACAGGGGGGCGCGGATCTGACGATCAAGGTGCCCATCGGTACCATGGTGTACGACGCGCAAACCGAGGAATTGATTGCCGACCTGACGGACGCCGAAGAGCGTGTGATGGTAGCCAGAGGTGGGGACGGTGGTCTGGGTAATACCACGTTTAAGTCCAGTACTAATCAGGCGCCGCGGAAAACTACTAAGGGCAAGCCGGGTGATGCTAGGGCGCTTCGTTTAGAGCTCAAGGTGTTGGCGGACGTTGGTTTGCTGGGCTTGCCAAACGCAGGTAAATCCACGCTATTGCGTGCTGTATCGCAAGCCACGCCAAAGGTGGCAAACTACCCGTTTACCACGTTGCATCCCGAACTTGGGGTGGTGAGTTTGGGTATCGGTAGCAGTTTCGTGATCGCGGATATTCCGGGTTTGATAGAAGGTGCGTCAGAAGGTGCCGGCCTAGGCATCCAGTTCTTGCGTCACCTGGCACGGACCAAGTTATTACTGCATGTGGTGGATATCGCTCCATACGGTGACGAAGAAGCAAATTTGGCGCAGGACATCCGTACCATTCTCGGTGAGCTGGAACACTACAGCGAACAAGCCGGTGCAGAACTTGATCAGCTGGATCGTTGGTTGGTTATTAACAAGACGGATGTGGTGCTGCCGGAGGACCGAGACCGAATTGTGCAGGAGTTAGTCGCTGAGCTAGATTGGCAGGGGCCGGTATACACGATTAGCGCAATCAGTCGTGATGGTACTCAGGCATTGTGCAACGATATTATGAATTACATTGATGCCGAGCTGAAAGCGCAGGAGCCGCAAGCGTTTGTATCGATTCCAGACCCCAACGCCGATGATGACTGACCGCGAATCCATTCATCAACTTCAGCGCTGGGTAGTCAAGGTTGGCAGCGCGTTGCTCACTAATGACGGCAAGGGATTGCATGTAAAAGCGATCACGGATCTAGCGGAGCAGATTGCATTTTTACGCGATAAAGGGATTGAGGTCGTGCTGGTTTCTTCGGGCTCGGTGGCCGCAGGGGTGACCCAGCTTGGTATGCGCACACGCCCAGTTAAGGTGAATGAACTACAGGCGGCTGCCGCCGTCGGGCAAGCTTCTTTGGTGCGCCAGTATGAAGAAGCGTTTCAACCGTATCGAATTAATATCGCCCAAGTCCTGTTAACGCATTCCGATATCGCGAATCGCGAGCGGTATTTGAACGCACGCAGTACGCTAACCAAGTTATTGGAGCTCGATGTGTTGACGGTGGTCAATGAGAACGACACGGTCGCCACTGATGAAATCTGTTTTGGCGACAACGACAGTCTCGGCGCCTTAGTGGCGAACTTGGTGGAGGCGGACTTATTGGTGATATTGACGGACCAGAATGGCTTGTATACGGCTGATCCGCGCAGTAACCCCAATGCAAAGTTGTTGACTTCGGGTGATGCCAGTGATGAGTCACTGATGTCGCTGGCATCTGGTGGGAGCAAGCTCGGGCGTGGCGGTATGGTGACCAAGTTAACGGCGGCGCAAAAAGCCAGTCGATCTGGAGCATCAACCATCATCGCTAACGGCCGTGAACCGCAGGTGCTTGAGCGATTATTCGGTGGAGAAGTATTGGGTACGCTACTCACTGCGCGTGATCGCATGGCCTCACGCAAGCAGTGGATGGCAGGTCAAATGAAGATCTCTGGCACGCTGATGGTTGATGAAGGTGCTGCTCGAGTATTGCGTGAGCAAGGCAAAAGCCTTCTGCCCATTGGTGTGACTGCCATTGAAGGTGCATTCAAGCGTGGTGAACTCGTCAGTTGCGTGGATCCGGCGGGTAAGGAAGTGGCGCGAGGACTCGTGAACTACCACGCGCAGGAAGCAAGCAAGATCATCGGTCGGCCCAGTGAGCAGATTACCGCGTTATTAGGTTATGGTGGCGCAGACGAAATTGTGCATCGTGACAACATGGTGGTGTTAAAGTAAAACCTAGGACGCTGACTTAATGCGGGCGCATTTTTAGGTGCTGGTATCAATCTGCCGCGACGCTTTCTATTGGTCGCGATTGCTTAGGTATTAGAAAGCAGCCCAAATATGTCAGCCTAACGCGGATGTGAAGACGATCACGGATAGTCGAAGCCGTGCATGTGCTGCTGTACAGAAGGTCTCAACCAATGGGGCTTAAGCTTAAACCTGACAACGCAAAAGCGGGGAGAATAGATCTAATGAGTGTCGTCAGGCTATTGACTCGATCCAATACTCTTTCGCTGGGGATGGCATTCGCGCACGGGCTGATTGTCATGGCAGTGATCGTTTTGGCAGTTTTGTCCGAGTATGAAGATGGCTTATATGACCAAATTTTAGAAAACACGATTACCCTGGACATGGACGACCAACAAAAGGCATTGGCGCTGTTACACCGAACGCATTCTTTGTTGAAGCCTCGACTTACCTTATTTGAGGGTGAGAACTATATCAACGTGCGCGATACATATTTTCGATCTTCAGATGTTCAACTAATCGATGCCAAAGGAGCCTGTGGAAGTCATGCTCACGTGTTGGGTCGGCTGCTCCAAAGAGCGGGCATCGAAATACGGATTGCACAGATGAAGTGCGGGAATTTTTGGGGCTGTCATATACTGCTTGATGCAAAGATCAATGATAAGTGGGTGGCGCTCGATGCCTTGTATGGTCTCGCATTCGTGAGTCCAGATGGTACTTTGGCAAGCTTTGAAGAGATAGGTGATAACTGGGATGTATATAGACTTCAAGTCCCAAATGATTACGAGCTTTCGTATGCGTACGAAGACGTTCGATATACTAATTGGGACAAAATTCCAGTGCTGATGCCGGTAGTCAAGACGGTAATGTCTCTGTTTGTTGGAAATGACGTAGAGACGCTCTCTGTGCGTTCTTACGCACTAAATGTGTATTGGACGTATATGGCGATACTTTTAGGCGTCTATTTTTGTTTGATCGTTGTGACAATTTTATTTGTACGCAGGCGAGCCAATCGAGCAATTTAGTATTCAGCAAGATTGTTGGAAAAAGTCGCCAGAATTCAGGCGGAAATCGCGTGTTATGTCGCGGTAGGGCGATTGTTTGTCGAATTGGTTTACCTTGGCATTCCAATCTGAATGGCAGGGGCAATAAAAAAGGGTCCCAAAGGACCCTTTTTTGCAAAGAAATCAGTTCGCTTGGTCGATTAAGCAGCCAGTTCTTTGACGCGTTTGTTCAGACGGCTTTTCAGGCGGGCAGCACGGTTTTTGTGATGCAAGCCTTTGATCGTCGCTTTGTCGATCATGGACACAGAAGCTCGGTAAGCTTCGGTTGCTTTTTCCTTATCGCCGGCTTCAATCGCTGCATCTAACTTCTTGATTGCAGTACGGACAGCAGAACGCTGCGAGTGGTTGCGCAATCGACGAACTGAGTTTTGCTTGGCGCGTTTGCGCGCTTGCGGTGAATTTGCCACGTTAGTTTACCTCTTAAAATCGAAACGGGAATATGCAGATTTAGAAAATGATTGTCAAGGGAAAAACCGTAGTAATGTGTGGATATCCTTAACGAAGTTGTCCAAACGAAGAGCTGAGCGGGTATACTTGCGAAATTGCCTAAACCACGCAACTTGAAACCCGTGAATTCGAGCTTCCGACGGTGCACCGTACAGAAGTTCAGCCTGCATACATTCTATCACCAGTTTTCGCACCAATCGTGTCCAAGAAGCTTCTAAAATCCACCGCTGTCGTCAGTATTATGACGCTGATATCACGTATTTCCGGCCTAGTGCGCGACGTGGTGATGGCAAATGTGTTGGGAGCTGGATCGGTGTCCGACACATTTTTTGTGGCTTTTCGCATTCCTAATTTCTTGCGACGGATTTTTGGCGAAGGAGCCTTTTCTCAAGCATTTGTGCCAGTCTTTAGTGAACTGACGGAGCAGAATACACAGCAAGCACGCGAGTTTGTGAATGTGGCTAGCGGTTTACTGTCTCTGGTTACCTTTGTGTTGGCCGCGTTGGGGATTGTGTTTGCGCCACAGCTAATCGGATTGTTTACTCCAGGCTTTGTGGATGAACCTGAAAAAATGGCCAGAACAGTCGAAGCATTGCGGATCATGTTTCCCTACTTGTTCTGTATTTCGTTGGTGGCCATGTCCGGTGGGATCCTCAATACCACTAACCGATTTGCCGTGCCCGCCGCAACGCCGGTGTTGCTCAATCTATGTATGATCGCTGCGCTTTGGGTGTTGGTACCGTACATGGACAACCCAACCCGGGCGTTAGCTATTGGGGTGCTGCTGGCAGGCGTGGTGCAACTCGTGTTCCAAATACCAAGTCTCAAGCGGGCTGGCTTTCTGCCAAGGCCGAAATTGTCGCTCAGTAACGAGCCGAGTCGACGTGTATTCAGGCTGATGTTGCCGGCTATTTTTAGTGTCTCAGTGGCGCAAATCAATACGATTGTTAATACGATTCTGGCGTCATTTTTGGCCGCCGGGAGTATCTCATGGATGTATTATTCAGAGCGATTGATGGAATTTCCAGTCGCCGTGTTTGGCATCGCGTTGGCCACGGTGGTCTTGCCGAGTTTGTCCAAAGAGCATAAATCTGGCAGCGCGACCGGGTTCGCCGAGATGTTGGATTGGGCCTTGCGTTGGGTTATTTTGATTGCCGCGCCGGCGACGATCGCTTTGTATATTCTCGCGTCTGCGCTACTAACGACGATTTTCCAGTACAACGAGTTCACCACTCATGCGGTACAGATGTCGGCCTTGGCATTGCAGGCTTATGCGGTGGGCGTTAGTGGGTTTATCTTCGTGAAAGTGCTCGCCCCAGGGTTTTTCGCCCGGCAGGATACAAAAACACCGATGAAGGTAGCAGTGGTATCGGTTGTCACTAATATCATGCTTAGCCTTGTGTTGGTCGGCAAGCTGCAACATGTGGGGCTGGCACTGGCAATCTCGCTTGCATCGTGGGTAAACGCGGCCTTACTGTTTATTATCCTTTGGCGGCGTGGCGTGTACCGGCCCGAACCTGGGTGGTTGTTGTTTGGGCTGCGTGTGGCGCTGGCGTTGGCGGCTATGGCTGCGTGCTTAGTCTGGTTGAACAGTGAGCCGTCGCATTGGTTTGCGTATTCTTTGATGGAACGTATCGGTCGGTTGGTCATGTTGGTGTTGGCGGGTGCTGCAACGTACTTTGCTGTCTTGTACCTGCTCGGAATTCGGCCACGGCAATTGCTGTTGGCCCCATCTCGTAGGCTTAATTGATGCGGTCGACCAATCAGGAAATCGGACAGCGTGACAAGCTATTTAACCTGGTTGAAGCGCAGGCGCTGTTGCCGTTAGTGCAAGTGATCACTGAAAGACACCGAACCGAGCTGATGCCGGTAAAACAGAAGCTGGAAAAAATGTTGGCCAATGACCCGCGGCGAGCACCGTTTGAGCGCGAATTTGAACAAATCGTCACGCGGTGGCGCGGTAAAATAGAGTTGCTCGGCGCGACGGTTCCCGGCTTGTGGGTGGTGGAGTTCAATGTTGGTGAAGGATGGCTTTCATGGCGTTACCCTGAGTTGAGCCTGAGTTCGTTCCGTGTTGCGGGTGCCACGTTGTCAGAACGACAGAATCTGGCGAGATATATAGAAGAAACAGACCCGGATTGGGCGTGCTGAGATATCATGGATCACATTATTGGAATTGAAAGTTTGCGAGCCGAACATGCGCCCAGCGTGGTATCGATTGGGAACTATGATGGCGTTCACTGTGGACATCAGTCGGTAATCCGAACCTTGGTCACCAAGGCCGAAGAATTGCAGGCGGCTGCGACAGTCGTAACGTTTGACCCCCTAGCCAGGGAGTATTTCTCCCCCGGCTCAATAGCGCGTCTGAGCACACGGGACGAGCGTGCAGCCTTGCTGTTTGCTCAAGGCGTGGCACGGGTGGTGTGTATTCCGTTCGACAAGGTGTTTGCGTCCATGAGCGCCGAAGCATTTATTGACGAGGTGCTGGTGGCCGGACTCGGTGCACGATACGTGTGCGTGGGCGACGATTTTAGGTTTGGTCGGCAGCGCGTGGGGGATTTTGCATTGCTGCATGCGCAGGGGCAGATTCACGGTTTTGAGGTGACCGCCCATGAGACCTTCGAACTTGCAGGTGCACGGGTCAGCAGCGGGCGGATTCGAGACGCGCTGGCTGCTGGGAATTTTTCGTTGGCGGAGCAACTGTTGGGGCGACCCTATACTGTGGAAGGTGTTGTTAGCCAAGGGCAGCAGCTTGGTCGTACGCTTGATTTTCCAACTGCAAACCTGGTGCTACCTGATATGTTGATGCCGGTAAATGGGGTGTTTGCTGTGATCGCACAGCTGGGTCAGTCTGCGTTTCCGGGGGTAGCGAATGTCGGCCGGCGTCCGACCGTCAACGGGAAAGAAAATCGTCTTGAAGTACATTTGTTTGATTTCAACCAGGATATCTATGGCGCTCAGATGAAAGTCCGTTTCATACAGAAGCTGCGAGAGGAAAAGTCGTTTGCATCGGTGGATGCGCTGCGAACACAGATTCAACAAGATGCGCTATCTGCACGCCGAATCTTTGATGTGCCTGCCACAGAATGACGATTGTGCGCTAAAATTCTCGGCTTTGGTCAACTACCCGTTGGTGTCTGCACGGAACTAACATAAAATACGCGATCAATCTTTCTTCTTGTTGTGTTTGAGAGCATCGAGAGTAATGCCAAATCAGAAGTCCTAAAGACCGAATCCATGAGTAACGAAAAGCCAGGTAGTCAGTATAAAGACACCATTAATCTGCCAAAAACTGCGTTCCCAATGAAGGCGGGCTTGCCAAATCGAGAGCCGCAGATTCTAAAGAGGTGGGCAGAGCTTGACGCGTATCACGCGTTGCAGGCACAGCGAGCCAGTGCGCCATCTTACATTTTGCATGATGGCCCTCCGTATGCCAACGGCAACATCCATATTGGGCATTCAGTCAATAAGATTCTCAAAGACATCATTATAAAGTCCCGCAACCTTAAAGGTTTGCGAGTGCCATATGTGCCTGGTTGGGATTGTCATGGTTTGCCGATCGAGATTCAGGTCGAGAAAAAGTACGGTAAAGCCGGGCAAAAAATCGACAAAAAAACGTTTCGTGAGAAGTGCCGCGAGTACGCTCAGCGTCAGGTGGAAACCCAGAAAGCCGATTTTATCCGCTTGGGTGTGCAAGGCGACTGGGAGTCACCGTATCTTACGATGGACTTCAAAACCGAAGCCAACATCGTGCGCAGCTTGTCGAAGATCGTGGCGGCAGGGCATTTGTATCATGGCTTGATGCCGGTGTATTGGTGTCCGGCGTGCGCGTCTGCTTTGGCCGAAGCGGAAGTCGAATACCAAGATAAAGTATCACCAGCGATCGACGTGGCGTTCCAGATTGCAGATGCGGCTGACTTTGCACAACGTGTTTCGCTTGATGCTGCGAGCCTGAGTAACCCCAGTGTAGTGATCTGGACGACCACACCATGGACGCTGCCTGCCAACGAGGCGGTCTCTCTGCACCCTGAACTTGAGTATGTGCTGGTGCAGGCGGGTGATCGACAATTGGTGCTTGCTGCAGACTTGATGGCGTCTGCCTTGGCACGATACGAGTTGGGCGAGGGCGAGGTGCTGGCGCGATTCAGTGGCCAAGATCTCGAACTCTTAAGTCTCAAGCACCCGTTCTACGACAAGCAAGTGCCGGTGATTCTGGGAGATCACGTCACCACCGATGCGGGTACTGGCGCGGTGCACACCGCTCCAGCGCATGGTGGCGATGACTTTGCCGTTGGTAAGCGCTACAACATTCCGGTCAACAACCCGGTGGGCTCGAACGGTACCTTTTTAGATTCAACCGAGCTGTTTGCTGGTGAGTTCGTGTTCAAAGCCAATCCGCACGTGATTGAGGTGTTGGAGCAGCACGGTGCGTTATTGAAGCATGTTGATTACACGCACAGCTATCCTCATTGCTGGCGACATAAGACGCCGATGATCTATCGTGCCACCGCACAGTGGTTTATTGGTATGGAAAAGCAAGCGGGCGATAAAGGGCTGCGCTATCAGTCGTTGCAGGCCATTGAGTCCGTAGATTGGGAGCCGGACTGGGGTCAGGCACGAATCAAGACGATGGTTGAGAATCGTCCGGACTGGTGTGTATCACGTCAGCGCAACTGGGGTGTGCCGATCACCATTTATCTGCATAAAGAAACTGGTGAGATGCATCCGAACACGGTCGCACTAATGGAGCAGGCCGCGCAGCGCATTGAACAAACCGGGATTCAAGCCTGGTATGACCTGGACGATACTGAGTTGCTGGGTGATGAGGTAGATAGCTACGATAAAGTCACTGACACGCTGGATGTTTGGTTTGACTCCGGCGTAACGCACCACAGCGTGCTTGATGCGCGTGACGAATTGCATACGCCTGCTGATCTGTATCTTGAAGGGTCGGATCAACACCGAGGGTGGTTCCAGTCAAGTTTGCTTACCAGCGTGGCGATGCATGGCAAAGCGCCGTACAAGACGGTATTAACGCACGGTTTTACGGTGGATAAGCATGGTAAGAAAATGTCCAAATCGCTGGGCAATGTTATGGCGCCTCAAGAGGTTATCAACAGCCTGGGTGCCGATGTGCTGCGCTTGTGGATTGCCGCGACCGACTACCGTAGTGAAATGACGATCTCTCAAGAGATTCTGCAGCGTACCAGTGAGTCGTACCGACGAATTCGTAACACCATTCGCTATTTGCTCGGTAACCTGGACGGCTTCTCGCCGGATGAGGCGCTGCCCTTCGATGAGTTATTAGACTTGGATAAATGGGCTGTGCGCCAAGCGGCAAACCTGCAACACCAAGTACAGGCGGCCTACGAGTCCTATCAGTTCCACCAGATCTATCAGCGTTTGCATCAGTTTTGCGTGGTCGATATGGGCGGGTTTTACTTGGATATCCTTAAGGATCGTCTGTATACATTAGGCACCAAATCAAGCGCCCGCCTGTCCGCCCAGACAGCGATGCAGCATATTCTTGAAGTACTGGTGCGCTGTGTTGCACCGATTATCAGTTTTACTGCGGAGGAAGTCTGGGGCCACATGGCCGGCGAACGTGAAGCCTCTGTTCTATTTGCAACCTATTATACGAAGCTTGATCAAACCACAACAGATCCTGAAGCCGACGCACGTTGGGAATCTGTGATCGCGGCGCGTAACGAGGTTGCCAAACAGATCGAAGCGGTACGAACCGCAGGAAAAATTGGTTCTGCGCTGGATGCCAAGGTTGAACTTTTTGCCGCGGGCGATATCCAAACTGCATTGCATGCGGTTGGTGATGAGTTGCGATTTGTGTTGATTACCTCTGGTGCCAGCCTTGCTGATCTCGCTCAAGCGCCGGCTGATGCGGTGCAGAGTGACATCGCGGATCTCAAAATTCGCGTATCCGTATTGAATGACACAAAGTGTGTACGTTGTTGGCATCGTCGACCTGAGGTCGGGTCAATCGAAGCGCACCCAGAGCTGTGTAGTCGCTGCGTCAGTAATATTGATGGCGACGGTGAATCGCGCAAGATTGCGTAACGGGTATGAGTGAACAACAAAGTAATCGCCACCTTGCATGGCTGTGGTTGACCGCAGTGGTGATCATTGTCGATCAGCTTACCAAGTACTGGGCGGAACATGTTCTCGGTGCAACCGGTGTGGTTAAGATCCTACCCGTATTTGACCTGTCTCTGGCACATAATACGGGGTCAGCCTTCGGTATGTTTGGTGGTCTTGGCGGCATTCAGCACGTGTTTTTTGTGACGCTCGCGGTGGTTGTCTCGATTGTATTGGTTATTTTTATGCGGCGGTTGGGCGCGCATGAGCGCCATCTTGCTGTAGGCTATTCACTGATTATTGGCGGTGCACTTGGCAATGCCATTGACAGGCTGGTGTATCAGTATGTGGTAGATTTCATCCACTGGTTTTACCAGGACTGGCACTATCCGCATTTTAATATCGCGGATTCGGCTATTTTTATCGGTGCCGGATTATTGATATTTGAAGCCTTTGGCAAACCCTTTTTGAACCTGAGATCAGAATGAAAATTTTACTCGCAAACCCGCGTGGCTTTTGCGCCGGTGTTGATCGCGCAATTGAAATCGTTGAACGAGCACTGGCGTTGTTTGAAGCACCGATCTACGTGCGCCATGAAGTGGTTCATAATCGGTTCGTGGTAGATGATCTCAAGCGCAAAGGCGCCGTGTTTGTGGAAGAGTTGGATGAGGTACCAGACGGTGCGACCGTGATATTTAGTGCCCATGGGGTCTCACAGCAAGTTCAAAATGACGCCGCTAGCCGTGACCTCAAGGTGTTCGATGCAACGTGCCCCTTGGTGACTAAGGTGCATATGGAGGTGAAACGCTATCGAGACCGTGGAACTGAAATTATTTTAATCGGGCATGCTGGTCATCCGGAGGTGGAGGGCACAATGGGGCAGGCTGACTCCGGTATGCACCTAATAGAGGAACCGTCAGACGTGCCGTCTTTACAGGTTCAGGACCCAGATAATCTTGCTTATGTGACTCAGACCACACTGTCAGTGGATGACACGCGTAAAGTGATTGACGCATTGAAAGCACGATTTCCAAACATTCAAGGGCCACGTAAGGATGATATCTGCTATGCCACGCAAAACCGGCAAGATGCAGTGCGGGCTTTGTCTCGCGATGCAGACGTGGTGATTGTGGTTGGGTCGCCAAACAGTTCGAACTCTAACCGTTTGGCTGAGTTGTCGCAGAACATTGGCGTGCCGTCGTACCTGGTGGATAATCCCGCCCAAATTGATCGCGCCTGGTTTGACGGCGTGGATGTTGTCGGTGTGACGGCTGGGGCTTCGGCACCCGAGATACTGGTTAAGCAAGTAATCGATCAGATCAAACACTGGGGCGGCACGGTCGTCAACGAAGCCAACGGCCCAATTGAGAATGTCTCATTCTCCTTGCCGATCGAATTGCGGGTCGGTAAATCAGTCTGACTTGACGCTACCAAGAGCCATGGAATGGCTTAAACCAGATTGTTATTTTAGTGACGATACTGGCCAACGGTGATAAATCGACCGTTTGTCGTTCGAATATGACCTCTTATCTTTTCTCGCTGGCGTTGCTCGTCCCACCGCGCTATGTTTACCCTGCGCATGAATTATTTGACTTGCTGTCTCAGTGGCGGCGAATCTCCCGGAGAGAAACATTACTATGAAAACCTTAAGGCAAACAGGTTTTACCATAATCGAGCTATTTGTGGCTGTCGCGTTGCTTGGGATTATCGTGACCATGGCGGCCCCTTCATTTGCCGGTTTTGTGGAACGACAACGACTATCGGCGCAAGCAGAGATTATCAGTGTCACGCTTAGCACTGCTAGGGCTGAGGCGTTGAATCGTTTGGCCACAGTCGATGTCTGTTGGAATCAAACTGGCAGTGCTGTAACGGTTAATAGTTTTGATATTCAGCCGGGACAGATGGCCGTTTTGATTGGGAACCCTGCGGAAGTTATCCGAGATGTTGCACTGTCCGACGACGGCATATTTATTGATGATACGGATAACGATGACTGTGTAAGCTTTAATGCCAGTGGTCGCTTTAATACTGCATCAGCAACAGGCGGAACTTTGGCGTTTGGGATCTGCAAAGAATCTGGTGTGATCGCTGATTCGAAGGGTGTCGTACTCAACGCGACAGGGCGCGCATCCACTGTCAATAATTCCGATGGCTCTGTCATCAACTGTTCTTAAGTAGGGAGCTGAGCGAGAGATGCATTTAAGAAAAACAGAAAGCCGATTGGCGGCAGCCCGTTTACAAAAAGGGGCAACGTTGATTGAAGCTATGACAGCGTTGTTCGTATTTGCTGTGGGTGCGCTGGGTATCGCCGCTATGCAGACCACTTCAATGGTCCGTGGTGATGATACTCGTCAGAGATCGATTGCAATTTGGAAAGCCCAAGAATTAGTCGATCGAATCAAGGCAACTAAAACCATCGATAGTCCGGATGGTTTGATTGCCACGTACATAACACAAATCAACAACACGAATAATGATAACGGTATTGGGGTATTGAATTCCGCAAGTGAATATCAGTGTCCTACGGCGGCTCCAGCAAGGTGTGATGATGTGAATGGCACTAATGCCGGCGCGTGCACCGCCGCTCAAGTAGTTCAAGCGGACTTGTGGTCAGTTTTTTGCGAGCCTAATACAGGTCTAGTGCCCAATGGTAATGCTGTGACGGGTTCCGTCGGGTTGCGTAACCTGGAAGTTGCGTTAGAACAAAACGGGTCTGAGTATCGACTTTATTTCGAGTGGCTTAATAGAACGTCTAACAATAGTGTCGATTCCGCCACAACGGCTTCTGGGCAGCAAAACAGCGACGGAACAGCGCGGACTGTGGTAACGAATTTATGTGGTCAAGACGAAAATGTCGATACGCGTCTAGACGCATATTGCTTGAGGTTTGAATAAAATGGGTGGCGTTAACATGCAGAATTTGGTTACCAAAAGAGGCCAGAGTTCTGGTTTTACCATGGTTGAGTTGCTTGTTGGGTTGGTGCTCAGCATGTTTATTGTTGCTGTGACAATCACCTACATGACAACCTCATCACGTACTTTCCGTGTGCAAACCAACGAGTCAATGATCCAAGAGAATGCACGCTTCGCACTGGAGGTGTTGACCCAAAACTTTCGTTTGGCCGGTCTGAATGCAAGCAATAATTTTTCTAACGAATTAGCGGTTGTTTGGTCGGATGCAAAGTGCCCTGCAGGTGAGGCTGGGTTAGCTGACGGCGCTATCGGTACAGTCGTCTGTACTAAAGATGGCGCCAACGATGCGACGGATAATAACTCAGACCGCATTGCCATCGATTACATGGTCGATGCCAGTAAATCATCATCGGCGGTCTCCGTGTTTGGTTGTAATAGTCATCAGATCACGGTACCTGCTGGCGATGAACTCAGGTTGGCAAGCGTATTTTGGAGTGGCGACCTTGATGGAGATGGTGTGCGTTCACTTTATTGTCAAACCTATAATTTGCAAACCGAGCAAGCTGAAGGCTTAGCGCTGCCACTGGTTGATGGCGTGGATCGACTGCAATTCCAATACGGCGTTGACTCGGACAACGATGGCGTGATCGAGCGTTATCAATCATTTACAAATATGGGGGCTGCTAACGCTGGCGATGTTCGTGCAATTCGAGTCGCCATGTTACTCAATGGTGGCGCAAGTCCTGATCAAAATTTTGACAGCGAGCAGCAAGTCAATCGCAGTTATAACTTGTTGGATGCACCGGCTTCAGCGTTTAACGACCGCGAGCTTCGCCAAGTTTACTCAACCACCGTGTTGATACCCAACACCCTGAATAAGGTAGGAACATAATGAACTTTCGTATCAAACATCAAAACGCGCCTGTACCACGTCAGGGTCAAAATGGCGCCGTATTAGTCATTACTATCTTTGTGCTGATGGCGCTGACCGTGGTGGCGCTTGCAGTGACGAACAGTAATCAGAGTCAGGCGATTATGGTGCGTAACAATCAATTTCGGCTAGAGTCTTTTAACTCGAGTTATGCCGAGATCGACGCACAAATCGATTTTATCAATGAGCGAAAAATTTCAGACGGCGTGCCGTCATACATCATCCGTTTGATTGACGGAAATGTTGGCGATCATGTTTTCGACGATGCAGGCACAGGCTCGTTAGACTATCTTCCCAAACGATCGACGGTCGCTGCGACTTATATCGATACAGATGTCGCCACTTGGTATCGCGGAACCTGTCTGGTTTTTGGTCAACAACTCGGCGCAGGTGAAGAAAAAGTTGCTTGTAACGAATTGAAAGTCGAATCTAGTGCTCAGCTGGTAAACACCAATATCGCCTCAAACCAACACCAGGTCTACGAATACAAGACCTTGAAACAATAATCGATCAGGAGCTAGGTAATGAGTAAGTTGGCAAAATTTCTCGTATTGTCTGCGTGTTTAAGCATCAGTATTGCCGGTCACGCACAGAAAGATACGTCATCACAACACAGCTACGAAGCGGCTGAGTTGCAAATACTAGAACGAGTCGGCGCGTCCGGTAGTCGAGGTACCATCAAAGTCACGAGTTTAGAAGAGGATGAATGTATTGATTGTGTCAAGACGTATATCTACGACAGCAACACACAGATCGTGCTTAGACGCTCCAAAACAGAAGTTGACCCATCTCAGTTGCACCGGTATAGCAAAGAAATTGCTCAGGTTTATGCTGACGGTGAAGGTTACATCTGGATGATTGGGTTTGTTCAGCTTTAGGTTTATGTATTTTCGACACGCTTTCTATTCCTCATCGGAGTAACACTATGTTTTCAAAACAACAATCGCCGTCGCAATCAGTCTTAGTGGCTTGCATTGGCTTCTTTCTCACTTTTTGTTCTGCAGCGAACGCGGATGATATCGAAATTTATTCTAATATCTTTGATGCAGGTTCCGCGATCGGGAATAGCCCTGAAGAATTAAATCCGAACATCCTGTTTATTCTCGATAACTCGGGGAGTATGGGGCTGTATGCGCTCCAACGCGTAGTCGGATCTTCATCGAGCTACAACAGCTCCGAGAGCTATGGTAATTCGCCTGCCGGCAATGTGTACATATATGACTCGAATATGAATTATTCAGGCGAGTTTGTCACGGATGCTCAAAACCAGTGCCAAGCTCAGCGTGATTGGGTTGCTAACAACCCAGATAACCCTAGGTACTATGACCAAGTTGCGCAGTGGCATCAGCGAGGAAGCGGAGATTATCGTTGGAATAGAAGGGTGAGTTCGAGAGGCAATGATTCGAATAACATCATAGATTGTGCGGCTGATCGCGGCGTCCATTCAACCGTTCCTTCGACTACGTCTTTTCCCTCAAACTGCGATAATAACCGTTGCGCTTCGAGCGTTCCACGTTACTTAGACTCGGCTGAGCGGGACCCCTTTAGCACTCGTTACAACTTGGTGTCGGCTAATTTTCATGACTTTCTGCAGGCGCGTAGATCGCAAGGACAAAATGCGGTGGAACCGGATCCAAGTAATTGTACTTCGTTTAATGACGTGTTGTTAGGTGACGATGGACAATACTACGAGTGCAACTCACGCATGCAGGTAATGCAGACTGCACTCAACAATGCATTAGATAGTTTTAATGATGTAAATGTTGGATTGATGGATTTCAATCGAAATGTTAACGGTAACCACGGTGGAACCTTGCGACTTGCGGTTAAAAGTATCAATTCGCCCGGTGTGCGGAATACTATGAAGAATACCGTGAACGCGATGACCCCCGATGGCAACACGCCTTTGGCGGAGACAATGTCAGAAGCTGCGCGTTACTTTTCTGGGGCAAATCGTCTGTACGGTGAGCCATCTAGGGACGATAACGATGGGCTTATTTTTTCGGGCGGACCGACTCGTTACAAGAGTCCGATTGTAAATGAATGCCAAGATAACAACATCGTGTTGCTCTCGGATGGTGAGCCAACTTCAGATACTAATGCAAACAATGATATTGCTAGCTTGATCGGAAGGTCTTGTTCTGGGAATACTTGTTTGGATGAGTTATCGGGTTGGATGGCGTCAAACGATTTAAGCAATAGTGTACGGGGTGATAACCCAGTCTACACTTACACTATCGGGTTCGCGATCGATACGACAACTTTGTCGGATGCTGCCGATGCTGGCCGACCTCCAGGTGCGGAGCCAGGTTCTGGTTATTTTCAAGCTGACGATATTCTCGAGCTTGAAAATGCTTTCAGAACGATCGTTGGGCAAATTCAGGAGGTAGATGCGGATACATTTGTCGCCCCTGCGGTTACGGTCAATGCGTTCAATCGTTTGCAGAATCGCGAGGATGTCTATTACGTCGTCTTTAAACCCAGTGAAAACGCGCGTTGGAATGGCAATCTGAAGAAGTATCGAGTGACTGCCGACGCAAAAATTGTCGACGCAAACAACAACGATGCTATTTCGGAAACTACCGGATTCTTCAAAGACGAAGCGAAGAGCTTTTGGTCAGCCGAAGCTGATGGCGCCAGTGTTATCGATGGTGGCATGTCGGCAGAGCGGACAAATAATCGTGCGTTGTATGCCAACCTAGATGCTGGAAGCAATGCGGTCACCTTAATCTCAGATAGTTCGCTGGCAGATTCTGTTGACGAGTTTATCGAAAAGGTGGTTGATGATGCCGGCATTGATATTGGTCAAACAGGAGTCACCGCGGCTCAATTAGAAGATAATGCCAAGAAAGTTGCTGCATGGACTATCGGCGCGGATGTGAATGATGAGAATGGTGGTGGGGTTAATCAGCCTAACTACTTCGTTGGTGACAATGTCCACGGTCAACCGTACGTTTTAAGTTACGGTACATCTGATGCAGACCCAAGAGACCTTATCTTTTTCACATCAAATCAAGGTATGTTACACGCAGTAACTGGGGCTGACCGAAATGGTGTGCCCGGTGGTACTGAGGCGTGGGCTTATGTGCCGGACCCTGATCTATTCAGTAACTTTGGAGACTATTTCAACCGCACTAGCGAAAAGGTATATGGTCTGGATGCGGAGATGAGTTTTTCTGTACAACGGAACCCATCTTCCAACGCGGTAACCAAAGCGCACTTGTTTTTTGGCCAGCGTCGTGGCGGAAACAAATTGTTTGCTGTTGACGTAACCAATGCCGTATCGGCTGGCACACCGGTTTCCAAGTTGTGGACAATCGAAGGTGGCTCCGGTGATTTTGATCGACTGGGTCAAACCTGGTCAGAACCCGTAGTGGCAAAAATCAATTATTGTCAAGGCACTAATTGTGGTCTGAAAGATGTCATTATCTTCTCTGGTGGCTATGACGAAGCGTATGATGATCCGAGCGTGACCGCAGCGTCGAGAAGCGGCAGTGTTCTCGGTAATGCTATTTACATCGTGGACGCAGCCAACGGTGCTCTATTGTGGATGGCGAGTAGTACGGTCGAAGACTCAAATCGAGACTTGGTGATTCCGGAAATGACGCACAGTATCCCAAGCAAACCAACCGCATTGGATGTGACCAAAGATGGCGCCACAGACATTCTGTTTTTCACTGACATTGCTGGCCAGGTTTTTCGTATTGATTTTAAAGCCAGCCCAACTGGTGATAACTCTATTTCATCAACCAATAATGCGAGCAATGTTGCTGGTGGCATGATTGCAGACTTATCTGAAGCTTCAGCTGATCGACGCTTCTTTAATCCCGTTGATGTGGCCTTGCTGCCCCGAGATGCAAGTGGCGCACCTGCTCGCTACGCATTGGTCACAGGCTCAGGCTACCGAGCCAAACCACTGGAAGCTGAATCTTTTGGTAACCGTCTCTACGTTATTCATGATCAAAATATTTTTGAACCATTGTATGACGAAGATTTAGACGCAAGTTTGGACGGCGATACCAATCAAGACCCAGTTTACTTGTACGCGACGAATGCCGTAGGACAACCTTCCGTGATTGATATGGATGTGGCTCAGTCCGATCTCGGTGAGGTGAATGCCACTACGCCTCTTGACCTAACCGGTGCCCACGAATATGGTTTTTACGCCAATGTGACTGAAACCGCTGAAAAGTTGATTACGCCAACTCTGATCAGTGATTTCCGAGCGATTGCGGTATCCTATATTCCTGCAGATCGCAGTAACATAGGTGGAAATGGCTCGCAGTCGGGCACCTGTTCGGCTGGTGTTGGCACGTCTAATGCCTACGAGTTCAATCTGTTGACAGGTGAATTAGAGAAAACTGAACTTGTTAAGCCAGGATTAACCGCGGAACCTGTGGTAATTTACGTATTGGAAACCGACCCAGACACAGGTGAAGAGTCACTCAAGCCGATCGTTATCATTGGTACCGAGCCATTTGAAGGTGAGGAGTTTGACCTCACTAACCTAAAACTCGGTAAAGCCGAAAAACGAGCCTGGTGGGAACGTGGGCGATCTAACTAATTACTTAACAGGAATGGCGTTATGATAAACACAAGTAGCCGAGGCTTTACTCTAGTTGAAATCATGGTGGTCGTGGCGATTATTGGTATTTTGGCGGCCGTCGCGATCCCAAGTTATCGAGACTACGTCGTGCGATCCAATCGAGCGGATGCTAAAGATAAGCTTTCTGAGATAGCCTATGAGCAAGAGCGATTTGCCAATCGCAATCGTCGTTACACATTGGATATGACCGAGCTGGGGTTCAGTGCAGACCCCGCGCCGACTGGCCAGGGCTTGTATACCGTTGACGCTGCAGTGTGCGCGAATGCGAGTATCCAGACCTGTGTGGTGATGACCGCGACACCAGTGGCAGGAGGGGGGCAGGCCGGTGACGGTAACCTGACTTTAAATACACGTGGCCAGAAGACTGGCAAGTGGTAGTGTGTAAGTGACACACCCGTTGCGACGAATTACGCAACGGGTGTGTGATCAACGGTCGCCTTGTCACGTTTTGGTTATGGTGCGGTGAGCAACACTGTCGTCCCTGACTTGCTTCGCAACAGCACCTTGCTGGTGATTGTGGTTGCCACTCAGGTTGTCGTGCTGATTGTGTGGCTGCTGTTTGACAAGGAAATGTCGTTTGATTCACTGGGAATATGGTCCTTGTATGCCCAATGGCTTAGCGTTTCCTGTGCTGGTTTGTTGTACTTTTTTAGACATCGTATTAATCGTGCGCCACCTTGGCTAGCCGTACTCTCTGTGGTGGCGTTAATCTGCTTAGTCGCCACTTGCATCGATATTATTGCCACCTACATTCTGTACGGTGATGCGCTCTGGACGTTTCAGTGGCGCCGATGGCTTAGGGTCGCGCTCGCGGCGGCGTTGATCGGTTTATTGATCGTGCGCCTATTGATGTTAATCACCGTACTCGATCGACGCAGCAAAGCTGAAGCGGAGTCTCGAATACTGGCATTGCAAGCACGGATTCAACCGCATTTTTTATTTAACAGCCTAAATACCATCTCGGAGTTGACCTCAATTAACCCAGGTCACGCAGAGAAGGCGATTGGCTCATTGTCGATGCTGTTTCGGGCTGGGCTGGAGAACCAACGTAAAAGTCATACCTTGCAGCAAGAGATTACGCTCACCAAGCGGTATTTAGAATTGGAGACCTGGCGTTTGGAAAAACGTTTATCGGTTGAATGGCATCTCGCAGTAAGTGTGCCGTCACAGTGGGATGTGCCCAAGCTGATCTTGCAGCCACTGCTCGAAAATGCGATTGTGCATGGCATGCAACCGGATGGCCGGGTAGAAGTGCAGATTGATATCCGTGAAACAGCACGCTGCCTTTCGTTTAAGGTAGAGAATGCCATTGCGAAAGTTCCCGGCGACAAGACCGGACACGGGATTGCGATCGCGAACATTCGAGAACGACTTGAAGTATTGTACGATGATCAAAAGCTGTTTAAGGTCAATTCCTCCGGTGGTAAGTACATAGTTATGATGCAGATTCCCAAAAGAACCGCCGCGGCGCAGATGGTGTAAACGTGTTACGTGCGGCGGTAATCGACGATGAGCCTTTGGCGCGTGCTCGGCTCAAGCGCCTTTTGACGGCGCAGGACGTCCTCGTGGTAGCTGAAGGTGAAAATGGTCAACATGCGGTTGATATCGTCATGGAGCAACCTATCGATTTACTGTTTATCGATATCAATATGCCGGTGATGAATGGTTTGCAGGCGGTGAATCAGATCGATGCAACCTGTGATCGTGCGCCTGCGATTGTGTTTTGTACCGCGTATGATCAGTATGCAGTCGAAGCATTTCGTACCAACGCTGTTGCTTATCTGCTGAAGCCTTTCGATCTTGAGCAGTTGCGTGCCGCGCTGAACAAAGCTCGGTCTTTGAGTAAATTGCAAGTGCAGAGCCTCACACAGCAACAAGAAATAGGCCCAACCATCGCACTGCATTACGAAGGTGCCATTCAGAATGTCCCGTTGGCAAAAATATCGTATTTTTACAGCACCGATAAAAATGTGTTTGCGGTGTTAACCAACACGCAATCGGTCTTGATTGATAAGACGCTCAAGCAGCTAGAAACGCTTTTCGGCAACGAGGTGATTCGTATCCACCGAAGCTTCGTAGTCAATCGTGGCGAATTGGTTCAGCTTTTGCGTACCGATGGTCGTGTGGAAGTGCGTTTGAAGTCCGGGGACGCAACATTGACGGTCAGCCGCAGACACATTACACAAGTAAAAAAATGTTTTATATAAAAGCTACTCGTCTGACAGTGGCGGTATTGTGTGGTTTGCTACTCAGCGCATGTGCGCATCGGAGTAAGCCGCAGAACATTGATGATGTGTGCGCGATTTTTCGAGAAAATCCTCGCTGGTATCACGAGATCAAAGACAGCATCGATCGTTGGGGCGGTCCCATCCACGTGCCGATGTCAATCATCTACCAAGAGTCGGCTTTTCGTGCGGGCGCAAAACCCAAAATGCAGTTTTTCTTGGGCGTCATCCCCACCGGCAGACCCAGTGATGCGTACGGTTACGCTCAAGCTCTCAAAAGCACATGGCGAGAATACCAAACCGCTGTCGGGTCTCGTTCACCGGATCGAGATGATTTTGGTGACGCGGTCGATTTTGTTCTTTGGTACATGGATGTGAGCTATAAGCGCAATGCCGTATCCAAGTGGGATGCCTATGGCCAGTATCTGAATTACCATGAAGGACAGGGTGGCTATTCGCGCGGCACACACCTCAAAAAGCCTTGGTTGATCAACACAGCAAAACGTGTCGATGCGCGTGCTAAGCGTTTCGCAACTCAGCTCGGTCAATGCCGAGCCGAGTTGGAAACTATGAAGAGAGGTTGGTTCTGGTAGTCGCCAGCGTGCTGACGGTTACTCGTATTCACTCATTGAAGGGCAAGAACAAACCAGGTTTTTATCCCCGTAGACGTTGTCGATCCGGCCAACTGGGGGCCAGTATTTAACGCTGTAGTCGACTTCCACATCCGGGTGGCAAGCTTGTCGGCGTGAATAAGGTAGGTCTAGCTCATCCTGCAACACAAAGTTCATGGTATGTGGTGCATTACTCAGTACTGAATTTGAATGTTCTGCATCGCCATTTTTGATGGCTAGGTATTCGGCATAAATGCCGTGCATGGCGCGGCAAAACCGATCCAGTTCTGCACGTGACTCGCTCTCGGTCGGCTCGATCATTAATGTGCCGGGCACTGGAAAACTCATCGTCGGCGCATGGAAACCGTAATCGATTAACCGCTTAGCAATGTCGTCCACGCTGACACCATGATCCTTCATCGGGCGAGTATCGATAATGCACTCGTGTGCCACCAGGTTCTGATTGCCGGTGTAGAGAATCGGGTAATTGCTGCGTAGTTTATGAGCAACGTAATTGGCGCTGAGAATGGCGCACTGCGTTGCTTTGCGTAGGCCGTCTGCGCCCATCATGCGGATGTACATCCATGAAATCGGCAGAATACTGGCGCTGCCAAATGGAGCGCCGCTGATCAGCGCGCCGGTACGTTCGCCGTTGTGCTGATCACGAGGTAGGAACGGCGCTAAATGTGCTCGAACGCCGACCGGCCCAACACCTGGACCACCGCCACCGTGAGGAATACAAAACGTTTTGTGCAGATTTAGGTGCGAAACGTCACCACCAAATTTTCCAGGTTGGGCCACGCCAACCAGTGCATTCAAATTAGCACCATCGATATACACTTGGCCACCAGCTTCGTGCACCGCCTCGCACACCTGGGTAACCTCTTCTTCAAACACACCGTGTGTCGAAGGGTAGGTGATCATGATGGCTGCAATTTCATCTGGATACTGTTCGATTTTCGCCTTTAAGTCCATCAGGTCAACATTGCCACGGTCGTCGCATTTCACCACCACGACATGCATATTTGCCATCTGAGCACTGGCCGGGTTAGTGCCGTGTGCGGAACTGGGGATTAAGCAGATATTGCGCTGTACGTCGCCATTAGACTCATGGTAGGCCTTGATCGCCAACAGGCCCGCGTATTCACCTTGTGAGCCGGCATTTGGTTGCAGCGACATAGCATCGTATCCTGTGCAGGCACACAGCATTTCCTCTAACTGCGCGATCATGGTGCGGAAACCGATCGTTTGATCTTGCGGCGCAAAAGGGTGAATTTCAGAAAATTCAGGCCATGTCACTGGCGTCATCTCGGACGCCGCATTGAGCTTCATAGTACAAGAGCCGAGTGGAATCATCGCGCGGTCGAGCGCTATATCTTTATCCGATAAGCGGCGCAGATAGCGCATCATCTCAGTTTCGCTGTGATAGTCGTGGAATACCGCCTGTGTCATGTAATTCTCACTACGCTGAGCATTCACTTCGATCGGTGCCGACAACGCTGATGCATCAGTGCTGCCGAGGGCGGTTAAGACAGCATTGACATCATCCAAACCGCAGGTTTCATCAAATGCCACTGACACGGTTTTTGCGTCTCTTGGGTTGACGTTAAAGCCTTGTGCCAAGATCTTTTTAGTCAGTGCTTCGGCGTCGATGCCAGACAAGGTGACCGTATCAAACACCTGCTCATTAACCGTGATGCCGGACTTTTTACAGCCATCACGGAAAGTGTTCGCAAGCTGGTTAACATAGGTCGCGCGCTGTCGCAGAGCGGTCGGTCCATGATAGCAGGCGTATAAGGTCGCCATGATGGCTAGTAAGGCCTGTGCGGTACATATGTTAGAGGTCGCTTTCTCACGACGTATATGCTGTTCACGGGTTTGCAATGCCAAGCGGTACGCCGGGTTGCCATGCACATCAATGGATTGGCCCACCAGTCGACCCGGCATTGAACGTTTGTATTTATCGCGTACGGCGAAGAAGCCTGCATGCGGCCCGCCAAAACCAAGCGGCACACCAAAGCGCTGCGAATTGCCGACCACGATGTCCGCGCCGAGCTCACCTGGCGACTTTAACAGAGTCAGCGCCAACAGATCGCTTGCCATGATCACCAATGCCCCTTGCTCATGCGCTGTATCACACAAACTGGTCAGTTGTTGAACTGTGCCGTAGGTGTCTGGGTATTGTACGATGACACCGAATACATCTTCCCAGTCAGACAGCGGCTGTGACTCATCGATCAACACCAGTTCAATCCCCAACGGCGTTGCACGGGTGCGTAATAGAGCTAGGGTCTGCGGGTGACAGTGCTTGGAAACTAAGCAGCGGTTGCGTTTGCCTCGTAACGCTCGGTGCGCGAGCGTAAGTGCTTCGCCGGCAGCGGTCGCCTCGTCTAACAGCGACGCGTTGGCGATATCCATGCCAGTCAACTCGGTGACCATGGTTTGGAAGTAAAATAATACTTCCAGTCGACCCTGCGAAATCTCGGGTTGATACGGCGTATACGCGGTGTACCAGGCTGGGTTTTCTAGCACATTGCGCTGAATCACCTTGGGCGTATGCGTGTTGTAATAACCTTGGCCGATCAATGACTTAACCAGCTTGTTTTGTTTGGCCAATTCGCGTAGTTCGGCTAAGGCTTGTTCTTCGGACAATGGCGCTTTTAGGGACAGCGGCGTATCGTCGGCGATGCTGGCAGGTACCACGGTTTTTGTCAGTGCGTCGAGAGAATCATAGCCAAGCTCATCGAGCATGGCTTGTATGTCCGTCTCGCTGAGTCCAATATGGCGTTGTGCAAACTGTGTCATGGGCTTACTCATGGTCTAATGTTCAAAGTCTGGAACGATAAATTAATTTGTCGGCTGGTTGTCTTTCACGAATGGGTAACGAGCAACCGTTGCATTCAACCGCTTGTTGCGAATCTGAATTTGAACTTGCTGACCAAACTCCAATTTGCAATTAACACGCGCCAATGCGATGGATTGCTGCAGCGTCGGTGAGAAGCTACCGCTGGTGATTTCGCCAATGGCATCGTCCGCTAGAAAGACAGTTTGGTGACTGCGTAAAACTCCGCGGTCTTGCAGAATCAAACCAATCAAATTTTTACTGCTATCTGAGTCAAGTGCACCTCTGCCGATGAAGTCGCGCTCGCCTTTCAAGCTTACGGTCCATTTCAGGCCGGACTCCAATGGTGTGTGAGTTTCGTCGAGGTCGTTGCCATATAAAGCCATGCCAGATTCCAACCGCAGTGTATCCCGAGCCCCGAGGCCACAAGGCTGCACGCCCGCTGCAAGAAACGCTTCCCACAGCTGAGTTACTTTGGCCGCCGACACGATGAACTCGACGCCGTCTTCGCCAGTGTAGCCAGTGCGACCAACAAACTCATCACCACAAAATTTACCTTGAAATCGCGCGAGGTCGGCCACGGTGGCAGCAAACTCTGGTTCGAGTACCGTTGCGCAGGTTTTCAATGCGTCTGGGCCTTGCACTGCTAACAAAGCAAGTTCGGGGCGCTCCGTTACCGTAACGTCGAAAGGTTTGGCTTGTTGCGCCAACCAGGCCATGTCTTTTTCATTGGTGGCAGCGTTTGTAACCATGCGACAATGCGTGTCGGTGAGGTAATAAACAATTAAATCATCGATCACACCACCTTGCGTATTCAGCATGCAACTGTATAAAGCCTTGCCGGCGGTGCCACTAACTTTATCGATATCGTTCGCCAGTAGTCGGCGTAGGAAATCCAAACATTGGGGCCCAGTGACGTCAGACACCGTCATATGGGAGACATCAAACATACCAACTGCGGTGCGCACGGCATGGTGTTCATCAATTTGCGACCCGTAATTAACTGGCAAAGCCCAACCGCCAAAGTCCACCAACTTGGCGCCAAGCGACTTATGCTGAGCATACAATGGTGTCTTAAGAGGCTCCGCTGGGGAGTTCGAGGAAGAAGAGTTTGACGCGTTTTCTGACATATGGCACCCGGATGCGAAACAGTGTTGAATAGTGTGACCCTGCACCTGCAAGATCAACGTGTTTCGCTCCTCTGTCCGGTTACCTGAAAGATTACCCCTTCGGTGGTTGGTCGCTATTGTTTGATCGCGATACAACGCTCTCCAGAGACGACGTTTCAGCCTTGCGGTCCTTTTGCCTGAGCGGTTACGAGCACGTTGCGCCTTCGGCGGGCTGTCAGCGTACAGCCTCTCTTCCACAAGGATTTCGTCGAGCCGCGATTATAACGAACTGAATGTGCAAAGGCGAACAAATCACGGGATTCCTTTGGTTTTACCGCATGGAATAGAGCATCATGCAATGGCTAAATCAACCAAAGTCGAGTTTTACGATGAGTTTTGTCTAAACGTCTTGGCTTCGATCTTGTGCTTCTTAAGTAAGCGATGGAATTCGGTGCGATTTCGCTGCGCGAGGTTGGCCGCGCGGGTTACATTCCCGTGTGTGCGCTTCAATACATCAACCAAATACTCTCGCTCGAACTCGCGCTGAGCGGTCGACAGTGGCGGAATTTTTCCTGAATCTTTACCGATTCGACTGCTGACAAGTGTATCGGTGATGATCTTATTTTTGCTCAATGCAGCGCATTGCTTAACCACATTGAGTAATTGACGGACATTACCCGGCCACTCGGCGTTCATAAGTACTTGCACGGCTTTGTTTGAAAACTGCATGTCGGACCGTGCTTTCACTTGGCCGAGACCATGGGTAATGAGCAGAGGAATGTCTTCACGCCGCTCATTGAGTGGTGGGACTTGAAGCGTGGTGAACTCGAGCTTTGGTCCCATTTGCCACAAGGACTCGGCATTTTGACCAAATTTGCCGATGCGGCTGGTGGTGGCGATCACGCGGATGTCGAACTTATAAACATGATCCGAATCAACTGGTGAGGCACGCCGTTCATGCCACGCGGTTA
This sequence comes from Arenicella chitinivorans, assembly GCF_014651515.1. NCBI lineage: Bacteria > Pseudomonadati > Pseudomonadota > Gammaproteobacteria > Arenicellales > Arenicellaceae > Arenicella > Arenicella chitinivorans. The sequence continues at coordinate 688,790 of NZ_BMXA01000002.1, forward strand.
AGAGTCGTTTTAGCAATTCGGCAGAAACGCCACGAAAGTCACTCAATAGAAATGTGCCACCGTCAGCTCGTTGTAGTGCGCCGATTCGTTCAGGTTGCTCAATACTCCCGGTTCCAATTTTGCCAAACACGTCGACGACCAGCTGAGGTTCTGGATTGGTAGCAAAAATGACTCGGCTAAATGGCTCGCTGGCGCGACGACTTTTCGCGTGCAGCGCACGTGCCAATTCCTCTTTGCCGGTACCGGCCTCGCCCTCAAACAAGACGACGTCATCCGCATTGGCCAGGTCGGAAACTAGGCCGAGTAGGTTCTCCATCAACGGCGATTTGGTAATGATATTAGAGCGCCAGGCGGGCACCTCTGAGCTATTGTTTGCGTCCGTGGCGAAGCCGCTTGCTTTTAATAGAGTCTGGATTTGCGCAACCAGCGTATCGCTGTCAAACGGCTTTGTCAGATAGCTGGCGACGCCGGCCTGGGTGGCTTTAACGGCGTCTGGAATCGTGCCATGCGCGGTTAGTATGATGACCGGTAGTAATGGGTTTTTATTGTGGATTTGCTCAAATAACTGCATTCCACTTATGCCGGGCAACTGCAGGTCTGTCACCACGAGGTCTGCTCGCCACAGCGACAGGATGCTCAATGCTTCCTCACCCGAAGTGGCAGAGCGAATGTCCAGCATTAACGGTTTTAGTCGCAACGAAATAAGCTTCAGTAGGTCAACATTATCGTCGACCAAAAGTACTTTGGCCGCTGTTGTGACCGGTGCTTTGGCGCTGCTTCGTTGGGGCATTTTTGTGCTATTCGCCTGAAGAGTTTGAATTCGAGTCCGCGTTTAAGACTACTCGAAAAGCGGCACCTTTTCGAGGATTCAGGCATTCAACGCGGCCATCGTGAGCTTCGACGTATCTTTTCACCAGTGATAAGCCCAATCCGGTACCTTTGAGTGTGCTCGGGGTTTGTTGTTTACCTACGAAAAAGGCGTCGAAGATTCTTGCCCGCTCGTGGCTTGAAATTCCGTGTCCTTGGTCAGCGATCGTAAACTCGGCTTTACCTTCGTCATTTAAATTCAAGCTGAGTTGTAGGTGACCACCTTCCGGCGAGTGCTTCACGGCATTTGAGATCAAGTTTGAAAAGACTGAGGTAATCTGGGACTTATTAACGGTTGATTTGATGGCCTCCAACGCGCTATTGATAGTTAGATTGCGCTGCGTAATTGAAACTTGGTGTCGGGCCAAGGCGGTTCGCACCAGCGTATCGAGGAATACACTACTTCGATCGCTTGGGTTGGCCGCCGAGATCGCCGAGTTGTAATCGAGTAGGTTTTCAATTGCCAGCTGCAGTTCCTGACTGCTTTTCACCAATATGTCGGTGACCGAGCGCTGTTCGTCGTTAATAGGCCCCAATAGTTCATCCTGCAGAAGTGCTGAACCCTCTTTGATCGATGTGAGTGGGGTTTTGATTTCGTGAGATATGTGTTGTAGAAATTGCGTTTTTTGCGCTTCACTGGTGAGCAGTTGAACCCTCAGCTTTTCTAAGCCTTCACCCATTTCCTGAAAATTTCGAGCACCGCTGATTCGGACTTGCTGATCGAGTCGGTCATGACTCAGGAGCTCGATAGCACGATTAAGGTCACGCAGCGGTCGACTAAGTCGCTGGCTAAGCAGGATGATGACAAACGCGCCTACAAATAGAATGCATGTTCGTAAATACAGCACAGCGGTTCGAACATCGGATAACGCGTAAGCCACTCTGGTGTTGTTGTCATTGGCCTCATCGAGCCTGGGGGAGATGGACAACGGTAGTTTGTTAACGCGTATCCATGTGCCCAACGACATAAGCCACGCGCTTCTTGGCGTTGTGGCGAGTGCAAATTGATCCCCGTCAATAGGCGACAATTGAGCTTGCTCAATGCGGTGGTCAAGGGCTCGTAACGACAAGATAGTGAATGCAAACGCGGGTACCGAGATGACCAAATAGGCCAGGGCGAGCTGTTGGCGAATGGTGGCCGATAAATTGCGAGTTCGCATCGCGTAATACTAGCGTAGTGTCCGATTGCTCACAATACATCTAAAGCCACTAAGGCTGTGTGTATAAAACCGTGCGCGCGGCGGCTTAATCTTAGATGATGCGCGTTTTTTCTCGGCTTAAACCGGTGTATTATGTCGAACTTTCGTAAGTAACTCGGACGCTGCCTTTTTTTTCACACATGGTTTCACCTTCATCAGACAATCCGGCAATTGCCGCCCTGTTGTTTAGTTGTATCGACGCGGTCGGCATCATCGCCGATCTTGCTAACTTTTTTGCTGAGCGTGGACTGAACATATCGCGTTATGAGGAGTATACCGATGACGGGCATTTTTTCTCGCGCCTTGAATGGCCGCTGAATGATCGCTGGGAAGATGAGGCGGCATTTGATAAGGAGTTCGCCTCAATGGCTCAACGCTATCAAGCGAACTTTGATGTGCGGTTTATGAATCAACAGCAATCGATTGGCTTGTTTGTGTCGCGGCAGCCGCACGCACTGATTGAGATTCTGAATAAGTATGAAGCCAATTATTTTCCAAACATCGAGGTGAGTTTCATTCTCGGCAATCATGAGTCGATGCGACGTATTGCGGATCGCCATGGTCTGCCATTTTTTCACGTTCCGACTGATGGCGAGGTGCCCGCGTATGAACGTAAACAGCTCGACATAGTACATCGCTATAAACCCGACTTCATAGGACTGGCGCGGTATATGAAAGTATTGAGTGAGGACTTTATCGATCGAGCTGGTTGTCCGATCGTGAACATCCATCATTCTTTCCTGCCGTCGTTTGTCGGTGCCAAGCCTTATCAGATGGCGTACGATCGAGGCGTAAAGCTAATCGGGGCGACGTCGCATTTTGTAACTGCAGAACTCGACCAAGGACCGATTATTGAGCAGGATGTGGCAAGGGTGGTTGCAGGCGCGTCAGTACAGGATATGGTTAAGATGGGGCGAGATGTGGAACAAAAAGTGTTTGCTCGTGCCATGCTGAAGGTGCTTGAGCACAAAGCAATCGTGCACAAAAACCGCACGATTATTTTTAACTAGAGTGTCAAACATGCAGTTTAACGGGCAAGGCGCACTCGCGTCACAACATCTACAGAAGTTGATTGATCAACAGGTTATTCGACTGGACAACCCGCCACAGCCGGATCAGATCCAGCCAGCCAGTATCGACCTTAGGCTTGGGACCACTGCGTATCGCGTACGTTCTTCATTTTTGCCAGGTAAAGACCGCACCGTAAAACAGTGCTTGCAAGATATGGCGATGCACAAAGTTGATATCAGCCAAGGTGCGGTGTTGGAAAAATCCTGTGTTTATATCGTGCCCCTACAGGAAAGCTTAGCGTTGCCAGACACGCTGGTAGCCGCCGGAAACCCCAAAAGTTCGACCGGACGTATCGATGTCTTTACTCGATTAATCACTGATTATGGTGTTGAGTTTGAACAGGTGCCAGCGGGATATACCGGGCCTCTGTACGCAGAAATTGCCCCGTTGACATTCAGCGTATTAGTCCGAGCCGGATCGCGCTTGTCTCAACTACGAATCCGCGCCGGTAAAGCAGTGATCGACAACGAGAGCCACTATGACTTGCAGTTGAAAGAGCGATTGGTGGATGCAAATTTGTCGATGCAAGATGTGCGAAACGGTGTGCCGGTCAGCGTGGATTTGGCCGGTGAAGGCGAAGGCGGTTTGGTTGGGTTTCGTGCCAAACGTCATTCCGGCGTGGTGGATGTCGACAAACCCAACGTCCATCCCTATTTGGAGTTCTGGGAGCCGCTGCACACTTCCGCTGGGCAATTGATCCTAGATCCGGGAGAGTTTTATATATTGGTCTCGAAAGAAGCCGTGCATGTGCCGTTCGATTACGCAGCGGAAATGGTGCCTTACGATACCTTAGTGGGTGAGTTTCGAGTGCATTACGCGGGCTTTTTTGATCCTGGGTTTGGTGCTGCCGCGGCCGGAGGTAAAGGGGCACGTGCGGTGCTCGAGGTACGCAGCTTTGATGTCCCATTTTTGCTTGAAGACGGCCAAAATGTCGGGCGATTGGTGTATGAGTCGATGTTGGAAACACCAGACCGGATTTATGGGCATGGTGTGCCGTCGAACTATCAGGCGCAGGGTCTCAAGCTGAGTAAGCATTTTACAATGACCGAATGAAAATTCACCCGAGCGGGTGAAGCCTCTGCTTGGTGAGTGCTCTATAGTTATAGTCGATTCAACAGTGAATCAGCGCATTGGATGCGTTTAATTACGATAAGGAGATTTTATCATGCAAACTAAACACTCGATTATTCGTTCGTTTCTACTCACCGCCACCCTGGCGGGCGCAACCATGAGTATGCACGCCTCGGCAGCCAGTGCCTGCAAGGGTTTGGAAAGCAAAGCGTGTGGCAGTAATTCAGCCTGCACTTGGGTAGATGGTTATGAACGTAAGGATGGGCGTAAAGTCAACGCTTTTTGCCGCACCTCGCCGAGCGCGAAGAAAGCCAGTAAAGCGGCGACTGAGAAAGCCAAAAAATCGACTGCAAAGAAAGCCAGTTAACGCTGGCACTTGGTTTGTTCAGCACCAGAGGGGCGGTTTGCCTCTCTGGTTTTTGACGAATTCTTATCGTAGGCGAGCGATAAATAGGCCGCGTTTCGGCGCCGGGTACCCCTCAATGGTCTTGCTTGGGTCATCAGGATCCAAAAACTCAGCCAGTGAGTGAAACTGCATCCACTCAGTCCGCCGCTGTTCGTCGGTCGTGGTGACGGTTTGGTCAACGCAGGCCGCGTCCCGAAAACCTGCCTGCTCTAACAGCGATAATATATGTGCCGGTGTCATCACGCTCCACACATTACGCATCATGGCGTAGCGGTCGTGTGGGCGTAATACGCCGTCCTCAGCGTCATCGACGATCAAGGTTTCTAGGATCAGTTGGCCGTCGGGAGTCATCAATGATTTGAGTTCGAATAAATGATTGATTGGGTTGCGACGGTGGTACAACACACCCATTGAAAATACCGAATCAAAACACGCCATGGTGTTGGGCATATCTTCGATACCAAGCGGTAGTAAATCAAAGCGTGGGTCATTCGCGTATCGTTGGATTGCTGAGTGCTGCACTACAAAGCGCATGGACGGGTCTATGCCGAGTACGTATTTGGCACCGTCGCCCAGCATACGCCAGCAGTGGTAGCCGTTGCCGCAGCCGACATCGATAATGCGGTGATCATTAAGCGGTTGAATATGAGGTTGGACTCGCTGCCACTTCCAGTCTGATCGCCACTCGGTATCAATAAAGGTATCAAAAAGCTGGTAGGGACCTTTGCGCCAGGGCTTCAGTGCGAATAAGCCGCGATGTAATAGTTGCAATTGCTCAGCACTGGCATCACTCGCTAAGCCAAATGTGACCGTATCACGGTCCAAATGGCATTCCGACGGTGTGATATTCGGCAGCTGTTCAACAATAGTCTGCCAGCCTGCCAGGTCTCCGTGTCGCTTAGGGTCGCTACGTCGGACGGTGGCTGACCTAAGTTCAGACGTCCAAGGTGCAAATTCGGTGCGCGCAAAAAACGAATCAAACATGGTTATTTAACGGCTAGGAGAGAGATGAATTGTAAATTTTGGATCCAGGGTGTAACAGTCTTGAACCCCGCAGAGTGCAGGCGCGCGATGTGGTCTTCTAGGGTTTCTGGAACCAACACATCTTCGATGGCATCCCGTTTTTTACTGATTTCCAGCTCACTGTAATCTTGGTCCTTCTTGTATTGGTAGTGGATTTTTGCCATCAGTTCCGCGGTATGAGGGTCCGAAAACTTCAATTTTTCTGATAACACAAGGACTCCGCCCGGATGAAGGCTGGCATAGACGCGCGCCATCAGCGCGTGTCTGTCGGCCAGGGGAATGAACTGCAAGGTGAAATTCATCAAAATCATTTGTGCACGGTCAAATTCCGTGTCCTGCAAATCTTGTAAACTGAGCCTGAGCGTCTCCTGATCGAGGTGAGAGAGGTTTTGTTGCGCCTTGGTAAGCATCGCCGATGAGTTGTCGACGCCAATCAGCTGCGCGCTTCGCTCACCGAAGCCCGCGTGCATGGCTAGCAAGCCAGCGCCTAAAGAACACCCTAGATCGTAATAGGTGCTGTCAGGTTTAAAGAACGTGCGCGTGAGCGTCGGTAATAACTGCAGTATCTGTTGATAGCCTGGTACTGAGCGGGAAATCATGTCCTCGAATACTGCCGCGACGCGCGCGTCAAACTTGAAACTGCCGGGTAGCGCATCAACAGTTTTGAAGAGTGTGTCTTTCTGATCGGTCATCGTGGGTACCTCGTATTACGCGGCATAGTATAAGCGAATGTATAACAATTGGTATGTCGCATTGAACGTAGCCGCCACCGAGTCAACAAGGTAAACTTCCGAACTGGTGAAGCCGGTATGGAATAGACGATGATTCAGCAGGTAATGACAATTGTGGCGCCACTTTTTCTGCTCGCTGCGGTTGGCTACTTTTACGGTGCGCGCATGCGGCCCGAGATGCGCATAACCAACCAGCTGGTTATGGATATATTTATGCCTGCACTCATCTTTCACGTCATGATTCAGGATGACTTCGTGCCGGCGCAATATTTTGCGTTGATGCTCGCGGGTGCACTGCTAATGTTAGGGTCGGGCGTCATCGCATTCCTTTTTTCGAAGGTGGTGGGAATTAGCTGGCGTGCTTTTGTACCGCCGGCGATGTTTTCCAATTGGGCCAACCTCGGTCTGCCGCTTTACGTATTCGCGCTGGGTGAGCACGCCTTGGGCGCCGGTGTCATGTTGGTCGTGGTGGGTAATATTTTTTGTTTCACCATCGGCACCTACATCTACTCAGGTAAGCTGTCGAGCCTAGAAGTGTTGAAAACGCCCATGATTGTCGCGGTGGTTGTGGGCGGTCTAATTAACCTTTTGAATGTGAGCGTGCCTGCCGTGCTACTAGTGCCGATAAATATGCTGGGCCAAGTCGCGATTCCACTGATGCTCTTTTCTCTCGGTGTACGTTTGACGCGTGCGAGTTGGCGCGATTCGCATGCGGGCTTGGTGATGGCGGTATTTTGTCCAGTGGTCGGTGTTGCGCTGGCATTTCTTTTGATTCAGATTTTTCCAATGAGTAATTTGCATCAATCTATTTTGATTCTGTTTGGCGCATTGCCGCCGGCGGTCATAAACTTTATGTTGGCTGAGCAATATCAAACCGAGCCGGATACGGTTGCGTCGATGGTGTTAATTGGAAACCTGTTTGCCATTGTTTCGCTCCCCATCGTCTTGTACTTTGTGCTCACGAACTAATGGTAAGGTTGTGTATAGTATGTATTTAACCTTGATTTTTTCGCGATTGCGGTTAGTCTTGCATCCGTCAATTAAACGTTCGATCCCGTCTCCGTTGCGGTGAGAGAAACCTTTCCGTTAATAAAAATCATGAAAAAACAAAACAGCTACAGTTACGAGGATATCATCGCGCACGGCAATGGCGAATTGCCCGGCCAGGATATGTCTCGCTTACCCCTTCCACCGATGTTGATGTTTGACCGTATTGTTGAAATTAATGATAACGGTGGCGAGTTTGGTAAAGGCAAGGTTGTAGCTGAGCTCGATATCAATCCAGACTTGTGGTTTTTTGAGTGCCATTTTAAAGGCGATCCAGTGATGCCAGGTTGTCTGGGCCTGGACGCAGTGTGGCAGTTAGTCGGGTTTTATTTGTCTTGGCTTGGTATGCCTGGCAAAGGTAGAGCGCTGGGTGTGGGCGAGGTCAAATTTACCGGCCAAGTCGAACCGGACGCGAAGCTGGTACGCTACGAAGTGGAAATGAAGCGCGTGATTTCTCGCCGCCTGAATATGGGAATAGGGGACGCAAAGGTGTACCTCGACGGCGAGGTGATCTACACCATGACGGACCTGAAGGTCGGCCTGTTTGGCGCCGACGCATAGTTAACGCAACAATTCGACAAGAGTGACAGCAATGAATAGAGTGGTAGTGACAGGTATGGGCGTCGTATCGAGCTTAGGCAACGATGTGGCCACAGTAACTGAAAGTCTTCGCACTGGTAAATCTGGGATTCAATTTTGTGAGGACTACGCCGAGCTGGGAATGCGCAGCCAGATTGCAGGGCGTATCCACATTGACCAGGCCGCCCTGATTGATCGGAAAAAGTTGCGTTTCATGGGTGATGCGGCGGCGTTTAGTTACATCGCGATGCAGCAAGCAATTGAAGATGCTGGTTTAGAGTTAGATCAATTAAAAGACCCTAAAGTTGGTTTGATTACCGGCTCTGGTGGCGGTTCGCCGGCCAATAATGTTTTGGCGGCTCAAATCGCGAAAGAGCGTGGTGTGAAACGTATTGGGCCGTACGCGGTGCCAAAAACCATGGCCAGTACCACGTCTGCTTGTTTGTCGACCATGTTCGGGATTCAAGGCGCTAGCTACTCAATCAGTTCTGCGTGTTCAACCAGCGCGCACTGCATTGGGCATGCGGCCGATATCATCCGCAGTGGTCGTCACCACACGGTATTTGCCGGTGGGGGCGAAGAAGAGCACTGGACAATGTCTATTTTGTTCGATGCAATGGGTGCGATGTCGAGCAAATATAACGACACTCCAACGCAAGCCTCGCGCACCTATGATGCAAATCGAGACGGTTTCGTCATTGCTGGCGGCGGTGGAATCTTAGTGCTAGAGGATTATGAACACGCCAAAGCACGTGGTGCGAAAATCTATGCTGAATTGGTCGGCTTTGGCGCTACGTCAGACGGCTATGACATGGTCGCGCCATCGGGTGAAGGTGCTGTCCGCTGTATGCAACAAGCAATGGAGAACGTCAAAGGTTCGGTGGATTACGTGAATACGCACGGCACCTCCACGCCAGTTGGCGATGTGAAGGAGCTTGAAGCAATTAAGGCGGTCTTTAAAGATAAAATCCCGTTCATCAGTGCCACAAAGTCTTTGTCCGGACACGCTTTAGGTGCGGCTGGTGTGCATGAGGCGATTTACTCTCTAATCATGATGAAGGAGAAGTTCCTCGCTGCCTCAGCCAACATCCGTGAACTTGACCCCGCTGCGCTTGGTCTACCAATACTGTTGGAAAACCTCAGTCAAAAAGTGAAAACAATTATGTCTAACAGCTTCGGTTTCGGCGGTACTAACGCAACCTTGGTATTCCAGGAAGTATAATTACGCCACGTTTTCGCAGCTCGGACTCCTGAGTCGAGTTGATGCGGGCTGCGCGCAAGAATATTTAGCGTAAATTTGGCAAATGTACGAAATGAAGCATAATTCTGAGTATCGTCACGCCCAGGTTCTGGGCTGGTGGCTAATGTGTTGTGCCGCAACTGTGTTTGTAATGGTGGTTGTGGGTGGAGTCACGCGTTTAACCCAGTCTGGCTTGTCGATGGTCGAGTGGGCACCAATCATGGGAATCATTCCGCCGCTCAATCAAACAGAGTGGATGGCGGTGTTTGAGAAGTATCGGCTTTCACCTGAATACCTGAAAATCAACGCAGGTATGTCGCTTGATGAGTTCAAGTCCATCTTTTACTGGGAATACGGGCACCGCGTACTCGGTCGTATAATCGGCCTGATTTACTTGCTGCCGTTGTTGTATTTTTTGGTGCGAGGAATGGTGCCTCGTGGCTGGTACGGACGTCTTGCTGCACTGTTTATCTTGGGCGGATTGCAGGGCTTATTGGGGTGGTATATGGTGAAAAGCGGGTTGGTTGATGTGCCGCATGTCAGTCAGTATCGCTTAACTGCACACCTTGGACTAGCCGTCGTTATCTTCGCCACCATGCTTTGGTACGCTATGGATTTCTTGCGCGGAGAGCGACCTGCAGGTCACGCGACTATAGGCTATATGCGATTGACAGCCTGGGGCGTTGTGGTGGTCTTTGTTATGATTCTAAGCGGAGGTTTTGTGGCGGGAACCAAGGCTGGTTTTATCATGAACACTTTCCCGACAATGAATGGCCACTGGATACCGCAAGGTGTGGCTGCAATGCAGCCTTTCTGGCATAACTTGTTCGAAAATCCAGTAACGGTGCAGTTCATTCACCGCTGTCTGGCGCTTCTGGTTGTGGCGTCAATTCTCGCGTGCTTCTGGGCGTCGGTGCGACAGACTTTTTCTACCCGTGCTTGGTTGCTGTTGTGCGCCATGACGTTGCAGGTCGCGCTGGGGATCTCTGCCTTGTTGCTGCGAGTGCCAGTTTGGGCTGGTGCTGCTCATCAGGCGGGCGCAGTTGCATTGTTGGCTGCGGCGCTCTATGTTGCTCACCGAGCACGCAAACAAGCTGTGGAGTTTGAGCGTCCAAGGGTTACACAGGACTCGCTGCCGAATTAAATTTTTTCGCTCATCGTGGTCATGACCTTGGCGCTGGCACGCATCAGGCTCTTAATTAGCGGAGGCAGCGCCTGTGCGCCGTTATCCTCAGCCATTGCAGCATGCTCGGCTTCGTCAATCACCATTTGCTGTACGATCGCGCGACTTACGACGTCTTCTTCTGGCAGTCGTTTCAAATGAGATTGTAGATGCGCCACCACCTGGTGCTCAGTTTCCGCCAGAAAGCCGAGACTCCATTTGTCGCCTGCGATACCTGCGCCGATCCCAATCGTCAGTGAGCCAAGATACCATAAAGGATTTAAATAACTGGTGCGTCCGTCCAGCTGCTCGATACGCTCAAAACACCAGTTTAAATGATCGATCTCCTCCTCTGCGGCTTCGTGCATTTTGATTTTGACTGAGGGTGATCGTGAGGTCAGCGCTTGGCCCTGATACAACGCTTGTGCGCACACTTCACCAACGTGGTTAACGCGCATAAGTGATGCGCTATACCGCTTAAGGTAGTCATCGTCGGCAATTGGATCAATGTCCTGCTTGGTGGCCGGAGATGGACGACTGCTCTTAGGCTTGGTGAAGGTGTTGCGAAGACCTTGGTCAAGATGGCTGAATAGTTGATCGATAAAGTCGCGTGGTCGATGTTGCATGCTGCGAGCCTGTCACTGTTTGGTCATGACGCATTATAGTAAGTTCGAGGTAGACACCAAGGCATGATTGAGAGAAAAATAGGTAATGATTTTACTGAATGCCATGAATAATAGTTATTATTTAAATAATGTAAAATTATAGTTGTATATAATCAAAGGCTTGCGATGGCATGATTGCTTTGGTGTTGTTTAAATAAACTTTGACTCGTGGCGCTTCTGCGACCATAATTCAGTTGTAGGGTTGATAAGCGCTAAGCGCGCTGAACAGATCAACCAAGACAGTTTATAAATCGGCGGTCCCAGTATTTGCCGGTTTGCACTTCTCCTCCATCCTCCTTTGGTGGTTTGGGCGCGACACAAGTCGCGCCTTTTTTTTGCTTGTGTTGTTGCAATGCAAGCGTACTACCGAAATTTCAGTACTTTAGAGCTCATCCGCTTGTCTTTATCGAGAAGAGACCTTATTATCGCGCGTCCCTGTGACAGCATTTGGGTTGCAGTATCGTTATTTGGCCCTTGGTTACAGAACTCGGGCAGTAACAAAGCGTAAACGTCTGTAACAAGACAATAAGTGATAGAAGATACTATGAAAACATTTTCCGCAAAGCCAGCAGAGGTTAAGCGCGAGTGGTATGTTGTTGATGCCGCCGACAAAGTGCTTGGCCGTGTAGCGACAGAGATCGCTCTTCGTCTGCGAGGCAAACACAAGCCTGAATACACTCCCCACGTCGACACCGGTGATCATATTGTTGTGATCAATGCCGAGAAGATCGCGGTGACGGGTAATAAAGAAGAAGCAAAAATTTATTATCGTCACACTGGTTTCCCTGGTGGTATCAAAGACGTCAATGTACGCAAACTGCGTGAGCACGCACCAGAGCGCATTATTGAAAATGCCGTTCGCGGTATGTTGCCTAAAAACCCGTTGGGTCGCGCAATGTTCAAAAAATTACATATTTATGTTGGCCCTGAGCACAAGCATCAAGCTCAAGAACCAAAAGTACTGGAAATCTAGGAGAGTTACATGGCAACGTCAGAAGTTTATTTAGGTACTGGACGTCGTAAGTCTTCAACGGCTCGAGTACGTATCCAATCCGGTTCAGGATCAATCACGGTTAATCAGCGTCCTTTGGATGAGTATTTCGGTCGTGAAACAGCCCGTATGGTTGTTCGCCAGCCGCTGGTTCTACTGGACATGGAAAACACATTCGATATTCACGTGAACGTACAAGGCGGCGGTGGTAGTGGTCAGGCCGGCGCAATTCGTCATGGCATTACTCGCGCGCTATTAGCGTATGACGAAGCGTTGCGTCCAGCGTTGCGTTCAGCCGGTTTCGTCACACGTGATGCGCGTGAAGTTGAGCGTAAGAAAGTTGGTTTGAAAGGCGCACGGCGTCGTCCACAGTTCTCGAAACGTTAAGTGTTTGCGAGCAGTGTGGGGCGCATCAGCGAACAACACGCAAAAACAAAGAACGCCAGCCTTCGTGCTGGCGTTTTTTTGTGCCGGTTATTTGTGCTTGAATGCTGATCGTCTGGTTGACTGAAACCGAAACTCAACTACACTTAAGCACGCAGATTTATTAACACGTTGGGTTGTTATAGTTACGTGAGTTCTCTAAAAAAAATACGGGTTGGAGTGATCGGTGGTACTGGGTATACCGGAGTTGAGTTACTGCGCTTGCTGGCAACACACTCGGCTGCATCACTTGGCGTTATCACTTCGCGGTCAGAAGCCGGCACACCGGTGAGTGATCTGTATCCCAGTTTGCGCGGTTCTGTGGATTTGAACTTCACGGTTCCCGATGCAACTGCCTTGGCTCAATGTGATGTGGTTTTCAGCGCAACGCCGAACGGGATCGCAATGACCCATGCGAGAGACTTACTAGATCAGGGTGTCAAATTGATTGATCTGGCGGCGGATTTTCGGATCAAAGATATACCGACTTGGGAGCATTGGTATGGAATGACGCATGTTTGTCCGGATTTGGTTGCTGGTGCTGTTTATGGGCTGCCGGAACTAAACCGAAGCGTCATTGCTCAGGCGAAGCTGGTGGCTAATCCTGGCTGTTACCCAACGGCAACAACCTTGGGTCTACTGCCCTTATTTGAAGGTGCGCGTGGCGATGACGTTGCCCTAGTTGATGCTTCGACGCTTGTGGTCGATGCCAAGTCCGGCGTGACTGGGGCCGGGCGTAGTGCGAAGGTTGCGAATTTGTTTAGTGAGGTCGCTGATAGCTTTAAGGCGTACGGTGCCGCTGGCCACCGGCATCACCCGGAGATATGGCAAAACATCAGCTCCGTTACGCAACAAGCTGTTGGGTTGACGTTTATTCCGCACCTGCTACCAATGTTGCGTGGGATTCACGCCACGATTTACGCAGATCTATTGGACTCGGCCCAGCCGCTGGAGGCAATTCATGAACGCTTCACAAACTATTATTCGAATGAGCCATTCGTAGATATACTGCCCCTTGGCCAGCACCCAGAGACACGTTCTGTAAAGTCCTCGAATGTCTGTCGCATCGCAATTCATAAAGCGGTTGGTTCAAACAAGCTGGTGGTGTTATCGGTGATTGATAACCTAACTAAAGGGGCTGCCGGTCAGGCCGTGCAAAATATGAACATTATGTTTGGGCTCGATGAGACAGAGGGACTTAGTTCCCCTGCGATCATGCCGTAGTTGTTATGCGATTATGTTTGTAAAACCAAGTAATGAGTCGAAGTTCGATTCGGTGAGTAAGTAGAGAAACTGATGATTCGTAAACCAACGAACGATCTGACTATTCGGCCTAAATTGGCACGTTCGGTCGTGATGACAGTCACTGTCGTGTCACTATTTCTGCTTTTTGTGGCGCTGTACTTCGCGTATCGCCAAGGTGTTAAGGCAGGGCATGCACAGTATTCGGAAGACCAGAATCTTATCCAGCAAATGCGCGAAAATTTACAAGAGGTGAAAACTCGCGCCACTGCGGCTGAAGAAAACCTGGTGTTCGCACAACGTCAGTTACAAATCCAGGAAGAAGCGTATCGGCAGATCACTAAGGCATACGCTAATTCAGAGCAAAAAAACAGTGTACTGGGATCTCGACTGGATTTTTATCGCAGTATTATCTCGCCAGAAGATGGCAAAAGCGGTCCTGCCATTCAAAACTTAACCTACAGTTTTGCCGATCAGCGACTGTCGTTTGATGTTACTCTTGTGCAAGCGATTAAACACAAGCACCAGGTTCGCGGTAATTTGAAAATCACACTGTATGAATCGGATAAGCCAGTGGCCCAATGGCCGGTAGCAAGTCACCGCAGTATTAGTTACCAGTATTTTCAGCAGGTATCGGGCTCAATAGAGCATCCTGATGAGTTGACCGATCAAGCAAAATTAAAAGTGGAGCTTGATCTTCAAGATGGTGAACCGCTGGTCAAGTGGTTTGACTTGTCAACCGAGCCGGACGCACTGAAATCCACGCCAACCTCAGCTAAGCCTATTTCTTGATCAGCGTGTCGGGATAGTGGGTGTTTTAACCGAAATCAATCGAAGTAGAGATACAATCATGAAACGAAACAAAGAACGCACAAGCAAGCCGGTAGAAACTATTGATACATTGGTCGGTTCGGGCTCGATTTTGCAGGGTGACCTCGAGTTCACAGGCGGCCTGCGCATCGATGGTCACATCAAGGGTCATGTTTCGGCGCAAGATAGCAATAACGGTACCTTGGTTTTGAGTGAGTCTGGCATCATTGAGGGCGATGTTAATGTCCCTCATGTTGTGATAAATGGAACGGTGAAAGGTAATATTGCATCAACGGGACATGTGGAATTGCAGTCGAATGCTAAAATCACAGGTGATATTCATTACAAAGCAGTTGAGATGGAATTAGGTGCTGTGCTCAATGGCAGTCTTGTGTCTGATGCCAGTGCGCCGGTTTATGATGTTATTCCGGGTGGTGCGGATAAAAACGAAGCTTGAAAATAGCGCGCTTGCCGCTATATTTAGTGCAGTTATCGGCAATGAGTCGAAGGTAGGTTATTATTATGATAGAAACAGAAGTAGCGCCGAGCGCGGCACAGCCCCTCGACTTTACGCCGGCGGCAGCGAGTAAGGTTGCGGAACTGATCGAAGAAGAAGCCAATGACCAGCTTAAATTGCGCGTTTACGTGCAAGGTGGTGGTTGCTCAGGGTTTCAGTACGGTTTCACGTTTGATGAAGATCAGCAGGTAGATGACACTGCAGTGGATCGTGATGGCGTTCGCCTGCTAGTTGATCCAATGAGTTTTCAATATTTAATTGGTGCCAAGATCGATTACAAAGACGATCTCGATGGTGCTCGGTTTATTATCAATAACCCAAATGCGACCACAACTTGTGGTTGTGGTTCATCGTTCTCTGCTTAATTTGATTGGCTTACGCAAGGTCCTAAATTGGGGTGCCGCTGGCACCCTTTTTTGTGGCCAAGATGACGCTCAGTCAGGGGTATACTGTTGCCCAAGAACGACCTGTTTGCGGGCACCGGTCACGCTCGGCATGTTGCTGTTAGTATTAGTCAGAAAGCAGTAACCAAGCCAGGCAAACCCAACTGCTTCAACCCAATCTGCAGGCACATTTAACGCGTCGGTTGTGGTGACTTCATAAGCAGTGAGTGCAGACTGCAGGCGCGCCATCAGCTGCGCGTTGTTAGCCCCACCACCACAAACGAAAATCTTGCCTGATTGCGCGTGTAATTGCTGTAGGGACCTCGATACGGAGTCGACTGTGAGCTCGAGCAAAGTGGCTTGCACATCAGCCGGATCAACTAGATCGATTTTTGGGTAACGAGCACGTACCCAATTCAAGTTAAAGTAATCGGTTCCCGTACTCTTAGGGTAGGGGGCGGTAAAATACGGATCAGATAATAAGGCGCTCAACAAGGCTTGGTTTACACGCCCAGTTTTAGCCCATGCGCCATCAAGATCGTATCGTTGTGCAGTGTGTAGCTCAGTCCACTGGTCCATCAAGCAGTTTGCCGGACCCGTATCGAACCCTAATACTGGATCACTCAAACGCGTTACATTGCCAATGCCGCCAAGGTTTAGCACATAGTGCGACTCGGTCATGCCGAAAACATGCCGGTGAAAAGCTGGCATGAGTGGTGCGCCTTGGCCTCCAGCCGCGAGGTCGGCTTGTCTAAATTGGCAGATCGTGGGAATGCCTGTCAGCATCGCAATGTGTTTGCCGTCACCAAGTTGAATGCTGAAAGCCGGTGAGCGGTTGGGTTCGTGGCGTACGGTTTGTCCGTGGTTCGCGATGGCGCTGATGTCTTGTTGTTTGATCCCGCTGGTATCGATAAGCGACGTTGCGGCAGCGGCATAGTGTTCTGCTAGCTCGGCGTGCAAGTGTGAGTCTGACGGAACGAAGATCTGCTCATTATGCAGTGCCAGATAGTTCAGTTCGTTTCTGAGCGCAGGCGGGTACGCTGTGTAGCTCGACTGCAGTACGCGAAGTTGACTGGTTGATGTGAACTCAACCAAAGCGGCATCGATGCCGTCCATGCTGGTGCCGGACATCATGCCGACGATCAAGTGGCGCATGGAATACGGCTCGTTTGCTATTAAAGTGTATCGCTGTCAGGCGCATGCTCGGTTGCCTGTTTAGCCTGGGCCAGCATGTACTCGGATTGCACCGAATCTAGCTCTTGGCCAAGCGTGGATGCGAGCAATTGGAAGTCATCAATAGCATCTGCCGGCACGGAAGACGCCTTCGGTGTTTTGTAGGTTAGTGAATTTTGGTGTACGCCGTCAACGCGGAACTCGTAGTGTAGGTGGGGGCCAGTTGAGTAGCCGGTGCTACCGACATAGCCGATAGTTTGACCTTGCTTAACACGTGCACCGCTCTTGATGCCCTTCGCGTAACCGTTCATATGCGCATAGAGTGTGGTGAAGCGTCCGGCATGTCTTAGAACCACTGTTTTGCCGTATCCGCCCTTGTTGCCAGCGTGAATCACCTTGCCATCGGCGGTGGCACGAATTGGCGTGCCTCGACTAGCGGCATAGTCCACGCCTTTGTGTGCTTTCCACTTTTTTGAGATTGGGTGGCGACGTTTTCCAAAGCGTGAGGAGATACGACTAAACTTGACGGGTGAGCGAAGGAAAGTGCCCAGCATGCTATCGCCTTCTGGCGTGTAATAGTTGACGTTACCTTCGTTGTCTTGATAGCGGATCGCGCGATAGGTTCGCCCTTGAGTATTAAACTCAGCCGCGAGTATTTCACCGTCTGCGAGTTTCTTTCCGTCTAGTTGGTGGTCTTGGTAAATGACATGGAAGCTGTCACCGGATCGGATGTCTTGAACAAAATCAACGTCCCAACCGAAGATGCGAACCATTTCCATAATAATGTTGTGGCCCAATCCAGCTTCCAGGCCGGCTTCGAAGAGCGATGATGTGATTTCCGCAGATGCGACTTGACGATGAGTGGTATACGGGAGGTCGACAACCTTCGCATCGGTAATTTCATCGTCTTTTATATCGACAACGAGCTTGGTTAGGTAGCTCGTAGGATACGTAATGCGCCGTAGCTTGTCTTCAGCATCGAAGGCGAATTCAAGTGATTTGCCCGCTGCGATAGAAGTCAACTGCTTTGCAACGTCGTGCTGGGTGAGTTTGTGTGGCAAGCTGTAGCCAAGGTTCTGCTTGCGAAAAATTATCCCTAACGACTCGCCACGTTTAATTTTATGTTTGCGTGTCGTGAAAATTTCAATTGGCTGAGGTGGTGGGTTTACTTTTCGCTTGCTGGCACTGGAAGGGGCTTCCATCGGGAGGCTCAGTGCCGCCGTGTCATGTTGGTTCGAGTCCGAGTTCAGCGCTGACGAGGAGGTTGGTGGAATACTGAGATCGATAGGCTGATCTGGCTTGGCGGCCACCTCCGGCGCAAAAGTCAACAGAAGCGGCGTGTGCGCAATGGTCTCATCAACGGGGCTGGCAGTGTTAGCGAGTGGTTTTATCGTGGCCGTGGTGGTATGAGTTATCCAACATCCAGCCAATACTAGCGAGGTGCCCAAGAACCAATGGCGCTTACGAATTGGTGGGCGATTATTGGCGGCTTGGTGTGGGTTTTTTGGTTTGATGACGTCTGTGACCAAGTGGCTGAGTCGATGCGTAAAGCTGGATGGCATAGTGAATGCTTCTTATCTATTTGAGTTTTACCGTCATGCACAACAAAACGCGAATCGAACTGTGTCGATCAAAGCATGGGGGGTCGACCGAGTTCGTTTTGTTTTTGCGCCCTAAAGCGGCCATTTTGCGCGTTTCGCGTTGGATTGGCAAATTAATCACCATTAAATAATGTAAATCGTCTGAAGGTGTGTGTCTTAGCAGTGATGAAATTCCCTTGTCGTTCAGAATCCGTCTTGTCTTCCGCGGTCTCAGCGTTTAGTCTTGCCACACGAGAATAAAGCCGCGTTCCCGCGGATTGATGTAGGCAAAACGTTACAGGTTTAGTAGTGACAATCGATACAGAAATTAAAGCAGCCATGGGGGAAGCGAATCAGCCCTCGGAAGTAATGCAAGCCTTGTTGCGCGGGGCTGATGAGATTATTCCGCAGTCAGAATTGGAGGCGAAGTTGGCGACCGGTAAGCCGTTGGAGGTAAAAGCCGGGTTTGATCCGACCGCGCCAGATTTGCATCTGGGTCACACCGTACTAATTAATAAGTTGCGGCAGTTTCAACAGCTTGGTCATAATGTTACGTTTTTGATTGGGGATTTCACCGGCCTAATTGGTGATCCGACTGGCAAGAGTGCGACACGGCCACCGTTGACGAGCGACGAAATTAAGCAGAATGCAGAGACTTACCAGGCGCAGGTATTCAAAATCCTAGATCCGGAGCTGACTCGCGTTCGGTTTAATTCAGAATGGATGAGTAAAATGAGTTCGGCGGACATGATTCGTTTGGCGGCTCAATATACTGTAGCAAGAATGCTGGAGCGCGACGATTTTTCCAAGCGTTACGCTGCGCAACAATCTATTGCAATTCACGAATTTCTGTATCCCTTGGTGCAAGGTTACGACTCTGTTGCGCTCGAAGCCGATGTTGAGTTAGGTGGAACCGATCAAAAGTTTAATCTTCTGGTTGGGCGTGAGATGCAAAAGGCTTATGGGAAGTCACAGCAAGCGATATTGACGGTGCCAATTCTAGAAGGCCTGGATGGCGTACAAAAAATGTCGAAGTCTCTCGGCAATTACATCGGGATTACCGATGCGCCGAACGATATGTTTGGCAAGGTGATGTCAGTATCGGATGAGTTAATGTGGCGCTATTTTGAGTTGTTGAGTTTTCGCCCGATGTCGGAGATCGATGGTTTTAAAACGCAGATATCCGAAGGGAT
The DNA here is from genome assembly GCF_014651515.1 of Arenicella chitinivorans. Classification (NCBI taxonomy): domain Bacteria; kingdom Pseudomonadati; phylum Pseudomonadota; class Gammaproteobacteria; order Arenicellales; family Arenicellaceae; genus Arenicella; species Arenicella chitinivorans. Next base: position 708,163 of record NZ_BMXA01000002.1, read on the forward strand.
GAATCCGCGTGATGTGAAGTTTCTATTGTGCGAGGAATTGATCACTCGATTCCATAATGCCGCGGCAGCTGAGTCGGCCAAACAGGATTTTATTCAGAGATTTCAAAAAAACGCCATTCCCGATGATATTCCTGAAGTCCACATTGCAATCCGTGATGGGTTGCTGATCGGTGGTGTGATCAAAGAAGCTCAGTTGTGTCCGAGTACCTCGGAAGCTATGCGTATGGTCAAACAGGGGGCCGTTAAGATAGATGGTGAGCGTGTATCCGATCCAAAATTACTCATCAATGCAGTGACCCCATTTGTGCTTCAGGTCGGTAAGCGCAAGTTTGCAAGGGTCTGTCCAAAGTGATTCGAATGCGTTTGCCTCGAGATAAGTGGCGACGCTGAGAGTTTTGTCTTTTTATAGGTGTTTCGCTAAACTTGTTCTCTTGCTTAGCGGGACTGCCGGAAGTCCATCAAACTAATGACTAAAATAGCTTTCATAACTGGCATTACAGGCCAGGACGGTTCTTATCTTGCGGAATTTTTGCTTGCCAAGGGATACGAGGTACATGGATTGGTTCGCCGATCTTCGTCGTTCAACCGTGAGCGTATTGAGCACCTGCTGGAATTCGGCGGTGGGATGCGCGGGAAGATTAAACTCCACTACGGAGATCTTTCTGACTCGTCAAGTTTAACTCGCTTGCTGGATATGATTCGGCCAGACGAGGTTTACAACCTCGCTGCGCAGAGTCACGTGGCTGTGTCCTTTGAAGTGCCAGAATACACTGCGGATGTGGATGCCCTCGGGACCCTTCGCTTGCTTGAGGCAATTCGATTTCTGGGCTTGGTCGAAAAAACGCGTTTCTATCAGGCGGCTACCTCTGAGTTATATGGGTTGGTGCAAGAAACTCCGCAGACCGAGAAGACCCCCTTTTATCCCCGTTCCCCATATGGCGTTGCGAAGTTATATGCTTATTGGATCACGGTAAATTACCGTGAATCCTACGGCTTGTATGCGTGTAATGGAATACTATTCAATCATGAGTCTCCGCGCAGGGGAGAGTCATTTGTTACGCGCAAAATTACTCGAACATTGGCGCGCATTGCCTGTGGTCTGGAGAATGAATTAAAGCTCGGTAACCTGGATTCATTGCGAGACTGGGGGCATGCTAAAGACTATGTTCGGATGCAATGGATGATGTTGCAGCAAGAACAAGCCGATGATTATGTGATTGCTACCGGGAGGCAAATCTCCGTGCGTGATTTTTTGCGCGCGGCAGCAAGTTATCTTGGTATATCAATCGAGTTCACCGGAGAGGGTGTCGAGGAAGTTGGTGTGGTGGCTGCAGTTGAACCCAAAACTGACATCGCGCTAAAACCCGGCGACCAGATTGTGAGTATTGACCCAAGGTATTTTCGCCCAGCGGAAGTTGAGACATTACTCGGTGATCCTGAAAAAGCACGGCGTGAACTCGGTTGGGAGCCAGAAATTACAGTTGAAGAGATGTGCGCTGAAATGATTTCCGAAGATCTCGCCGAGGCCCGAAAACAAGCACACCTTAAAGTTCACGGGTTTTTAGATCAATGATGAGACGAGTATAGAAATACAATGACCAAGCGTGTATATGTGGCTGGCCACAAAGGTATGGTGGGCTCGGCGCTCGTGCGGAATCTCACCACGCAACCGGATGTAGAGATCATCTCTCGCACTCGATCCGAAGTGGATCTGACCGATCAAAGTGCTGTTCGAAGCTTTTTCAGTAAGGAAAAGATCGATCATGTGTACCATGCCGCCGCTAAAGTCGGGGGGATCTATGCGAACAATACGTATCCAGCGGACTTTATTTATGAAAATCTAATGGTTGAATGCAATGTGTTGCAGGCGGCATTCGAGGCAGGAGTTGAAAAATTGGTACTGCTGGGCTCGTCTTGTATCTACCCCAAATTTGCACCTCAGCCAATTCCTGAATCAGCACTATTGACCAGTGAGCTGGAACCGACAAACGAGCCATACGCTATTGCCAAGATCGCTGGTATTAAATTGTGCGAATCCTACAATCGACAACATGGTGTCGATTATCGCAGCGTGATGCCGACTAACCTGTATGGCCCAAACGATAACTTTCACCCAATGAACAGTCACGTGATTCCAGCAATGATGCTCCGGTTCCATAAAGCTAAGTTGGACGATGCAAGACAGGTGGTCGTCTGGGGTTCTGGGAAACCGATGCGGGAATTTTTACACGTGGATGACATGGCCGCCGCAACGTTATTTGTCATGGGATTGTCGCGCTCGGCATACCAACAAGCAACAGAAGAGCGCCTCTCGCACCTGAATATTGGTACTGGTGAAGATTGCACGATTCGTGAGCTCGCCTATACCATGGCTGAGGTTGTTGGCTTCGAGGGTGAAATTGTATTTGATTCGTCAAAGCCGGACGGCACACCGCGGAAGTTGCTCGATGTTAGCAAAATCAACAGTCTAGGTTGGCAGGCCAGCTACTCGTTAGTAGAAGGTCTAAGTCATACCTACGGCTGGTTATCGAAAAATGAACAAATTTTGAGGGAAGCCTAATGAAGGTGCCAGTCATACTATCTGGTGGTGTCGGGTCTCGGTTGTGGCCTTTGTCTCGAGGCATGTACCCAAAGCAGCTATTGCCAATAACCGATCCGGACTTGTCTCCGTTGCAGCAAACGGTATTGCGCACTCGAGCCGCGGGCGATTTTAGTGCACCCATCGTGGTGTGTAACGAGGAGCACCGATTTATCGTTGGGGAACAGTTGGCGCAGGTTGGTGCATCTGATGCGAGTGTCATGCTTGAACCCGAGGGGCGAAATACGGCGGCAGCGATTGCGGTCGCAGCTTTACATGCCGCGAGTATTGATCCGGAGTCTGTGCTGCTGGTGATGCCAGCGGATCACGTGATCCTAAATGAAGATCGTTTTTTAAAAGCCGTTGATCTCGCCATGAGTTCCGCAGCAAGTGGCAAGCTTACGACGTTTGGTGTTGTACCCACATCTCCGGAAACGGGTTATGGCTACATAAAACGTGGTGTAAAGTTGTATGACGAAGTGCATCAGATCGAGAGTTTTAAAGAGAAGCCTGATCGTGGTACAGCCGAACAATATCTTGCGTCTGGCGGTTATTATTGGAATGGTGGGATTTTCGCACTTCGTGCGGATTGTTACCTAGATGAGTTGCAGCGTTACGCTCCGGAAGTATTTGAAGCGTGTTCTGCGGCATACTCAAAGATGCAACACGACCTTGATTTTATTCGCATCGGCACAGAAGAGTTCATGATGTCGCCGTCGATCTCAATCGACTATGCTGTTATGGAGAACACTGACAATGCCGCGGTTGTTGCGTTGGATGCAGGTTGGAGTGATGTTGGGTCGTGGTCAGCGCTTTGGGAGGTCTCAAATAAAGATGAGAACGGTAATGCCTGTACTGGTGATGTTATCGTACACAACACGCGCAATACGCATATCTACTCAGAGAGTAAGCTGGTGTCTGCAGTGGGGGTCGAAGACCTGGTTATCGTGGAGACTGATGATGCTATCTTGGTCACCACGAAAGCCGAGTGTCAGGAGGTTAAGCAGATAGTTAAGGTGCTTGAACATGAGAACCGGTCACATGTAAAGCATCACCGTAAGGTCTATCGCCCTTGGGGCTGGTACGATTCGGTTGACGCTGGAGATCGATTTCAAGTTAAACGCATTCAAGTTAAACCATTGGCGAAGCTGTCAGTGCAGATGCATAACCATAGAGCCGAACACTGGGTTGTGGTTCGAGGTGTGGCTGAAGTGCTGAATGGTGATAAAACTATGTTACTCAAAGAAAACGAATCTACGTATATACCTGTAGGCGTGGTGCATGCACTGCGCAACCCGAGTGAGGTCGACGTCCTAGAGATTATTGAAGTGCAATCAGGATCCTATTTGGGAGAGGACGACATAGTGCGTTTTGAGGACCAATATGGCCGAGCAGGTACCACTGATTAGTGGTATAAAAAATAAGAAAAGAAAATGGTTGACGGCAAGTTTTAAATGCGTAGAATGCCGCCTTCCTCGAGATGACGCAGCGCTAAATTTTAGCGATTTCGTGGCTCGGAACACCTTTTAAAATTATTTAAAAAAAGGTGTTGACCGGCAGGTTGGAATGAGTAGAATGCACGACCCTCAAGTGAGGCAAATAAGCGGTCAGTTAGACGCTTATTCCGGCGCAAACAAGCTTTGGAAATTAATTTCAAAAAGTGGTTGACCGGACGCTTCAATTGAGTAGAATGCAGCTCCCTCAAAGCGAGCATCTCAGTCGTCGGAAACGGCAATTGAGGCGGTTGAAAAACTTTGAAA